>CAMWKG010000019.1 GCA_947174785.1 uncultured Mollicutes bacterium
CCCCGCACTCACAAGATTTATAATAAACTGCTTTATGTGTGCAATCGGCGGCACTTGTTAAATACTTTTCTTGCGCAACCTCTTTGTTGAAAGTATGTCCGTTTGCTGTGCCGTACTCGAACGTTTCCGTGCCTTTTTCCCCGCACTCACAAGATTTATAATAAACTGCTTTGTGAATACAATCGGCAGCACTCTTTAAATATTTTTCGGTTATAACTTCTTTATTAAAAGTATGTCCGTTTACTGTGCCGTACTCAAATGTTTCCGTTCCTTTTTCCCCGCACTCACAAGATTTATAATAAACTGCTTTGTGGGTACAGTCTGCCTCGCTTTTTAAATATTCCACGTTTGTTGATTTCTGGTCGTAAACGTGAGTAGTGTGTCCGTTGTTTCCGCTGTCGGAGGTGCCGTTACAGCTTGAACCTGTCAAGGCAAACGTAAGGCAGAACACCGAGATTATTGCAAGTAATGCAATAAATAGTTTTTTCTTCATAATGTACTCCTTAAAAATTTTTTTGCGGACATAAAAATAAGGGCGGCATTAAGAGCCGCCCGCATAACGTACCCTTAACGTCGCCAAACAATTATCCTTTATTTATAGTAACGGTATATAGCCCGATAGAAATACAGAATATAGGATACGAAAATGCCTACTTTCTGTATGTCCACGAGCATAAAAAAATATACCGTCTATAAATTTTAATTGTTTGGCAATTGTCAGTATAACACAGTACGCAAAAAATTTCAAGGGTTGTAGAATAAGAATTTTTATATTATTCATAATAATTGCAACGATACAAACATATTGCGCTCGCGGTGGTCAACACGGGGAGCAAGGAGGAAAAATGAAAAAAGCACTTAGAATAGGTCTGGTAGCGTTAGCGGTCGCCGCCGTAGGAACTACCACGGCAATATTCAACACAGCTTACACAAACGAGGAAATTGCGCCGTCGTATGTGCAGACTGCCGTGTTAAGGCAGGGCGCGGTCGGCGGAGAAGTAAAAGAGTTACAACGCAGACTTAAAAACTGGGGCTATTACGACGGAGCCGTTGACGGCGTTTACGGCAAGGGCACTGTCGAGGCGGTTAAAGCTTTCCAGAAAAAGAACGGACTTAAAGCCGACGGTATTGCCGGTCTCGATACGTTCAAAGCGCTCGGTATGAACGATTCCGTAAATGCGCTCGAAGGCAACAAAAAGCCCAATCAGAGTTCGTCAAGTTCGGGAACTTCAAACTATACCAATTCGGACTTGTACCTTTTGGCGAAATGTATTTACGCCGAGGCGAGAGGCGAAAGTTACACGGGACAGGTTGCCGTCGGTGCGGTTATTTTAAACCGCGTTGCATCGTCAAGTTTCCCCAACACTATTTCGGGTGTAATTTATCAGCGTCACGCATTCACCGCGGTTTCGGACGGACAGATTAATCTCGAACCCGACAAGACGGCTATGAACGCGGCGGCTGACGCAATGAACGGCTGGGATCCCACTTACGGATGTATTTACTACTACAACCCCGCGGTGGCTACAAGTTCATGGATATTCGGTAGAAAGACGGTTACCACAATCGGTAAACACGTTTTCGCAGTATAGGAGGCAATAAGTGAAGAAAGAAGTATCAAGCGGCGCTGAAAAAGCCGAAGAGCTTAAGCGCAAAAAGTCCACCACTACTACAAAGAAGGGTCAGTCCGCAAAGAAGTCCGACAGCAAAAAAGTTGAAAGCAAGAAACCCGCAGCTAAGTCGGAAAAGACGGAAAAGCCCGTAAAGAAGGTTAAAAAGCAAAAGAAAGTGAGCGAGAAAAAGCTTGCTAAGCAGAAGGCACGCGAGCAGAAAAAGCTCGAAGTTGCAAAGATAAAGGCGGAAAAGAAACAGAAAAGGCTTGAAAAGAAGTTAGAGCACAAGCAGAAGAGACTTGACGCGATTAACGCCCACAAGGAAAAGGTTGCCGAGGCTCGCGAAAAGCGCAGAGCGCGCAAAGAGATGTTAAAGCACGAAACCAAAGAGGCGCGCTTACAGCGTATTGCCGACGAAAAGCAGGCGAAGATTGAGGCACGCGTTGCAAAGCGCGAGGCTGCCGCTGCCGAAAGACAGGCAAGACGCGAACACCGTCTTAAGGTGCGTGCAGAAAAGCGCGCGGACAAGGCGGAGAGGAGCAAGACTCCCGGTTTCGGCGGCTGGCTTGCGGCTGTAATATCTCTCGGCGTTGTTACTCTTGCACTCGGTTCTATGGTAACTTACGGCTGGCTCACCATGAACGGTATGCAAGCCGATATGGCAGGCGTTCATACACAGTCCGTTTACGAACTCAATTCCGTTGTCGACAATCTTGACGCGAACCTTTCCAAGGCGAGAGTTTCCAACTCGGCAAACGAGCAGGTAAGGATTCTTACCGACATTGCAATCGAAAGCGAAATTGCAGAAACCATTCTCGAAAGATTGCCCGTGGAAACGCAGCTTACGCAGAACATGACTTCGTTCGTCAACAAGATGGGCGACAGCGCGCAGTCTATGCTTTACTCGGTTGCACGCGGTAAGGAGCTTACAAAAAGCCAGAAGGCGTCTCTTGAATATATGTACGACGTCAATATGGAGATGAAACGCATTATTAACGAGCTTGCATCCTGCTGCAGTGAAAGCGATATTATCGAGGCAATGAAGGGCAAAGAGGACAGTCTTATGTTCAAGTCGTTCGGCGATCTTCAGAACAATACTATCGAAACACCCAAGGAAATTAACGACGGACCTTTCTCCGACAGCATTAAAAAGGTAAGCGCTAAGAATCTTGACACGCTCGAAGAGATAAGCGCTACCCGCGCCGAAGAGCTGGCAAACGAGTATTTCAAGGACTACAATCCCACCGAAGTGCGTTGCACGGGTGAAACAATTGCCGAACAGCTTGAATGTTTCAATATTTCAATCACTACCGCCGACGGCGATATGATGGCTCAGCTTTCCAAGAAGGGCGGAAAGGTTGTTATGTTCGACAGTTTTAAGGATTGCAGCGACAAGAATTTCTCTGTAGAGAGATGTACGGATATTGCAACGGATTTCCTTACCGCGCTCGGTTTCGATAACCTGAAGGCGGTATGGACTAGCGAAAACGGAACTACCTGCAACCTCAACTTCGTGTATGAAGATAACGGCGTGATTTTCTATCCCGATATGATTAAGGTTAAAGTATGCGAGGAGAGAGGAATTGTGACCGGTATGGAAGGGCTTGCATACGTTCTCAACCACACGCAAAGAACTGTCAGCAAGGCTAAATTGACAGAGGCGCAGGCGCGTGAAAAGCTCAGTGCAGTACTCAACGAGGAAGGCGCAAGGCTTACGGTTATCCCTCTCGAAGGCGAAGAAGTTCTGGCTTACGAGTTCACGGGCACCTACGGCGACAACACGTATTATGTATACGTTGACGCGGCTACGGGTGAAGAAGTTCAGGTTCTTACGGTAGTCGGCACCGCTCAGGGCAGAGCCTTAATGTAAGCGGTGAGCCACCGCAGACGGGTATCTTAATTGCAAATCACTTGATTGACTAATCACAAATCAAACGGAAAGCCCCGCGCACAGTAGTGCGCGGGGCAAATTTTATATAATGTTACAATGTCTGTAGCCAATTATTTTTTCTTTTGTTGAATATGTTGTCTATTACTATTTTTACCGTATAATAGACAGCCGTGAAAACGACCAGACAAATCAAAGCTTCGTAATGAAAAACAAACTCGTAGTTGCTGTTTATTTTAAGCTTAATGAGCTCGTCGGCAAGCTTTATAAAGAATATACCGCCTGAGGTAGCCATAGCTGCAAGGCATACAACCATTAAAGCAACTTTGACAAACTTTATATTTTTATCGTGCGGAACTACCGAAAGATACGCTGCGGACGTGAAATTGTCATAATTCCATTCCTGAGGTAAAAAGTCAAGTTCAACTTGTCCGCTGGCTTTTTTAATATAAGGCGTTGCGTCGATTTGGTTTTTTCTCATCCACGCTCCGCACATTACGGACGAATACAAAAAACCCGCCTCGGAAACAAGAGGACTGAGCGCATAAACAACACACCCCGCAATAATCAGTGCGTGGGAATTGTCGTAAATTGTTTTTACTTTGAACAAGGCTTCCAAAGAACTGTCGTCCCAAGTTTCTATTACGATTAACGCAATTGCCAGCAAAATAACAAATAATATGTAAAACACTCTGTTTGCAATTTTTATAGATTTCATTACTATTTTATCTGTTGAAGAACGGCTTTGCCATGCGTCGATAACGTTTGTACCGTAACTTGAACCGTTGTTTGATTTTGTTGTTTTTACGGCGTTAAAAGTGTTTTGTGTCTTTATCTGAAATCCGCATTCTGGACATACAGCAAACTCGCCTACGTGAACTTTTCCGCATTCGGGGCATACGGTATACGTGCACCCGCAGTGTACACACCGTGTTGCGGTGGAAGATACCTGCTCGCCACATTCGGGGCATTTAATCAAAGCCATAAAATTACCCCTCCATGTCGACGTTTATTTCGTCAAAGTACTTTTTCCATTTTGCATCTTTGCCGATAAAAGTTACGTTGTAATTTATATTTTTATTTACTTTCAGCCATTTCTGATATTTTTTCGTTGCAAGCAGAATTTTTTTCTTGTATGAGCGTAAAATGAACCGGCTTAAAATTTCCAGAGCATCGCTTGCAAAAAACAGTATCAATCCTATTGTAGATAAGGAAGAAAGAGTTTTTAACGTGTTCAAATCAAAGTTGTCACCGTTTGCGTAAAATAAACCGGGCAGAATCAAAACAAGTCCCAGAATTATAAAAATCCAATCTATTCTTATCAGTTTTTTTAACATTGCTTCTTTATCTTCGTACTTTTTATACTGCGGATAGGATTCGTAAAATTCGTTTTTCAGCGCGCTTTGTTCGCTCTGAAGCAAATTATTATAATTGACGCAATTTACTTTCGGCTTTTCCTCGCCCGTTAAACTCTCTCCGCAATGAATACAGTTACTTGCCGTATCACTTACATTGTTTCCGCAGTGCGGACACTTAATTATTGCCATATAGCTCTCCTTTATCTTATGTATACATTAGATATTGAACACATTATATAATCTGTCTGTCTATTTGTCAAGCAAAATACCAATATATAATGTAAACATTAGCTATTGTGAGGATTATATATGATGTTGCGTATACTTGATATTTTAAAAGAGAAGGGCAAAACGAAATATTGGCTGTATATTCAGTTGGGCTTGAGTTATCAGAATTTTAATAATATGGTGAACAATCAGACCAAGAGTATTAAGTACGAAAATTTACAGGCTTTGTGTGATATTCTGGAGTGCACGCCGAACGATTTGTTTGACGAGTACCACAATAAGCCTAACGCTTAATCGGTGTATTTTACATGCGATTGCACTTGATTGGCTCATCGCTAATCTTCCGTAAGCGTTCCGATTAACCGCGTATCTTAATGCGGTGGCTGAGGTTCAGCCAATAAATAATCAAACCAAAAGCCCCGAACACGATATGTGTTCGGGGCGGTTTTTGTTTCATGTATTGTTTCCGCCACGCTATTTGGACGGAGTACAAAAAACGCAGAGATTTGGTGCTATGCAAGGCGCGTGCGGATTTTGCGAAGGAGTTTACACAGACGTAAACGACTTAGCCAAAACGTAAACGCAACGACGCAGAGTGCCGAAAATTTTGCGTTTTTTTATTGTTTATCAATTATATCGAGTATCTCCGCAATGCGGTCGAGATCGTCGCGCGAATAGTAATCGATATAAATTCTACCCTTTTTGTCTGTTCCTATTAAGCTGACCTTAGTGCGGAAAGTGTAACGCATACGGTCGACAAGCTGTTTGAGTTCCACGGATGCCAAAGCGCGCTTTTTCTTTTTGCGCTCCTCTAAAATTTCGGGCGCAAGCGTGTGGGCACGCACCTTTTTTTCAAGCTCGCGGACGGAAGTCTGATTCTTAATAGCATCCTGCGCAAACGCAATCTGATCTGCCGTATTCAAAAGAACTATAGTCCTTGCGTGACCTGCCGACAGTTTGTTTTCTGCAACCATGCCCATAACTTCGGGACATAAATGCAAAAGCCTTAACGTGTTGGCAATGGCGGGACGGGACTTACCGATACGTTCTGCCAGCTCGTCCTGAGTCATTTTATAATCCGTCATCAGCTGTTTCATTGCTGTCGCAGCCTCGATAGGATTGAGATCTTCACGCTGCAAGTTTTCAATAAGCGAAATTTCTTTAATTTCACGTTCGTTGTAATTTCTGATTACGACGGGTATTGTCTTTAAGCCGGCAAGCTTTGTCGCCCTGAAACGCCTTTCGCCCGCGATAATCATGTACGTTCCGTCATGGTTGTCGTTGACGACGATGGGCATAATCACGCCGTGTTTTTTAATGGAGTCGGACAGCTCCTTCAATGCCTGCTCGTCGAAATTCTTTCTCGGCTGGTTGGGGTTGGCGGAAATTATGTCAAGCCGCATTTCCTCGGCGTTTTTGCGTTCTTCCTCGGTATAGCCGAAAGCACTCTTGTGCTCGAACACCATATCATACGCATCGCCAGTTTCTTTAAACAACTCGTCAAAGCCCTTGCCTAAACCTTTATTACTTTTTGCCATATCTTTTTCCTCTGTTACTTATTTTTTTGTTTTGACAGGAACTCTTCCGTCAATGCCCTGTAAGCTCGCGCACCAACGCACTTTGGGTCGTAAAGCATAACCGGCATACCGTGGCTGGGCGCCTCGGCAAGTCTTACGTTCCTAGGAATAATAATTTCGTACAGCTTGTTTTTGAAAAACTTCTTAATCTCCGAGGCAATCTGTTTTGAAATCAACGCCCTGCTGTCGTACATAGTAATCACAACGCCCTCGATTTGCAGATGAGGATTGAGTCTTTGCTGTACAAGCTTGAACGTGTTCATAAGCTGGCTTATTCCTTCCATGGCGAAATATTCGCTCTGAAGGGGAATTATAACCGAGTCCGCGGCAACCCAGGCATTTATTGTAAGCAGTCCGAGTGAAGGCGGGCAGTCTATAAATATGTAATCGTATTGTCCGCGAACCTTTTCGAGCTCGTTTTTTAAAATCTGCTCGCGGTTGCGTTTATATACGATGTCGACGTCCGCGCCCGTCAAATCGACGTTGGCGGGCAGAATGTCTAAATTCTGCACCTGAGTAGGTAATGTGTTCGCGCTTACGCTGTCGTCCTCGATAAGTACATTGTACACCGATTTCTTTAGCGCACCCTTTGAAAAACCAAGCGCAGTAGTGGCGTTACCCTGCGAGTCGATATCAACCAGCAGGGTTTTTTTGCCGAACTGCGCACAGTAAGCCGCCATATTCACCGCGGTGGTAGTTTTGCCGACACCGCCTTTTTTATTCGTAAAAGCAACTATTTTTCCCATAATTCATCTCTTTGAAAATGTGTGTTTCACGTGAAACTTGTCAACTTTCGTATTTCTTGAAAGCGTTTTCTACGTGGTCGTTTTCGTGCTCTTCCATATACTTGATGACCTCTTCGTAGGTCTTGCCTTCCATAAGCATATCAACTTCTTCCATGTAAATGGTTTCCTTTTCGATAAGAACGCGTGCCATATTGTCAAGAATACTTCTGTTTTCGGTAAGCAGCTTGCGTGCACGTTCGTGCTGGGTAGAAATGATTTCGCGCACTTCTTCGTCTATCATTTTAGCCGTTTCTTCGGAATATGCGCATTGTGTTGCCATATCTCTGCCGAGGAACACGGGCTGAGAATCATCGTTGTAGCTTATAAGTCCGAGCTTTTCGCTCATACCGAATTCGGTTACCATTGCGCGTGCCATTTTTGTAGCCATTTTGATATCCTGTGACGCCCCAGAAGAAATGTCCTTAATTACTATTTCTTCGGCAACACGGCCGCCAAGCGTCGAGCAAATATCATCGATTAGGTATTTCTTTGAATAAGTCAGCCTATCCGTTTCGGGACGCATCATAGTGAAACCGCCTGCACTGCCGCGGGGAATTATCGTTACTTCGTGAACGGGGTCGCAGTTAGTGCAAAGCTTTGCAAGAATACAGTGTCCCGATTCGTGGAATGCCGTAAGTCTCTTTTCGGGTTCGGTGACAACTTTACTCCTCTTCGCGGGGCCGATTGCAACTTTATCAAATGCCTCGTACAGTTCGGCGTTAGTTATGAATTTTTTGTCCGCTCTCGCCGCCAAAATTGCCGCCTCGTTAAGAAGGTTTGCAAGGTCCGCACCCGAGAATCCCGCCGAAAGACGGGCAACCGCTTTAAGATTGACGTCAGGAGAAAGGGGCTTGTTGCGCGCGTGAACTTTTAATATCTGTTCTCTGCCCTTAACGTCGGGTAAATTGACAAATACCTGTCTGTCAAACCTTCCGGGACGTGTAAGCGCGGGGTCGAGAATATCTGCGCGGTTGGTCGCAGCCATTACTATAACGCCTTCATTGGACTCGAAACCGTCCATCTGAACGAGTATCTGGTTGAGGGTCTGCTCGCGTTCATCGTTGCCGCCGCCGAGACCTGCACCGCGGTGACGACCTACTGCGTCGATTTCATCTATGAAAATTATGCAGGGCTGGTTCTTCTTAGCCATATCAAATAGGTCGCGTACACGCGAGGCACCGACGCCGACATACATTTCAACGAAATCGGAACCCGAAACGGAGAAGAAGGGAACGCCTGCCTCGCCCGCAACTGCCTTTGCAAAGAGAGTCTTACCTGTTCCCGGAGGGCCCACCAAAAGCACGCCGCGGGGTATACGCGCGCCCAAATCAGTGAATTTTTTAGGCTGACGCAAAAACTCAACTATTTCCGCAAGCTCTACTTTTTCTTCCTCGGCGCCAGCAACGTCGTTAAAGCGCACTTTAATATTTGTAGATATACGTGCCTTTGTCTTGGCAAAGCTCATAACCTTGCCCGCACCGCCCATTGATGAGCGGATAATAAGGAAAAACACAACGCAAACTACGACAAGCATCAATATCGAGAACGCCGTCGAAACCCAGCTGCCCGCATTGGGATTAGCCTGATCTATTACGACGCCGTATTCAAACTGCCAGGTATAGAGAGTTTCCGAATCCCAGCTTTCGGAACCGTAAGCCGAGGGACCGTAGCAGTAGAATATCTTTTTGCCTCTTGTAACGGCATCGTAGCCCGAATACTCGTAGCCACTCGTTTCGATACGCCAGATAACTACAAACTGCTTACCGTTCTTATCGACGACCTTACCGCTTTCACCGATAGTGTAAATTTCATTACCGTCTTTGTCTTTAGGTAGGTCGCTTATCTTATAGCCTTCGCGCAAGGTGCCGTCTTCATTGACGTACTGCGCATTTTCTACATATTCCTGAAATTTAGTACGCGTAATCTTTGTTGCACCACCGTTCAAAAGTTGCGTCACAATGACGGCAACAACGGCAGCGGCAAGCAGCGCGACAATTATCCAGGAAATAATTCTGCCTTTTTTACTCAAAATTAGTCTCCTTATATAATTTGGTATTATTTTTTAGTTGCAGTAACAATTTTAGCATATTAAAGTTACTATATCAAGCGTTTGCATTGAAATTAATTAAATTTTTACTCAATTTTCACTTATTTCATATACCTTTTAAATACATCAAATTTTTAAATTTGTTATAAAATTTAGTATGCGCCTATCATAAATTTGTTTAAAAAATGTTTAACGTGAAACATTCAACCAAATTTTTTACCCTAAACAGTGTTTCACGTGAAACATAAAGCGCGATTTTTTAGCAAAAGTTATCCACAGTTGATAACTGATTGTTAATATGTGGATAATTTTTTGAAATTTATTAAGGTAAACGTTAAAGTATTTATACGGCATACAATATTGAGTACCGTATTTAGACGAAATTTGCGCCGCTATAACAACTATGGCGCTAAATACGGCTGTTAAGCATAAAGTTTAAGTTTGATATGAGTGTTGTTAATCAAGCATTATCGCTATAAAGATACTCGGATGCAACGTCACGTTGCTAAATTGAACGCTTATGCTTTACATGCGTACCGTCAATCAGGCTCTACCACAATAAAGATACGTGAATTAAACGTCACGTTTATTATATTTTAATTGAAAACGGTCAATAACTTGTCAGACGAAATTAATCACCCGAGGTACATTATGGACTATTCTTTTAATTTATATAATTCGCTTGCTCCCGGCGGAGTATGTCTTGCACTCAAAAAAATCGTTCCCACAGGCGGAGACGCTCCCGTAATACTCTGCATAGGCAGTGATTTATCCGTAGGCGATTCGTTAGGCCCGGTTACCGGCACCAAGCTTAAGCGCCTTTTGGCGGGACTTAACTGTTTCGTGTACGGAACTTTATCCAAGCCAATCACTGCGCACGAAGTCAAATACATGAACGACTTTTTGAAGTTCACACACCCCAACAGCCCCGTAATCGCAGTCGACGCGGCGGTGGGGCTTGCGGGAGATATAGGCTTAATAAAAATTGCGCGCCGAGGACTCAAGCCCGGCAGCGGCGCTAATAAAAAGCTGCAAAAAGTAGGCGACATTTCCATAATGGGAATTATCGCCGAACAGTCCGTATTTAATTATTCTCTGTTTTCCGCAACAAGGCTGAACGTAATTTATAAGATGTCCGATATTATTGCTGAAGGAATTACTTCCTTTGTTTTAGACTATCTTCAGAACTCGCAGCAACGTGACGTTGCATCCGATTTTCTTAATTACGGCGGCTGAGATTCAACAATTCACTCGTCAAACTTAAACCTTGCATTTACGGCGTATCTTAATTACGGTAGTAATCCAGCTAATCACAAATCAAACTTGAATGGCGCATTAATAAATTTGCAGGCGCATAATTAAATATAAAAATTATTTGGCATGGCGCAAACAAACTTTAAAACACATTACAGTTATATTATATATGACTAAAAGTAAGAAGGCTAACAAATAATATTACTTATAATAGCATAAAGCAAGGAAAAGCAGTTCTTTCCTTGCTTTATTATTATGGCTTTGCTATAATGTAATTGCGATAAACAGTAATTTAACGTAAAGTTTTAGGTGGCTTAAATTCAATGAGTGAAAAAGAATTATATTCTCATCTTGGTGAGCTTACAAAAGACAAAGAGCAATGGAAAGAAAATATTACCTTTGTTGCTTCTTTGCTAAAAGAACAATCCATAAAAATAATAGGAAAATCTCTTTGGCTACTTGGTGAAATGGGAATGTTATATCCCGAAGAAATTAGTCCGTTTGTAGAGCAAATTGCCGCTTTCTTGAAGTCAAATGATGAACTACTAAAAGAACGCGCCTTAAATGCTTTGGGACGAATCGGACGATCAGATTACGAATTGATTAAACCTTATCGGGACGAAATGTTCTTATTAGCAACTGACGATAGTCCAAGTGTGCGTTTAAGTTTTATATGGGCGTCAGAAAACATAGCGACTAATACGCCCGAAGCCTATGAGCATTTTATTCCTATATTTGAAAAATTACTTGACGATAAGAATGTTCGCGTCAGAATAGAAGCACCCGAAATGTTTCGAGTATTAGGCAAGCGTAAACCGAATTTTGTTCGCCATTGTTTAAATAAATTAAAATTATTATCAGAAGAAGATGATGACAGAATTGTACGTATTCACGCCAAAGGCGCAATAAAAGCAATAACCCAATCAAAATAAGTTTATCGAAAGTAAAGATAAATTTCAATTTATACAAGGAGAACATTAAATGCAGCCTAACGATATACTTAAATACTGCCTTGATAATTTACCAGATACAGTTTTGGTAAGTAGTTGGGGCGAAAGTGGAATTTTCTATAATCCGAATAATACGCTAAAGCGCGGAATTTATATTTTGACTGTCAAAGAAAAAGACGGCGACAACGATAAAGGTTCGGATTTGAATAGAGAAAATATTTATCGTGTAAATATAGGTGTTCGCAAAAACACTTTTATAAATATGTTCGGTAATGTTCCTATGCGTCCGTCAAAAGGTGGGATTGTAGATATGCCGTTTGACTTTACGCAAACGGATAAAATACTGCCGCACCCTATTTATGCTTGGATGAGTTGGGTGTGTACGCTCAATCCGTCCGATACTACCTTTGAAAGATTAAAACCACTAATTCAAGAGGCTTACGAATACGCAAAAGAAAAATATTTTAAAAGGAAGTAAGATAAATTTCGATTTATCGATATAGTATTATGATTTGAAATCCTCCCGAAGAAGGGATAGAAGTTAGTAATATGTTTGAGGCTGATAGTTCGTCTGTGTACCACAGGTATTCCCAAACTAAAACTGAATATAAACAAACAAAGCCATTAGGCATAAGGAAATTCTGATATGATACCTCTAAAGTAGACAAACAAAATAATTAAAAGGAAACTATCCATTGAGATTAGGATCTCGAGATTAAAAAGACTAGTTTGGAGGTATTTTTATTATTTGGAGAAAACAAAAATATAGTAAGAAATTAAAAATTTGTAAAAAACGACATATTTCCAATAGTAATCGTTTTAATAATAGCTATAATTTTATGTATTTTCCCAATAATTGTTCTAAGTAATACGTTGAGATTACTTGTTTTTTTTATCTTGACTTGTTCTTGAAGTTTACAATAGAGCAAGCCCCCTGTATTCAAAATACAGGGGGATACTTTAAATTTTATTCTTGGTTTTAAGTGTTGAAGCAGTAGAACTAAATCTTTTTAGTAAATAACAATAAATTGTTATGCTTAGAGTTATTGCTCCAATTACAAAGCTGAGTATAAGTGTAATAGGAGTTACTTCAAACATAAATGATGTTTGATAATTAAAGGTTTTTAAATAATATGTACAGAGAATACTTATAATGAATCCAGCTATAAAGCTTGGTAATAGTTTTAAAAACAATTTAATAGCGTAGGTATGAATAACAGCTGCTTTCGTTATACCCATATTTCGTAATGTGATAATATCCATAATCTGATTGGTAATATAGTTAGAGGTATCTAGAAGGATAAAGAATAATGCAAAAATGAGTAAAACAATAGTTATAGATAAAAAGATACTATATAATTGATTAAGGTTAGAATCTATATATCCATAATTTTCAACTGCAGGTAAGGTATATAATATATTATCTTCATCAAGGATACTTGTTACCTCTTCTAAATGAGTAGTATAAAAGATTCCAAGAGCATTACAGTCATAATAGCTATAGTCACTCACGACATATTTGACCTCTACTCCATCTAAAAAGAAAGCATCCTCATAAATATCTTTAATTTCATAATCCAAATGTTTTCCACCAATATTTATATGCCCGCCGATGGAAGTGTTTGTAGTATATTTTCCAAGAACTAATACTTTATCTTTTTCAATTTCTAAAGCCTGAGGGTTATGCTTCTTATAAAGACTATATGGCAGTATTCCATTTCTAATAAAATAATTTTCAGTATATAAAATACCTTCTATCTCACTATCCACAATTCCTACTACATCGTAAGATGAGATTCCTGTATCAATGCTTGATCCTAAAAGATCCTTTATGTCTTGAAAATACAATTCCTTTAAGTTTACAAAACCAGAATCCCGATAAGCTGAGCATATTCTTCCTTCCTTTAAAATACGTTTGGCAAGTGCTTTGGTCAAATAAATCTTAGGATTATTTGTTTCACTTTCTTTATCTAATGAATAAAGGATTTTTTCATTTTGATAAGGATATAGTTTCATAGTTGCATCCTTGATGCTAATACTGTTACTTGCCTTAGAAAATCTTTTTTCTTCTGGCATATATAAGTCATAAATTTCAATATCATATTGAAATATGCCTTGGTTTTTAATCTTTGTATATGTTTCAAAGGGGAGCACTTTTTCAAAGCGGATGTAATTATTTGTGATAGAAGAGGATTGATATTTATAGCCTGTGATGTTAGAAGAATTCATACATATGAGCATAGTTAATGCAACCATAAATAGAATCAGTATGAAATTTGTTTTGTTTTTTATTTTAAAGGTGTCTTTTAAATAGGATGCCAAATTGAATTTTGATTTTCCTTGTTTCACTTCATAGCTTGTTTTTGTCTCTGGAGTTGAAATGGTTTTATCCTGTGTCACTTCTCCATCCGTAAGAGTGATAATGCGATCACTATACTTAGTTACTAAATCAATATCATGACTTACTAAAATAATTAGAATGTGAGTGGATAAGGATTTTAAAATCTGCATTACACGCATTCTATTTTTTAAATCAAGATTTCCCGTAGGTTCATCTGCCACAATGTAGGCAGGCTTTTTTATTAGAGCTCTTGCGATAGAGACACGCTGTTTTTCACCACCTGAAAGCATAGAAATACGACGGTCCTTTAGCCTAGAAATGTCTAAAGCCTTTAAGGTATCTTCCAATGCTTGATCTGTAGCATCTAAATAGCCAATCCTTATATTTTCTTCAACAGTTTTATTTTCAAGTAAAGCGTAATCCTGAAAGATAACTCCTACATTATTATATCGAAAGCTATCTGTTACAGGAATGTTATTATAACAAACTGTACCACTAGTAGGGGTATCTAATCCTGCAAGCATATTTAATAAGGTGGTTTTGCCACAACCAGAAGGTCCAAATATGCTGACTAATCCTGTTTCAGGAAGCTCTAAGGATATATTTTTTAGAACACATTGTTCACTCAATTTATTTTTATCGTAATATTTACAAATATTCTGAGCGGTTAACATTATTTAACCTCCTTTAAAATGGAATTATACTGAATATAAATATGCTTACATAGATGGTAGGTTACAACAACCATTAAGCAAATAGGTATAACGTAGAAGTACCATATGATAAACGGACGAACTAAATAGATACATCCAGAAATAGCTAATGCAAGAATTAAGGAAAGCAGAATTGGACAAATCATATGTATAAAGATTGCCTTGTTTGAAAAACCTATTTTTTTCAAAAGAACAAATTCTTTTTGCCTTGCCTTGAGAAGCTTTTTATAAGTTACTTTAAGCAAAATATAGATGAGAATAGCTAATACTACATTTAATGAAAAGAAGAATGTATTTGAAAAGAACAAATCATGATCCTCTAATGGAAATTTTAAATCTTGAAGCTTAAATGTGTGATAGTCAAGCTTATTAAGGGTATTATCAATTTTTAATATTTGACTTTCATTACAAATGACATAGAGATGCTCTGTTTCAAATTCTAAATCCTCATAGAACGTGTAAGAAACTCTAGCTCTTTCCTCCTCTGTTAAATAAAGCGAAGTTTCAAAACGATTATCCCAAATGATGAGAGTTTCATCATGAATTTCTTCTTTAAGCTCAGAGGATATATATTGTTCGGGAACAAATAGTCCTTCAAATGAGTCTGTTAAATCAATTTCCAAAAACTCTTCTAAAAGTTTAGTTTTATCATCCTCAAGTGAAATGTAAGTATTTGTGATATTTAAATAATGATTTGTATCTTTAATTTGGAATTTTTTCTCTATGCTATAACACTTTTGTATAAAGTCTAAAGTAGAATAAGATAGGTAGATACAATTATTATCAGTAATATAACGATCTGCGTGTTCAATTTCTAAGCATTTTAATTTAAAATAAAGTGAGCGATTGCCCGTAAAAGTTATATAACATACTTGAGATTCATCAATAAAAGTAGATTCTTCGATAGATTGTATTTTAGTATCTCCAAAACTTAAAGAATTGTCAATTACATACTGATAGTCATTCCATGAATCATGTATTCCAAGTATTTTAGTTTTATATTGATATAATTCAGGAAGAATAGTCAATTCAACACCATTCAAATTTTGAATTTGCTTTAATTCTTTTTCTGTAATAGAGATATTGTCATTCTTTTTTACTTCAATGATTTTGTTTTCTTTTTCGTATGCGCCACGGCTATAATCTCCCACACAATAATCTGCAATGATATTTCCGCCAAAAAGAAGAACAGCACATAGTAAAACACTTAATAAAGTTAGAATTTGATTAAAGAAATTCGTTTTAAATTTCTTACAAGCAATGATGAAGCCTAAAAGAACATCCTTAGATTTTCCAACAGTAGGAGTTTCCTTATATTGAGTATACTTGGTATCTCTAATCTTTTTATCTTCAATTACCTTTCCATCACTCAAAGTAATTTTTCTGGTTATATATTTTTCAATTTGTTCATAGTGATGTGTAACTAAGATAACTAGCTTATCCTTGACATTCTCAAATAAAAGGTCTAATATTTCTTTACCTGAAGTGCTATCAAGATTGGCTGTTATTTCATCTCCTAATATGATAGGAGTATCCTTTAAAATGGCTCTGGCCACAGATAGCTTTTGTTTTTGTCCACCTGATAGTTTAGAAGCCTTTTTATTTTTGAATCTTAAAAATCCAATACGGTTTAGCATCTCTAAAGCTTTTCTTTTAGCATCCTTATAAGAATCATTCATTAGCAATCTAACAAGAATAAGATTATCTAATAAGGAGTAGCTTTCTAAAATACCATAATCCTGGAAGATAAAGGAGATATATTTTTTACGATAGTTCTCATAATCAAAGGAATCATATTTTGAGATTCCTTCATTATTCATATAGATTTCTCCATCTTCAAAGGAATCTACTCCACCAATCATATTAATCAATGTAGTTTTACCTGAGCCTGAAACACCTGTTACGGCTATGATTTCTCCTAATTTAAAATTTAAGGAAATATCCTTTAAGCCAATCTCTACTCTAGAATCGTTATTATAATATTTATAGACATGTTCTAAACGAGACAAATCATCTAAGACTTCATTTTCTAATATGGGATTTCTTTTACCATTCAAAAGTTCTTCCATTGTAATTCCTAAAACCTCACAGAGCTTAGCCATATATTTTGGTTCTGGAAGACCTTGCCCATTTTCCCATTTGCTGATAGCTTTGTTGGAAACACCAACAAGCTCACCAAGCTTTCCTTGGGTGAGATTTTTTTCTTTACGTAATGTGGTTATAAAATTACCGATTTCATAATTTTTTTCCATACTTAAAACCTCCACATTGCTATTTATACTATATTGTTTACAAAATATCAAAAAAAAACAAGAAAAAAAGTCTACGAAGCGTAGAATTTTAAAATAACCCTAGTTAAAATGAGGATAATTTGATTTTTTATTGACTATTTTTCAAAAATTCGGTATGATTAAGGTAGAAGTAATTAGCGGTTTTAAATATAATATAAGAAGTAGTATAAAAGCATTATTTTAAGTGAATAATGAAAAATAAAGGAGGACAATATGTTAAAGGCTATAGATGGTATATTAAGTTTTTTGTTTCGTGTTTCTAAAAAAAGAGATAAGGCAAAACGAATTAAAGAGGATGAAGAGAAGCGAGAGACAAGTTTATATTTTGGTATTGAAAGTATTGCATACTCTGTCTTGTCAACAGGAATGTGCGTCTTAGGTGCATGGTTATTTGTTGCCTTTTCGGATACAGGACTTGTTCTATTTACTATCATTGCAGGACTTACATTTGTGATTGGTGGTCTTATTTCATTTTTTTGGGCATTAGTAGGTTGGATTTTACAATTAAGTATTAATAAAAAATGGATTGGCTGGATTGCCATACTTGTTTTTATTGCAGGTTTAGTAGGAAGTGTGCTTTTTGTACTTGGATTATTAGGTGGTATGTCCTAATAAGAAAAGGTAATGAAAAAGAAGAATCGTTTTGAAAATGTCTAGGAATAGGCATTTTTTAATTTTTAAATACTTTAAAGTAAAATGATCCTTGGATTAAACTTTTGTAGGTAGCTTTTCTTTTCTCTTGAAATCTCATATTTGTTTATGTTATAATTCTTAATAGTCTTTTGCAGGCGTAGTTTAATGGTAGAACTTCAGCTTCCCAAGCTGTCAGTACGGGTTCGATTCCCGCCGCTTGCTCCAAAATGCAGAGATACCCAAGAGGCTGAAGGGACACGCTTGGAAAGCGTGCAGATCGGTAACACGGTGCAGGGGTTCAAATCCCCTTCTCTGCGCCAAAGGATTTGAACTTACCTCTATTTATTGGACAAATGTGTTACAATAAGTGGAGGTATTTTTTTGAAGGAGAATAATTATGGCTTATTATAAATCATGTGAAGAATTAGAAAGATGTTTAGAATTGGATAATAAATTCTGGGAAAAAGATATGAAGAAATGGTTTGAAGGATATTTAGCCATTGCAGAAGAAACAAGCTATGCATTAGCTGAGTGCCAAGTAGGCTTCGCATATTTAGAAGGTATTGGTACAGAAAAGGATTTGGAAAAAGCATTATACTGGACAACTCTTTCAGCAGAGCATGGCGATAGAGATGGACAATGTAATTTGGCTTGGATATATGAAGAGGGATTATGTGGAGAAAAAAATATAGATAAGGCAATGTACTGGTACAAAAAGGCAGCTTTACAAAATCATGATTTAGCAATAGAAAAATGCAAGAAATATAAGATTGAATTGTAGTATATGGATAGGTATAGAATGTTGAATTCTCATAGGATTAGAAAAATAAAAATAGTGGATAATGATGAACTCAGAAATGAAATCGCTAAAAAATATTCATCTCAAAATCAGATTGTATTAGCAGAATGGTCTTTAGAGATGGCAAAGCATATCATTCAATTCACAAATTTTGATACAAGCATATATCCTGAAATTAAAGAAGGATTTGAAATAAATGAGTTATGGCAAAAGGGTAAGGCTAGGATGTATGAGGTTAGACAAATAGGATTTAAGATTCATAGAATTGCTAGAGAGCAAAAGGATGAATTATCAAAAACTATTTTTCGTGTAATTGGACATGCCATAGCAAGTGCGCATATGAAAGAGCATTCTATAGTAGCTAGTGATTATGCTATTAAAGTGATAAATTTATTATATGAAAAAAATTTGGACAAGGTGAAGGAAGAAAGAATGTGGCAGTTAGATAAAATGAATGAACTAAGTTCTTTAAAACAAATGGATAAAAATTCAAATTTATATTTGTCCTTTAGCGCAAGAAATTCTGGAAACTGCGAAGCTATAGCTAAGCATTTTATGAAGAAGAAAGATACATATATAGCTTTTAAAGATTTATTCTATAATAGCTGTTCTAAATGTGAATATGAATGCTTTAAAGATGAATGTAAATATAGACAGGATGATATTTATAATTTGTTAGATTCTTTTAATAGCTATGAGAAAATCATATTTCTTGTGCCTATGTATTGTGGAAATCCATCCTCCTTATATTTCATTTTATCAGAACGTATGCAGGATTATTTTAATCATAATGAAGAGAAATATGATGCATTTTTAAAGAAACTATTCATTATAGGAATTTTAGGTTCAAAAAAGGAAAGCCCATTGTTTATGCCAATACTCTCTAGTTGGTTTGAACAAGAAGATGTAGAAGGACATGTGCTTGGAATTGAAAGACACCTATATAATCAAAAATTGGATGATACCGTAGTGACAAATGCTGCATTAAAATCTATCTTAGATTCTTTCTTTAAAAAGAATATCGAATGTATAGAGGACAACTCTAATGAATAAGGTCAGCAGACTAGGTATATTTCTAGCAATAGTTGCAGCAGCCTTATACGCAATTCATTCTCCAATATCCAAAATATTATTAGATTATATGCCACCAACACTTATGGCTGGTTTTCTTTATATTGGTGCTGGAATAGGCATGCTAGGTATTGCAATAATAAAGAAAATCCATAAGCAGAATAGAGTCGAAATGCGGTTGACCAAAAAAGAAATTCCATATACTATTGCAATGATATTGCTTGATATAGCAGCTCCTATATTCTTGCTATATGGTTTGAAATCTACGACTGCTGCAAATGCTTCGCTTCTAAATAATTTTGAAATTGTTGCAACAGCTATAATTGCTCTTGTCATTTTTAAAGAAAAGATAAGTCTGCGTTTATGGATAGGAATACTATTTATTACATTGTCATGTATTTTATTATCCTTTGAGGATATATCCAGCTTGCAATTATCCTTTGGCTCTTTATTGATTTTGCTATCCTGCATCTGCTGGGGATTTGAAAATAATTGTACAAAGAAAATTTCTTCGAAGGACCCTTTGCAAATTGTTTTTCTAAAGGGGATATTTTCCGGATTAGGTTCTATAATAATTGGACTTTGTATTGGAGAGCGCGTTACTGTACTGTGGAGTGTTTTTGCTGTTTTAGGTGTTGGGTTTGTTGCTTATGGCTTAAGTATATTCTTTTATATATATGCACAAAGAATGCTTGGCGCTGCAAGAACGAGTGCATATTATGCAATTGCGCCATTCATTGGTACTGCATTATCTCTTATAATATTTCGTATGTTGCCACCCTACACCTACTTTATTGGTTTGGTATTAATGGCTATAGGAGCATGGCTTTCTTCAAAAGATAAACCAATATTTAAAAAGAAGAAGATAGATCAACTTACAAACGAATAAAAGCAATTCAAGAGAAGTTTAATATTGAAAAGCTTTGAAGTTACCTCCAATCATTGGATAATATGCTACAATGATTGGAGGGTTTTTATATTTTTAGGGAATTTGTTTGTTAATTTAAAGGTATTGGAATTTAGAAAAATGTATTTATTTTAGAAGAAAAAACGGAAAGTTATTTGTCGGTTTATTGAAAAAATGCTCAATTTATGATAAGATAGAATCACATAAATTTTGAACGTAGTGCTTTTATGAATTGTACGAAAAACAATTTATATTTTTTGATGGGAGTATTGTCTTGAGGGAAGAGGGTATTATAGTGAAAAGAAAGAAAATAAACTTAATACTTGTTGCAGTTATAATAGGCATTTTATTTATTTTTATATCTTCAATTGATGTTAAATTAAAGGCTAATAATTTTGAAATTGGCTTTCATGATTTTGAAAAAGATTATTTAAACATTATGGAAAATTATACTAGCTCCAATGATGGACAAATTGTTTTTTCTAGTAAGGATGGTCTTTATGAACGAAATGGTTGTTATATGATTGATGGAAACAGCTTTTCGCGTTTAACAGGTGCTAGTATAATAAATTCAGAGGATAATACTTCTATACGATATGAAGAAAAAAACATAAGTATTAAGAATGATGTTATTTATAGTGAAAATGATACTGTTGAAATTTTACCACAAGCTATGGAGTATTCTAATGGCAGCTGTGCATTTCCTATTCAAACAGTTGCAGCAGCATTAGGATATAAAGTAAATGTTACTGGGAGTGAAGAAAAGAACGTTACACTTACACGTGAATTTTCAACTAAGCGACTCATTGTAAAATATAAAGGAAATCTAGATAGCTGTGGAGCAATTGCATCTGCTGAAGGCTATGATGACTTGCATATTTTTCAATATAAGGATGAAGAAAGCACAGCTAGTGCATATGAGTATTTCAAAAAGCTTTCTTTTATTGAGTATGTTGAATGTGATGAGGTTGTAACGGTTGAACAGACCGATACAGAAAGTACGGATGCATCTATTAGCTCAACTTATAAGAGCTGGGGTGCAGAGGCTATGGGGGTCGGCAATTACACATCCCATATAAAAAGTACAATGTCTACTTTGCCAGAGATTATTGTTGCAGTTATTGATACAGGTATTGATACAGACCACGAATGGTTTAAAAATCGTATTGCAGCTGGTGGTAAGGATTTTACTGCCTCTACCAGCAAAACAAATTATGAATACGAGGATGATCAAGGACATGGTACTCATGTTTCAGGTATAATCGTAGATTTAACTTTAGATAATGTAAAAATATTACCTATCAAAGTTATGGATGAATCAGGCAAAGGCTATACATCCTCTATTACGCTAGGTGTGAAGTATGTTACCTCTTTAAAGAAAACTGGCGTTAATATTAGAGCACTCAATATGAGCTTGGGTGGTACTGCAACCTCTGAATCCAATAAGCTTTATTCAGAATGCATAACAGAAGCAGATGATAATGGAATTTTAGCCGTTGTTGCTGCAGGAAATGAAAATACAAATGTCAGCTATGTTACCCCTGCTAATGTATCCTGTGCTGTAACCGTAGCTGCTGTTGCCAATGCAAATAATATTTATTATCGTCCCTATTATTCTAACTTTGGTTCCTATGTGGATGTATGTGCGCCTGGTAGTGCAATCTTAAGTGCAAGAATGGGTGGAGGTACAGTTACACAAAGTGGTACCTCTATGGCTGCACCCCATGTTGCAGCTGCTGCTGCATTAGTACTTACAGAGCATAGCGAATATACCCATAAGCAAGTAGAAAAGCTACTTAAAAATACAGCTATAGATTTAGGTGATAAGGGAAAAGATAGCTATTATGGCATGGGAATGGTTAACCTAAGATATATTTATGCTGAACTTTTATCAGGTGTAACTTTCAGTAATCTAGTAACAAATTGTACTCAGCCTTTTGACTTGACCATTTCTCATACAAATTCAAATGCTGTCATTTACTACACTGTAGATGGAACACTTCCTACACCTGAAAATGGTATTTTATATACATCTCCTATTCGTATAAGTCGTTCTGTAAAGATAAGAGCTTCAGCATACGTTCTTACAGCAAATCAAGTAGATTCCTATAGCAATCCTGTAGATATAACATATCGTTTTGGTAATCAAGATCTTGAAGATTGTTTTATTGTAGATAATGAAACAGGAGGCTTAGTATATTATCAAGGCATCCTTGAAGATGTTACTGTTCCACAGATAATAGATGGAACAACGATAACAACCATATGTTCAGGTGCTTTTACTGCAACAAATGTTGTCAATGTAGTATTACCAAATTCGGTCATCGAAATACAAAGTAGTGCTTTTAGAGATTGTAAAAACTTACAAACTGTTACAGCACCTAACGTAAAGAGTATAGGTAACTATGCATTTCAAAGCTGTTCAAAGCTTATGTACGTAAATGATGAATATTTTCCTGAACTTATCAAGATAGGTGCCTATGCATTCTATCAATGCTCAAGTTTGCGTAGTATTACATTAAGTAAAGTAGAAACCATAGATTCTTCTGCATTTTATATGAGAAATACAGACCCAAAGTATCTGACAAGCATCAATTTGCCATCTGTTAAAATTATTAGTGATTTTGCTTTCAATTACGCAAGCTATGTTACTCAAGTGAACTTACCAAAAGTAGAAATTATATCGGAATGTGCGTTCCAAGAGAATGATATAAGAACTCTTTATTTGCCTAATGTCATCTATTTAGGAAGTTCCGCATTTTTCGGAAATGACAAGATGACATCAGCTGATTTACCTAAAGCAGTTTATCTTGCGACCTATGCTCTTGCAGGAAGTACAGAAGGTGGTGGAAGTTTGCTTAGCTCTGTAAACCTTCCAAAAGCTAAAGTGTTGGGTACTTATGTAATTTCTCACACACTTGTAACACATATTGATTTACCAAGTGTAGAAACACTTTTACCCCTTGCCTTTTATACACAAAGGCTACTTGAAAGCTTTACAGCACCGAATTTGAAATATGTTGGCTCACGTGCTTTTGGATATTGTGAAGCTTTAACTGAAGCTAATTTGCCTTCTGTAATTTCTCTAGATAATGCATTTTATGCATGTAAAAATCTTCAAACGATTACACTTTCTCCTTGTCTAGAAAAGATGCCTGCTTACTCCACTAACGACCGTGGAGAAATCAATGCATTAAAATATGTTCCTGAGACCTGTGTGATTTATTATTATAAAGGAACGGCTTTTGAGGATTTTTATAAAACGACAGGCATAAAGAATCCTATTATAAATCTTTCTAATGATGAAGCATTTACTTATATAGTTGTAGATGGAGAAGTGCATATTACGGGATTAAATGGTGCTGCACCAGCTAAGCTAGTAATACCTTCATACATTGATGATAAGCCTGTTACCAAAATATGTGAAGGTGCATTTGAAGGCTGTATATCTTCTATAAAGCTTAATGTGTTGTATCTTAAAGAAATAGAAGAAAATGCATTTAAAGGATGCATAAATTTAACAGATGTATATCTTACTAGAATAAACATCATTGGTGCATACGCTTTTGCTAATTGTTCTAATTTAAAGAATCTTACGATTGAAAGTGTAAATGAAATAGGTGCTTATGCCTTTAATGGATGCACAAACCTCAAAGTGGTAACTCTTCCAGATTGTTTGAATAATATAGGCGATAAGGCATTGGGATTTGATGCAAATTGGCTTATTTCAGACTTCGTTATTTATGCTAATGAAGATACTTTTGCACACACATATGCTTTAGAAAATGGAATAGAATTTCAGACAATATTTGAAAATATTAAGGGTTTTTATTATGACACCTATATGAATGAAAATACAGGTAAAGAAGAAATTGTTATATCTTTAGTTGAAACATATACAACAGGAAATATTATTATTCCTGAAAGCTATAAGGGAATGACAATTTCAAAAATAGGGGATGAAGCATTTAGTAGCTGTCTTGCTACAGGAGTGATTCTTCCTTCAACAATTACAACAATAGGAATTAAGGCTTTCTCTAATTGTCATTTCTTAGAAAGCATTAATCTTGATAATATTTTAACTGTAGGTCAAAATGCGTTTTATGGATGTCAATCCTTAAAATATGTAAATATGCCATTGGTAGAAAAAATACCATGGTCTGTATTTGGTTGTTGTAGTAGTTTAAAAATTGCGGATTTAAGTGGAGTAATTGAGCTTGGACAGGATGCATTTAATGAATGCTATTCCCTTGAAAAGGTAATTTGTCCTAATTTAGTAACTCTTGATGCTGCGTTTAAAGAGACAACATCACTAAAAAGTGTAGATACTAAAAATGTAGTAACTATTATTGGAAATGCATTTGTTTATTCTAAAAGTCTAGAGGAACTATATTTCCCTAAGCTAGAAACAATTTCTTCTGGAGGGCTTTTCTCTGGTTGTCCTTCACTAAAAAAGGTAGTTATTGGACGAAACTTTAAGAGCTATGTAGTTGATATGGTTCTTGATATGGTTGACTGGGCTTATTACAATGTGCCTATTTACGGATATTCAGGATCTTTAGCTGAAGAGTGGGCATTAAGTTGTGTAAACTATAATAATACGAAGCATTGGGATTTTACAGCTATCGATGAGATGGATGAGCTATCCTTAACAAAAGATTTATCTAACAAAGAAGAAATTGAGTTAAATAACAAGCTGACTTTATCTGTTGCTGCAGAAGGAGTAGGACTTTCCTATCAATGGTACTTGACAGAAGATGACATTTCTACAGGAACACCAATCAAAGGTGCAACAGATAGCCAATTGGTTGTGGATACAACAGTTGGAGGAGCATATAAGTATTATGTTATAATTACAGATTGGAAAGATGACAGCATAACATCTTCTGTATGTGAAGTTGACATAATGCTGGATAAATTAAGTATTGAAGTAACGCTAGGAGAATATACACATTCCTTCCAAAATGGAAAAAATGAAGTGAATGTAGGAGAAAGCTTCCTGATTACATTTACTTCAGATTTAGGCTATCATATCTCTGAGGTGATAGTGGATGGAGTTTCTTTAACAAGTCAAGAATTAGAAGAAGCTATATTCAATGGCTATACTTTTACAAATGTATCTGGAAGTCATACCATCCAAATTCTTTCCTCTCCTAATAAAAATACGATATATAGAGTTTATCACTATAAGCAGAGTTTAGAAGCAACATCTTATGAAATAGATGGTAAGTATTACGAATTAGAAATAGAAGATTTAACTGGAACAACAGGAACCCTGACAAAGGCAACTGGGCGTGCCTATGAAGGATTTACTAAAGATGCCTTTGAACAAAAAAATATTAATGGCAGTGGAAATACGATAGTTTCAATTTTCTACAACTTAAATAGGTATACAATAACACTTATTGAAAGTGAAGGTGTTACAGCTGAAGGTAATGGCAGCTATCTTTATGGAGAAAGTGTTACAATCAAAGCTATAGTAGATGAAGGATATGAGTGGGTTGAGTGGGAAAGCTCCAATGCTCAAATATGTCCTAATGTAGATTCTAAAGAATATACATTTAGTATGCCAAGTGAAGATCTTATACTTACAGCGAAGGTAACTAAAATCCAGCCTGGAACGGTTTTGATAAAAGTTGCCTCTAGTATGAACATCACTTCTTCACAGAACGGTACAAATCAAGTGAATGTAGGAGATACCTATAACGTTTCTTTTTCAGCAGATATAGGGTATCATATAACTGATGTTAAAGTTGATGATATTTCTTTAACCAATGATGAATTAAATGAATCTTTATTAAATGGCTACACTTTTACGAATGTAACAGAAAGTCATACGATTCGGATTCTTTCAGCTCCTAATGAGGATACACTATATAAGGTTTATCATTATAAGCAGAGCTTAGACAGAACCTCCTATGAGATAAATGGTAAGTATTATGAATTAGAAATAGAGAACCTAACTGGAACAACAGGAACTCTGACAACGGCTGTTGGATATACATATGACGGTTATACTGTAGATACCTTTAATCAAAAAAGTATTAATGGTAGTGGGGACACGACAGTTTCCATTCTCTATAACCGTAATACATATGCGATAACTCTTGTTGGATGTGAGGGTGTAACAGTAGAAGGTAGTGGAGCATATCTTTATGGAGAAAGTGTTACTATCAAGGCTTTAGTACAGGATGGCTACGATTGGGTTGAGTGGGAAAGCTCCAATGCCCAAATAAGTCCTAACAAGGCTTCTTTAGAATATACATTCAGTATGCCAAACCAAGATATCACACTTACGGCTAAGGCTACTAAAATTCATGCTGATTCAGTATATATAAGAGTAGAATCTGAAGTACATAGCAATTCTGCACAGTCTGGAAATAACCAAGTAAATGTAGGTAATAACTTTGTAGTTACATTTACGGCTGAATTAGGATACCATATAACTGATGTTAAAGTTGATAATGTTTCCTTAACAAATACAGAATTAAAAGAAGCTTTATTAAAGGGCTATACCTTTACAAATGTAACGATAAGTCATACACTTCAAATTCAAACTGCTCCTAATAAAGATACTCATTACAAGGTTTATCACTATAAGCAAAGCCTTGAAGAGACAACAATCAAAATTAATGGTAAGTATTATGAATTAGAAATAGAAGATTTAATAGGAACAACAGATTCACTTACTACTGCAGTTAGTCATACCTATGAAGGATTTACCACAAGTGCCTTTGAACAAAAAGTAATAAGGGGGAATGGAGATACAAAAGTTTCTATTCTCTATACCAGAAATAGTTATACCATCACACTTGTTGGATGTGAGGGTGTAACAGTAGAAGGTAGTGGAACATATCTTTTTGGACAGAGTGTCACCATCAAGGCTTTAGTAAATGAAGGATATGAATGGGTTGAATGGGCAAGCTCGAATCCGAATATCAGTCCTAACAAGGATTCCAAAGAGTATACATTTAGTATGCCAGATCAAAGCATTACATTTACTGCAAAGGCTAATAAATCATCAAAAGCTGAGCAACCAGAGCAGCCAGAACAACCTACTCCTGAAGCACCTACAAAAACACAAGAAAAAGGTTTTGATGTTTCCTTATGGTTGTCTATAGGTGCTATCATAATTATACTAATTATATTGGTGATTCTATTAGTTTTACATATTAAGAATAAAACAAGAAGACATTAACTAAAATATTCATTTTAAATAAAAAAATAATCAACACCTCCATAGTAGAAGGCATATAGAATTGTTTCAAAGAGATATAATCCGATGGGATTTTCTTCCTTGAAACAACGATGCCTTCTGTGGAGGTGTTATTTTATAAAATATAAAAATAAATTTGTTTGGTAAATTCACGATGGATTTATAGGGAATTATTGCTTTATTTATATTTTTGTTGTATAATTTTTATACATCTTATCCATTGATGTGAATGCCGAATTAGCTCAGTTGGTAGAGCAACGCACTCGTAACGCGTAGGTCGTAGGTTCGATCCCTATTTTCGGCACCATAGGAAAAAATGCCTAAGTGAAAGCTTAGGCTTAATTTATAAAATATTGAGGTGAAGGAATGAACATTTTAGTAGTAAATGATGATGGAATTGAAGCGGTAGGAATAAGAAAACTAGCGATTGCTTTAAAGAAATATGGGAATGTCATAGTATGTGCACCTGATACAGGAAGAAGTGCTGCTGGACACTCCATTGTTCTTCATGATACTTTATCCTTTGAATATGTGAATCAGGATTGTGGAATAGAGTGGTATAAAACAAGTGGTACACCTGCAGATTGTGTTAGACTCTCTTTGGCTTTACTTAAGGATTCCATTGATGTTGTGTTTTCGGGTGTAAATGATGGTTTGAATTTAGGAACAGACATCATTTATTCAGGAACAGTTTCTGCAGCAAGAGAAGCTCAAATTGAAGGAGTTCCTGCAGTGGCTATATCTACAGATTTTAAAGCATTTTCTATTGTAGACCAAGAATTAGATCAAGTTTTAGCATATATATTTGATCATACATTATATTCGGATGAATATGTTTTAAATATTAATTTTCCTGTTGGAGAATTTGCCGAGTCAAAAGGATTACGCTTTTGTAGACAAGGCATAAAAAATTTCAAAACAAGCTTTTTAAAGGACAAGGATGGAAGATATATGAATTCTGATAGCGAAATTCTTTATGATGAAAATCCAGATACTGATGTTTATCTTTCAAGTAAGGGATATATTACCTTGGTTCCTTTACAAGTAGAACAAACAAAATATGATAGTTTGGAAAAATTAAAAAAGAAGTTTGAAAAACTTTAAAAAAAATTTCGTATATTATAATAGAAGAAGATTTCCTTTTGTCATTAAAAAAGCCTTTAAGCATTTATTAGCTTAAAGGCCTTTCTTTTAACTTCTTAAAGGACGTGTTGGTCCTATCTCTTTTAATGTATCTAAATAATCCATATCCTCTTTTTCAATTTCAAAACTAAAATTCAAATTATCATAAATTCTTTCCTTATGAACTGATTTTGGAAGAGGAAGCGTATTTTTTTGATAACAGTAGCGTAAGCATATTTTAGCAATTGTGGTATGGTATTTTTCTGCAATCTCCTTTAGTCTCTCATTCTTTAGAATTTGACCTGTTGCTAGAGGAGAATAAGCTTCAACTAAAATATCATTATCTTGACAGTAGGAGGTAACCTTTTCTTGGGTATTGCCGATGAAGTATCTGATTTGGTTTACCATAGGCTTTACATGAGTTGCAGAAATTAATGCTTCTATATCCTTTGGATGAAAATTTGAAACTCCAATAGCTTTAATCTTTTTTTGGTTATATAAAGCAATTAAAGCTTTCCAAGCTTCAATATTACCACTTGTATAATCCCCACCAACATCATTCCATGGCCAAGGTGCATGAATTAGATATAAGTCAATATAATCTGTTTTCAAATTTTCTAAAGATTCATGAAAATACTGAGTAGCACCATCATAGGTTTTAATATCTGCTGGAAGCTTCGTTGTAATAAAGATATCTTTGCGATCTACTTTGGAAGCTTGAATAGCTCGTGCTATACTTTTTTCATTTCCGTAGATATAGGCTGTGTCAATATGGCGATATCCCGCTTCCAAAGCCCATCTAACTGAATCATAGGCTTCCTGTCCATCTTTTGTCTGCCAAGTTCCAAATCCTACGGCAGGTATTTTTATTCCATTTGATAAAGTAAAGAATTTTTCTTTCATTTTATTTTTCTCCAAGTGTTTTAATAAATTGTTCTAGTCTATCACAAGCTATTTTTATTGTATCAAAGGCAACACAATAGCTGATTCTAATATAGTCATCAGCCTCAAAACAATCCCCTGGAATAATAGCAACTTTATATTCTAACGCAAACCTCTTACAAAATTCTGTAGAAGACATATGGAATTTTTTAATAGAAGGAAAGATATAAAATGCACCTTCAGGTTTTTTAACCTCTAGTCCCATATCCACTAACCGCTTATAAATGTAGTCACATCTTTCTTTATAGCTTTTGACCATTTCTTTTGAATCATAATCTAAAGCTTTAATCATTGCTGGCTGAATGAATGTATTTAAGGCGACAATCATATATTGATGAATCTTAGAAGCATGCTCGATAAACTGTTTGTTCGCAATCATATAGCCACATCTCCAGCCAGGCATTGCATAGGATTTTGAATAGGATTGGCATACAATAATTTTATCCTTCATATCCTTATATCTTACGAAGCCTGGTTTACGATTATTAAAAACAATTTGATTATATACATCATCACAGATAACATAGATAGGCTTATCTTTAAGAGCTTGATAAATAACCTCATAGGTTTCATCATTAAAAATAGAACCTGTAGGATTATTAGGAGAAGTAAGAATAATTGCCTTTGTTTTAGAACTTAAGGCTTTTGTAATCTGTTCTTTTGTAATTTGGAAATCTGTTAAAGTAGTATCTATAGTTACAATTTTCGCTCCCATAAATTCAACCATTTGTCTATACATAGGGTAGGCAGGATTGGGTACAATAACCTCATCTTCAGGATTAAGCATTGTAAAAAGTGCACTAGTTAAAGCTTCTGTAGAACCATGAGTAATAAGGATTTCTTCAGGAGAACAAACAAAATCATTTACTCTTTTTTCATAGGCACAGATTTTTTTCCTTAAATCTAAAAATCCTGGAGTGGGACCATATTTCGTTTGATGCTTCTTTAAAGCATTTATCGCTTCTGAAGCAATCTCATCGGGTGTATTAAAATCTGGCTCACCTAAGGTTAATATAACATCAGCACCAACTGATTTAGTATAGTCGTTAAACTGTCTTATTTTTGAGGTTTCCACCTTAAGTATTTTCTCATTCAAGGGTATCATTCGCATCTCTCCTTTTTTCTTATTAGTATCATTATAGCATAAATAAAGAATTTTATTGCTAAAAAGTTGTAGTTTTATGATATACTTTTAGAAGTAGCATAGTTTGGAGGGAATTGTATGGAACTAAAGTATTTATCTAACCATTTTCAAGTAAAAAGGATTACAGAAGAATCTTGCTTAGAGGTTTTACATTTATGTGAAGGAAATCCCATCTATTATCAATATTGTCCTCCTAAACCAACAAAGGAAAGTATATGCGAGGATTTAAAAAAGCTACCTCCTAAGAAATCCCTAGAGGATAAATACTATATAGGCTTTTATGATCAAGACCAATTAGTTGCAGTTATGGACTTGATATTATCCTATCCTAATACAGAGACAATTTTTATTGGCTTCTTTATGGTTGAGAAATTATTTCAAAAGAAGGGGATTGGGAGCTTCATAATTACAGAAGTATTGAACTACCTAAAAAAAGAATATACCTATGTGCGTTTAGGGTATGTAATGGGAAATAAGGAAAGTGAACATTTTTGGTTAAAGAATCAATTCCATCCTACTGGGGTAGTAGTTCAAGAAAAGGATTACTCCATTGTAGTATTAGAAAGGCGATTGGAGGGATAAGGAATGGTTATCAGTTTTGATAGAGTTACCTTTAAATATATTGATAAGCTTCTTTTAAATCAGGTAAGCTTTTCTATAACTGATCAAGACAAGGTGGGTATTATTGGAGTAAATGGTACTGGAAAAACAACCTTGTTAAAGCTTATCCTTGGAATGGAACAGCCTATTTCTGGGACTATTATTAAATCAGGTGGGATGATTATAAATTATCTTCCTCAGGAACCAAGCTTTGCAGATGGTATATCTATTTTAGATATTATTATGGCAGATAGTACCAAGGAACATCCTATTGCAGATTATGAGGCCAAATCTATTCTCTCCAAGTTGGGCTTCACAGATTACGATATGACAGCAACTTATTTATCTGGTGGACAAAAGAAGAGATTGGCTTTAGCTAAGGTATTAGTTACCTATTGTGATTTTTTACTTTTAGATGAGCCTACCAACCATTTAGATAACGAAATGATTCTGTGGCTAGAAAAATATTTAATGAAATTTAAAAAAGGATTATTAATGGTTACACATGATCGTTATTTTTTACAACGTGCTTGTAATAAAATGCTGGAGTTAGATTTTGGAAAGGTTTATCTATATGATGCCAATTATGATATGTTTTTAAGTCTTAAGGCAGAGCGTATAGAAAATGAAAAGAAAGAACAACAAAAGCTAAAAAGCATTTTGAAAAAAGAAGCAGAGTGGATGCATAGAGGGGTAGAAGCAAGAAGAACAAAGAGTAAAAGTAGAATTGAAAGATTTGAAAAAATGTCAGAAATCACATTTCACGAAACAAAGGAAATGGCTTTTTCTTCCAAAGAAACCTATTTAGGAAAAACAATCATAGAAATGAAAAATGGCGCCAAAGCCTATGGTAATCTTGAACTCTTTTCTAATGTTTCTTTTTCTTTAAAAAGAAATGATGTCATAGGGATTGTCGGAGATAATGGTGCAGGTAAAACAACACTATTTAAAATATTAATGAAGGAAGAAAAATTAGATGATGGTGAACTTACATTAGGTGAAACTTTAAAGATAGGATACTTTTCTCAGAATGCGGATTGGATAGATCCAGATATCCGTGTAATGGATTATATTAAAGAAGAACAATCTTTAATTGAAACCTTAGATGGAACGATTTCAGCAAGTGAGCTATTAGAGAGATTTTTATTTGATTCTGCTTTACAATATTCTAAAGTTAAGATGCTATCAGGTGGAGAAAAAAGAAGACTCCAGCTTGTAAGAGTTTTGATGAAAAATCCTAATGTCTTACTTCTAGATGAGCCTACCAATGACTTGGATATTTATACTATAGAAATATTAGAAGATTACATTGAATCCTTTAAAGGACCTGTACTTGTGGTAAGTCATGATAGATATTTTTTAGATAAGATTTGTAATCAGCTTCTTGTTTATGAGAATAAAACAATCCATCCTTATTTACTTTCTTTTAGTGAATTTTTAGAACAGCTTCAAAGTCAAAAGAATACAGCATCTATTTCTAAAGGAGTGAATAAGTCAAAAGAGAATAAGTTTCCTGCAAAGCTAAGAAATGAGCAAGCAAGACTAGAACAGGATATTGAGCTTTATGAAAGCAAGTTAAAGGAAATCTCTTTATCTATGGAAACACTCACAACGGATTATGTAAAGCTTATGGAAAAAGAAAATGAAAAGAAAGAATTAGAAGCAAAGCTAGATGGAGCCATTACAAGGCTATTTGAAATAGAAGAGATGAAAGAGCAATATAAATAAAAAAATTATAAGAAATGAAGGCGAAGTTATGTCAAAAGAATATTGGAAGGCAGGGAATATGTTATATCCTTTGCCAGCAGTTTTAGTAAGCTTACAAGATAAAAATGGAAAAAATAATATTATAACTGTTGCATGGACAGGAACCTGCTGTACAAATCCACCAATGGTTTATATTTCTGTTCGACCTGAGCGTTATTCTTATTCCATATTAAAGGAAACGAAAGAATTTGTAATCAATTTAACAACGAAGGATTTAGTTTATGCAACAGATTATTGTGGTGTGACATCAGGAAAGGATGTCAATAAATTTGATGAAACCAAGCTAACACCGATGGCGTCTAAATATGTCAAAGCTCCAAGTATTAAAGAATCTCCTGTTAATATAGAATGTAGAATAAAAGAAATTATTCCATTAGGGTCTCATGATATGTTTCTTGCAGAGGTACTAGGTGTTACTGTAGAAGATTCTTATTTGGATCAAGATAATCGTTTTAATTTGGATTTATCAAATCCAATTGCATATTCCCACGGGAAGTATTATACTCTTGGGAAAAACTTAGGCAAGTTTGGATATTCTATTAAGAAGTCTTAAATTTTATTTAATAAATCTGTTTTCGTAATTGTATCTAGTTTAATAAGAACAAATCTTTTCTTCCCCACATCCTTAATAGAAGAACCACATAGATAAATCCTATCATCTATAATGATAAATCTGTCATGTATTTTATTTGTTTTAATTATAGTTAGATGATGTTGAGTATTAAACTTATCTATGTCTTGATGAGATAATGGCGCTGATGGATACGTATAAATGGTAATAGGTAAAGCTATACCTACTAGCATATCTA
>CAMWKG010000020.1 GCA_947174785.1 uncultured Mollicutes bacterium
ATCCAATAGAAAAAATAAAAGATTTATTACTACAATTATTAGATAGCATTTTTATATATTATCCTACAGAAGAGTGTGCAATATCAAAAGATAAACTTGAAAAAGAAGCTGACAAACTATATGCAAAATTTAAACAATATGCAAAAGTTCCGTTTAGAGATGCAACCATTAAAAATATGGCTTTAGATTGTCCAGAATTAGATGGGCTAGATAATATAATTGATCAAACATCTAAATCAACATTAAAAGAAAAGATTAAAGAAATTTTAAGAGAAGATTCCTCATTTTTAAATGATAGAGATATAATTGACTTTGATTTTTCTTCTGCTCATCAATTAACAACGAAATATGATGATTTTATAGGCTTGAATATGCATGAGCGCACGTATAATCAAACGATTGAAGACAAGATAATTGAACAATTTATTAATAATGAAGAATTTGCTATTTCTCTATTTGTTCGTTATTTGAGATTTGGTGGGAGAAAATATTTATATCGATTAATGCACCCATCTTTTCATTCAATAAGATTTAAATATGACCATGAGAAATTTTACTTTCAAAAATTCATTTATTTAATTGATATTTTATATCCTGAATTTAGGGAAGAATACTTATCTATTTATGAAATGATTAAAACATTATCAGTTTTACCTACTTTGCAACATAAATTTGACTTGATCTCAAATTTAGAAGGAGATATTGTTAAACCTTGGTTAGGTCTATATAAGGATTAACAATTGATTTTAAAATGATTATTATATGTTACTATAAAGTTAAATAGAAAAAGATAATTTTAATAATGTTTATAGAGCATAAATATGAAAAAATTTATAAAAAATCTTTACTATAGATTTAAGAGATGATATTAATGAGCAATTGAAACGAATTGAACATAATGCATGACAACGGAAGTATCTATTTCTTGTATTAAAGTAAGATTTTGTAACGAAACAACAAGGTAAAATAACATGATAAGGAAAAAAAAGAGTATATTTTAATAAGAGGTATTCATTATGGGAATGGATAAAAAAAATTATGAAGTGTTTATATGCTATCGAGGAAGTGTACCGGATGCGGTCAGCATTGGAGGACAAATTCATACACTTCTAACATATCAAAAAAATATATCTTGCTTTTTTGCTCCATATTCTATTGCAAAAGGTGAGGATTTTAAAAAAATTGTACCTTATGTTATGGAGCAAGTTAAAGTAGTTGTATTGCTTTTAACACCTCATTTTTTTGAAAATTGTTTTTTGGAAGATGATATTGTTTATTTTGAGTTTAAAGAGGCTTTGAGTAGACAAAATATCAAATTTATGACTATTGTTTTTCCAGGATTCAATTATTTTAATATGGAAATTAAAAAGTTATTTTATGAAGAAGAAATTGAACGTTTCAAGCACATAAATGCGATGGAATATTTCACACCATATTCTTTTGATTTTAATAAATTAATGGATACAATATGTTCTTTAAAAGGTGATTATGTCGACACTGATAAAATCAATAGATCATTGATGAAAGTTATTAATCGTGCTTTGGGTGAAAGCTCAGACATTAAACTTAGTAAACGTACATTTACAGTTCATAAGACAAATCCTGCAGCTCAGGAATCAAGATTAGTTGAAGGGGATATGTTTGAAATTATGACGAATTCGCTTACATATGACCTTGATTTGGATAGTATCAAAATGATTGCTAAAAGCCTATCAATGAATGTCAAATACTATTATTATTTAGAAAAAAACAAATACACGTTAAATTTTTTAGGGAAATTTATTAATGGGATATATTATTCTTTATCTGACAGTTTTAGTCATGAAAAAATTTTAGATTTTATTTATAAAAACTTACACATGTATTGGTTACCCGAGAACACATATCCTTATAGTTTTACGTTAATAAATCGTCCTAAAGCTTATAATATAGATCACTGCAGTTTATATTTTATTAAAAAGGAAGATGAATATTATTTATATGAAATTTTATTAGATAAGGCACAAGATTTGGTAGATGAATTACGTAATGTTTTTTTTCAGTTTAGATTAAATATGCCAAATATAAATCTGCTTAATTATTTAAGCAGAGGATAATTTTATTAAGATGCGTTATTTTTTGTGTTTAATTTAAACATTAATAATTATTAAATTATAAAAATTATTTTTGTGTATCTTAGATTAGTATGCTTAAAATTAGTGAGTTAATTTTTGCTAAAGAAGAAGTATAGTCGCAGTAAATTTTTTTAGGGAGAGACGTATGAGCAGAGATGATATTAGACATGCAGATGTCTTTATTAGTTGGACTAGTAAAGATGAAAGATTAAAAAATAAAATATATAAATATTTGAAAAAGAAAAGATTAAACGTGTTAGAATCTGATCGTGGTCTTTGCATAGGCGATTTTGAAGTATGGAGCAAAGAGGCAGTACCAAAAGTTCATGTTTTTTTAATCCTGGCTTCAGAAGCTGCCTTCAGCAGCACATATGTACCAGTTGAACTTCAAGTGGCTTTATTTATGCCTGATGCTGCAAATCGAATATTGCCTATAGTTAAAGATTTAAATGCTAGTTTATACAATAAATGTTTTGCCAATTCATCTTCAAAGGAAGAAAGGTCTTTATGCTTAGCTGATGAAAATAAGAATCAATCTTTAAAAGAGAAGCACGTTAGTGCAGTTATTAGTGAAGGATGGAAGCTTAATAAAAGTAAACTCAATGAAATTTATGAAAAAGTAACAAGATTATTAGTAAATAGGTTGGCATTTATTTATAAAAAAGAATTAAAAGAAAAAATTTATATGGATATTTCCCCCTTATTGAATGAGACCCAAAGAAAGAATTTCAAATATGAAGATATATATGTCCCTAGAACTTTAATTCGTTCTAATATAGATAATCAAGTTTCTAAAGAAGTTTACTCTTTTGAAGATATTTTAGATGCAACTAATATTAGTTACATCTATGGAGAAGGAGGGTGTGGTAAAACTGAATTCTTGAAGTATTTTACGAGAAGTATAGATGATGAAAGAATAATTATAATACTGAAATGTTCAGAAGTTTCTACTGCACTTCAAGAATTAAAAACGCAGTCGAAATCAAGTATTGTTTTTAAAAAATTATTTGATAAGTTTAAAAGTACTTGCAATCAGCCTATCTATTGTTCAGAAGAAGATTTTAAATCAATACTTATTAATCATCAGTTTGTTTTAGTGTTTGATGGTCTAGATGAAATAGTTACAGAAGAATTGACTAAAAAGTTTATTGATGCAGTAAAAGAATATTATGAGCATGCCTATGCTCATAGTGAAAAGCCTCCAAAACTAATATTTACTGGCCGTAGAGAAACAGATTCTAATAAGCTTAGCTTTTTTCATAAAGGACATCAAATGTCAATTGAATGTTTGAGACTTGAAAAATTTAATGATGATAATATTAAACAATTAATAAACAATTTATTTTTAAAATTATCTGTTCCTGAAAAAGGAAATCAATTTTATTTGGCTATAAGTGATATTGATAAAGAATTAAAATCAAATCCTCTTTTGCTTACTCAATTGGCTTTAGTTTACAAAGAAAAAGAAGTTGTGCCTAAAACGATTCTAGAAATTTTTGATAATGTTATAGACGTATTATTTAAAAATGATGAGTTAAATAAACAATTGTCCCTAGATAATAAGTATTCTGATATGACTGATTCTCAAAAACTCAAATATTGGTTGAAAAAATTTGCAATGGAACGCTATATTTCTCTCTCTGACGGAGAAGACTTATCTGAAGAAAAAATATTTAAAATAATATTTGAAAAAACTGAAAAGTTTGAAGAAACAGAAATAGATTCTCGAACCACTTATTTGGTTGAATTTTTAAAAAATCGCTCTATATTAATTGAAAATAAGTTTTTTCATAAATCGTTATTAGAATATTTTACTGCAGTTGGTTTTTTTGAAACTATGTATAAGGGTGGGACAATAAATAGCGAAAACTTGCAGAAACTTTTTACCCATTATAATGATAGTTATTGGGATTCGGTTTTAGAAATGTTTTTCATAAAAGCTGACAATGAGCTATCTAAAGAGAAAATGAAGTTATTGTTAAAAATTATTTTAAAAAATGAGAATATTATTGACTATACCCTTATATTTAATTCTTGTCAAAAGCAATTAAGACATAAATTAGATATTGAATGCTTATTAGTTAAAGATATTTTAATTAAATCTACAACAGGTGTATTTCCGCCATATGGACCATTATGTTATTATGTTCCAGAATATAATACATTTGAAAGTTGTATTTTTGCATTAAATGAAAAAGAACTAAAAGGAAATGCCAAAGCACTAGCTTTAGTTAGAGATGTCTGCTTTATCTATGGATTATATAATAATATCAAAGAAATGACAAATGCTGTTGATGGAAAAGTGTTATTTGATGCTGCAGAAAAAGATTTAAGTGGTGTAAGAAAAGCTCTCTGTGAAATTTTTTATTTAGGTGATACAAGTTATAAGGGTGGAGAGGATATATATCCACGTTGTTTTAATGTATTAGAAACCAAACTTTTAAGGGACAGAGGATATGGAATACTAGGTAGAATGATCATTCCGTTTGAAGATGAGCTTGGATTATTTAAACATAAGCAATATAATGAAATGAATGGAGAGTATGTAGGTTTAATCTCATGTCCCAATGATAGAATTGAAGTTGAAATCAAATTGAATGTTCCTTATCGATGTAGAAAACTAACTTGTATTGCATTTACACCAACCGAGGAAAAAGATTTTGAGATTTATAGATTTTATCGAGGATCAATAAAACAACTCTATTTGGATGAATTCTGTTGCAATGCAGATTGGCTATATCCTTTATTTAATACAACTAGATTTATAATTGTTAAAGAAACAGGAATTAGTTATTTTAATAATAAAATATCCATTTCAGAAGGAGTAACAATTGTAGAATCTAAAGAATTTATTTCATTCTGTAAATTAGAAGAAGTAAAACTCCCATCAAGTTTACAAACTATAGGGAATAGTGCTTTTGCGAATTGTAAGAATTTAAAGAAATTAGAAATATCAGAGGGAGTAACAGTGATAGAGCCAAAAGCTTTTGCTGGATGCATTAGTCTGGAAAAAGTAAAACTTCCAACAAGTTTACAAACTATAGGGAATAGTGCTTTTGCGAATTGTAAGAATTTAAAAAAAATAGAAATACCAGAAGGGGTAACAATTATAGAGTATGATACTTTTGCTGGATGCATTAGTCTGGAAAAAGTAAAACTTCCAACAAGTTTACAAATAATTGAATCTTATGCTTTTTCTAATTGTGAAAATATAATCGATATTGAAATAAACAAATGTATCATAATAAAAATTAATGCATTTAATGGTTGTAAAAAAATAGAATCACTCCTTTCAAATAGGAATATTATATTATCTGGTGGCAAAAAGATAAAGGACCTTAGAATTAGAAGAGGGGAAGGGATTCCTTTAAGTAATAGTGTATTTATACCATCTGCCAGAATTTCAGTTTTTAAAAAAGTTCAAATACCAGAAGGAATAAAAAACATAAAATATAATATGTATAGTGGATTTAGGAATCTGCAAGAAATCAAGTTACCTTTAAGTTTACAGACTATAGAAAGTAATGCATTTATGATGTGTGAAGACTTAATCAGGATAGAGATACCGGAAGGAGTAACAATTATAGGACCTGGTGCTTTTTCCGGCTGTAAAAGTTTGGAAGAAGTAAAACTTCCGTCAAGTTTGCAGGAAATTGAACTAGCTACTTTTGAAAATTGCACAAATTTAAAAAAAATAGTGATACCAGAAGGAGTAACAATTATAGGACCATATGCTTTTGCCGGCTGTAAAAGTCTGGAAGAAGTAAAACTTCCATCAAGTTTGCAAACTATAGGAGACAATGCATTTGAAAATTGCGAAAATTTAGAAAAACTGGAAATTTCCCCAAAAGTTATAAGTATCGGAGAATTCGCTTTTTATAATTGTATAAGAATGAAAGAATTGTTAAGTGGGAATACAGTATTATTTATTAATCAAAAAGCCTTTTATAATTGTATTAATTTACAAAAAATAAAAATAAGTTCTAATTTTAGAAGAGATATAGAAAGAATATTTGGTGATATTGATTATAGCATAATAGAATGGATAGATTAGGCTGCATTGGTAATGTTGTTCAGTTGTCCACAAATCGTGGACAACTGAATTTTTTTTATAATATAGGAAATTTATGAATTAATAAAATAAATAGCTATCTTGCGATAGCCATTTCCACATCTAATATATCATCATCTAATGCTTCTGTATAGTCTTGATAAGAATCAGAATAAAAGTATTGAAGATGCTTTGTTAGTTTTTCTGGAGAAACTATTATTGCTTCTCCGCCAAATCTTTTAAAATAATATTCTATTTGATAGTGTGAACAAGTAAAAGTATATATGTTATCTTGAATAGAGTCTGGAATTGGCCGATATAAGTATATTTTCTTAAACATACGTAATCCTTTTTCAGTAAATTTTACCTTTACAGGTTCCTCATTTGGAGAATAGATAGGATATTGTATTCCACATTGAATTTGTTTATCAAATAGTGCTTTAGTTTCTTTGGATATAGTACTAGTTGCATTTAATATTTCTATAGATTTAATTTTTGATAATCTAAGGGTACAAGAGAATCCGTTTTTAGATTCAAAAAGCAAATAATTATATAATTCATCTGATGAGGCTTTTATAGTGTATATAGAAGCCTCTTTTATTTCATTTCCATTTTTCAAAATGATATAAACTTTTCTTTTTTCTTTTATAGCAGTTTGTATTTTAGTGTAAACAGGTTTACAAATGATTTGCTCTCTTTGAGATTGTGGAAATTTAGCATAGGATTCAAATAATCTTCTGTAATAGGAGGAAATAGTAGAAGCAGATAATAAATAATTATTTATATATTGTATAGCATCGGCTGTAACCTTAGTAGGCTTTATGTTGATGATTGTTGTTGAGGTAGACATTGTGTCTAATTCTTTACTTGCAAGATACTTTACGATTTCATTTGTTAGTTCTTGTTCATTTGAAGTATTATAGGAGGATATAATTTTTTTTATATCCTTTTTTGTTGTTTCTTCAATAGAACTGAAACGTTTATAGTAATTTAGTATTAATGTATTGAAAAATAAATTTCTATTGATTTCTCCTGTGCCTTTGTGAAAAATAAATTTAGCACAGTCATTTTCAAGCTTGGTTAATACATTTTTAGATATCGTTATTTTAATTTTTTCTTCCATTTTCCTCACCTCATTTTTCTATTGTACATAAAAAGGGGTCATAAATCAAGTGAAATGGGCAAAATTTTCTTTAGAGAAAAAAGGGGTCAACAATTAATTTACAGTGACAACTGAATTTGATTTTTAGATAAAGTATAATAGAATTGTAAAAATTTGGTAATGAGTAATGGTGAGAAATATAATGATTATCTATCGGAAAATAATCTGAGGATTTGAGGAGGAACGGGAATGAAACCACAGGAAGAGTTTTCAGCACAGTATTCCTTAGCTAGGAATACAATTAATATTTTTGGGCCAATTGATGACCGTATGGCAGAGCTTGTTATTGCCGAGCTTCAGTATTTAGATGATAAAGGAGCAGAAGAGATTACTTTACAAATTAATTCTCCAGGAGGAAGTGTCTCTGCAGGTTTAGCTATCTATGATACGATGAATTTCATTAAGGCAAGAATTATCACAGTAGGTATTGGTATGGCAGCAAGTATGGGGGCTTTCCTACTTTCTGCAGGATCCAGAGGGTATCGTAGAGCTACAGAGAACTGTGAGATTTTAATTCATCAGCCTCTTGGTGGTGCAAGTGGACAAGCCAGTGATGTTATCATAGCTGCAAAACACATAGAACGTATGAGAAAAAGATTAAATCAAATTTTATCTGAGAATACAGGTAGATCAATGAAAACCATTCAACGTGATACAGATCGTGATAATATCATGACGGCCTATGAGGCATTAGAATATGGAATTATTGATGCTGTAATACCAAGCAAAAATAAAGCAAAGGAGAAATAAATATGTATGATATATTAACAGAAACCTTTCTATTTGAATACTTTTTATATAGCTCATTGCTTGGGAAATATTTTTCTTCAAGAGGTATCTTTGATTGCTTAAAGGAAATCTTTTGTTTAAAAGATATAGAAGATTTATATGAGGCTATAGAAAGTGAAATAGTAAAGGATATTAAAACAGAAGAGGATTATAAAAGATATAGAAGAATAAAACAATACAATGAATTGATAGGTCTGCCTAAGCTTCTAGAAGAAAAAGAAGAAACCCTTATTTCTTTAAAAGGAAAAGCAATGAGTACAGCAAATCAGTATGCTTTATTTGCATCTAACGAAATGACAAAAACCTTGATTGAAAGAAACATTCATAAATATGCAAAACAGGGTAGCGTTATTGCTATGCGAATCTTGGGTACACTGGAATGTGCTGGTATCTTTGTTGAGGAGAATAAGCAAAGTGGACTTAAATATTTAGAAAAGGCTACACAATGGGGAGATACATTTGCAGCATTATCTCTTTTGAAGTATGATGAGAGTAATAGAAAATCAACATTAGAAAAATTAAATGCATCCATACTAGATACACCTTATGCCTTTTTATCTAACCATCTTCAAAAAGAATATAATCTAGAAGTCACTAAGGAAAATGAAGAAGTCTTATTGTTAAAGAAAACATTTGCTAGTGGAAAGTTAAAACAGGATGTGTATGAACCTTTATATGCTAGGTTGATTTTTGGTAGTACTTTAAGCATTAAAGATAAAGAGAAGATAGTATTTTCAGAAAATAAAGAAATTATCTCAGAAGCCTGCGACTTACCATTAAAGTTTAAGGATGAGGATATAAAAATTGATGAATCTATATTCTCATCTATGCCTATCCTAAGACCAGAAGAACAGCATAATCTTCTTGTAGGCTTAAGAAATAGTGACTTAAGAACAATCAAAACTTATAAGCCTTTAGGAGTATATAGTGATTCAGAGTATGCCTTAGACATTTATATAAAAAGCATAGTTAAAATGCTAGATCATAATCATATTGAAAGAATTGATGTTTGTGATTTAAGAGGAATAGATTTTGAACCCACAAAGAACCATGCTTTTATCCGTAATGCAGAAGAAGGAAAAAACAATATTTATCTACTAGTTTTGAAAGGAGAAATAGAGGACTCCATTTTAGAAAATATAAAGAATTTTTTAAAGAGTGATAAAAGAGAAAAATTTCATTTGAACTGTCCTGCAGTAAACTTGAATTTAAGCCAAATTCTACCTATCTGTATTTGCGATAAAGAGAATGCAGTGAAGTTAAAGAACTTTGTTGAATTCATTAAAATAGCTAATATCAAGTCTAGTGAAAAGATAGATGTTATACAGGATATGCTAGAAGAAAAAAGCAGATCCTATAGAATACTATCTACAACAATAGAAGATAATGCCTTGCATGAGCTAAATGCTTTACCACTAGAGACTATAGACAAAGTATTAGATAAGGTACTAAAAGAATATAGAGTAAAGGATGAGAAGATTCATTTAACCATGGAAATGCTTAAACCATTTGTAGAAGATAAAAAAGCAGTTGGCATAAAAAAGACTTATGGGTTTGGAGGAATAATCTATGAAAATCACTAATCGAATATTAACTGGATATGAAGATACAAAGCTTATGCATTATAAGGATTTACCTAGTACATTTCCAAACACGGTAAATTATGAGGATTTGCCAAATCAAGAAATGAGAGGTGTTCTTAAGGCAAATCGTTATGTTGATGGAAAACTTGTTCAAACCTATTCAGAGTTAGAAAACCATGTAGGAGTCATTGCTGCAACACGTCTTGGTAAGACCTCAGAGTATGTGATTCCTACCATTCTCTCCTTTGCTAAGCAGAAAACAAAAAAGAGAATGATTATCTCAGACCCTAAAGGAGAACTCTATAAAACCACGGCAGAAACATTACGTCAAGAAGGCTATAATGTAAAGCTATTTAATTTTAGAGATTATCAGCATTCTGAATATTGGAATCCACTTACTCCAATCTATCGCTTATATCAAAAAGCTTATAGTATAGAAGATGAGGTTGGAATCGTGGATACAGACCATGGTGTAAGAAATATTTTCCGTGGTATTATTTATGAAAGCCAAGAGGAATTAGATGAAGCTATCGATAGAGCACAATCTATATTAATGGAGGAGGTAGGAAATGAAATCGATAAGATTGCTATGATTACAATTTCTACAGTCAATGGAAGAGACCCATACTGGGAGGATTCTGCTCGTATTCTTCTTACTGCGCTTATATGGGCAATGCTAGAGGATAGTCACCCAGAGGAAGGTGAAGAGGCTATTACAGAAGAAAAGTTTTCCTTTAGTACAGCTCTGACCATTATGGATAGTATGCGAGATGGGAATGGTAGTAATTATAATGATGATGGATTTTTTACATCTAGAAAAGCCACCTCTAAAGCTTTGGCTCTAGCTAAAAACTGTATATTAGAAAATGCATCTACCACTAGAAAATGTATAATAAGCAGTTTCAACACTAAGATGTCTATTTATAAATCTAGTACGATTCGTTTGATTACTAGCTGTAATAGCTTTGAAATGAATGAACTGATAGATGAAGAAAAGCCTATTGCCATTTTTATAGCCTATAAGGATGAACTTAAAGCGCATTATCAGGTAATTAGCTCCCTGGTCCAAAATGCTTATAGTTATTTAATTGAACATGCCAATCAAAAGCCTTCTGGAAAGCTAGATGTTCCCTTTTATTTCATTCTTGATGAGTTTGGTAATTTTCCTAAAATTGTAGACTTTGAAACGGTAGTATCTGCGTGTGCAGGAAGAAACATTTGGTTTATTTTAATCCTACAATCTTATGCACAGCTGAATAATGTTTACGGACAGCATATTGCAGAAATTATTAGAGATAATTTAAATCTGCATGTGTTCATCGGAAGCAACAATCCTGAAACACTCAATGAATTTAGTAAGGAGTGTGGACAAGCAACACGTATTTCTCCGTTATGTGCCTTAAACGGAAATAAAGAAGAAATAGAAACCTATCAAATTGAAACGATACCTTTAATGCCTAAAAGTATTTTAGCTGGTTTAAAGGTGGGGGAATGTATCGTAACAGAGGCAAACTGCGGGTATGTTTTGTATTCTAAATTAGAAAGATATTTCCAATGTGCAGAATTTAACCAACTTCCTCTAGCCGATGATAAAAAGTATATTACTGCTATTAATCCATTAGACCGTAAATATGCTTATGTTCGTAAGCCTAAGAATAACGATTGGGATTTTTAAAATGAAGGTGTAAAGTAATGGGAAAGATAGATCGATATATAAAACTGAAAAAAACTATTTCTATCCCAGAGGTTCAAAAGGAAAGTGGGCAAAACTATCGTTTGATACATGCATTATTTATAAAGCTTGTAGAACGTGGTCAGCTCAAGAAGTCTGATGAGTTATTCTATACATACATTAAAAGTGATGAGGATCCTTTAAACATTTATGCCTTGTGGCTGTGTATAAAGGAAAAGCAATCTTCTTCTAAATTTCTTCAGCAAAAGCTTTTAATAGATGATTGTAAGGCAAAAGAAATTGAGTCATGGATGCTTAAAAATAAATACAAAAAAGCAGGAATATTTTCTGAAGACTTAATATCAAAGGAAAAATTCTTAAGTATCTATGGGCCTCTAGATTGGGATAAAACAGATTTAAGTGCATTCGATACATGGACAGTAGAAGATCCTGAAGATTTTAAGAAGATTATGAAGAAGGTGGAAACAAAGAACTCTCTATTTACCTTTGAGGAATATTATCAAGTTTTGGAAGGCTTAATTAAATCGAATACTACAGCAACAAAGAACGAGTTTATTCAGGTCATTGAAAAGCAATATCAAGAATATCAAAAAGATAAAAAAATGATGGCTATATTAGTGAAGCTGATGGAAGAAGTTGTATCTATGGATGAAACAAAATTTGCTATTTATAAATTCAGCATAGTATTTTAAAAAGGAGGTAAGTTATAATGAATAAAATGGAAGTGGAAAAGTACATCATTAAAAATAAAGTGGTTTCTATTCCAGAAATTCAAAAGGAATTTCATTTAAGCTATAAAGAAGTTCATAGCATAATTTTAAAATTTCTAGAGGAAGAAAAAATATTTTTAAAGGATGATTTGAATTATGCATATATAGAAAAAACAATTGAAATACCTCCTGTGTATAAACAAGTATTATGGGATTGTATTCAGAATGATTCTGTATCTCTTACACATATTCAAAGTGAATTCTCACTATCCATCCCTACAGCAAAGTCAATTATTAACTGGATGACTGAAAATGATTTTATAGGACCACTTCCTTTTCAAGAGGTTCAAATGACAAAGGCTCAATTTATAGAGCGCTTTGGTCAGATGGAAGAGAATAATTTAGAAGCAGATGAAGAAGAGGATATTGATTCTTTTTTTAAAACAAAACCAAAAGAATCTAAAAGTATTAGAGAAATATTGGAGTTTCAAAGGGAAAATCTCAAAAAAAGAATGCAGGAATGTGAGAATAAATTAAATCAAAAACCTTTAGATAAAGTGAAGGAAGAGGAAGAAAATAACTTTGATATAACCAAATATTGCGATATTTCTGAGATATTAAATGAGCCAGAAGAAAGCTTCGATAAAAGATATTACGATGCGGTGGGAAAAATCATATTAGTTGATAAGGAAATCACTCGACAAGAGTTTTTATCTATAGTAAAAAGAATTTTGGAATTCCCGTTTGGTCCTAATACTATGTTAGAGCCGCTCTATAAAAAAATATATGATAATATTTCTCAATTAACAGAAGAACAGTTTCAAGATTTAAAGAATGTTATATTGGATTAAAAGGAGGAAAGTAATGATATATATTACAGGAGATACACACGGTCAAATTGATTTTGGTAAATTGTTATCTACTAAGCTAATGGATTTGACAGTTAATGATTATGTAATTATTTGTGGAGATTGTGGAGTCTTATTTTTTCCTGATGAAAAGGAAAAGATGATAGAGATGTATTCTTCTCTACCTTTTACAATCTTATTTGTTGATGGAAATCATGAGAACTTCGAATTACTTAAAGGTTATCCTATTGAACATTGGCATGGTGGAAAGGTACATAGACTTTCTGACACTTTAATTCATTTGATGAGAGGTCAGGTTTTCGAATTAGAAGGTTATACCTTTTTTACCTTTGGAGGTGGATTATCTATCGATAAGGCATTTAGAGAACCAGGGATTAGTTGGTGGTCAGAAGAGATGCCTACAGATGAAGAATTAGAAGAAGGATTAAAAAATTTGGCACAGCATGGTAATAAAGTTGATTTTGTATTAACACATGATTGCCCAACTTCTATAGAAAGTTTGGTAGGTCTTTATACATGGAAACAAATAAAGCATACCAAATCTAATGAAGTTTTAGAAAAATGTAAGGAGGGTTTAGCTTATACTCATTGGTATTTTGGTCACTATCATTTTGATAGAAGATTATCCGAAAAATTTACTTGTTTATATAAGAACATAATACGAATTTTACCTAAAAAATAGAAAGTGACAGGTTTTAAGACAAAGGCAAAAAGCGTATTGACAATATATTATATATGTAATATAGTAAAGGTGAGCTAGTAAAAGTCTATAAGTAAGAGCTCTACTTCTTATAGATGGCTTTCGACAATTGAATGTAGTAGAGTGGTTTTCCGTAATGGATAGCGTGATTGAAAATGATAAGTACAAATGTACTATCAAATTTGATCACGCTTTTTTGTTTGAAGGGGAGATAAAATGAAAAAGAAATATTCCAAATATGTAAATCCAAAATCTAAAAGTTTAAACAGAATACCAGTAACTATAGGTTCAGTTATAGTAGCCTATTTATCTGACTATGAAAGATTATCTAAATATGTAGAGGATCACAAAAAAGATTCTATAGTCGTTCTTAAAGATATCAACAATGAACTAGGAGTAGTGTATATTCATGAATTAAAAAGTATTGATGGTAAAGCCAGAGTAAAGAAGAAAGAAGCAGGCTTATGGGAGGAAATTGAAAAGAATGGACAAAAGGTATATGTGGATATCAATATAAGAACTATAGATGTTGAAGGTAAACCAATAACACAAGGACTCAAGTTCAAGAATACTGGTGTATTACTAGAATCAGAGCAGCTTGTAAAAGTGGAGAATCACTTGTACAAAAACAAAAAAAGGAATCATAGCATACGAGAAATCGTTGCCAAAAATGAATCTATAAAAGAAAAAAAGACCAAATAAATGGTCTTAATGGGCTTAATTTTGACCCGTATGTCGGTCTTCCGATATCCTCCGCCCTAACGTACTTAAATTCTAGCATGTAGAAAAATCAATGTCAATTCTAATTTTTTGAAACATTTAATATGAGGGAGAAAAAATGAAAAAGAAATATTCTAAGTATGTAAATCCAAAATCTAAAAGGTTAAATAAAATACCAGTAACTATAGGTTCAGTTATAGTAGCCTATTTATCCAACTATGAAAGATTACCAAAGAATGCAGAGGATCACAAAAGAGAATCTATAGTAGTACTAAAAGATATCAACAATGAATTAGGAGTAGTGTATATTCATGGATTAAAAAGTATTGATGGTAAAACCAGAGTAAAGAAGAAAGAGTCTGGATTATGGGAAGAGATTGAAAAGAACGGACAAAAGGTATATGTGGACTTAGATATAAGGATTACTAATTCAGAAGGCAATCCAATTAAACAAGGAGCTAAGTTTCAAAATACGGGGATTATAATTTCTTTTAAAGAATTGAAGAAAGTGAATAACCATTTATATAACAAAAATGGTAGAAAAAATCATAGTATAAGGAAAAAAATATATCAAAATCAACAGATCAAAAATAAAAAGGAACAATAATGTTCCCTTTGAGCTTTTATGACGCCGTATGTCGGTCTCCGTTTCATTTTCCTTATGCTCTAACGTACTTAAATTCTAGCATGTAGAAAAATCAATGTCAATTCTAATTTTCAAGAATATTTATTATGAGGGAGATAAAATGAAAAAGAAATATTCTAGATATGTAAATCCAAAATCTAAAAGGTTAAATAAAATACCAGTAACCATAGGCTCAGTTATTGTGGCTTATTTATCCGACTATGAAAGATTACCTAAATATGCAGATGACCACAAAAGAGAATCTATAGTAATGCTAAAAGATATCAACAATGAATTAGGAGTAGTGTATATTCATGGTCTAAAAAGCATTGATGGTAAAACCAAAGTAAAGAAGAAAGAGTCTGGATTATGGGAAGAGATTGAAAAGAACGGACAAAAGGTATATGTGGACTTAGATATTAAGATTACTGATGCCGAAGGTAAACCAATCAAGCAAGGAGTTAAGTTTCAAAATACAGGAATAATTTTGAATTCCAAAGAGATGAAAAAAGTAGAAAAGCATTTATTTGAAAATAAAGGAAGAGAAAAGCATAGTATTAGAAATATAATTAAGATAAATAGAGACATTCAAGCAAAGAAAAAAAGCAAGGTCTAATAAGACATTGCTATTAATTGATTTTTCAACCGTATGTCGTTTCCACCAAATCTAGGACAATAATTATTCTAGCATAGTGAATTTTTAATGTCAATTCTAATTTTTAAATTTAAAACGTTTGATTTTTTTCATATTTTAAATTCTTTTTGATATGCAAGTGTTTCTAATTTTTTAGTATTCAGTATATTAAAAAGTTTATTGTGCTTTGATATGATTTCTTTAGACTCAAGATATTTCAATACCTCTGATAAACTATTTTTATTTATATGTAGATAGAAGGATAAATCACTTATAGACAATGTAATATAAAAACTTTCAGTTTTATTATTTAAATATTCAAAATATAAATATCTTGAAAGTTTTGTAATAGGATCATTTAATAGAAGTAGCTCAGTTTGATTTTTCTTTTCTTGAATCATTTTAGATAATATGGGGAAATAGTTCATATCAATATCACACTTATCTATCCATTCTCCAGCAACTAAATCTAATGCATAATATTCATCTAGAGTATAAGGGTTGTAAAAAATTTGGTCTAAGAATAAATAATCCTTTGGGCCATAGGTTTCTGTTTTTCTTTTGTTAGTAATATGTCCCTTAGTTATTTTGAATATTTGATTGATATATGCATTTTTCGTTATGATGATTTCATTTCTTAAGTATGTCTTCATATAAAAAAACTAAGCTGTTTATTTTACAGCTTAGCATCCTCGTTTTCTTCAATTTTTTCTCTAGCAATCGCTAGCATAAGTTTAATTCTGTTTTCTTGGTTTACCTTAGTAGCAGAAGGGTCATAGTCGATGGCTACGATGTTTGCGTCAGGATGAAGAGATTTAATCTTCTTCATAACACCTTTACCGCAAATATGGTTTGGTAAACATCCAAATGGTTGTGTACAAATGATATTGTCATAGCCTATTTCTACAAGCTCCATCATTTCAGCTGTTAGAAGCCAACCTTCACCCATCTTTGTTCCATGAGAAAGAATACCTTCAGATAAATCCTTTGTATGAGAGAAATATTTCATTGGCGTGAACTTAGTCTTTTTCATACTATTGATCATAAGTTTTTCTCTACGTCTTAAGTACCAAATAATAAATTTGGAGCCTAGTTTCTTTACTTTTCCGTGTCCATAGAATTCACTATCGTAAATAGAATTATATAGACAGTAGAGGATAAATCCATAAAGACCTGGAACCATAACCTCAGCATGCTCACTTACTAAGAAATCTTCTAGATGATTATTTCCTAAGGCTGCGTATTTCACATAGATTTCACCAACAACACCAACCTTTGGTATGGCATGAGTCAAATCTAAGGATAATACATTAAAGCTTTTGGCAATAGCATTTAAATTCTTTTTTAAGGCTCTATAGGAAACACCCTTTTTCTTGCTAAATTGTTCTCCTATTTTTTCAACCCAGCTTAAGGCAAGTTCTTTTGCAGAACCAGCTTTAGTTTCATAAGAACGAGTCTTATTAAACAGATACATAATTTCATCACCATAGGTCATTGCTGCTGCAATCTTTTTAATTAAAGAATAAGTAAGCTTTAAGCCACTATCCTTTTCTAGATTAGAAGCATTTAAAGAAACTACAGGAATAAAACCATAGCCTGCTTTATCTAATGCCTTTCTTAAAAGATGGATATAGTTTGAAGCTCTGCAGCCACCCCCTGTTTGGGTAATAAGAAGAACCAACTTATCATGATCTGTTCTATGATTTAAATTGTCAATAAATTGTCCGATAACAAGTAATGCGGGATAGCAGGTATCGTTATGCACGTACTTTAATCCTTCTGTGACAACATCTGGTCCTTCATTTCTCATAATCTCTACATTATACCCTGAAACAAGAAGCGCTTTTTCAAATAAAGCCATATGAAAAGGTAACATAGAAGGAATTAAAATGGTATGAGTTTTACGCATAGAAGCGACAAATCTTGGATATTCTTTAACTTCAGATTCCATTAGTTTTCCTCCTTTTGCTTTAGAGCTGCAAATAAGCTTCTTAAACGAATCTTAACTGCCCCTAAATTTGTGATTTCATCAATTTTAATTTGTGTGTAGATTTTATTATGGTTTTCTAATATGGTTTTACACTCATCAGTTGTTACGGCATCTAGTCCGCACCCAAAGCTTACCAATTGAACTAAATTCATATCCTTTTGAGTTGTACAATATTTAGCAGCAGCGTAAAGTCTTGCATGGTAGGTCCACTGATTTAATACGCCAACCTTGAACTTTGGAACTAAATGAGAAATGGATTCTTCAGTTACAACTGCTACATCAAAGCCGTTAATTAATTTATCAATGCCATGATTTACCTGAGGGTCCACATGGTAAGGACGTCCTGCAAGAACGATAATCTGTTGATGATTAGCTCTAGCGCTTGCAATGATTTGATCTGCTTGTTTTCTTAAATCAGCTAAATATGCATCATATTCATCATAGGCATAAGAAGAAGCTTTATGAATTTCTTTTTTAGAAATATCGTAGTCTTTTAGATGCTCTCTCATTTTTTGTTCAAAAATATCTTTATCATGAATTCCAATAAACGGATGAATGAATTTTATATCCTGAACATCCTTTACATTATTTTCAATAGTTTGTGGATAATAAGCAACAATAGGGCAATTAAAATGATTGTCTCCTTTTTTCTCATCAATATTATAGCTCATACATGGATAGAAGATAGTATCAAAATCGTCTTGTTGTAATTTGGCAATATGCCCATGAACAAGCTTTGCAGGATAACACACAGTATCAGAAGGTATAGTATGTTGACCTAATGTATAAAGCTTTTCATTAGAAAAACCACTATTATAAACTTCAAAGCCTAAATGAGTAAAGAAGGTGTACCAGAATGGCCAAAGCTCATACATATTTAAAACGAGTGGAATTCCGAGCTTTCCTCTTTTACCAGGTACAGGCTTATAGCTCATCAGCTTTTGACGAATATATTCATATAAATTTGAGTTATTATTTGTTATCTTTTTCGCTAGTGGCTTTTCACAGCGGTTTCCACTGATAAATTTATTTTGGTTACTGCCAAAGGTATTTAAAGAAAGAAGACAATTATTATTGCAACCTTTACAAGTGAAATTTTGAACCTTATGAAGAAAGCCTTTTAATTCTTCTTTAGTAATTGTAGTTGAATGTTCTAACTTTAAGGACTTTGCATAAAGGGCAGCACCATAAGCTCCCATAAGACCAGAAATATTAGGACAAACTACATTTAAATTTAATTCTTTTTCAAAGGCTCTTAATACAGCCTCATTGTGGAAGGTTCCACCTTGAACGACAATATTTTTTCCTAGCTGTGCACTTGTTGTTGCACGAATAACTTTATATAAAGCATTTTTAACAACAGAAATAGATAATCCTGCTGAAATGTTTTCAATGGTGGCTCCATCCTTCTGTGCTTGTTTTACAGAAGAGTTCATAAACACGGTACATCTTGAGCCTAAATCTACAGGCTTATCTGCCATTAATCCTAGCTTAGCGAAATCTTCAATCTTATAGCCTAATGCATTTGCGAAGGTTTGTAAAAAGGATCCACATCCAGAAGAACAAGCTTCATTTAAAAAAATGTTTGCGATGGCGTTGTTTTCAATTTTGAAGCATTTAATATCTTGACCGCCAATATCAATAATAAAATCTACATCCGGTTTAAATTTGGCTGCAGCACGGAAGTGTGCCATTGTTTCTACAAGACCAGCATCTAAATTAAAAGCATTTTTAGCAAGCTCTTCACCATAACCAGTAGAAGCACTACCAGCAATATTTAGGTTAGGATATTTATTATATAATTCAGTAAATATAGTTTGAATAACCTCAACAGGATTACCTTTATTAGGCTGATATTTTTCAAAACGAATCTGTTCATCTTCATCTATCAAAACAAATTTTAACGTAGTAGAACCACTATCAATACCTAAGTAAAGCTTTCCAGTATATCCATCTAGAGGAAGACTGTCAATATGCGCTTTAGCGTGACGATCTCTGAATTCTTTTAATTCCGTATCATTTGCAAATAAAGGCTGATTGTATGCATAAGTAGCAAGATTGATATAGGTTTGTAAATCCTTTAGTTTTTCCTTAATTTGAATCTTTTCTTTTGCACAAAGAGCCGCACCTATTGCAACATAATATAAAGAATTTTCAGGGCAGATGCCTTGAACATTTAGAGCAGAATCAAAGCTGGCCTTTAGTTCGGACAAGAAGGTTAATGGGCCTCCTAAATATGCAACATTACCTTTGATTTCTCTACCTTGAGCAAGACCACCAATCGTTTGATTGACTACAGCATTAAAGATAGAAGCCGCAATATCTGATTTGGATGCTCCTTGGTTTAATAAAGGCTGAATATCTGATTTAGCAAATACACCACAACGAGAAGCAATTGCATAAAGCTTTTGATGGTTTAAGGCTAAACCGTTGATTTCTGTAATATCAACATTTAAGAGGGTTGCCATTTGGTCGATGAAAGCCCCAGTACCTCCAGCACAAGAACCATTCATACGGACCTCCATTCCGTCTGTAAGGAATAGAATCTTGGCATCCTCACCACCTAGTTCAATGATACAATCCGTTCCTGGAATTAGAGTGTTAGCAGCTATACGAGTGGCATATACTTCTTGTACAAAAGGAATTCCTACTCCTTCAGCAAGTCCCATGCCTGCAGAACCAGAGATAGCCAAATAGCAATCTTCCTCAATCCATTTCAAATCAATGAGTTCTTGAAGCTTTGCAATAATATTGTCTTTTATATGAGAATAATGACGTTTATAGTCAGAATATAAGATTTGGTTATTTTCGTCTAATACAACGCATTTGATTGTTGTTGAGCCGACATCAAGTCCAATTTTTTTCATAAGGAACCTCCAGACTTTTCTTCGTACAAATTTTATTATATTATAAATAATATAACAAGTCAATTAAAGAAGAGTAGAAAAAGTCTCCACTTCTAGAACAGGTTTTCAAAAAAATGCATTAAAACTTTTGTTCTTTGCAGTTTTTTTGAAATTTCGATTTTGAAAATGTATTTTTTATAAAAATTACGCTTTCATTATGTGATTTGTTCTTGATACAATTGCAAATTTACGATATAATATTTAAGAAGTGCAAAATTTTTTAGTATGTAAAGGATTTGATGATATGAAACGATTAATTGCATTATGTTCAACCCTATGCTTAGGACTTCTTATAATTTTGACAAGCTGTAATAAGAAAAACAATTTACCTAGCATTGAAGGGTCTTTAGATATTAAAATCTTTAAAACAGATTTAAGTGTAACAGCTAAATTTACAGATAGTGAAGAGCATGACTTGTATAATGATAATGTGAAGGCTTATGTTACAGTGAGTAGCACAGGAGAAGAAGCAAAAGAAATCTCCAGAAAAGATGTTACTATAACAAAACCTGCAACTGCAGAGACAAGCCTTAGTGGAAATAAGCTTGATTTTTCAAATTTAACTTCTGATACGCTTTATTCTGTAAAGCTAATTATTTCTTCTAAAGGAAATCAAAAGACTTTAGCCACTAAGGAGGTAACTACCTTAAGTACAGGTGAAAGTGAAGATGATCCAATTTTAGTTGATAGCCTAGAAATGTTAGTTGGAATGAATAAGACCAAGGATGCATATTACAAGCTTACTACGGATATAGATTGTGGGGGATCTATTTCTTCAATCTTTAATTCTAGTAGTTCATTTGCAGGAAACTTTGATGGCGATGGTCACAAAATATACAATTTAAAATTTGATAGTAATCAGTATACTGGATTATTTGGACATATGGTTGGAGCAACCGTTAAGAATTTAACAATAGAAAATCCAACATATTCAGCAAGCCGTGGTAACACATATTTGGGAGCTTTAGCTGGATATGCTAAGCATTGTATCATTTCAAATGTCACTGTAGTAAATCCTGATTTTTCCCACTCTGGACAATCAACAACCTATGGATATATTGGAGGACTTGTTGGACAGGCAGAAAATTCTACAATAGAGAATTGTGCAGTTTTAGATTTGAAGCTAGATATTAAAGATGCAAGATTAAAAATGTATGTTGGTGGTTTTGTAGGTGAAAATAAGAATTCTAAGATAACAGATTGTTATGTAACTGGAGATGTATCTGCAAATATCGCCTATACTTCTAATGAAAATGGTTGTTTATTTTTAGGAGGCTTTAGTGGAGTTAATGACTCAACTTTAGGAATCCTAAACTGCTATGCAAAGGTAAATGTCAAGGTAACAGAACCAACTAGTGTATCTAACGAAGGTAGAAAAACATTTAGACTATGTGTAGGTGGATTTAATGGTGGAAATATCCATTATGCTTCTAGATTTGATAATTGTGCAAGTATTGGAGATTTAGATATAGCAGTAATGTATGCTTGGTTTGCATATGTAGGTGGTTTTGCTGGATTTACAGATAACCAAAATATTTCTCTTTATGATAATTGTGTATATGTACCAGGTGAAAAGGGAATTGTTGCTAGTTTTGCTAAATTAGCAGATAATGCAGCTGAAGATGAAAAGATTGATCAAAAGGCATACATTTCTTTAGCAATTGGTATTATTGGTACTAAAAATACTGACACCATTCATGCGTTTGCTTATAGTGAAAAAATTGAAATAACAAATGAGCATGAGAATTTGACTCATACACCTTATCGTATAAGTCAAGATTTAACAACATTTAGTCAAACTATTCGTGATGTTATTTTAAAGCCATAATTGGAGCAGGTGCTCCTTTTTATGCTAGATATAGGAGATGAAAAAATGGGACTGAAGATATATAATTCTTTGTCAAATCAGTTAGAAGAATTTGTACCAATCCATCCAGGAAAAGTGAATATGTATGTCTGCGGTCCGACTGTGTATAACCATATACATATAGGCAATGCACGACCAGTAGTCTTTTATGATATGATGAAGAATTATCTTACATATTTAGGCTATGAAGTACAATATGCTTCAAATATTACAGATGTTGATGATAAAATCATTAATCAAGCTATTGCTGAAAATAAAACAGAAAAAGAAGTTGCTAGCTTTTATGAGAAATGTTATTTCGAAGCAGTAGAAAAGCTAGGAAGTGCAAAACCCGATTTTATTCCCCATGCAACCGAATATATTGATGAGATGATATCCTTTATAGAAGAATTAATAAAAGAAGGATATGCTTATGAGGTAGACGGAGATGTATTCTTCCGTGTCAAAAAAATAGCAAATTACGGATGCTTATCCAATCAAGTGAGTGAGGACTTAGAACAGGGAGCCAGAATTTCCATAAATGAAAAGAAAGAAAATCCTCTAGATTTCTCCTTGTGGAAAAAGACAGAGGTGGGTATTAAATGGAAATCTCCGTTTGGAGAGGGACGCCCAGGATGGCATACTGAATGTGTTGTGATGAATCACAAGCTATTTGGAAATCAAATTGATATTCATGGTGGTGGCATGGACTTAAAATTTCCACATCATGAAAATGAAATTGCTCAGAATGAAGCTTTATACCACAATTCTTTAGCAAAATACTGGATGCATGTAGGAAGATTAGAATTTGAAGGACAAAAAATGTCTAAATCTTTACATAACGTTATTTATGTGAAGGATTTGGAGAATAATAAAAATGGAATGATTATGCGTATGGTTCTTGTATTTACGCCATATCGTAATAATTTCTCTTATTCTCAGGATATATTTGAGCAATATGAAAAAGTATTTGATAAATGGCAGCGTGCATATAAGCAAGGACTTTATGAAATTCAGTTAGCTCAAAGTAAAGATGATTCTTTAGATGCATCAGATATGAAAGAATTTGAAGACTATATGAATCAGGATTTTAATGTACAAAATGTTATGATGCTGATAGAAAGAATTACGAAGGAGTTAAATGTTTCTATTCGTAGTAAAAATACAGAATTAACTTCTAGAAAGTGGAATACCTTGCATAAGATTTTACATATTCTAGGAATTAATTTATTTGTTAACCCAATGAATCCAACCCAGTTAGAAACGTATAATAAATGGAATGAAGCAAGACAAAATAAGGATTTTGAATCAGCTGATACTTACCGTAAGCAACTTGTGGATTGGGGTATCCTATAATGGAGGCTAATTTATATAATGGATTAACCTTAGCTTATATTGGTGATGCAATTTATGAAATATATGTTAGGAAATATGCATTATCTTTAGGATTTACAAAGGTTAATGAGTTACATAAAAAAGTAACCTGTTATACAAATGCTTTAGCCCAAGCGAAGGTAATCCATCATTGTTTGGAACAAAATATTTTAACAGATACAGAGCTTAGCATATTCAAACGTGGAAGAAATTCGCATATTCATACCAAACGGAAAAATGTGGATTTGGCAAACTACCTAGATGCAACAGGGTTTGAAGCATTGTTAGGATATCTGTATTTGAAAAATGATACATTACGTTTAGAGGAGTTAATTGATATTTCTCTAAAAATGAATTAGGAGGTAGACCATGGCAACTTTTGATGACAAGAGCATTTTCAGTAGACGTGAGGTTAAAGAGAAACCAAAGCCTAAGAAAGAAGAAACTGAAGAAATAGAAGATGAAGAAATTCTTGGCGAAGAAGTTCAAGAGGAAAATGAAGAGCAAGAGGATTCTTTAGAGACAATTGCAGATGGAGTATATCCGAAAGAAGCAAAGGTCATTGGAGAAGAACTGATTGAAAGTGAAACTGTTCGAAAAGCACGTGAAAAACGTGAGAAAAAAGAAAAAAGAATTGCTGAAAAACAACATGCTAAGATGGTAAAAAAACATCGTAAAGCGTTAAAAAAGAATCCAGAAAATATCAAAAGATATGACACAGATATGAATCAAGGTTTACCAGATGAGGTTGTTGAAAAGCGTATTTTGGATAACTTGGTCAATGCTACTAAGAAAGGTTCAACAAAGTCTAGAAAAAAGATCGTATTTTCTAATATCTTTACTTTCTTTAATATCTTGACTCTTTCTATAGCAATTTGGCTAATGACAGTACAGGCATGGACAGACTTAGTATTTTTAGTTATTGTTACAGCCAATACGGTTATCGGTATTTACCAAGAGTTGAAAGCTAAAAATACAATTGATAAATTATCTTTATTATCTGCCCCTAGCGCTGTTGTAATCCGTAATGGTTCTAAGCAAGAAATTAGTGTTAGTGAGGTTGTTCTAGATGATTTACTTGTTTTAGAATCAGGAAATCAAATTTGTGCAGATAGTATTGTTGTAAGTGGAACAGTCGAAGTAAACGAATCCTTATTAACTGGTGAAAGTAACGCTATTATTAAAAAGGCAGGAGATTTACTATTTTCTGGTTCCTTTGTGGTTTCAGGAAATTGTCGTGCACGTGTTGATAAGGTAGGTAAGGATAATTATATTGAAAAGCTTTCTGATCAGGCAAAGCTTTATCGAAAACCAAATTCTGATTTGTTGAAATCTTTGAAATGGATTATCCGCGGTATGACACCAATGATTATTGTGACAGGTATAACTCTATTCCTATTACAATATTTTAATCCAAGCATAGCTTATGTAACAGCAGTTAGAAAAACTGCAGGTGCTATCATTGGTATGATTCCTTCAGGATTATGGTTGTTAACCTCTATTGCATTATTCGTAGGTGTTATTAAGCTATCTCAAAAGAATGTATTAGTTCAAGAGCTATACTGTATTGAGATGCTTGCAAGAATTAATGTGTTGTGCTTGGATAAGACAGGTACAATTACAGATGGCACAATGAGTGTAAAAAATGTTATTGACTATAATAGTTTCTTTGGATTGACAACGAATAATATTGTTTCTGCAATGCTGAATGCATTAAACGAAAGCAATTTAACTGCAGTTGCCTTACAAAAGGAATTTGGCTTGAATAAGCGTATTAAACATACAGAAACAATTCCTTTTAGTTCTCAAAGAAAATTTAATGCAGTTACCTTTGATAAAATGGGTACCTTTGCATTAGGTGCACCAGAGTATGTTTTAAAGGATCAATTTGGTCAGGTTCAAAAGGAAGTACAAAAAAATGCAGGAATGGGATATCGTGTATTATGTTTAGCTCATTTTAATGGTACAATTCAAGATAATAAATTACCAAATACTGCTGCAGAGGTTGTATCCTTAATTTTAATTGAAGATAACATTAGACCTGATGCAATTAAAACAATTAACTATTTTAAAGAAAGTGGAGTATCTGTTCGTGTAATTTCTGGTGATGATCCAATCACTGTTTCTAAGATATCTGAACGTGCAGGAATAGAAAATGCAAATGAATATATATCCTTAGAGGGGTTGTCTGATGCTGAGGTTGAACGTGCTGCATTAAAGTATACTGTATTTGGACGTGTTTCTCCTTCTCAAAAGAAGCTTTTAGTTACAACATTAAAAAATGATGGTAAAAAGGTAGCTATGACTGGTGATGGTGTTAACGATATCCTAGCCTTAAGAGAAGCAGATTGTTCTATTGCGATTGCCTCAGGTAGTGAAGCTGCTCGTAATGTAAGTCACTTAGTTCTACTTGATTCTAACTTTGATTCTATGCCTAAGGTAGTATCTGAGGGTAGAAGAGTTATAAATAATGTAACCAATGTTGCATCTTTATTCTTAACCAAAACAATCTTCTCCTTATTGCTTGCTATACAAGCAATGATTAATGGTGGTGCATACCCAATTTCTACTAACCAATTAATTATGATTGATTTGTTTGCAATTGGTATACCTTCTTTCTTCCTAGCACTTGAAGCAAATAATAAAGAGGTAGATGGTAACTTCCTGGCGAATATCTTAAAAGGTGCATTGCCAGGAGCCCTAACGATTATGATTATATCGTTATTGATTTTTGGTTTGTCTGGCAATTTGGACTTAGATACAATTTCAATTCAAACGATTATAGGTATAGCAGCAACACATACCTGCTTAATGGTTCTATTTAAAGTATGTAAACCATTTAATACCTTAAGAAGAACATTATGTACGTGCTGTTATGGTGCCTTCTTAATTATCGCCTTCTTGCTACCACAATTCTTAGAGTTTAGACCTTTAGTTGGATTCTCACATTATTACAATTCTTCTATAAAGGAAGATGTTTATACATCCTTCCCTGGAATTAGTAGAAGTAGTGCGAATACATATGTGTTTAATGGAAAATACCTAGATGGATTTATAAAGAATGCAAATGAACCTAATATAAGTATTGCCTGCGTACAAAAAGGAAATAAATTTTATTACACTTTGAATGGTATTATTGCTTATAAAGAAGATGAAGAAACTAAAGAAGTCTTATATAGCGAAGAGGTAGTCATTCCTAAAATTTCCTTCCTATCCAATGGAAATATTGTCTTAGGTGGTAGTCGTATTTTCTATCAATATCAGGCCCCTGCTTCTACTTATATCGAAAATATAGATATTATGTATGAAAAAGGAATGGAAGAGAAATTTGATTTAGATGCCGATGGATATCTATTATATGATGGTAAGTATGTAATGCGTACTTTAACTGAAACTGATAGCTATTATAATTTTTCAAATAAGTATGGTGCAAATCGTAAAAAGGATGTTAAGGTACGATTGATGCCAACTATCGAGATAGTAAATGATGAACTAACAGTTATTCCTAGAAATTCTAATAGAAATTCTACAGATGTTGATACAAATAAAACATATAGAACAAACTTAACCTCTAGAGATAAGATAGAGCTTAAGATTGATGTTACAACAAAGGAATTATTAGTTAATGGAAAGAAATTAGCTCCAATCTTAGCTGATGGTTCTCAATCTGCAAATACATATAAAGTGGAATTGCCAACGATATCCTTTGATAAAGAAGGGTATGTGAACATTAATGGTATTGATACGACTATTCCTGTATCTAATTTTGATGTTCAAGATATATTTGAAGAGTATAAGGATATATCTGTGAACGTTGTTCCTTATGATGCATCTTATTATATTACAAATAGTTCAACAACATCCATTCCTACAAATGGATATAATACATATGTTCGTTTATCTAACCCAAGTATTTGTCCAGATATCACTACTGCAGGAGCAGGAAATTGTGTAATTGATGGCTATTATACATCTTTCAAATATAATACTTCAGCATTTAAAACTGCACCTACATTAAAGGTAGATGGAGACTACAATTTAGTTATTGGGGGAGTTACTACAGATTATCGTGTTTCTTCAGAAAGTATTTCAACGACTACTGGTGGTATTGTTAAGGAATTAACAATTCATGCAAAAATATTCTTATTAATGTTATGTTTACTTTCTATTCCACTAATGCGTTTATTACAAGCTATCGTGCCTTGGATTAAGCGACAGATTGCATTTGTGCAAAAGATATTATCTAAATTCTAATGTATGATTTTGTCAAATCTTGCGCATATTATTAAGGGTGATATGATGCAAGACGATTTTGATGAAATCAAACATGAGAGAAAACCAAGTTATTTTCTTCAACGTTGTGTCAAGGTAGAAGAGTTCTATGATTATGAATTCGGAACTGAATTCTTCGTTAATGCTCCCGTTGATATAAATGACTTATATAATCAAAATTAAAATAAAAACCTCTATGCTTAAAGTTGCATAGAGGTATTTTATTTTGCTCGATTATTTGGTATAATACTTTATAACGAAGCAAATGGTGATAGGATGATTAAAATATATGGTAAAAACTGTATTCGTGAAGCGATACGTGCGAATGGAGAACTTCAAGAGGTATTTATCCAGGATGAAATTTCAAAAAAGGATACAGCTTTTTTAGAATTATTAAAAGACAAAAAAATAAAATATAACCTTGTACCTAAACAGAAGATGGATACTATATTTGGGACAGGACATCAGGGATATGGTGCTTATCATAAGGATTATACAATTTATGGGGAAGATATTATAGATTATATTACGCAAAGTCCAAAGAGGGTTTTACTTTTAGATGGCATTATGGATCCACATAATTTAGGAGCTATTTTAAGAAGTGTTGATGCCTTTGGATATGATGCAGTTGTTTTGCCTAAAAATAGAAGCTGTTCTATCACAGAAACTGTAGCTCATGTTTCTACTGGAGCGATTGAGCATGTTAAAATAGCGTATGTAAACAGCTTATCTGCTTTTGTAGAACGACTAAAGAAGGCAGACTATTGGATTTGTGGTACAGATGCTAAAGGGAATACTGATGTAGCTGAAGTAGATTTGAGTTTGAATCTTGCTGTGATTATTGGTTCAGAGGGATTTGGTATGAGTAGAACTCTTGTAAAACAGACAGACTATTTAATTTCTATTCCTATGGTTGGTCATGTCAACAGTCTCAATGCATCCGTTAGTACAGGGATTATTTTATATGCTTTAAAAAGATAATAAGGAATGTATCAACAAGCAAATGATAATGAGTTAATTTATTTAATTAAGGAAGGAAACTCTTTGGCCTATCAAGTTTTATACAAGAAGTATGAGCATTTGATATATAAGATTTATAAGGCAAGCATAGAGTCTAGAGGAGTTATGCTTGCAGACTTTATGCAAGAGAGTTTTATGTGTTTAGAACGAGCAATTCATACGTATCAAGAGAAATATAGGTGTTCGTTTTATTCCTATTTCTTTCTGCTTTTACGCAGAAACAATTCAAAGCTTTTTAGAACAGATAGTTTAAAATTGAAGGAAAGCTATACAGAATATAAGAAGGAAGGCTTTTTTGATTCAATGCAAACTAAATTTTCAACTCTTGAAATTGTGATTCGTGAGTTAAAGCTTGACAATGATTTAGATAAAGATATATTTTATTTATGTATTCTAAATGCAGTTAAGGTTACCCAAATTGCTCAAAAGCATGGTTTAAATTATGGTATTGTTTATAATCAATATAAAATAATCAAACAGAAAGTTGAAAAAATATTGACTAATGTTAAGGTTTGATATAAAATATTATCAAGCCTTAAAAGGTTTTTTTATTTTGACGTTTGGAGGGATTAAGACTTGCGTACAAAGGTTATACTTGTTTGCGAGGAATGTTTGTCAAGAAATTATACAACAACGAAGAACCCTCAAAAAACAACAGAAAGAATTGAAGTAAAAAAATTTTGTAAAACTTGCAATAAGCATACAATACATAAGGAAACAAAATAAGGAGAAAAAGATATGGCAGTTAAAGAAAAAACACAAGATAAGCCATCACGTATTTGGCAATATCTTAAGGAAACACACAAATGGGAAAACTATGTATTTTTAATTTTCTCAGTACTAGTTTTGGTATTAGGATGTCTAATACTAACAAATGCCTTGAGCGTTAGACAGGATTTCTGGTTAATTGGAAAGCATCCTAAGGCTTTTGGTGGTGTACTAGTTGGACTTGCTGGTGTATTTACGATTTATGGATTATATCCATTTTTCAAGCCTGCATTCCCAGAAATTAAGAAAGTAACTTGGTTAACCTTAGGAAAATGGATTGGAAATTCAATTCGTGTATTATTGTTCTTAGTAATTTTTGCATTATTATTCTTCTTATATGATGCATTTATCACAGAAATTCTTGCAAGAATTTTCAAGTAGGAGCTAGAATATGAGAAGATGGTATATTGTAGGAACCTATTCTGGCTATGAAAACGCAGTTAAGCAGGACTTAGAAAAGCGTAAGGAAACCATGAACATGCAAGATAAAATTTATCAAGTTATGGTTCCTGAGGAGACTGTAGAAGTAACAGATAAAAAGGGTAAGAAAAAACAAAAGGTAACTAAGCTATTCCCTGGATATGTTTTCGTTGAAATGGAAGTTGAAGGCGAAATGGATGAAAAGGCTTGGTTTATGATTCGTAACACACCAAAGGTAACAGGATTTTTAGGTTCTAGTGGTGGTGGTACAAAACCAGTTCCAGTACCAGTAGATGAAATGAATCGTATCTTAATTTCTTTAGGTATGGTTGAAAAATCAGTTATGGACTTCAAGGTTGGCGATCATATTGAAATCGTATCAGGTCCATTTGAAGGTAGAACTTTTGATATTGCTTCTGTAAATTTAGATGCAGAGGAAGTAATTGTATTGGTAGAAATGTTTGGTGGAAGATCAACTCAGATGACTTTCAGCTTCAAACAAATTCGCAAAATCTAACAAATAAATCTTGAATTATAGACTTTTATATGTTAGAATAATTTGGAAACTTTCTATGATAGTAAATCATGGCGGAAGGAGTGTATTAGCATGAAACAAGGAATCCATCCAGAATATAAGACAGTAAAGGTAACATGTACTACTTGTGGTAGTGTATTCGAATCAGGATCTGTATTAGGTGAGATTCGTGTTGATACTTGTTCAAATTGTCATCCATTCTATACTGGTAAGCAGGCATTTACTCAGGCAGATGGTCGTGTTGAAAAGTTCAACAAACGTTACGGCGTTAAGAATAACTAATGAAAATATAGCCCTATGGGGCTTTTTTTCTGGAAAAAAGAGGTAAAGGTATATGCAGTATCATTTAAATAAGCCAGGCTGGATAGAGGTTGTATGTGGACCAATGTTTGCTGGTAAAACAGAAGAATTAATCCGTCGCGTGAAGCGTATGGATTTTGCAAAAAAGAAATATTTGATTTTCAAGCCAACGATTGATAATCGTTATGCAATTACAGAGGTAGTATCTCATAATATGCGTAAGGTAAAAGCAATCAATATTTCCTCTTCATCTGAAATAAAGAAGCATTTAACAGATGATGTAGAAGCAGTGCTAATTGATGAGGTGCAATTTTTTGACCCTGAAGTTGTCGAGGTTTGTAGGGATTTAGCAAATCAAGGCTTAAGAGTCATTTGTACAGGTCTAGATTGTGATTTTAGAGGGAATCCTTTTCCTATTGTTGCAAGTTTACTTGCGATGGCAGAAAGCATTACTAAGCTTACAGCAATCTGCGTATGCTGTGGAAGTGAAGCAACTATGACACAGCGTATCATTAACGGTAATCCTGCAAAGTATAGTGATCCTACAATTTTGGTTGGAGAAAAGGAATCCTATGAGCCTAGATGCAGGAAATGTCATGTGATAAGAAAATGACACATGAAGATTATATGAAAGAGGCTTTAAAGGAAGCAAAAAAGGCATATTTAAAAAATGAAACTCCTATTGGTGCAGTTGCAGTATTTGAAGACAAAATCATTGCAAGAGCGCATAATCTAAGAGAAACTAAGCAGGATTCAACAATGCATGCTGAATTACAGGTCATTCAAAAGGCTTGTAAGAAGCTTGGAATATGGCGTTTAGAGGATGTCAGTATTTATGTGACTCTAGAGCCTTGTGTAATGTGTGCAGGAGCAATGATTCAGGCAAGAGTAAAAAACGTCTTTTATGGTGCTAAAAATGACCGTTTTGGAGCTCATCAGGGAGCAATTCATTTATTTGATGTATCTTTTAATCATCAAGTCAATATAAAAGGTGGAATATTAGAAGAAGAATGTTCAAGTTTAATCTCTTCCTTTTTTAAAGAGCTTCGATTAAAGTCTTGAAATTAAAGAATTGTTGTGGTATTATAATGTAGTCCTTAATCAATTATGTACGGTGAACCAGGTCAGGACCGGAAGGTAGCAGCCTTAAGCTAGTAGGTAATGTGGTTAAGGCGTTTTTTTTCTAATTTATTATAAAGCATAAAAAAAGGACTATTTAATGATAGTCCTTTTATCAATTATATCTCTTTTGTGTAGTTCTTTAACCATTCCTGTTCCTCTTCTTCAAGATAAGGACTGATTAATTTATATACTTTTTTATGATATTGATTCAACCAATTTTTCTCATCTTGATTTAAGAGATTGACATCTATTGCATCTAAATCAATAGGAGCGTAGGTAATGGTCTCAAAGCCTAAAAACTCACCGAAATCACTCTTACCTTTTGGAACACATACCATTTCATTTTCAATACGGATACCATATTTATTTTCTAGATAAATTCCAGGCTCATTTGTTGTAATCATACCTGGTACAAATTCTGCTGAATCATTTCGTTCAGGTACAATCTGCCATCTAAAACCATTAGGAGCTTCATGAACAGAAAGAAGAAAGCCTACACCATGACCTGTTCCACATTTGTAATCAATCAATTGTTTCCAAATAGGACCACGTGCCAATATATCAAGATTTATTCCTTTTACTCCTTTTAAGAAAATGGCTTCAGACAATGCAATGACTGATTTTAAAACTGTTGTAAAATGTAGCTTTTGCATATCGGTAAGCTCACCTAGGGCTAAGGTTCTCGTGATATCTGTTGTTCCATCTAAATAGTGTCCACCAGAATCAACTAAAAGAAAATCGTTTGGTTCTAGAGTATAATTAGATTCTGTAGTTGCAGAATAGTGCATCATAGCACCATGATCCTTATACGCACAAATCGTGTCAAAGGAGATATCGACAAAGCTTTCCTGAGCCTGTCTTAGCTTTTGAAGATGGGCTTGAACACTAAGCTCACTTAAGGAGGAATCCTCTTGGATATTTGTTTTTACGAAATACATCCATTTGGTAAATGCTACTCCATCTTTTATGTGTGCATGAATTGTATTTTCAATCTCAACTTCATTTTTAATTGCTTTCAGTAAAAGAGAAGGATCAGGTTTATTTAGTAAAGTATTTTTATCATTTAATATAGAATAAAGAGAATAGTTT
>CAMWKG010000021.1 GCA_947174785.1 uncultured Mollicutes bacterium
TCTACTTTTGGTAGTGGATTTGGTAAGGCCGTTGCATTTGTTACATTTTCAGGTGCTGTACCATGTCCACACATATTGTATGTAATACTATAGCTTTCTAGCTCAGATTGTTTTACTTCTTCCCATCTTGCGTGTAAAGTGGCATCTGCTTCTAATACTTTTCCAGCTTCTGCTAAAGTATAATAGTTTTCTTCCAAATACCAACCAATGAAATGCCAGCCCTCTTCATCCTCTACTTTTGGCAAAGGATCAGGTAATGTAGTTACATCTGCTTCATGCTTTGGCGCTATTCCATGACCATGCATATTATAAGTCACACTATATTTTACAATGTCTTCCCAGCGCGCATATAAGGTAATGCTTTTTGTGACTGTATCCTTATCAAAATCCCATTCCGTCTGATAGGTTTCCTCTTTATACCAGCCTTTAAAGTCATAGCCTTCTTTTTTAGGATTAGCTGGCTTTGTGATTTTTTGACCTTCTTGAATTTGTGTAGAGGTTGAAGGATTACCATTTTTGTAATCAAAGGTAACTATATACTTCTCAACCTCTTTTGTTGGTTCCTCTTCATTTGTAGAACAAGCAACCAATCCAAGAGTTGCAAATATTGCTCCACATGCTACAAGTAATTTTTTTATCTTCATTTTTTTCTCCTTCGTTATCACATCATACATTCTTGTGAAAACGTTTTTTATAAATATAATTATATCACATATTATATTAACATTTAAGAGGAAAGTTTAGAAAAGTTCCTCTATTTATTTTTGACAAAATATGATACAATGAAAAAGGTGATAACTATGAGTGAACTACTAGCTCCTGCTGGCAGCTTTGAAGCGTTAGTTGCGGCAATATCCAATGGTGCAGATGCAATATATTTAGGAATGAATCAATTTGGAGCAAGAGCTTATTCTGCTAACTTTGATAAAGAAGCTTTTAAAGAAGCTATTTCCTATGCTCATTTAAGAAATGTTAAAATCTATGTGACATTAAACACTATTATCTTTGAGGATGAATTACAAGCCGTATATGAAATGATTGATTTTTTAAATGAAAATTATGTGGATGGAATTATCATACAGGATTTAGCTGTATTTAGCTATATCGTAAAGAAGTATCCAAATATAGAAGCACATTGCTCCACACAAATGGGTATTGATGATGTCGAAGGTACACTTCTATTTAAAAAGCTCGGAGCCAAACGTGTTGTTCTTTCTCGAGAGGTTGAAATTGAAGAAGCTAGAAAAATTAAAAAGATCGCTAAAATTCCTCTTGAAATCTTTATTCACGGGGCTCTTTGTGTATCCTATTCTGGAAACTGTTTAATGTCTGGTTTGATTGGATACCGCAGTGGAAACCGTGGTCGTTGCGTAGGTTCTTGTAGAAAGCTTTACACTCTAGTAGATGAAACCACCAATCAAAGCTATGCGCCTTCTTATCTTCTTTCTATGAAGGACTTAAACACTTTATCAAATATAAATGAACTTAAAGAAATGGATTCTTTAAAAATTGAAGGCAGGATGAAGGAACCTAGCTATGTTGCTAATGTTGTTTCTGCCTATAGAAAGGCGCTTGATGGTAAAAGTCAAATAAATGATTCTTTGAATTTATCTAAAACCTTTCATAGAACCTTCACAAAAGGATATCTATTTCACGAAGACAAAAAGGATATTACCAATATCTCTAGACCAAACAATTTTGGTGTTTCTATCGGCAAGGTTGTAGATAAAAATCATATGGGATATAAATTAGAATTAACTTCTCCATTATACCAAAACGATATTATACGTATTGATCATAATAATGAGGATATCAATTTAACTGTTGTCAAGCTTTATGATGAGCATAAAAACTATATATCTTCTGCAAGCCAGTATTGTTATATTCAGGTAAAGGAGGAGCTTTCTAACGGTGACATTGTATATAAGACTAAGGATTACCAGTTTTATCAGGAATTAGCTAAAACCTATCCAAAGGAATATAAAAGGTTCAAAATAGACTTTATTGTTTCTGCCTTTGCTGGTACACCTTTGACAATACATGCTACATGTGAAGAGTATCAGGTTTCCTTTGAAGCAAATGCCCTCTTAGAATCTGCAAAAACTCAACCTACTTCTAGAGAAACCATCTTAGAACAGCTTAATCGATTAAAAGAAAGTGTATATTCTCTAGGTGCATTAGAATATTATGCAGATTCTGTTTATATTCCTGCAAAGCTATTAAATGAGGCAAGACGTTTTATTGTTTCCAAATTGAATGAGCTTCGCTTAGAAAGACAATATCAGACATTACCTCTTCCTTCTTTAAAGCCTATTACATATTCTTATACAGAACCCGTTTTTGCAGTCTATGCAACAACGAAGGAACAGTATGAGGCAGCAAAGGAATGTGGAATACCTATTATATACTCAAAAGAAAATACAGTAAGACGAAATGCTGTTACTTATCCTAAAAGGGAAGGAATGGTTTTGGTTGGAGGGTATGGTGGTGTTGCAAGCTATGCTTCTACAAATGAAACTATTAGTGATTTCTCACTAAACGTGGTTAATTCCAAAGCAGTTTATCTTCTTCACTCTTTAGGAATAGAGCGTATAACACTATCTTATGAACTAAACAAAAATCAAATTCAAAGCTTAATTGCTGGATATGAAAAAGAAAATGGTGGACTTCCAAATTTAGAAATGATTGTCTATGGGCATACCCATCTACTTTTTACAAAGTACTGTCCTCTTAAAAAAATGAATTTATGTGGTACTTGTAAGAAGCATTCCTATAGTCTTAAGGATGATTATGGAACCTTCCCTATTCTTTCACATGAGGATTGCACAACAACACTGTTAAATGGAAAAATACTTAATTTGATTGATGAACTTGATTCTATTAAAAATATATCTGTTTTTAGATTACAATTTACAATAGAAACAAAGGAAGAAACCAAAGCCATCATTAATCAATTTCAAAAAAAACTGATATCCAAACAAAAGACAAAGCTCTTCAATTCTCTTACAGATACAAGAGGTCATTTCAACAAAGAAATATTATAAAAAAGAAAACAAGCAGATTTTTAAAAATCTGCTTGTTTTTTTATTTAATATTGTAATTGTTGTATTGAAAAAGAATACTGATGAGAACCTGTTTCCATATCATAACCAATATAGAATGTATGGGTAATGATTTGATAAGAATCTTTATAAGAGATTTCTCGTTCTTCTTTAATTATAAAGGATGGAATATTAATACAGGTATAATATATATTTCCTTCTTGATCTCTTTCAGAAGTATAATTTGAAAAGAAAGCATTTTCTGAAATTCTGTAATATAATCCACATGGACAGGACTGAATAACAAACAATCCTTCTCCACCATACAAGCTTAAATCAATTCTCTTCATAGAATAGGTTTTGTGTTCCCTTCCAACTTCCACTATAATCTGATCACATGTTTTACAATGACCAGTTAACACCCAACCATCGTAGCATTCTATACCATTATTTAATATTTCACATTCAATTTGATCATAGAAATGTCTAGCTTTAACTATATCATATTTTAAATCTGTTATTTTTTCTTCATTGATATAGAAAGTATAAGAATAAGCTGTTATAGAGGAGCATCCTTCTAGCTTTGTATCTTCAGAAACAGTAATAGTCAATCCACATGTATCACAATAGAATTTCCTACCATCAAAACCCAAATCACAAGAAAAGCCTCTATCTTCTCCGCATGGACAATCATAAAAACTTAATTTATGATCTTCACAAATCTTAGCATCTCCTAAATCAATAGAATATCCAATATTATAATGATATTCACACTCTTGAGTGATAGCGAGTTTCTTGCATTTGCCACAATATCCTTTTACAAGTACTCCAGATCTACAGTTCTTTACTTCTGTTAAAAATTCATACTCATAAGTATAATTGCTATGTCCTATAATATAATAAGTAGTTTGTTCTTTACCACATTTTGAGCAAATATAATGTAGTTCTCCAATGTCTGTACAATCAACAGGCTCTTTTGACTTTGTTTCATCTAAAACAAAATCATGTTGATCTTCAAATAGCTTATATTCATTTGTTTCTAAATTGATATATAAGGAGAATGAATCCTGTGAAGAATAAAAATCAACACTTTCATCTAGAAGTTCCTCATGAATTAAAACATCATCCTCATAATACTTTTTTGTAGCTTTATTGCTATATGCAACCTCTGATACTATTGAAATATCAGCCTCAAGCCAATTTCCACAATTATCTGAAACGCCATTCATTGTTATATCATCTAAACTATATACCGTTTGAATAGTACGAGTTTGAGTGAGAATATAATACATTTTTTCTCCCGTTTCAAATTGATCTGAATTCTCTTCTGTTTCAACTTTTTGGAAGGCAACAACTTTATCATCTTCCTTGATGATTTCATATCCTGCTTCAGATAATGCCTCAACAAACTTATCTAAATCAATAGCTGTTTTCTTTTTCAACTCTTCTTCTAAGCTTGCATAATCTTTAACTAAGTCTACGTTTGGTAAAATTTCTACATCTAGTTTTGCTTCCATAGTTTCTGTTTCACTAGGGATTACAACATTACCAGCAAGAGCAAAACGAAGAAGATTTCCTTTGACATCTGTGTAAATAGAAATATCTACATCTTTACCATATTCATTCATATAGTAGGAAAGAATTTCCTTAATATTGATTTCTTCAGAAGTGGCCGGGTCTGAACTAGGCTGTAGAAGTAAATCAAGAAGTGTATATTCCTTTGCCATTGCAATATAGGCTTCTAGCATAGGCTTCAATTCATCTGTATCTAATTCAAAATTTGCTAGCAATTGTTTTAAAGTCACATCTTTAAATAAAGGAGAACGTAAAATTTCTAAAGCTGTTCCATCTAAATCTTCTTTTCCTGAAATCATAACAAGAATAGCCTTTAAATTATATTCTTCACCCATATTTTCCTTAATCATTGCATCAAGAGCATCAAATAAATCTACTAAAGTTAATCCTAAGCTTTCTAACAAATCCATTGTTTCATCAATCGTATAATCAAACAAATTAGGAACTATTGTTTCTATTTGTTCAAATACACCTTCTCCAAAAAGCTCATCAATTAATTCACTGATTTTTAAAGAACATGCTTTATCAACCAAATCAATTACCTTATTAAAATCTAATGTGAACTTATATCCACCTTCTATAGATTCTCTGTCAAACACTTTAGGGAATACTCCACTCAACATTAAAGAAAGCTTATTCTCATTTTCTTTTATTACTTGTGTAATCATTGGTAATGCCTTTACTAATTCCAAAATCGTTTTAAGTTCATCAAACCCCTCTAATTGGTCTATATCAAAAGACCCATAGTAGGTTTGTTTATTATCAATTGTTACATCCCAAGAAAGCATATCAAATTTATCCTGATTAGGAGCTGTAGTTGTGGAACTCTTCATATAAAGCTTATTATTCTTTATAATAGCATCAACATTCATTGTTTCATCAAAAGGTGGATATTGATAAGCTGATTCAAAGCTACCATATCCTGTAACTTCTCCTTCTTCAGTAACAGCAAAAAGGAATTCAGCAAATGTAATATCTAGTACGGTCTCATAAGTCTCACTATACATCTTTGTATTTAGGTTGTTTACCTTAAGAGCAATACTATTTTCTTCTAAAGAACTGATAAGAGCATTAAAAAATGCATTATCTAAAATTTTTTCTCCACAAACATCACAAATTGTAACACCTTGGTGTCCAAGTGGATCCTTATAATTTTCAAGAACTTCTAAACCACAGTCTGAACATACCTTCTTAGTATATCCCTTTTCTGTACAAGTTGGAGCTATAACTTCCTCTGTAAATGTATGAGTAATACTTGAAGAAATTTGTTCATAACCACATTCTGTACAAGTTCTTTTCTTTTCTGTGGCTGCCTCTACCCATTGTCCATAAGTATGACTTTTCTTTTCATCAATCTCGCCACATTCACATTCATGCCAATGCTCATTATCATCATGATTTTCCTTTGAATATTCATGAACATGCTGACCACCACATGAAATAAGTGTCAAGCTGCATAATAAAGCAAAGCATACAAAGAAACAAAATCGAATTGTTTTTTTCATAATTTTTACATACCTTTCCTTATTCTTTTTATTATAAACATAATTATACCCCCCCCCCCAGGCAAAATGTCAATAGTTTAATACTGCATCCTGCAAGGGGATATCAATTATATTATATATACAAACAATCTTGTTTTTCAACTATTTTTCCTTCTAATTTTAAGAAAACCAACGCCTGTTCTAATATTTCAATTGCACGATCACTCATACGATTATATCCAAGTAGACCTATAACCTTTTTGAAGCATCCTTCTTTAGTGATTCCATTACTTTTCTTCACAATCTTATAAATAGCATCCTTTAGTTCTTCTGGGTGAATAAATTCTATATCTCTGTCGCTAGGGATTCGTAAGCCCTGAGAGGAAATAGGATGAATAGATAGAAAACTATTTTCTCTATAAATTTCAAGATCCTCAATGTCCTGTTCAAAAAGGTCACGAACTAATGCAGTAACCTTGGTTCTACCATACATAAAACAAATTCGCTTTAACAAATAATCTATATGTATTGGTTCTTCTTTAGAAATGATATAATATATAATTTCAGAAATTGGCTTTTGATTATATAGATCTTCAATTTCATCACGAGATACCAAAGGATAAGAATCAAAGCTAGCATCAAAGGTGTCTTCTACTTCAACTAAAAAGCTATCCTTTTTATTTTCGTTACGAGAAGCATTGGAACTATCCTCCTTCAAGAAATGAAGGATTCTTTCTTTTTCTAGTTTTTCTTGGAAAATCCATTCTGTTGAGAAAACACGTAAGAATCTCCAGCCCAATCTCATCAATAGACGCTCCTGTAATGCATTTGCATCACTACAGTTTCCAATGCGGTAGGTAGCACCATCCACCATAATAGCTGTTTTGTATTCCCCAGTTTCCTTATCCATAACAGCAATATCTATTTTAAATTCTGAGGTTCCAATATGCGTTTGAACTATATAGCCAGATTTATTTAAGAAATTGGTTATAGATGAAATTACACCGTCCTTAGAATTATAGGAAGCATGCTTTGGAGTAGATACTGCTTCTGCATACTCTAAATATTTCTTTAGCATAGCAACACCTAAAGATTCTGTTTGGTCTAATTTGATATCATATGCATGAATAGAGCTTACCACACAAACATTGATTTTCGCTCTTGTAATGGCAACATTTAATCTACGCTCTCCTCCCATCGTATTTAAAGGACCAAATCGTTGATAAAACTTGTTTTCCTTTGTATATCCAAAACAAATACTAAAAAGGATAACATCTCTTTCATCTCCTTGAACAGATTCAAGATTTTTCACAAAGAAAGGTTCCTTCTTTTCTTCACTAAAGAAATCTTTTATTTCTGAAGAACCTTCTAGTCTTTCTTCAATCAAATCTGCAATCAAATCCGCTTGAGCATTAGAAAATGCGACAACACCTAAAGATTGATTTGGTCTATTCTTAGCATGATCAAATACTAAATCTACAATGTAATTTGCTTCTATCAAATTAGTTCTAGCCTTAACCTCATAGGTTCCCATAACATAATGGAAATCAATTCCAAATCCCTTTTGGTGCTTTTTAGCTTGAGGAATCGTGATTAAACGATTGTCGTAAAAGTTTTGGTTAGAAAAAGAAATTAACTCCTCACTTCTACTACGATAATGCCAATTTAAACGTTTTGTTTTAAATACACTGCTTCCCTTATCCAAAATAGATTCCATATCATTTTCATAGTCATCCTCATCCTCTATCATACTGGTAAAGAAATTAGATGGCGGCATCTGTTTACTATCTCCAATGACAATACATTGCTTAGCACGATAGATTGCACCTAATGCATCCCATGCAAAAACCTGGGAAGCCTCATCAAAAATAACTGTATCAAAAAGATGTAATTTGCTATTTAAATAGGTGGAGACAGAAAGAGGACTCATTAAAAATACTGGCTTAATATCTAAAATCAAATCAAAGATTTCCTCTAATAAAAGACGGATTGGCTTGTGCTTACGACTCTTATTATATTCTTTTACTAAGACAGAAAACTTAGACCCTACCATTATACTTTCATCTGGTCTACTATTAGAAAGCTTAGATACAATATAAGCCTTATTCGTTTCCAAATGCATTTGATCTAATCGTTTAAAATCTTCTACTATGCCCTCAACCCCTAGACCAGAGAACTCCTGGAATATAGCTTCCTTTTCTACTTCATATAAAATATTTGCCTGCCAGAAAACCTGTTCATAACAACTACTGAATTTCTTAATACCTAATTTATTCTCTATTACAAAATCCAAGTAGTCTAGTGCTTGATGCTCTTCTAGCTTGTGCAAAATATCTAATCGCTGAGCATGTACATCTAATAAATCTATTGACTCTACCATATCTCTTAGCTTTAGAAGAATATCCTTTATATCTCCTTCAATAAATTGAATCACTTCTGGGTCAAATTTTTCAATGTAAGGTGCTAATGATATTGTATTTATCTTATTAAACTGGAAGGTAATCTCTATTAAGCTCTTTTTTAAGGCCTGATAAGCTTCTTCATTTAAATTTAAGGCAAAAGGGAAATCCTTTAAGCTCATAGCATCCTGATATAAGATATCATATTCATAAGGTTTATAGCCCTTAGGTAATTTCTTTTTAAGCTGATTTAGTGCTATTGTTTTATTCTTATACTCTAGTGCTTCTTTGAGTTTTAAAAGCAAATCTGCATCACTCATTTTAAGCCTTGCATAGGAAGAAAGTTCTTTTTTCATCTTGTGGTAGCTAGGCAGTAAGAACTTCAAAAGCTTTTTACTTTGTATTTCAAAAAGCTTTACTAGCTCTTCTACGCCATCAAGCTGAATAATCTTTAAATCAATAAATTTCTTCAAAGTAGATTTACTAAAATATTCTGTTAACTTTTTATATTTATCTATTCTTATACATAGCTTTTGTCTTTGTTCCTCAATAAAATAATCTGGCATAAAATAGTTCAACTGAATTATTTTATCAAGATAAGGCATTGCATCTACTATATGCTTAAAGCTTCTTATATCAAAAGGTAATGCCTTAGTGAGTGAATCTTGTATTTTAGATAATTCTTTAAAGAAAGTATAGATGCGTTCAAAATCTTGTTTTGCTTCATAACGAATATAAGAAGTGTTCCTAGAGATAAAGCCATAGAAAGGACCTTTTTTATAATCATAGCCTATGGTTGTAGATAACATACCATACTGGTCTAGGCTTTGTTTTATTTCATTTAGATCCTCTAAGGTATATGTCTCAATATCATCTATTTTATATACTATGTCCGTTTGTTCTAATTTGAGATACGCAGAATATACATCATATAAGCTTATTCCCAATCTGTCAATCTTTTGATGAAGCTTCGTCCTATACTCTTCTAAAATATTACTTAAATAAGAATACTTTCTAGCAAAGTCTTCTGCCTCGCTTTTGATTTCGTATCTAGGTAATATAGCTGTTTTATATAATTCATCAATAAACTCTTTTTTGTTTGCCTTATGAGAATGTAATTCTATCGCAAAGCTATCTAAATCTGCTCTTTTTAAATTCTCATAAACAACATTTAATGCTGCTTGTTTTTCAGAAACAAATAATACCTTTTTCCCATTTCCTATCAAGGAAGCTATCATGTTTGTAATGGTTTGGCTTTTTCCTGTTCCTGGAGGTCCTTGAAGAACGAAGGATTCTCCATTTGAAGCAGCATGAATTGCCATAAGCTGAGACTCATCGGCATCTACTACAGGATAAATCGGCTCCTCTATAGTTATAGCCTCTTCTTTTTCAAAGCTGCCAAGCAATTTTAAGATATTATTGTTTTCTAATATAATATCTGCATGATTTCTTAAATCATTAAACATATTCATTTTTAAAAAGGAATAAATGCCGATAGATATTCTAAAATGTAGCTGCATATTTTTTTCATTTAAAATAGCAGATGTTTTACTCAAATACTCTTGAAGAGACATTTCATTTTCTTTAAATTCCTCTAAGATTACCTTATATTCTGTTTCTAATAGATAAGCTAAAGTAGGATTTAAAATGATTTCATCTTCACTTTCTTTAATTTTGAAATTGACAATATCCATATCTAATGGAATCAATAATAATGGTGCTAAATAATGTTCCTTTGCTTCTTCATATTCTACCATACCAAAAGTCATATATAAGGTATTGATACCTTTTTCTAATAATGTATTTTTATATTCTCTATGTAAAGCCTTTATGATTTTGTTTAAAGGGATTCCCTTTTTATAGCATAAAATATCATTAGCTTTAAGTAGCGGACTTATTATATCTTTTACTTTTCCGTTAGAGTAATTTTCAATGGCTTCATCTGTACCGTCTATTGTTTTATGATACTTTTGTAATACAGGATCTACTTTGAAAATAGATAATGGCGTACTATTTGTAATTTTTTCAAATAACTCATCAAAATTACTATTTAATACTTCTACACTACGATACCCAACTGTTTTATAATTGATTAAACGATTTCGTTTTCCTAAATCCAAAAGATGCAAACTGATATCTTTTAATTTTTGTTCCACAGTTCTTCACCACCTATTAGATATTATAACATTTTCTTGAGGATTTAAAAAGAAAAATAAGTACTAATATTTACCAATATTCTTATAGAAAATATATCCTTGAGCTTTAAAGGAAAAAATTAAGCGTTGCATAGGAATTTAACTATTGACAATGTAAACTCAATTTGTCATAATAAAGTAGGAAAAAGAAAAAACACTCGAAAAAAGAAAATGGAAAAGATGCTAGAAACAATTTCATTTTGTTTTGTTCAATACTATAATTAAAATTAAAGGAGATGTTGATTATGGCACAGCCAACATTCAGCGTTCAAGGGATGAAATCTATATGCAGTGCAGTTAAAACACACTTGACCAAATGTGTAAAAATCATTTGGATATTTACTGCATGTCTGTTTCTTATTTCAATCACGGCATTTGCCGATGATACACAATCCAATAACCGCACAGTCAAAGCGGGTATTTTTGAATTTGAAGGTTATCATATGAAAGATGATGAGGGTAGGTTAACAGGCTATGGTATTCAATTTCTTAATCTTGTTTCCGAATATTCAAGACTTAATTTTCAATATGTAGGCTTCGATGGAAAATGGGGCGAAATGCTCACTATGCTAGAAAACGGGGATATTGATGTTGTAACCTCTGCCCGCAAAACTCCAGACCGTGAAGAGATATTTGATTTTTCTCTTCCTATTGGTAGAAACAGAACTGTTCTCTCTATACGAGTTGACAATACGAAGCTACACCGGGGAAGCTATAAAACTTATAATGGAATGACTGTAGGTCAGCTTGAAGATAGCAGTCAAAACCAAAGCCTAGTGGAATTTGCGAAAGAAAAAGGATTTTCCTATCAAATAAAGGAATATGAAAAGGCTGAGGATCTTGCAGACGCTTTGCAAAAGGGAGAAATTGATGCAATTCTTACAAGTGATCTTAGAAAGACAGAAAATGAAAAGACATTAGATATTATTGAAGAAGCTGACTTCTACGCTATTGTTAGAAAAGGCGATACAGAGCTACTCGATGAGATTAATTACGCAATTGAACAGATGGATATCAATGAAGGAGATTGGAAGAATGTTCTCTTTTATCAGTACTATGGTCCAGTCTATTCTTCCTCTTTATCCTTTACAGAGCGTGAGATAGAATATATTCGAGAGGTCGTTGCAGGAGAGAAATCCATCACAGTAACAGCTCTTGACAATAGAGCTCCTTACTCCTATACAGAAAACGGAGAGTTAAAAGGCATTATGCCTGATTATTTTGCAGAAATCATGAAGCTTTCTGGTCTACCTTATACTCTTATTGCTCCAAAAGATAAAGATGACTATTATAACCTTGTCAACACCAATGGTGTGAATGTTGTTATTGATAGTATGTTCTCTAATGACATTGTAGAGAATGCTGTTTATCGTGGTTTCAATACAGATAGCTATATGACAACAAGTATGGCTAGAGTAACAAGGCAGGAAACTAAAAATATCAAGACTGTCGCTGTGGCAGAATCTCAAGGCAAGGAACTTATTATAAAAAGATTAGAATTGGAAGGCTATACCATTTTAGACTATCCTACTGGAGAAGATGCTATGCGTGCTGTCTTAAATAAGAAGGCGGATGCAGCTTATGTATATTCTTATACTGCACAGTCATTTGTAAATCGTGATACTTCTAGTTCTCTATATTATAGTATAATAGATGGAATGAGTACAAGATTCAGTATGCATGTCAGTGAGAATACAGATCACGAACTTATCTCTATACTGAATAAATGTATTAAGCAAATGCCTGAGGATACGCTTAATCAACTAGCTTCTATGTATACTTCTTATACTATCAGCAATATGACATTTATGCAGTATTTACAGGCAAACCCAGGAATCATGGTTACAATATTTTCTGTACTCGCCATCATTGTGGGTGTTATTTTTGCACTCTATTTAAGAGGAAGATGGAATCAAAAGCTACTACGCACAACAGAACAAACTAACAAAAAAATGGGTGAGCAGCTTGCTATTGTGGAAGCGCTGAGCCGTGACTATGCAAACGTTTATGCCATCAACGAAGAACAAGCAACTGCGCGAGTCGTTAAACTGGAAGGCTATGTAGCCGAGGGCATAAAAAAGGATTCAACAGAGGATTATAACTATGTAGCTGTTCTTGATAAGTATATTCACAGTCGTGTCCACCCAGCAGACAGAGAGGAGTTAACTGAGGCTCTTTCCCTAGACACGGTTAAAGATAAGCTCGCTACATCTGATGAATATCAAGGCAGCTATCGTATAGTGGAAAACGACACTGTCCAACATTTCCAATATACATTCTTCAAGATTGATGATGATAACAATAAATATAGTGACTTTATTCTTTTAGGTTTTCGTAATATTGATGAAATGATTCGTAAGGAACAGGAACAAAAAAATGTTTTAGCAGAGGCATTAGCTCAGGCTCAATATGCTAACAAAGCCAAGACTACTTTCCTAAACAATATGTCCCACGACATTCGTACTCCAATGAATGCTATTATTGGTTTTACATCTTTAGCAGCGACTCACCTTGACAACAAGGAACAGATACGAGATTACTTAAGCAAAATCATGACCTCAGGAAATCATCTTCTTAGCTTGATTAATGATGTACTTGATATGAGCCGAATTGAAAGTGGTAAAGTTAAAATTGAGGAAAAAGAAACTAGCTTGCCTGAAATTATGCACGATTTAAAAACTATCGTTCAGGCTGATGTGAAAGCAAAACAATTAGAATTTTATATTGATACCCTTGATGTAAAAAATGAAACGATAATTTGTGATAAGCTCCGTTTAAATCAAGTACTTCTCAATCTCTTAAGTAATGCGATGAAATATACTAAGCCAGGCGGTATGGTTAGTGTTCGTGTGATTCAAAAGGCTGAAGCCTCTGAAGGCTATGCTACTTATGAATTTGATATAAAAGATACTGGTATAGGCATGAGCCGTGAATTTTTAAAGCATGTTTTTGAACCATTTGAACGCGAACAAACTTCTACTGTAAGTGGTATTCAGGGAACTGGTCTAGGACTTGCCATCACTAAAAATATTGTAGATATGATGGGAGGCACAATTACAGTAGAAAGTGAGGAAGGAAAGGGTTCAGAATTTACCGTGACCTTTAATTTTAAAGTTGCAGATAGTTCTTTGGAATCACAGCACTTAGAACAACTTGAAAATCTTAGAGCTCTTGTAGTAGATGATGATGTGAATACCTGCATCAGTGTCAGCAAAATGCTAACTACCATAGGTATGCGTCCTGACTGGACAACACTAGGAAATGAGGCCATCATCCGTACGAAGTTTTCTATGGAACAAAATGAACCTTATAGTGCTTATATCATCGATTGGCTAATGCCCGATATGAATGGTATAGAGCTTGTTCGTCGAATCCGTAAAGTCATAGGGGATTTAACACCAGTTATTATTCTTACCGCTTACGATTGGACGGATTTTGAAAAGGAAGCTAGAGAAGCTGGTGTTACGGCTTTCTGTTCAAAACCGCTTTTCCTTTCAGAACTACGTAACGTTTTAATTGCGCCTTATATAGAACAAGAAAGTAAAGAGGAAACAATTGAATCAACACCACACTTTGATGGTAAGAGACTTCTTCTAGTAGAGGATAATGAGCTAAATCAAGAGATTGCTCAGACAATTCTAGAATCTGCTGGCTTTACCATTGATACCGTAAATGATGGAAGCGTTGCTGTAGAACAAATGAAAAAGATGCCTGCAGGTACATACGATCTCATCCTCATGGATATTCAAATGCCTATTATGAACGGCTATCAAGCAACAAGAGCCATTCGAGCACTAGAGGATGCCGAAAAAGCGGCAATCCCAATTGTTGCAATGACAGCCAATGCTTTTGAAGAAGACAAAAAGGAAGCAATAGAGTCAGGAATGAATGGACATGTTGCTAAACCAATCGACATCGAAAAGCTGATGAAAACATTGGAAGAAATTTTAAAATAATTCAAAATAAAAGCTCTCGGACAACTTATCCGAGAGTTTTTATTTTTCTACAGAAAATTCTTCTTTTAAACAAGAAATAATTTGTTCTGCATATTCTTTTGAAAAGGGTACATGGATTAAAATCACATTCCCATTAAACTTTTCTAGTAATCTATAATAAGCATAATTACACAAATATGCTGTAGGCTTCTCATTATAAACGACTTCTACTTCTTTAAATACTTGATTTAGTTTAGAAAAATCAATCCTTGGTTTCAATTCTTTATTATTGAATTTACTTACCAGTTCTATTTGAATTTTATTATAAAGCTTAGGCTTTAGTCCAAACAATAAAATTCCATCTTTACAATCCTTAATCTTCTTTATGTCTCTATCAATACCTAGATAGGAATTGGTCAAGAAAAAAGACTCCTGAAATTTAGATACAATATAGAATGATGGGTTATTTTTTCCTTTAAATCCTACATAAATATATTTCATAGAGTCCTCCTATTTTTATTTAAAAATTTTATCAAAATAATTTAAAACGAAACTAGCTAAATCCTTTTGTTTTTTACTAATCATTCCATCTAAAAGGATTAGATATCCAAACAATTCATTTTCTATATGAATTTCATAACAGATACAATCCTTATCTATGGTATAGTTTTTAGTTAAAATTAATCTATTTAAGGATGAAATTTCTTTTTCAATATACGAGTTAATTCGTTTTAAAAATTCTAAATCTAATTCCTCGTCATTGATGTTATAATCTAATGTCGAATAAATTACTTTATTAAGGTTGGTAATAATAAAATCCGTTTGATAGCTTTCCTTTAAGGAATCACAAAATGAGGCAATCATTTCTTGGTCATGATTCAATGGATGAAACTTAGATAAAACAACATTATCCTCTTCTACACTAATATCCACTAAATCTCCGCTATCCATACGAAGTCTTTTACGTACCTCCTTAGGAATTACAATTCTACCAAGTTCATCGATTCTTCTAACGATGCCCATAGTTCTCATAAATATCACATCCATAAGGTAGTATTTACAAAAACTTACAAATTTAAACATTTTTAGAAAAATTCTTTATAAATATGGTTTAAAATCTTAATTGCAGGGGTAGCTACTGAATAGTTTTTTATTCCTATTCTCATAAATTCTTTTAAAGCAGGCTCTATAGCTGCAAGCTCACCACAAACAGATAAAGTAATATTACGCTCCTTAGTAAAGTCAACAACACGTTTTAATTTGGCTATTAAATCCTTTAAATAGTCCTCTAATTCAACGGTCTGTACATCTCTATGAATATGGTATATAGAGTAAACTAAATCATTGGTACCTATAGAAATGAAATCTACATTATCAAAGGACTCAATAGTGCTTAGTGCTTCTTCAGTTTCTAGCATAATACCAAATTCAATATAAGAAGTATCCTTCATTTCCTTTTGAATTTGAAGCACCCACTTTTTCAAAAATTTAAATTCCTCCGCAGTATGTATCATAGGAAACATAATCTTTATCGTATTATAATGGTTTGCTTGAATTAAAGCCTCGATTTGTGTTTTAAATACTATAGGATTATGAATATAATTGTCCACACCTTTTTTAGAAGCTTCTATATAAGATAATTGCTTATCATCCCCTATATCAAAGGTCCTAAAACAAATGCTTTTATTTTGCATTGCTTCTACAGCCTCGCTATAGATTTCAACCTGTTCTTCTAGCGTATAAGGACGATCACTATTCATAAATATCATTTCTGTTCGATATAATCCTATACCATCAAAACCATATTGCTTAACTCTTTCTAATTCACTATTATCGGATACATTAGCTAAAAACTGATACGGTCTATGCTCAATTGCTTCAAAGCCTTCTTTAGATAGCTTAGCAAGCACCTCTTGATAATGCTGGATTTCTTTTTCTTCTGGAGAGGTGATTATTTGTTGTTTCCGCGTATCTATAATAATGGTTTCTCCTTCTTTGGCTTCTGCACTAGACACCATATAAGGGATATTAAATTGGCGACAAAGAATTGCTCCATGAGAGCTATATCCACCTCTATGCGTAATAACTGCTAGAAGCTTACTCTTATTTTGTATCAAAAAGGAAGGATATAATTCTTCAGCAACCAATATAAAATCAGACTGTATTTCCAATGATTTATTTCCTATAAGATTTCTTAAAATACGCTCTTTAATATCGGATAAATCCATTACACGTTCCTTTAAGTAGCTGCTTGTAGCATCTAATAAAGAATTCATAATTTCATGAATGACATTGGAAACAGCTTGAGAACCTGATAGTCCTGCCTCTATTTCTTGATTAGCCTTTGATAAAAGCATAGGATCACTTAGTAAAAGAATTTGCATTGAAATATACTCTTCATTTTCTTTACTTTTCTTCTTCAAGCTTTCTAACTCTCTTATGGAATCTTCAATAGCCTTTTTAAGTTTTTTTATTTCTTCTTTAGGTTTATTATTTATCTGGCTTATAGAGTGTTGATTTAAGATATGAACTTTACCTATGGCCACACCCTCAGATAAAACCTTTCCTGAATAACTACTCATATTCTCACTTCCTAAACACAATGACAGGCACCAACATTTCATCTGCAGTTATTCCTGCATGATGACTCTTAAACTCGATGTTTTCTACCCCTTTATAATTGAAGCAATATTCCTTCTTTGCAATAGCTACATAGTCTGCTAAAAAATCATAGACTCTTGTATGAGGAATCTCACTTCTTTTACCAAAGAACTCCTGATGCATTGCCTCACTAGAAGGCATAATATCATAAGCATATCCAAACAAATCTGAAAACAGCTTAGGAAATATAGTTCTATATTCTTCCTTAACACTAAAGGTAATACATCTAGAATCATTAGAAGGTCTACGATTTAACATCTTTAAAAGAGATGTACAATTATAAAATTCAATATTCTTTATATTTGTATGTCCATGATCTGCACTAATGATTAAAAGTGTATCCTTAGGAAGCTTATTCGCATACCATGCCAAATCCTTATCCATTTCCTTTAACTTATCTACAACCTTATCATCAAAGGTTCCAAACTCATGCATTAAAGAATCAGGCTCAGTAAAGTATACATACTGTGCATTTTGCTTCTTCTTTTTTATTGCCCTTAAACTGCTTTTTAAAACCTTTTTTAATCTTCTCTTTTTCTTTCTAAAATTAGGCTGATGAATGGAGCCATTCACTCTTAAGCCAGCATAAAAGGGATCATAAGGTAGAGCCTTATATCCACTAAAGCCCGTAGGTTCATCTGTAAAATAGTCCTTGCCATTAAACAAAATAATATTCTTCTTAATCTCTTTAAAATAATTTTGCCAGCCTAACCATCCTGTTCTAATAGGAGATAGTCCTGAAATGGTTGCGGTTGTAGAAGCTGCAGTGGTGGAAGGATAGATAGCAGTATTTGTGTATAAATGGTATGTCCTCAAAAAGGAATCCTTATCTAAATTGTTTTCTAATATATTTTCTCCTAATCCATCTAACAGCATCACAATAACATTCTTATATCGTTTTTCTTTAAATATGTTTTCCATATGCTCATCTAATGCATATTCTGGCTTTCCATTAAATTGCTTCCTAATAGAGGAAATTGTATTTAATATACAGTGCTCATAATTTGGATAGACTACCTTATACTCTTTATCTAGCTGATGAAGTGTTTCTTTAATATGTTCATCAATAGGTTCAACAGGAATAAAGGATAATAAATAGCTTTTCTCCTGCTTTGTTAGTTCAACACATAAATGAATAGAATCTGTAATTTGATACTCTTCATTTAGCATTTGTTCTACTGTATCAAAGTATTCCTTTTGATTATCAAAAAACCAATATTCATAGTTCTCCTTAATACTTGTCTTTTCCATTAATGCTTTACCTCCATAGTCTCTTCAATCCTCAAGCCTAGTTCCCTAGCAAATTCTTCTGCCTGATGGATGTAATCACAAACTAATGCTTCTGGGTCATGGGCATCAGCTCCAATAATAATTTTAAGGTTTGGATATTCTTTAGCAAGCTCCCAAAATTCTTTACAAGGATATAGCCATGTAGGAGAAAATCTTGAATTGTTTATTCCGTTGGCATTTAATTCTAAATAAACATCACACTCTATTGCTGTTTCAATAATCTTTCTAGAAACATAGGCACAATGCTCATCAAACTTTCTTTCTTGATTCTTATCCTTATAAGCATACATAAATAAATCTGGATGAACAAGAGTATTAAATAAACCCGTTCTCATTCCATCAACTGCCGCCTTCAAATAAGCATAAATTGTCTCACAATCTACTTGATAGTAGCTATTTAAGATTTGATCCTTATATTCAAACATATGGACTCCTAAATTTAAATAATCCACTTTCTTTCTTAAGTATCTTGAAAAAAATTCACTTGTAGAAAAATATTCAATTTCAAATGCTGAAAGAATCTTAATTTGCCCAGCATATTTTTTCTTTGCTTCCTCTACCTCTGGAAGATATTTCGTTAGTGCAGTATCTAATGTCATCGTATGGTAATTTCTACCAAAGCGCTCAAATTCTGCACTACTCATAAAGCAAGGTAAAAGAGGTGCATGATCAGAAATACCAAGTTCTTTAAAGTTATGCTTTAACGCAACCTTAATATAATCCTCGGCATGACCCTTTGCATGATTACAATAAACTAAATGACTATGGTAATTTGCATGTATCATACTTTCACCCTCCTTTTTCACTAAAACATTATAACACAACATCCATTTTTTTTAAATTCTTTAATGAATAAATATTCAACAAAAGCCTCCATAAATTCCTTTTTTTCAGCTAGTGACAAACCCCTATTTTTTATTGTATAATAAAGAGGAAAACCTATCCCATTTGAGGTGACACTATGGAAAAGAATGTTGAATTATCTGCTTATTATCAAGAAATACCTGGAGGTTTACTTATCTACCATGCTTATGGAAGTGAAGAAATTATCTATGCAAATGATGAGCTAGTTCATCTTTTTGGCTGTGATTCTCTAGAAGATTTTAGAAGCTGGACACATAATAGTTTTCAAGGTGTAGTACATCCCGAAGATTTAAAAAAGGTGGAAGCTTCTATTCTGAAGCAGCTTTCTAAAAATGAAAGAAAAATTGATCATGTTGTATACAGAATCATCACTAAGGACAATAAAATACGCTATGTTGAAGATTTTGGAAAGCTTGTTCATGATGAGCAGCATGGAGACATTTTCTATGTATTCATTACAGACATTACCACTTCTGTTCAAGAAAAGGAAGAGGTGCAATTCAATACGTTAGAGCACGCTAGAGAAAAAGCCATTCTAAGAGCTGCTTTAGAGAGTACAGTTTACTCTTACCGTGAAATCTATATGGTTAATCTAGAAGAAAATAGCTACCGTCAAATCTATCCCCAAACCTCTGAGGAACAAGAACATGGCATATATACAGATGCTATAAATCAGCGGATTGATAACAACGAACCAGACGAAGACAATACCCCTTCAATGACAGAACTTCTTCACCCTAAAAATATTCAAAAAGAATTGATCGATAAAAATACTGCTGAATATCGTTATAGGAGAAGACACAACGACCTTGTTGAATGGTGTGTTACTACTTTTACAGTGTTTGAAAGAAAAGATTCTTTGCCTATAAACGTTATTGTGGGAATCCGTAGTATCGATGATATAATTAAAAAAGAAATACAGCAAAAAGAAATATTAGAGTTAGCTTTAACAGAAGCAAAAAAAGCAAACATTGCAAAAGATTCTTTTTTATCTAATATGAGCCATGATATGAGAACTCCTATGAATGCAATTTTAGGTTATACGGAAATCGCCTCAAGAAATCTTCAAAATCAAACCAAATTGGAAGATTGTCTAACTAAAATAAATCAAGCTTCTCATCTTCTATTAGATATCATAAATAAAGCATTGGACTTTAGTAAATTTGAATCTGGAAAAGTAGGATTAACTTTAGAAAATTGTAATCTTCTTGATTTCATTCAAAACCTTCATAATTCTTACACATCTAGTATTCAACAAAAAAATATACAATTTGTTTTAGATATTGCTTCTATTCAAAATCCAAATATTCTTTGTGATGTACAAAAACTAAATCAACTTCTTTCACATGTTCTTAATAATGCTATCAAATATACACATAATAACGGAACAGTATCTTTCACAATCAAAGAAAAGAAAACGAGTGACAAAAATATCTCGGAATATGTATTTATAATAAAGGATACTGGAATTGGAATACATAAAGATTTTATAGCAAAGATTTTTGGTCCCTTTGAACGTGAAAAAAACACAACTATTTCTAAAATTGTTGGAACTGGCTTAGGTCTAGCAATAACTAAACATATAGTAGATTTAATGAAGGGAACCATTGATGTAAATAGTCAAGTTGGAGTTGGAACAGAATTTATTATAAATATTCCTTTAGAGCATAACTCACAAAGTGAAATCACTGAAGACTTCTCTAATATAGAAGATCAAGCTATCGCTCTTCTAAAAGGAAAGCATGCACTCATTGTTGAAGATAATGAACTTAATCGTGAAATTATCAAGGATATATTCTCTCTTTATGAGGTACAATTAGATGAGGCTGAGGATGGTCAAATAGCCGTTCAAAAGGTTTTGAATCACTCTAAATATGACTTTATTATAATGGACATACAAATGCCTAGAATGGATGGTTATGAAGCCACAAAGGCGATAAGGAAAATAGAGGATCAAGAAAAATGTAATACTCCTATCATAGCCATCAGTGCTAATGCATTTTATGAGGATAAACAAAAATCATTACAAGTAGGTATGAACGCTCACTTAGCCAAACCAATTAATATACAAATGGTTTTAAAAACACTATACGAAATATTATAAAAACAGTCTTTAAAGGCTGTTTTTTTATTTATAATCTCATTAAAAAAGTCATATCTTAAAGGATATGACTTTATAACTCTATTTACTTGAATAAAGGGAAGAAATTTTATTGAAGGGAATCCCCATTATAAAATCTTCTATGGCATGACTTGCTTTATCTAAAGCGAGATTCATTTCTGCCAGCTCTTCAGAGTTAAATCTCTGTAATACCCAATCTATTACAGGTATAACTTCACTTCTTCCAATTCCAATTTTAATTCTTTTATATTCTTCTGTTCCCAAATGCGCAATAATATTTTTATGACCATTATGACCACCAGCACTACCTTCTGCTCGTAATCGTACTCTACCGTTATGAGAATCTAAGTCATCTGAAATAATTAAAATGTCTTCAACAGATATTTTATAGTAGTCTTTTACTGCTTTTACACTTTCTCCAGATAAATTCATAAAGGTCATTGGCTTTAACAAAAAAGCCTTATTCCCATTTAGAGTAACACTTGCAAGCATTCCCTTGAGTTTGGGTTCTAAACGAAAGGTTGCATTATGCTTTTCTGCAAAGGCATCTATAGCCATAAATCCTGCATTATGTCTTGTCTGTTCATATTGTGCACCAGGATTTCCTAATCCAACAATAAGCTTCATTATAACAATTCTCTTTTAGATTTATCATAGGAATAAGTAAATAAACCTGAAAGAGGTTCATCAGATAATATTCTTAGGATACCATGTCCTAATAATGTTCCTACAGATAAAACCTTAATCTTATCAATTTTTTTATCTTCTTCTAAATGAATGGTATTTGTAATAATCATTTCCTCTAGACAAGAATTCTTGATTCGTTCAATGGCATTACCAGATAAAACACCATGTGTACATACTGCATAAACAGATTTAGCACCAGCCTTTTTCAAAGCCTCTGCTCCTGCAGTAAGAGTGCCTGCAGTATCACACATATCATCAATTAAGATACAGTTTTTACCCTCTATATTACCGATGATATTCATAATTTCCGCTTTATTAGGTTCAGGTCTACGCTTATCTATAATTGCAATGGTTGTGTCTAAAACCTTAGCTAATTCACGAGCACGTGTAGTTCCACCATGGTCAGGAGATACAACAACAACATCTTCTAATTTCTTGTCCATTAAATAATTTGCAAGAATTGGTAGTCCCATAAAGTTATCCACTGGAATATTAAAGAAGCCTTGAATTTGTGCAGCATGAATATCCATACAAATCACACGATTCACACCAGCAGTCTGTAACAAATCTGCAACAAGCTTTGCAGTGATAGGCTGACGACTTCTTGTCTTACGGTCCTGTCTACTATATCCATAATATGGAATAACAAGATTGATTGTTTTTGCAGATGCACGCTTTAGGGCATCACACATAATAAGCACTTCCATTAAATGATCATTCACTGGCTTTGAAGTTGGCTGAATAATGAAAACGTGATGTCCTCTTACGGTTTCATTAATTTGCACATTAATCTCTCCATCAGCAAAATGCATAATATCACAATTGGAAAGTGGAACACCAATAGAATCTGCAATTTCCTCTGCAAGAGGTCTATTTGCAGATAAACTAAAAATTTTTACTTTTTTTCCTAATAAGATTGCCACGAGAAATATCCTCCGATTCTCATTTTCTTCAAATTAATTATAACATAAGAAAAACCCTTAAAAAATATGAAAGGGTTATCATAAAAAATAATCTATTAAATTCCATTAAAATAATTATCTAAAATTGTCAAAACTTCTGCAAATGAAGTTTGCTTATTGCATAAATCTTTAATTTTCGCACTTCCAGGTTTTCCTTTTAAATACCATGCAACATGACCACGCATTTCAAGTAAAGCCAATTTCTCACCTTTTAAATCTAATAAAAGCTGATGATGCTTTTTTATTGTAGCTAAAATTTCTTGGTTGCTAGGCTTGTCTACAATTACACCCTCTTGAAAATACTTTGATAATTCTCTAAAGATAAAAGGATTTCCTAATGCACCTCTTCCTACTGCAATTGCATCAACGCCTGTATATTCTAACATATGCTTAGCAGAGGCAATATCTATAATATCTCCATTCCCAATCACAGGAATTGAAACAGTTTCTTTTACTTTCTTAATCCAATCTAAATCTGCTTTCCCTGAATAAAACTGACTTCTTGTTCTACCATGAACTGTGATAGCACTAGCTCCAGCATCCTCTATCCTTTTGGCAATCTCTACTGCATTAATACTATCCAAATCCCAGCCAATACGAATTTTAACTGTCACTGGCTTGGATACATTTTTTACAACGTTAGAAACAATCTCATAAACCAAATCTGAATCTGTTAATAATGCAGCCCCTGCATGCGACTTTTTGGCTACTTTATTGACAGGACAGCCCATGTTAATATCAATAATATCAGCATCACTACAAGTGTCAATATACTTTGCAGCTTGAACTAAACTTTCTACATCTCCTCCAAATATCTGCATACTTATCGGATGCTCAACTGGATTGACCTTTGTCATTTTCAAAGTACGTTCATTTTGAAATCCTATGGCCTTATCACTTACCATTTCTGCAACCACTAAGCCACAACCCATTTCTTTGCATAAAATACGAAATGCTTCATTTGTAATTCCTGCCATAGGAGCTAAAACGAATTGGTTAGGAATTACAACATCTCTAATCTTCCATTGCATATATTTCATCCAACACTTTCTTGATTTCAGCAACAGGAAGTCCAATAATATTATCTAAAGAGCCTTCATAGGATTTTATTAAATCTTTACCTAAGCCTTGAATTGCATAGCTTCCCGCCTTACCAAAACATTCTTTTGTTTTTATATAATCTAAAATTTCTTCTATAGATAAATCCTTAAAGGTAACATAAGATACACAAACAAAATTATATACTTTTTCTTTATAAATAATTCCTACACCACTCATCACCTGATGAGTACGATTAGATAGATTTTTAAGCATTTGAAAAGCATCTAATTCATCCTTTGGCTTTCCATAAATTACCCCATCTAAAACTACTATTGTATCACAGCCAATTAGAATACTTCCATAATACTTCTCTTGTTCAAAGGAAGCCTTTTTCAAACCTAATGCCTTAACATTTTCAAAAGGTGTTTTTGTTTTATCCATAGTTTCATCAATATCTGAAACTATTATTTCAAATGTATAATGTTCACGTTCTAATAGTTCTTTTCTTCTTGGCGAACCACTTCTTAAAATAATTGGCTTCATACATACAACTCCATTCATAAACAACATAATTTTATCATTAGTTTCAATCTTCTGCAAGGTATTAAAGAAAACAAAATCACTATTCGTTATTTTAAATAAAGAAAGATTCCGTTTGAGATTTAATCCTAAACGGAATCTTTGTACTTCTAAAATGCCAAATAATTCTCTTTTTCACTATATTATAGTTTTTAAGCAATTTGAACTATTCTACAATATAGACATTAAATTCCTTTGTCTTTCCACCTACTACACAATTTACAACATCGTGTTCCCACCAAGGTAAAATATGCGTTTCAAAATGGTCCATTATAATTTGTTTTGCTTCTATATCTTCACTTATAAACATATCATAATTTAAAATGATTAAATGAATTTTATCATTATTAAAAAACCAACCATCTGTCATCCAATCATCATAACCATTGTAAGAGGGGCGTATTGTATCTGCAGGAAAATTTAACCTTTGATAGATGAATTTAAAGTAATTCTTTAAAGTTTTACAAAAAGCTCCATCTACTTGTACTACCATATCTTTTCTTTGTCTTTTTTCAACCAAAGTAATATATTCTTCTCTTGTAATCCTTTTTATTTGATTCACAATAAAACTCCTCTCATTTATCTTAGTTTAACAAAAGGTGGAAAGCCGTGCTTACTCTCCTCATCACCATAATGACTATCAGTATAATAAACGAATGCTTTCATATCATAGATTAATCTTTTTAAAATAACTATGCTAAGTTCAAATATAAAGTCTCATAATCGATTCAAAATCTATTCCCTTTAAATAATCTTCATAAAATAAATCAAAGTATTTGAAGAACAACTCAAGTTGCTTATTAGAATCCAATTCTATGAGAGATATCAAAGTTGTATAACCTCTAGCGTTATTATATTGTAAATCACGATAAATAACTTCATTTTTTCTATAATCATTACGAATTCTATGCTGAATCCAAAAATTAAAATATTCACGAAATGTTTTGTCAAAATCATCTTCTATCTTATTGATGGTTAAAGAAATCAAATAACCATCAATATAGGTTTGTAAAGTTATTAAATTTGGGTCCCAAATATAAACTCCAGGACGTAATCTAATCATATCAATCATTTTTTTAAAATTCATATTGATAAGCCTTTCTAAATAATATTATTGCTTAAAAAAGTCTTGACAAGTTCAAAAAATAAATCTTTGCGATCTTCCTCTTTTTCTTTTAAAAGACTTATATGATAAATATAATCTTGTGTCGAACAAATTTGTTTTAAAATTTTTTCTTCTTGATAATTTTGTTGAATATATTCAATAATCCAATCGTAAAATTCTTTGAATTTTTCATTATACATATCTGAACTATTTTTAAACCACAAATTCATTCTGAAACCATCGATTAGTCCACGGATATTATTAAAAGATATATTTTTTTTATTTTTTTCCAGAAATAATATGTACTGATAAAAATTTGTTTTATTTTCCATATGGCATTCACAACTTCGTTCTTCAAAATATATATCGCATAACTTGAAAAACTTATCGAATCTAGATTTTTCATCTTCTTCAATTAATTGAATCATTTGGATATAAGTTTTACATTTTTCTAATTGCCTTATTCTCTCTATGTCAAAAATATTTTCTTTAATTAGTGCCTCCTTTGTCCAAACATCAAATTCCTCAACAAATCTCTTATCTACTGGTTCTTCTTTATTGCTTAATTTATTGCATAAATGAAAACCTTGTATAAATTCTCTTAAATTTTCAAAAGGTCCTACAAACATACAAGGTCTAAATTTTATGTATGCCAAAATGCTTTTTATATTCATAATTTCTACACCTTCTACTTTCTATAAGTACATTTTTATCCAATAATAATTTCTAATAAATTAAATGCCTCTGGATAATCAGTAAATCCTAAATCTGTTAACCAATCATAGTAATTAATTCCTTCTGGATATAGATTATCGTAAACAATATTATCAATCTTAATGCCCGTATGATATCCATTATTAGAAATAGTGCCAAATCTATCTGAGTAAATAAAATCAGAATATTTTGAATTTAATTCAATTCTTTCTCCAGAAATACAATTTTCTTTCGATCCAGCTTCGAGTTCATCTGCAAACTCTTTACATTTATATCTCTGCTTATATTCATCCTTGATATCATCGATTATTTCTTTAAGAGATTTTTTCTTATTATTGTTGTTGTTTTTATTTCCATTGGGAGGTAAACTTCCTGCTGCAGAACTTCCTGAAACACAATGCTTTCATATCAAAGAATAATCTTTTTAAAATAACTATGCGAAGTTCAAATATAAACCTTCTTAATTGATTCAAAATCTACTCCCTTTATATAGTCTTCATAAAACAAATCAAAATATTTGAAAAACAAATCAAGTTGGTTTTTAGAATCCGATTCTATGAGAGGTATTAATTGGACAAAAGATCTACTATTATTGTAGCGCAAATCGTTATATAATACTGCATTATCCTTATATTCTATTCGAATTTTATGCTGAAGCCACCAATTAAAATATTCATTATAAGTATAAGCAAAATCATCTTCTATTTTATTTGCCCAAATATAATATGTAAAGCCATTAGTGAAATTACATAAATTTCTTAATTCCAAATTTCCTATCCACATTCCTGGTCTTTGTCTAATTAAGTCTATTAACTCTTTAAAATTCATATGCACACCTACCATTTTACCATATGGAAATAATTTCAAATAAATTATATACCTCTCCGCCTAAATCGCTTACCCATTCTGAGTATGGTATTCCTTGAGGTCTCAAATTATCATAAATCATATCTCCAATTTTAATTCCTTCATGGAAACCATTATCCCCAATAATACCAAACTTGTCAGAATATATATATTCTCGACCCGTTTTTGGTGTTGCTTTAATTCTTTCTCCAGAAATACCATTTTCTTTCATTCCTGCTTCGAGCTCGTTTGCAAACTCTTTACATTTATATTTCTGCTTATATTCATCTTTGATATCATCAATTATTTCTTTAATAGAATTTTCTTATTGTTGTTGTTATTTTTATTTCCATTAGGATTAAGAGGTAAACTTCCTGCTGCAGAACTTCCTGAAATACTAGGAAGTGGTAAAAGTCCACCATTTATAATTCCTGATCTATTATTTCTTGTTGAAGCTAAAGCGGCCCCTGCTGCAACTCCTATTAACGCTCCGGCAGCTACAGAACCTCCACTTCCCTTAGCACTACCACTAGTAACACGTATATTGCTAAATCCACTTAAGCCCCCAAGTCCCAAAGTATCTCCATACGCTGTAGGACAAGAACAATTTCCTTTTGCATCTTCCGCTATGGCATATTCATATGGGGTTACACAACCATTACTAGAAACAAAATAATAGTTTCCTTCATATTCAACTAAATGAATTATTACGCTACTTGAAACAACTACTTCTTCATCAATAAATCCTTCATATGAAAATATAAAATACTGTTCTTCCTTGTTTACAAAAGCATAGAATTGAACTTCTAATTCACTACTGCTTGAATTCTTTCCTAAAGCAGTATTAGATTGGTATTTTTCTGTTATCTCAAAATAAGAATTATCTTCATTATAGATTTCATATTTATCTTCATAATAGGATAAATCTAATTTACTATCCTCTAAGATTATATTTCTTACATTATATTCTTTAGTTTCTTCATTTCTACTAAATACACTCCCACTTAATATTAAACCACAAAATAAAAATAAAACAATTGCTATTACTCTTTTTTTCATTCTATATTATCTCCTTTTATAAATTCTTTTATTATCTTTGTTGGTATTGCAAAACTCATTCCTGGAATATATGCTCCATTGTCTCTTATTCTAAAGGTCATTATCCCTAACAATTCTCCTTTAGAATTATATAATGGTCCTCCAGATGAGCCATCGTATATCTCTATACTGGTTTGTATAGCCAATATACTTTCTTCTTTATAGATTACATTTTTATAAGTGCTAGATATAATTCCTTTATTTATAGCTAGCCCATAGCCTTTTGGATTTCCTATGGTATAAACTTCTTCTCCTATTTCAAACTCTTCACTCAAATGGCTAAAATACTCTGTTTCTTTCTCTATTTTTAGCAAGCATAAATCATATTCATCGGAAATATATTTTATTTCAGCAACACATTCCTCTTCGCTAATAAATCTAGCTTTAATCGTTGAATTTGTAGTAAAGTCTTTTACGACATGCTTGTTTGTTAGAATATATCCATCATTAGAAATGAGTGCTCCAGTAGCACTGCTTTTTAAGTATTCATTTTGACAATTGATTTCAACAGTTTTGCTTATTGCATCCTTATAAATATCAAAATGTGAACATGAGCACAAGAACCAAGTTAGTCCCATAAGAAATAAAAAAAATACTTTCTTCAACAAAACCCTCCTCTACTTTATTGTGTATTTAATTTTCTTTTATCGAACGTATTTACTCCACCACTTCATTATCCCCTCTTCTCTTTACCTATAAAATAGCATATTTTTTCGATAAAGTAAATGTTTTTCGAATAATATTTTTGTGTGAAAGTGTTTTGCCGTTGGAAAACCATTATTTAAACAAAAAAATCGTTTTTTATTTAAATAAACCAATTAATAATCTTATTTCCTCACAACGACAAACTTTTTAGGTTAAATTCATTATAATACACTTTAGGTGATGTGCTATGAAAAAGTATGCCGTTTTTGCCTTGCATTATTGTTTTTATATTGCTTCTTTATTATTCTTACCTAAGGATATTTCTATATTTACTGCTAGTTTTTTAATATCCATTTTAGCATTAGAAAATATTTGGTTTACTATATTACCCCTATGCATTGGATTTTATCTTCCCTTAAGCCATACTTATATTTTAATTGCAATCTTTGCATATCATCTATTGCTTTACCCATTCATCAAAAAGAATAGATATTATGCATTAGGTGTGTTTGGTTTAAGTAGCTTAACTATTTTTACTGTATTATATATTCTTCAAGGCTTTCATGCAGATACACTAAAAATTATGCTTTACTTATTCGTAATCTATGGCGTTATCAATGCGCTTCACGTATTTCAAACGATAGAACAAAAAAAGACAATCATTCCCTATCAGCAAAAGATTATTGATCTAACTATTCTTCTTGGATATTTCTTTATCATCTTTTTCTATTGTAAAAATACCTTTGTGATGTATTTTTTATTTATGCAATTATTCTTAATTAGAGATTTTAAATATAATCTTGTTTTTATTCTTCTTTACGCCCTACTGCAAGGTATAAAGGACTATACGCAATTATCATCAATACTACTTCCATCGGCTATATCCTATATGCCAATCACTGTAGCTTTTACCTTTACTTATAAAAATATCATTTGGATTTTCGGATTATTCTATAGCATTTTAGTTACCATACTTCCTTTTACAGATAGAAACCTTTCTATTGAACAAAACTATATAAATACCTTATTTGATGATTTTAATAAATATATATCCAATATAAATGAGGAATACAATAAAAATATAAAAATTAAAGAGTTAAAAGAAAAAAAGTTTAATGAAATTAGTAAAACCTATTGTTCAGGCTGTACAAAAAGTACACTTTGTAGAACTAAGCTAGATAAAAGATATAGCTTTCTATCTGCAGCTATGCTAGGATACAGACAAAATATTTACGATTGTCCATACTATAATCGTTTTGTAATTGATGCCAATACAGAAAATATGAACAAAGGCTTCGAGTATAGCGCTATGAAATCTTTATCCTTTGAATTAAGTTATTTATATAATCAAAGTCTGGCATTAAAAAAGGAATATGAAAAATTCATATCCCTACTCTTTAGCTTTGGTTATCCTATACATGCACTTGATATCAATTTAGCTTCCTCTTCTCTATACTTTTCCATAAAAATGGATACTACTAAGCCTGTAATTGAATCATTATTTTTAAGATGTGCCTATAAAGCATTTGGAGAACGTCTTGAAATTAAACAAACTAAAGATCAAATCTATTTTTATAAAAAAGCTCAATTAAAGATTACCTACGCTCATACAGTTTTAGCTAAAGAAGGAAATTTGATGAGTGGAGATAATTACTATATTAAAAAGGATTATAATAATTCTTACGTGTTTGCGTTAAGTGACGGAATGGGAAGTGGCTATAATGCTTACACTGAATCAATTGACGCTCTTAAAACAATATCTACCCTATCTAGTTATCATTTCCGAACAAAAACCATATTAAAGCTGTTAGAAGACATTTATGAGCTTAGAAGTAATTATGACCGCTATGCAACACTAGATTTTTTAAGTATTGATCCTGCCAGTCGTAAGATGAATCTTTATAAAATGGGATCTTCTACAACTTATATCTTGCATAATCAAAAATTATTTAAATATGAGAACCAAGCTCTACCTTTAAAGCTAGATGATGTTAATTCTGCCTATGAATTAGATTTGTTTAGTGGTGACTTCATCTTTTTACTTTCTGATGGTATAAGCGATTTTATTAGCAATAAGGAATTTGAAAAGCTTGTGAATCAGGAACAATCTGCTGAAGATGCATGTTATTCTATCGTTGACTATTTAAAAAAGAAAGAAAAGGGAAAACTAAAGGATGACTTATCATTAATTGTAATAAAGGCTGTTTCCTAAAAATAAAAAAGTGCACCTTGGTTGAAGTGGTAAGATGTTTGTAGACACAAAAAAAGTGTTTATAAACATCTTTTTTC
>CAMWKG010000022.1 GCA_947174785.1 uncultured Mollicutes bacterium
TTAAATCAGATGGCTAAATCTAGAGCTTACAGTTTTAAAGAATCATCAACCTAAATATCTTTTGACTAAAAAATAGACTAAGAAGTATGAAAAGAACATCTCTATATTTTTTATATTTGCTTTTAGGTCGATAAAAAGCTGATTCTTTCTCTTTAAATTAAAATACTTTTATAATTTGAATTTACTAGGCTTTTTTATTTTGCAACTAAAAGTTTATTGAATTCTTTATCATTATTAGTTATAATAATAGGAAATGAAAAGAAAGGAAAAAGAGTATGAAAAATTATACAAAAATAACAAGTAAGTTTATTGAGGATATACAATCTGAAGTAACTATTTATAAGCATAATAAAACAGGTGCTCGTGTATGTACAATTGAAAACGATGATACAAACAAAGTATTTTCAATTGCCTTTAGAACACCTCCAATGAATAACGGTGGATTAACACATATATTGGAACACTCCGTATTATGTGGATCAAAGAAGTATCCTGTTAAGGATCCATTTGTTGAATTATTGAAGAGTTCTTTAAATACATTCTTAAATGCATTTACATTCCCTGATAAGACAATGTATCCTTGTGCAAGCCAGAATGATAAAGATTTCAAAAATTTAATGAGTGTTTATATGGATGCCGTATTTTATCCACAAATCTATGCTCATGAGGAAATTTTTATGCAGGAAGGATGGCATCATCATATCCTAGATGAGAATGAACCAATAGTTTATAATGGTGTTGTTTATAATGAAATGAAGGGTGCTTTCTCAGACCCACAACAGATTTTATTTAGAAATCTAATGCATTCCTTATATCCTGATACAGCATATGGATTTGAATCAGGTGGAGATCCTACTTATATTCCTGATTTAACCTATGAGGAGTTTAAAGAATTCCATTCTAAATATTATCATCCAAGCAATTCTTATATTTTCTTATATGGTAATTGTGATATGGAAGAACGCATGAATTGGCTAGATGAAGCATATTTATCTGAGTATGATCATATTGATTTTGATACAACGATAAAATATCAGAAGGCATTCTCTAAGCCAATATCTCATACAGGCTATTATCCAGTAGCCAAAGAAGTACCATTAGATAATAAGTCCTTCTTATCTTATAACGTTGCGTTCCCTACAACTTTAGATCCTAAGCTTATGATTGCAACATCTACTTTAGTTGATGTTTTATTAAATAATCCAGGAGCTCCTTTAAAACAAGCATTAATTGATGCAAATTTAGGTGCTGATGTTATGGCTGCCTTTGATGATGGATTATTACAACCAATCTTGGGTATTGTGGTTGTCAATGCCGACGAGAAAAGAGAACAGGAATTTATTGATTTAGTAGATTCTACTTTAAAGGATATTTTGGCTAAAGGCTTAGATCATGAGGCTTTAAAATCTTTAATTACCTTCCAAGAATTTAAGGTACGTGAGGGTAAGTTCAGTTATATGCCAAAAGGTTTGGAAATTGAAATGAACTGTTTAAGCTCATGGTTATATGATGAGGATCAACCTTTCTCAAAATTAGAAAATTTAAAATACTATCAAGAATTAAGAGAAGATATCGATCATGGTTATTTTGAAAAGATTATTACAGATTTCATTTTAAATAACACTCACAAGAGCTATGCTAAGCTATGTCCATCTTATACCTGTGCTGAAGAAAAGGAAGCTGCTCTAACAGAAAAGCTTGCTAAGTTTAAGGCTTCTTTATCTAAAGAAGAATTACAGGCATTAATTGAAAAGAATAAGGCTTTAGCAGTTTATCAATCTACACCTTCAACACCAGAAGAGATTGCAACTTTACCTAAGCTAGAGCTAGAGGATTTAAATCCAAATCCAGAAAAATTAAATTGTGAAAAGATTAAGGGAGAGTTTGATACATTATTCTCTAATTATTATACAAATGGAATTGATTATGTAAATTATTCCTTTGATTTAACTGGCATTGATGGTAAGACTATTCAATATGTTCAGCTATTAAGTGATTTATTAAAGAATCTATCTACTGAAACTACCTCTTATTTTGAAATCAATCAATTGGTTCAAAAGTATACGGGTGGACTTTCATTTAATGTTGCACCTTATAAGACAATGGACAGAGCTACAAAGGTAAATTTCAGTGTTTCCTTTAGTGCATTAGAAGAAAATGTTGAAAAGGTTAGCAGCTTAGTTCAAGAGATTTTATTCAAAACAAACTTTAAGGACTATAAGAGATTCTATGAAAGAATGAACGAGCTTAATGCTGGATTAGAAATGAGTGTTGCACAACGTGGCCATGTAGTAAGTTTAACTCGTGCATCCTCTTATTTCGATGAGACAAGCTATTTGAGCGATTCTATTAGTGGTATTGGTTATATCGATTTTGTTCATGATTTATTCGTAAATTTTGAAGCAAAGAAAGAAGAATTAAGCTCTACTTTAGAGGATTTAATTTCTAAATTATTTAATCAAAAGAAATTCATCTTACGCTTTACAGGTAAGAAGGAAGCTTTAGATAAGGCAATGCCTACAGTAAATAAATTCTATAACGCATTAGAAGCAAAGGCTTATCGTTTTAGTTCTGATTATAAACCTCATCTATTAAATGAAGGTATTAAAACACAATTTGATGTTAACTTTGTTGCCAAGGCTGGTAACTATAAGGCACCATTTAATGGAGCTATGCTAGTATTAAATAATTGCTTAAGCTTAGATTATTTATGGATGCAGGTTCGTGTTCATGGTGGGGCTTATGGTTGTATGCTAAATACTCAAGCTACAGGTGGTATTGGATTTACTTCTTATCGTGATCCCGAAATCGCAAGAACAAAGAAGGTTTATGAGGATGTTGTTTCTTATATTGAAAATCTAAATCCAAGTGAAGAAGATTTATTAAAATATAAGATTGGTGCTATTGGTAGCTTAGATACAGTTATGCATGTAAGTGATAAGGGTAAAAAGGCTCAAGCTGATTATTTAGCTGGAAATACTTATGACCTACAGTCTAAGATTCGTAAACAAGCTTTAAATGCTACTAAGAAAGATTTAACAAGTTTAGCCCCATTATTTAAAGAGGCTTTAGCTACAGAAAGCTTATGTGTTATTGGTAATGCAAATAAAGTAGATGCAAATAAAGAATTATTTAAGGATGTTAGAAATTTAACAAAATAAAAGATGTTCGGCATAGTGAAATCGCTATGCCGTTCTTTTCTTTATAGTCTTTTGATTTTTATATAGTTTTGTGTTATACTCATATGGAAAAGATATGATTTATTTTGGAGGTGGCAGAATGAAAATTACTGTAATAAATGGAACTGAAAAATATGGTGTAACCTATAAGTTAAAAGAGTTTTTTTTAAATCATTTTAAAGAAAGCTCTGAAATAACAGAATATTATCTTCCAAAGGATTGTCCTAACTTTTGTATAGGATGCACAAGCTGTTTTATGAATGGAGAAAATACCTGTAAAGATTTTTCTTATATAAATAAAATTGAGAAATCATTATTAGAAGCTGATCTCATTGTGATGACATCCCCTGCATATGTTATGCATACTACAGGAGCAATGAAGGCTTTGCTAGATCATTTTGGATATCGTTGGATGCCACATAGACCCGCTCCCGAGATGTTTGGTAAACGGGCTGTTGTTATTACACAATGTCTTGGTGCAGGAGCTAAACAAGCAGCAAAAGATATAAAGCACAGCTTATCCTGGTGGGGCATATCAAAAATAAGTATCTTTAGTGGTTCACTTATGAGTAATATTTTTTGGGATAAGCTTCCTTCTAAGAAACAAAAGAGATTAACAAAAAAGATTAATAAACTAGCCATTAAATTTTCTAAAATGAATTATAAAAAGCCAGCACATACTAAATGTGTTACGAAAATAAAATTTAAGCTCTGTCGTTTCATTCAGAAAAAAGTGTCCAAAAGCGGTGGGGCTGGGCTGGATTATAAGTATTGGCAAGAACAAGGTTGGCTGAATAAGAAACGTCCATGGAAGCATTATAAAAAGGAGAATGTATAATCATAAATTTTGATTATATGTAAAGACGTATGTTATATTATAAGAAATTAGATTCCATTGTAGGAACGATTACTATAGTATGTAATGAAGAGTCTTTAATCGCTTTATGGATAGAAGGACAAACTGGAGAATCATACTTTGATTTACAACAAATGGAATCTAAAGAAATTCCTGTTTTGTTTCAAGCAGAGAATTGGTTAAAAAGATACTTCAATAAAGAAAAACCATCTTTAAAGGAACTGCCAATATATTTAGAAGGAAGTCCATTTCAACTAGAGATATGGAAGCTTTTATGTGAAATCCCTTATGGCAAAACAACAACTTATAAAGCCTTAGCTTTAGAGGCTGCAAGAAGAATGGGTAAAGAAAAGATGTCAGCTCAGGCAGTTGGTGGAGCAGTCGGAAGAAATCCAATATCTATTATCATTCCTTGTCATCGTGTCATAGGAACAAATGGAAAGATGATAGGCTATAATGGAGGAATCTTCATCAAAGAAAAATTATTACAATTTGAACAAGATTTACAAGGGCTTTAAATTGAATTAATGATGGCTTTATGCTATAATAAATATGTGGCTAGAAGAAGTCTATAAGTAAGAGCTCTACTTATTATAGATGGCTTAAGACAATTGAATGTAGTAGAGTGGTTTTCCGAAAATGGATAGCGTGATTGAAAGAGGTTTAGTACATTTGTACTACCAAACGTCAATCACGCTTTTTTCTTTAAAAGAAAAAAGAAACAATTTGGTTAATTTATGTTCCATAAAAATAAGGAGGAGAATAGAAAATGGAAGATAAGAATTTTGAGATTTTAAAGTTTGTGGAGGATGATTTTTCACTGGATGTACGAGTGGATGTTTCTCATGATACTGTTTGGTTGACTCAAAATCAGATGGCAGATTTATTTGATGTAGATAGATCTCGCGTAGTTAGACACATCAAAAATATTTTTGCTGAGGATGAATTACAAGAAAAATCAACTTGTGCGGAAAACGCACAAGTTCAAAGTGAAGGTGATAGACAAGTGAAAAGAACTATCAAATTATATAATTTGGATATGGTTATTTCTGTCGGATACAGAGTGAAATCTTCTAGAGGAATTGCTTTCAGAAGATGGGCAAATAAAGTGCTTAAAGAGCATTTACTACAAGGGTATTCTGTTAATCAAAAAAGAATTGAGGTTTTTAAATAAAACGGTTGAAGTTCAAAACAGAATGCTGGCTTCTAGTTTGAACATTGAACAGGATGCATTAGTAAATGTTATTTTGAATACACCAACGCTCTAAATTTATTAGATGATTATGATCATCAATGCATTGTTAAACCCAAGGGGAGTGACACACTCTATTTTTTGAAATATAGCGAGTGTAGAAAAATGATTGACTCTATGAAGTTTAATATAGAATCTTCTGTTTTTGGTGTAGAAAAAGAAGGGGGTAAGGTGGCAGGCATATTAGCAGCTATCTATCAAAATGTTTTTGGACAAGAGGTGTATCCATCATTAGAGGAAAAGGCGGCACATTTACTTTATTTTTTAGTAAAGGACCATCCGTTTGTAGATGGTTGTAAACGAATAGCAGCCACTTTATTTTTAGAGTTTTTGAATAGGAATAATGCGTTAATGAAAAATGAAAAGATGGTTCTTTCGAGCGATACATTGGTTGCAATAACTATTTTAACTGCTGAATCCAATCCAGAAGAAAAAGAAGTTATAATTAAATTAATAATGAACTTTTTGGTAAAGTGACATAAGAGAGGCATAGTAAAAGTTCTAAATTTATATTGATTTTCTTATAATACTATGAGGGGATATCGATGGATTATGCAATTATATTAGCTGGTGGATTAGGGACAAGAACGCATATGTCTAAAGCTAAGGCTATGCTGCCTATTTTAGGTAAACCAATGATAGAATATATTTTAGATTCGCTTTTTAAAACTTCATTAAAAAGAATTGTATGTGTTTTAGGTAAACAATATTCTGATTTTAATTTACCTTCCTGTGTAGATATTGCTTTACAGAAGGAACAATTAGGAACTGCCGATGCTGTTAAAACGGCTATGCCTAGAGTAAATGATAACGATGGTGATGTTTTAATTCTTCCAGGAGATGCACCTTTTATATCTAGCGAAACATTAGAGGAACTAGTTAAGACACATAAAAACAATAATAATCTTTTAACTATAGGGACAATTCGATTAGATTCGCCTTTTGGTTATGGTAGAGTAGTAAGAGAACAAAACCGAATTGTTCGGATTGTAGAAGAAAAGGATGCTAGTGAAGAAGAGAAACAGATTGATGAAGTGTATAGTGGTTTTGTGTGTGTGAACACAGCTATTTTAAAAAACTCTATTTCAAAAATAAAGAATCAAAACGCACAAAAAGAATATTATTTAACAGATTTAGTTGAGATAGTATCTAATATAGGTAAAGTATCTTCATTTGAAATAAAGGATTCTTTTGAAGCGAAGGGTATAAATGATTTATTTAGTTTAAGCTTAGCTGAACAAGAGCTGCAAAAGCGTATTTTACAAAAGCATATGTTAAAGGGTGTATATATCGAAAATGTGAATTCTGTAACAATAGGACCAGATGTTACTTTTTTGGGTGAAGCGACAGTTTTCTGTGGAACTAGAGTTTTAGGTCATACTACCATTTATCCAGAAGCTGTTTTAGGTCCAAATACGGAAATTAAGAACTCAGTACTTTATGATAATGTAAAAGTATCACATAGTGTGGTTTTAGATTCTTGTATCGGTAAAGAGTCAACTATTGGACCATTTGCACACATTAGAAATAATTCCTATATAGGAGAAGCAAATCGTATTGGAAACTTTGTTGAGCTTAAAAACACATCTACAGGATATAAAACCTATGCAAGTCATTTATCTTATGTTGGAGATACCAATTGTGGAAGTGGTGTGAATTTTGGCTGTGGAACCATTACAGTAAACTATGATGGAAAAAGGAAGTATACTACAACAATAGGAAATAATGTATTTATTGGTTGTAATTCCAATTTGATTGCACCTATAGAGATTAAGAGTAATAGCTATATTGCTGCTGGATCAACGATAGTAGATGACTTAAACGAAAATGATTTTGCAATTGCAAGATCTCCTCAAATTACCAAGTCTTCCTATGCACAAAAATATAATTATAAAAGAGTGGATAAAAATTGAAATACTTTGGTACAGATGGAATAAGAGGTATTCCAAATCAAAAATTAAGTTTAGAATTAATACAATCTGTGGGAAAAGCTTTAGTGACTTTAAATAATAACCATATTATCGTAGGAACAGATACAAGAGAATCTAAGGATATGCTTGCATATGCTCTGATTGCAGGAGCTTTATCACAAGGATTAAATGTAGAATATGTAGAGGTTATACCAACACCAGGACTCATCTATTTATCTAAATTAAAAAGTGCAATAGGTGTTATGATAACTGCTTCCCATAATCCTTATTTTTATAATGGAATAAAAATTATAAATAAAGGCAGAAAGCTAACTAAAGCGGAAGAAGAAGAAATAGAACAGCTTATAGATCAGCCTTCCATTTTTTCTTCTACTAGTATTGGCAAATTCATTTCTAACAAATCTCTTATAAAAGAATACCATAAAAACTTATTTCAGTACATTTTTCCAACAAATATGAAAATTGCTTTAGATTGTGCAAATGGTGCAACCTATAAAACAGCTCCTCTTATTTTTAATTTGATTACGAGCCCCTTAGTAATTTTACATCATCATCCTAATGGATGTAATATAAATGAAGCATGCGGTTCTACACATTTAGATAGCCTATCTAAAACAGTTATAGAAGAAAAATGTGATTTGGGATTTGCCTTCGATGGGGATGGGGATAGAATCTTATGTGTGGATAGAAATGGAATTCCTGTAGATGGAGACATTTTAATTTATATTTTCTCTTGTTATTTAAAAGAAAAAGGAGTATTAAAAAATAATAAAGTTGCATTAAGCATTATGAGCAATTTAGGAATCATTCAGGCTTTGCATAAAAAAGGAATTGATGTTATAGAAACACCTGTAGGAGACAAATATATTGTTGATGCAATTCAAAGCTATGATTTATCTATTGGAGGAGAAAACAGTGGACATATTGTATTTCCAGAATATACCTCAACAGGAGATGGAATTCTAATTGCGATGAAGCTGATTCAAGTTTTAGAAGAAACGCACACCACTTTAGAAGATTGGCTTAAGGATATTGTTCTTTATCCAGATGCTTTAGAAAATGTTGTTGTTCAAAACAAAAAAAATGTAATGGGGGTACCATTACAAAAAGAAATTGAAACAATAAAAGAAGAACTTAACCAAGATTGCAAAATTATTGTACGTCCATCTGGAACAGAAGATTTTATTCGGTTAAGTGTTATGGCTAAGACAAAAGATTTAGTAGATAAGTATAAGAATAAGCTATTAAGCTTTATTCAGACTCTTGATGTCTAGCAACAGAATCTCTTACTATAATTTCTCCGCTAATAACAAGTCTTTGGCTAGAACGATTCATTAAAATACTGGTTAATAAAGTAAAGGCCTTTTCTCCGATTGAATCTAAGTCTTGTTTTATAGTAGTTAACGAAGGTTTAATATATTTTGCAACATCTAAATCGTCATATCCTGTTACAGATATATCTGTAGGTACGTGGATACCTTCTGCTTCAAGTCCACGTATTAAACCAATAGCCATTAAATCACTTGCACAAATAATGGCAGTAACATCAGTGCTCATAAAATATTTAGCCGCTTCGAATCCGCTATTCTCAGTAAAGTTTCCATAATAGACATAGTTTGGATTATATTCAATATCATTCATTGTTTGACCTATAATATACCCTGCAAAACGTTCATTGCTAACAAAAGAGTTTTTATCTCCATGAATAAAGCCAATCTTTGTATGATTGTTTTGTTTTAATAGTTCTACTAATTTTGCTATAGTATTAATATTTTCGTTATGAATGGTTGCCACCATATCTGCAACCATAATATTGTCATAAAGCACAGTTGGATACACTGTGTTTTTTAGTTCTGTCAAAAGTGAACTTTTATAGTTTAATCCAGCAATAAAAGCACCATCAAAATTGTTTTGCTTCATAAATTCATTATAAGAAGTAGTAATGCTTTTAATATCGACTTGAATAACTTCAAAATTATTATTTCTTGCGTAGTTCGAAAAAGATAATCCTAATGGCATAAGAATATTCGATTGAGATGTTACATTATCATAAATAAAGCATAGTCTACGAACGCTTTTTACTGTAAGTCTTTCATCTCTAGATTTATAGCCATGAGCTTTTGCGTAAGCTATAACCGTTTGTTTTGTTTCTTTAGATACATCAAAGGCCCCGTTTAGTGCTTTAGATACTGTTGAAACAGATAAATGAAGTTCTTTAGCGATGTCTTTTATCTTCATTATATCACTCCTTTACTTGATTATATGCTTTTTATATTGATATTTCAATGTTTTTTCGTTAATGCATCGAAATTTTTTCGAAAAAATTACTTATTTTTTGAAATTTTTCGTATTTTTTATAAAAACGCTTGCATTCGAAGAGAAAACGCTTTACAATAAATATATATATTGTACGATAAAATGAATATAAGGAGGGGTGGCTATGAATTTCAAAAGAAATGCAGGCATTCTTTTACATGTAACATCACTACCTTCTCCACATGGTGTAGGAACCTTAGGGGCTACAGCTTATGAATTTATAGATTGGATGGAAAAAGCAGGATTGTCGATATGGCAAGTATTACCACTTGTTCCTACTAATTATGGAGATTCACCCTATCAATCAGTTTCTTCAACGGCTTTAAATTATTATTTAATAGACTTTGATATTTTACATAAAAAGGGTTTATTGAAGAAGAAGGATTATGAAACAAGAAGGTTCGGCGACTATGCTGGAAAAGTAAATTATAGCTTGTTGTTTACAGAAAAGACAAAGGTTTTAAGGTTAGCCTTTGAAAAGTTTGATCAAAAGGATCCGGAATTTATATCCTTTGAGGTCAAAGGAGAATATAAAGATTTTGCGATATTTATGACAATAAAAGCAATGCATGAATATCATCCATGGAATCTTTGGGATAAAAAATATCAATCTTATTCTAAAGAATTAGAAGAAGAAATTCTTACACAACATAGAGAAGATTATTTATTCTGGATATGGACACAATATGAGTTCTTAGAAGAATGGAATAAGCTTCATACATATGCCAAGGTTAAAGGAATTGAAATCATGGGAGATATGCCTTTGTATGTTGCCTATGATAGTGTAGAGGTTTGGAAGCATCCAGAACTATTTGTTTTAACAGAAGATAAGGAGCCTAAGCTTGTGGCAGGATGTCCTCCAGATTGTTTTACAGAGGATGGTCAGCTTTGGGGAAACCCAGTATATGACTGGTCCTATATGAAAAAGACAAATTACGCTTGGTGGAATGAACGAATTCGAAAAGCATTTGAATTATATGATATTTTAAGAATAGATCATTTTAGAGGTTTTGCACAGTATTATGCAATTCCTTATGGACTTCCTAATGCTAGAATAGGCGAATGGATGGATGGTCCTAAATTTGATTTATTTAAAGACAAGGTAGAGTATAGAATTGTAGCAGAAGATTTGGGCTTTATAGATGATGATGTTAGAACTCTTTTAAGACAAACAAAATATCCTGGTATGAAGATATTAGAGTTTGCTTTTGATGGTTCTAGAGATAATGAGCATAAACCTTCTAATTATAAAGAAAATTATATTGTTTATACAGGTACGCATGATAATATGCCTTTATATCAATATATATTAGATTTAGGTCCAAATGCATTAGATACATTCCTTATGGATTTAAAGGATGAATGTAATAAACTGAACGTAGAAATGAATCAAGGTAGCTATGAAGCAGTAACCGAAACGGTTGTAGAACTTGCTTTTGCTTCTATAGCCAATACATGTATTATTCCAATACAAGATTTATTAGCTTTAGATGGTTCATCTAGAATGAATCTGCCAGCTACAGTTTCTACAAAAAACTGGAGCTATCGGGTGTTAAAGAATCAATTATCTGATAAGCTCGCAGCTCAAATTAAAAATTATATTGTGAAATATAATCGTACTCGTTAGATTAAGTGATGTTAGTTTTTCTCCTTCTTGGGGTTCTCATCACTTAATCTGATGGGAACCCTAAATGTTTTGAAGGGAAAAAGTACAGTTAAAAATAGAATAAGTGTTATGATATCCTCTCTCAGAAGATTTTGTTGAAGCCAAATTGGCTTAAAATTTTAAAACAGAATTATACTGGGGGGGGGGTATATTTACGTAAAGAGAAAAAAACTTGAGGAGTTGTGAAATATGAAGGCGGTACTGTTTGACTTGTATGGAACCTTAATAGATATTCACACAGATGAAGAGAGCACAAAGTTTTGGAAGATGATTGCTAATAAGACTAAAAAGCTTTATGAATATAATTCTGAAGATTTAAGGAAAAAGTATTTACTCTTATGCAAGCAAAAACAAAAAGATAAGGAAGAAATAGATATTTTAGAAGTCTTTGAAGAATTGCTTTTCATATCTAAAGAACAAGCAGAAAGGGTGGCTTGGGAATTTAGAAAAGCCTCAACAAAATATATTCGCCTTTATAAAGGTGTAAAGAAATTATTAAAAGAATTAAAAAACGAAGGTGTTTCTCTTTATGTATTATCTAATGCACAAGAAGCATTCACTTTACCTGAATTAAAAAAATTAGGTATTGATGAATATTTTGATGGCATTGCAATTTCTTCAGCATTTGGTGTAAAAAAACCCAATTTGGAATTCTTCAAAGAAGCTATAAAAAGCTTTAATATTGAAGATGAAATATGGATGATTGGAAACGATGCTGAATGTGATATATATCCTGCTAAGGAGTTAGGATTAAAAACTTTATTTATAGAGTCTAACCTTACTCCAATCAATGAAGAAGAGGATAAAATCATTGGATTTCAATGGAAACAAATCCTCAATACAATTTTAGATATTAATTTGGGAAACCAAAATTAATAAATCAATAATATTTCACTTATTTAGTGAAATGGCAAATATATAATTCAAGGAGGAAGAAAAAAATGAAAAAGAAACTATTTGCCCTAGGTGCAGCTGCAGTTTTAGCTTTAGGCTTAGCAAGCTGTGGAGAAGAAGATCAAGGAGGTAAAAACGTAATTAAGCTTGAGTACTCTGGTACTGCTTCAGACAAGGAATTTAATTTAGAATTGTTTGAAGACTTTAAGGCAGCAAGAAAAGCTGCTGGTGATACACATGAGTATCAAATCTCTTATGTAGAGCATGGCCCTGACAAAGTAGATAGCGAAGTTCAAGACTGGGTTGTAGGACCAGATGTATTTGAATTCGCATCTGACAAGATTACAGCTCTTTACGAAAAAGGTGCTTTAGCAAAAGTATCTGGAGCTAATGCAACATTCATTGATGAAAAGAATAGTGATTTAGGTAAGGATCTTGCTACTTTCAATGGTGAGTATTATGCATATCCTTATACAGGTGACAATACATATTATTTACAATATGACAAGTCAAAATTACCTGCAGACAAGGCAGGCTCTATTGAATCAATTCTTGAGGTTTGTGCTGATGAAGGATTAAAGCTTGGCTACAACCTAGAAGAAGCATTCTGGGGTGCTGGTGCATTATTCACATTCGGTGCTGACTATAATATGACATTCGATGAGGATGGTGCAGTTCATAGTGTAACAGCAGACTTTGATTCTGAAAAGGGATTAATGGCTGCAAAAGCATTAATTACTATTATGAGTAACCCTTGCTGGCAAAATGCTATGGAAGTTCCAACACCTAAGAACGGATTAATTGGTTGTATTGCAGGTACTTGGGATATTGCAACTTATAAGGAAGAATTAGGCGATAATTATGCTTGTGCTCCTATGCCAACAATTACAATTGATGGAGAAACTAAGCATTTAGGTGCATTCCTAGGTGGTAAGTTATTTGGTGTTAACCCTCAAAGAGCTCAAGGTAATGCTGATCGTTTAGCTGCTGCTCATCAATTAGCAATCTTCTTATCTGATAAGGCATGTCAATTAAAGAGATTTGACTCTAAGGGTATTGCTCCATGTAATTTAGAGGCAGCTGCTGAACAAAGAGTTCTTGCAAGTCCAAATGTTAAAGTATTAGTTGAACAAGCTAAGTTTGCTCATGCTCAAACTGCAGTTCCTGCAAACTTCTGGACAGCTCCAAATACTTTAACTGCAAGTATTAAGGCAGGAGAAGTAACTTTAGATGATGCAGAAGGTTTACTAGCTGCAATCAAGACTTTAAACGATAGTATTAAAGCAAGTAAGTAATTATTAGAAATGAAAAATATGGTACAGGCGTCCTTTTGGGATGTCTGTACCTACATCTTTTTGTAAAGGGGTGGGTTTTATGACAACAATTGAATATCTTTCACTCCCCACTTATAAAAGATTTTTTTATAAAATAGCTGCATTTTTTGTAGCTATACCTAAAGTAATTTGGAATTTCTTATCTGTTACTATCATTCGATTTTTTTCTAAAATCGGAAAGGGTATAGCAAACTATTTTGTCAGTCTATATGAAATTTTTATAAGCGGCGATTGGAAGACTAAGGTTTCATATTTGATTATGGGATTTGGCCATATTTGGCGAAAATCGTACATAAAAGGATTTATGTATTTATTATATGAAATCATATTTATTTACTTTATGATCTCTACAGGTGTACCTGCAATGATAAGAATAGGAACGTTTGGCTTCGTAGCACAAACCTCCTACACACATCCTTCCTTAGGAATAGAGGTTTCAGAATTTAAAGATGATAGTTTGATGATTCTTTTGAGTTTTGTTATTTCTCTTATTTTCATTGCAATATTAATTTTCCTTTGGACTATTCAGGTAAAAGAGAATAACCAATTGGAGAATATGAATAAAATTGGTAAGCGTATTGGTGATAAAGATACAATAAATAGTTTAGTAGGTAGAAATTTCCATAAGGTACTATTAGCGTTCCCAACATTTGGAGTGGTAATGTTTACGATTATTCCACTTATCTTAATGATTATTGTAGGATTTACAAATTATTCATCAACTTATCAAAATCCAAAAGAATTATTTGACTGGGTTGGTGTTTATAATTTCTCTAAGCTATTTGGTTTAACAGGAGATGGTGGAGCACAATTTGCTTCCGTATTTGGTCAAATCCTATTATGGACTTTAGTTTGGGCATTCTTTGCAACATTTACAAACTATTTCTTAGGTATGATTGTTGCGATGATGATTAACAAAAAAGGAATTCGCTTGAAAAAACTTTGGAGAACTATTTTGATAACTACCATTGCAGTTCCACAGTTTATTTCCTTATTGTTCTTATCTAAATTCTTAAGTACAGATTTAGGTGCTATGAATGCTGTTTTAAGAAAACTTGGTCTAATTACTGAAAACATAAAGTTTTTAGAGGATGGAATGATTGCTAAGGTAACCATAATTGTTGTAAATATGTGGATTGGTATTCCTTATACAATGTTAATGTGTTCAGGATTATTGATGAATATACCACAGGATTTATATGAATCTGCTAAGATTGATGGTGCAAGTCCAACAAAGATGTATTTGAAGATTACATTACCTTATATGTTATTTGTTACAGGACCTTATTTGATTTCAAACTTTGTAGGAAATATTAATAACTTTAATGTTATTTTCTTGTTATCTGGTGGTGGACCTACATTTACTAGTGTAAATGGTGCGACTTTAAGTGTTGATGTTTATGGAGCAGGTCAAACAGATTTGTTAATCACATGGTTATATAAGATTGCAATGACACAAGCAACTAAGGATTATGGTGTTGCTTCTGTAATAGGTATTATTGTATTCATAGTTGTTGCATCTTTATCAATGATTTTCTATTCAAGAACGAATGCAGTTAAGAATGAAGGTGATTTCCAATGATGAAAGCGAAGAATATAAGTTTATTTGCTGATCCAAAAATGTCAGGTGGTAAACGTGCTAAGGAAAGAATCAGTAAAATTGTCATTTATGTGATTTTGGGAATCATTTCCATCATTTGGATTTTACCGTTTGTTTATTTAATATTACAATCCTTTGCGGTGAAGTACGAAACAAATTTAATTGTTCCTCAGCAATGGACTTTCAATAATTACATAGCTTTAGTAAAGGATCCAGTATATCCATTCTGGAGATGGTATTTAAATACTTTGATTATTGCATTAATAGTTTCAGTATTAAATACAGTATTAACTTTAATTAGTGCTTATTCATTTTCAAGATTACGTTTCAAAACTAGAAAAGGCTATATGAAGTTAATCTTGGTTATTGGTATGTTCCCAGGATTTTTAGGAATGATTGTTACTTACTATATGCTTAAGCAAATTGGCTTGGCAAATGGTGTTCCAGGATTGTTTGGTTTAATTTTGGTTTACATTTCTGGTTGTGTAATGAACTATTATGTTGCTAAAGGATTTTTTGATACAATCTCAAAATCCTTAGATGAAGCGGCAATGATTGATGGCGCTAATAAGAATACAGTATTCTGGCGTGTTATTATGCCTTTGTCTAAACCAATAGTAGTATACACAATTCTATTAGCATTTACAGCTCCTTGGGGAGATTATATGCTAGCAAGTGTTATGGCTGGTGGACACACTGAGCTTTATAACGTAGCTGTAGGTTTACAGCAAATGATGTCAAAAGCAGATGGAACAAAATACTTCCCAGTATTCTGTGCAGCTGGAGTAGTTGTTTCAATTCCTATTATGATATTGTTCTTCTTACTTCAAGGCTATTATGTCGAAGGAGTAACTGGTGGAGCAGTTAAAGGATAATATGAAGGCTATAAAGAAAATATTTTTGGCAATGGCTTTGGTTTTAACAGGCTTATCCTTTGGTTGCACAGATGGTAAGAGTGGAAAATATGGCAAGCATATAGATGAAAATCTATCTGCTCCTACTATTTTAGACGATAACTATCGTAATTATTATGAAATATTTGTTCGTTCCTTTTATGATTCTGATGGCGATGGAACTGGAGATTTACAAGGTGTAATTCAAAAGTTAGATTATATTCAAAATTTAGGATTTACAGGAATATGGCTAATGCCTATAAACTCTTCAGGATCTTATCATAAATATGATGTTAAAGATTATTATGAAATAGATAAGAGTTATGGAACTATGGATGATTTAGAAAAATTAATAGAAGAATGTCATAAACGTGACATTAAACTTATTCTAGATTTGGTAATAAATCATTCTGCTCTTAATAACAAGTGGTTTACAAAAGCAAAGGCTGCACATGAAAAGGTAATGGCAGGTTTAAAGCTTACTGAAGATGAAAAGGGATGGGATGATTTCTATTGTTTCTATGATAGTAAATCTGAAATTCCAACTGGAAAAACTTGCCAATTGGTTTCAGGAAAATCCTACTACTACGAATGTAATTTCTCATCTAATATGCCAGAATTTAATTTGGATAATGAGCTAGTACATGAGGAATTTAAAAAGCTTATCAAATTCTATTTAGATAAGGGTATTGATGGCTTCCGTTTGGATGCAGTCAAGTATTACTATGTTGAAAGTCATAAGAAGAGCGTAGAATTCCTTAGCAAATTTAACACATGGGTAAAGGAAATTAATCCAAAGGCCTATATTGTTGGAGAATGTTGGGATTCAGAGGAAATCATAAAACAATATTATGAAAGTGGTTGTGATTCTTTCTTCAATTTCACTACAAGTGCAAACAATTCCTCTAGTGGTGTTCTTAATTCCTTAAACCAAGAAGGAAGAATGTTGAATCGTTACTATGATGCATTGCTAAACAATGTGAAAATGGCAGGAAGTTATATTCCATCACCATTTCTAGATAATCACGACATGCCTAGATATACCTCTAGTGCTAGTCCTAATAAATCTAAATTTCAATATGCATTGTTATCTATGATGAATGGAGCAACATTCACATACTATGGTGATGAGGTTGGAATGGTTGGTAGTAATGGAGGCAATCGTCCTGATGAAAATGTGCGCATCCCAATTTATTGGGGAGAAGGCGGTTTAGGAGATTGTAAACCATTATCTGCTGCAACTGAAGCTGATTACCCATATGACCCAGTTAAGGATCAAATGGAAGATGAAAACTCTATTTATAGTTTTTATAAGAAATGTTTACTCATTAGAAATCAAAATCCAGAAATTGCTAGAGGTACAATCTCTTTAGTAGAAATGGATCGTGATGAGAAAAAATTATTATTTATTGCAAAAGAATATAGCGGTAGTAAGATCGGAATTATCATCAATTTTTCTCCAACAGAAAATTTAAAGGTTGATTTTCAAGCTGCAGGATTTACAGAGGTTATTGGTCAACTAGTTGCAGATACAAAGGATGATAGATATATCGGATTACAAAAAGATAAAAGCATTTTGTTACCACCATATAGTATTGCAGTCGTTAAGTAAAGGAGAATAAGATTATGGCGGGATTAAGATTAGAACATATATATAAGGTTTATCCTAACGGCACAAAGGCAGTTTCTGATTTTACGATGGATATCCAGGATCAAGAATTTATAGTTTTTGTTGGACCATCTGGCTGTGGTAAATCTACAACATTAAGAATGATAGCCGGTCTAGAGGATATTAGTGCTGGTGAATTATATATTGGTGATCGAATCGTAAATGATGTTGAACCAAAGGATAGAGATATTGCGATGGTTTTCCAAAATTACGCTTTGTATCCACATATGACAGTATATGAAAATATGGCATTTGGATTAAAACTAAGACATGTTCCAAATGCAGAAATACATGAAAAGGTATTATGGGCAGCTCAAGTACTTGACCTAACAGAATACCTTGATAGAAAGCCTAAAGCAATGTCTGGTGGTCAAAGACAGAGAGTTGCATTAGGTAGAGCTATTTTAAGAAATCCTAAGGTTATGCTTTTGGATGAGCCATTGTCCAATCTAGATGCTAAGCTACGTGCTCAAATGCGTAGTGAAATTGCAAAGCTACATGATCAATTAAAGACAACATTTATTTATGTTACACATGATCAGGTTGAAGCTATGACATTAGGTACACGTGTTGTTGTAATGCGTTTAGGACGTATCATGCAAATTGATACACCAAAGAATTTATATGATTATCCAGACAATTTATTCGTTGCTGGATTTATAGGCACTCCACAGATGAATTTCTTCCATGCTACTTTGTCAAAGAGTGGAAGCAATATTCATATTGATTTTAAATGGAGTAAGGAAAGTTTAGATGTTCCACAGGCATCACTTGCAAAAGTGAAACCACAATATTTTAACGGAACTTCAGAGGTTGTAGTTGGTATTAGATGTGAGCACATTTCTTTAGACCCAGAGATTGTTTCAAAATCTAAGTGTTTAATTAATGTTCGTATTTCTCATTTTGAGGAATTAGGTAATGAGACTTTAATTTATGGAGATATAAATGAATCTGGTGATGGATTCACTGAATCTTCTACAAGAGTTATTATTAAAGGTACATCTTCATATGGATTAGCTAAGGGATCTATTGCCAAGGCTGCAGTTAATGTATCTAAGATTCATATGTTTGATACAGAAACCGAGAATACGATTAACCCTAGAATTCCTAGTGATAATTTAATTTCAGGAACAATTCAAAAGAATGTTTTAAAGCTAGGACAATTATCTTATGAGCTTCCTAAGGCAATCGCATTAGCAGATGGTAAATATGATGTTATGATTCCAACTTCTGCAATCACTTTAGGAAAAGAATCAGCAAATACGGTTAATATAGAATCTTTAGAGCAAATTGAAGGTTTAAATGTTATAGGTGTGTCTGTTGCAGATCAGTTATTATTTACAACAACACAAGAAAGCTTATCTCTAAAAACAGCATATTCACTTGATTTAGATTTTACTCAATTAGAATTCCTACAAGAGGGTGCTGTTGTTCATCATGCAATTTCTGAATATGATAGAATAAATGCTATTTTCTTGAATCATGCAACTGCTAAAACTTACATTGGTGATTCCTATGATTCTGTAGTTCAGGATAGATTACAAAAGGTAGATGAAACTTATTTACCTCAAATACAATCTTTAACAGAAGAATATCAAAATGCTGTAAATGAGGCAAAGAAGGTTACTTCTGCATCAATCATTGAAAAGAATAAACCTATCATTGATGAAAAGAAGAAAAGCTTAAATGAAACTATTGCTAAGCTAAGTGCTGAATTTGCTGAATCAGAAAAGAAGCTTAAAGAAGAACATCGTGCAAAGAATGAGGAAATCATTGCAAGAGTAGAGAATACATATGCAAAGATTAAAGAGGATGAATTATCAGCTTTTGAATCCTTTAAGGCAATGAACAAGGATAAGGATGCATATCGTAAGAGAGCTACTGAAATCAGAACTTTTAAATCAAACTTCAATTTGGAAAAGAAGAATGAATTAGAAAAGCAGATCAATTTGGAGGCCGTTCGTTTTGAAAGTGACTTAAATGCTTTGAAAGGAAACTACAAGCGAAATGTAGATAGTCTTAAAAAAGAATTTAAGGACTTTGTAAATGAGTGCAATAATGAAGCATATCCACAAAAGAAATTGGATAAAGAATATCGCAAGAACTTAAAGGAATTAAATTCTAAATATCAAAACGATAAGAATTTAGCTAATATTATTTTCTTCCTAAAGGTGAACGATTTATTGACATTATGTACGGATGCTATCTCAAATAAGATGATTCAAAGCTTGGGTGTAAAGGTATTTACTAAGCAATATTTAGTTGAGATTCCTCATGATGCTTATAAGGAGTCACAAGAAGATGGTCTTGAACTACAAGTTCTTGAATTATTAGACTATGGCAAACGTAAATATTTACATTGTCAAATGGATGACGGTTCTGGTGTAAAGGAAATCTATATTGAAACAGAACGTGAAAGTGTTGATTCAAAAACAATTAAGGTTGTCTTTGATGTTACAAAGATTCATATCACCGAAAAGTCTATGGAGATTAAAATTTATTAATCTTACCTAATGAATAAAGGAGGTAAAGTATGAGACGTAAATTAACAGGTGTACTTTTATTGGGATTTGTTTTCTTACTTGTTTTTCTGACAGGATGTAGCGATCATAAATCTCCAATGAAGGGATATATCACAGATGATGAAATTAGCCAAATTGTTAGTAAGTTTGCGACGGAAACGAAATTTACCAAATACTCATATGAAGGTAATTTAAATTATTTCGGTTATGCGGATGAACTTGTGCCACAAACAGTTTCCAAAAGAAATGTGGATTTTGTTGATTCTTTAGAGGAATATAGTGATAAATGCTCTTCTTATTATCTCCGTTTGCCCCTACATATTACTGTTGAAAATTGGAACACAAACAAAACAGTTTCAGGAACAGCTGATGGACTCTCTCTTTCAACAAGATATCAATTGGAAGCTAAAATATATCGTCCAAAAGGATATGATTCTGTTTACTACTATGCTCGTGAAGATGGTGGATTAATATTAAGAGCCTTTGGTGTCAACAAAGCTTTAACTATTAAAAGACCTAGTGATATCACATGTCGTGGAAAGTGGGATATAGAAATAGAATATGATGCAAATGGTTATTTGGTTCGTGAGTATTTCAGTACTATAAATAAGTCTGAAAAGAACAAGAGCAGTTGTTGTTATGGAGAAGCAAAATACACCTATGCTTAAAAAAATTGCAACTCTATTTTTGGTGTTATTTATAGGTCTACTTACGGCCTGTACACAAAAAATACCAGAAGGCGATATTAAGAATTTTGTGGATCGTATTAATTATAATACAGCCTATGAACAAATCGAAACTGGAATTAGCCAAGTTACTGCTGTTTTCTCTCAAAACGATGAGGAATTAGGACGCGTATCTATTCACACAGAGATTGATAAAAATAAAAAGTATTATTATGTGAATACAGAAGCTAGTGGAAGCTATATTGAAGAATATGGCTTTCAAGCTCAGCAAATTCTTTCCTATGTGAAACAAGATAATACGATTCAATCTTATCAAGCGAAAAATGATGAGCCTCTAGAGGTTTCTCATAATGAAGAAGAGTTAAATCAATTGATTTTATCCTTCTTTTATACTCGGGTTGATGGTGGATATCATCAGGGAGCCATGTACTATGGAGATTACGTTATAACGAATTGTGGGAAATATTATTCATGTTTTTCCCTCAATGAGGAACAAACGCTATTGACCTATGAGGTGAACACATCTCAAAAAAATAGTGAGGGAGATGAAATTGTGACTATGCATCACTTTGTCATCAATGCATATGGAATGCTTTTATCCCTTCATACGAAATCTATTATGGTTGAAAAAAACATTGTAATTGATACGACAATAGAATGTGAGTACAACATCCAAATAGACAAAAAAATCGAACTATAAGGAAAGGAGTTTATAGTTAAATGAGAAAAAAAATTATGTTATTTTTGCTACTTCTTATTACAGGAGTTGCATTAGTATCTTGTGGTAAAACGGATAATCCAAATCCAACACCACCAAATCCAACACCTGGTCCTACAGATCAGCCTAAGGATCCTGAATTGCCAGAAACAGATGAAGATTTAGGCTTTGCAATTCATTATGATCAAAGAACAAAAACAGATGATGAAAAGTTCAAATATAATCTTTGGTTATGGGAAACAGGGAAAGATGGCGGTGACTATCAATTCAATGAAGAAAATAGCTATGGTATTGCTGCAAGATATAAGTGGTCTGAATTTTCAACAACTGCCAAGGATAATGGAATTGGCTTTATTGTAAAAGAAAATAAGCCATGGTCTGAAAATCCAACAAAGGATATTGATGCAGATCGTTTCATCGATTTTTCTGGACTTGTAAAGGATAAATATGGCTATTACAACATCTATTTAAAATTTGGTGATAAGACAGTTTATACTAGCGCAGATGGAGAGGTTAATGAAATGATTAATGCATTTAGTTTAGCCTATAATACAAAGAAAGGTTTCCAATTGTGGTTCCAAACAAATAAGGAGTTTAAGTCTTATGAAATCACACTAGGAGATAAGGTTGTATTCTCTGATACGGTTGGAACAGATAAAATCGATTCAAAAACAGATAAGAGAATTGTATTACTTTTAGGACAGGAAATGCCATCCTTATTTGAAGAATACAAATTAAAGGTAACCTTTGAATCTGGTAAGGAACTAACAAAAATTGCAGACAATTCAACACTATATGAAACAGAAGCATTTGAAAGAGAATATACCTATACAGGAGATTTAGGAGCTATTTATTCAAAGGATAAAACAGTATTCAGAGTTTGGTCTCCTATTTCAACTCAAATCAAGCTTCGTATATATGAAAATGGTACACCTGCAAGCTTAGGTGGAAGTGATGTATATCAATCCTATGATATGGTTAAAGGCGAAAAAGGTACATGGGAATTTGAATATAGTGGTGACTGCGAAGGAAAATATTATACTTATGTGGTAACTAATCCTACTTATCAAAACGCTGAAGTAGTTGATCCATATGCTAAATCAACAGGCTTAAACGGTTTAAGAGGAATGGTAGTAGACTTCTCTAAGACAAATCCTGAGGGATGGGATGAAGTTAAGGTTCATGATTATAAATCTACTGAATTGACAGTTTATGAGACTCATATTGCTGATTTGACTTCAAGTACAACTTGGGGTGGAACTGCTGAAAAGGCTAAGCTTTATACAGGCTTCTATGAAGCAGGAACTACTTATACAGAAGGTGGTAAGAGAGTTGCAACAGGCTTTGACCATATTAAGGAATTAGGAGTAAATGCAGTTCAAATCCTTCCATTCTTTGATCAAGCCAATGAAGAACGTGTAGGCAAACGTGCATTTAACTGGGGATATAACCCATTAAACTATAATGCACTTGATGGTATTTATTCTGCAGATCCTGCTGATGGATATTTAAAGATTAAAGAATTCAAGAATTTAGTTAAGGCTTATAATGAGGCAGGAATTAATATCATTATGGATGTGGTTTATAACCATGTTTCAGGATTAGAAAAATGTAATTTTGATGTATTAATGCCTAAATATTATTTCCGTTATACAGCTACTGGAGCTTCTAATGGTTCAGGCTGTGGAAACGAAACAGCATCTGAAATGTCAATGTTTAGAAAGTTTATGATTGATTCAACTGAATTCTGGGCATCTGAATATAAGCTTGGTGGTTTCCGTTTTGACTTAATGGGAATTCATGATGTTGAAACGATGAATCAGCTTGCTAAAAATCTTCATGAAAATGTAAGTGAAGCTATTACGGTTTATGGTGAGCCTTGGGCTGGAGGTACAATTGCTTTAACTAAGGGTACAGCTGCAGCACAAGCTGCTATGAATAGCTATCAGGGCTATGGTTGCTTCAACGATAAGATGAGAGATGCTTTAATCAAGGGTGGTTTATCAGGAGTAACAGAAAAGGGTTGGATTACCAATGAAAACAAGGTATCTTCTGGTGATGTTATCAATATTAAATCTGGATTAAGAGGCTTAATCTTATCAAGTAACTCTAAAATTGAACCTGAGAAGTGTGTAAACTATGTTACTTGTCATGATAACTATACATTATATGACAGAATTAAAGCTGCAGGTATTAAGGATGAGAATACGATCAAGAAGATGGCAATGCTATCTAATTCCATTGTATTCACTTCACAAGGTATAACATTTATGTTAGCAGGTGAGGAGTTCTTAAGAACAAAGAATGGAAATGAAAACTCTTATAATGCATCTTACAAAGTAAACGAATTGAACTATGCATTAAAGATTAAGAATTTCGATATGTTTGAAAACTATAAGAAGTTAATTGCATTAAAGCAAAATGCTGCATTATTTGGTAGAGATGGTGCTGCATGCAAGGAGATTGTAGTAAACTCAAATGCAGATGGAAGCATGCTTACATTTGATTTGGTAGACACAGTGAATAATCGTACATATCGTATTGTTCATAGCAATGGAGTTACTGCTGCAGATAAGACAGTTAATCTTGAAGGATATACATTATATCTAGATACATTAAATCAAGCAAACTTAACGCTTACTGCTTCAACAACAGTAGCAAATTATCAGACTATCATTGCTTATAAAAATAATTAGTTTATTCATTATAGAGAATTCTATAATAAAATAAAAAGGTTTTCTTGCTTTCCTTTCAAAAATTTAATGGTGGGGAACACGCCTGGCAAGAAAGTCATTAGACAGTTCCAAAAAATCTTTTGAAGTAAAATTATAAGGAGGAAAAAATGAAAAAGATTTTAAAAACTCTTGCTTTCGTATTAGTTGGTGTTTTTGCTGTAACTGCACTTGTTGCATGTGGTGGTAAGCATGAGCATAAATATACATACGAAAGTGATAACACAAAACACAAAGGTACTTGTGAGTGTGGAGATGTAACTGACTATGAACCACATGAGTGGGGTGAGTGGACAGTAACTAAAGAAGCTACAGAAAATGAGAAAGGATCTCGTAAGCATACTTGTACAGTTTGTGGTAAAGAAGTTGCTGAGGATATTAAGCAATTAGATCCTGAGTTAGCTGTAAGTACAGCACCTATGGCTGTATATGCACAAGTTCCTGCTGACTGGGAATCTGTAAATATCTATTATTGGAATAGTTTATCTGGCGATGAAAATACATTAGAGTCAGGCTATGCAGTAGGTTGGCCAGGAGTTCCAATGACATTAGTTAATGCAGAAAAGCATTTATGGGGATTTGAAATTCCTAAGGGTGTTGAAAATGTTATTTTCAATGATGGTTCAGCTCAAACAGTAGATATTAAGCTTGCAAAGGCTAAAAATCTTTATGTATTAAGTGAAGAAGCTAATGGTGAAAATAAATTTGAAATCACTTATGATTCTTATACTAAGAAGGATACAGATCCTGAATTAGCTAAACCAGTATTAAAAGAGGCTGGATATGTAGTTACATATGTAACTGTATTAGAAGGCTGGGAAAATGTAAATGTATATTGGTATGGTTCAGCTAAAACTGTTGAGTGGCCAGGTGCTGCAATGACAGCAGTTGAAGGGGCTACTAATGTTTATTCATTTGATAAGGTACCTGATGATGCATCACATGTTATCTTCAATAACGGCGATGGCACACAAACAGTTGATATTCCAGTAGTTAAGGGATTAAATGGTTTCATTCTTCAAGAAGATGTAGAGGAAGGAAAGCATTTAGCTAAGACTGGTGACTATAATTTAGGAACTAAGGTAATTGATGAAGTAACATTAGTTGATTTCTATGCACAAGTTCCTGCTGACTGGGAAGAAGTAAATATTTATTTCTGGGAAGGCGCTGCAGGCTTAAAGCCAGCTGCTTGGCCAGGTGTTGCAATGACTTTAGTTGATGCAGAAAAGCACATTTATAAATATGCAATTGATTCAAGAGTAGCAACAATCATCATTAATGCAGGTGCTGATACAGACGATGTTGATTTACCTCAAACACCAAATACATTAATTAACTTTGAAGGTGTAAATGCTGTTATTGTTACTGCAGCTGATAATGACAATGGTGCTGAAGCAGCTTTAGCTAAATATGCTGATGGTGCAATGACTCCTGCTGAAGTAGTAATTGATAAGACAATTACTGAACTTTATGTTGTTGGATCAATGAATGACTGGTCTAAGAATGATGCTTATAAGCTAACTATAGCTGATAATACTGCAACTATTGAATTAGAACTTGCAGCAGAAAAAGAATTCAAAGTATTTGATGGAGACTGGGGTCATGACTGGGCAACATTTGGTTATGTTGATAGTTTAAGTGAAGCTTTCTCAGACAAGGGTGGTAATATTTTAGTTGTTACTGCAGGCACTTATGTGATAACAGTATCTAATTTAGATACTACTCCAGTATTAACTATTACTGCAAAAGCAGCTTAATTGCTAAACAAAAATAAGGGCTTATAGGAAATATTCCTATAAGCTCTTTTTCTTATGTGTTTTGCTTTATTTACAAATTTCTTAATAAATTGTATAATATGATAAGTGCAAGATAAATTTATTTTTGATTGTTAGAAAAAATGATATAATATTTAAAGAATTTTAAAAAGGAGGAGCCCATGATTGAATTTCAAAATGTAACATTTAAATATAATACAAATGAACAAAATGCATTGGAAGATGTTAGCTTTACAGTTGAAGATGGAAAGTGGGTTTCTATTCTTGGACATAACGGAAGTGGTAAATCTACTATTGCAAAACTTATGATTGGCTTATTAGAAGCTTCTAAGGGTCAAATTCTTTATGATGGAAAAATCTTATCAGAAGATACAGTTGATGAGGTCAGGAAGCATGTTGGAATTGTGTTTCAAAACCCAGACAATCAATTTGTAGGATATAATGTAAGATATGATATTGCCTTTGGACTGGAAAATCATCAAGTGCCAAGAGAAGATATGATTCGGTTGATTGATGAGTTTGCAAGCAAGGTAGATATGCAGGACTATTTGGATAGAGAACCTCAAACCCTGTCTGGCGGACAGAAACAAAGAGTTGCTATTGCGGGAATCCTTGCTTTAAACTGCGATGTTGTTATTTTGGATGAGGCAACCTCTATGCTTGATCCTGAGGGCATAAAAGAGATTACAAAGCTTATTATTGAGCTTAAAGAAAAATATCATAAGACAATCATTATGATTACCCATGATTTGACTCTAGCAAGCTATAGTGATCATATTATTGTTTTAAATCAAGGTAAGATTATAGAAGAAGGAACACCAGAAGAGGTATTCCAAAAAAGAGAGCTCTTGCAACAAACCAATTTGGATGTACCATTTTCTTTACGCTTTTATTTAGAAGCAGGTCAAAACGAAGTTTTAAAAAAGGATAAACAATTCATGGAGGCTTTATGGGAATATCATTTAAAGAAGTAAGCCACCTTTATCCTACTTCTAAGCGTAAGGTGTTTACAGTGGCTTTAGATAATATCAATTTGAATATAAATGAAAAGGATGAATTTGTTGCCTTAGTTGGTAAAACAGGCAGTGGAAAATCGACTTTGATGGAGCATATGAATGCTCTTCTTTTACCAAGCTCTGGAACTGTAGATATAATGGGCAGCATAATTACTCCTAAGAAAAATAAAAATCCTAAGCTTAAGGATGTAAGAAAAAAGGTTGGTTTTGTTTTTCAGTTTCCAGAATATCAGTTATTTGAAGAGACTGTATTAAAGGATATTATGTTTGCTGGAAAGAACTTCGGTATGAAAGAAGAGGAAGCAAAAACGAAAGCGTTGGAAACCGCAAGACTTCTTAAGATAGATGATGATTTATTAAAAAAGTCTCCATTTAATTTATCAGGTGGCCAGATGCGTAAGGTGGCAATTGCGGGAATTCTTGCCTACAATCCAGATATTCTTTTATTAGATGAACCTACAAGAGGATTAGATCCTAAGACTGCAGATGAAATCATGGACTTGTTTTATGAGATTCATAAGACTACGCATAAGACAATTATTTTAATCTCTCATGATATGGATTTAGTATATAAATATGCAACACGAGTTGTAGTATTAAACTCCAGTAAGATTGTTTATGATGGAGATAAGGTCAATCTTTTTTCCTCACCAATTTATGAGGAGAATCATTTATCTAAACCCGAAGTATTGAAGATGATTGATTATTTGAATGAAACACAAGAATATTCTTTAAATTATAATATCTTCAATGAACAAGAGTTATTAGAACAGGTGGTGAAGCATCATGAATAACATCACCATTGGTCAATATGTACCAGGAAACTCTTGGTTATATAAGCTAGATCCCAGAACGAAGGTTGTTCTAACAATTTTAAGCATCGTTATGATATTTTTAATAACATCCTTTTATGCAATGCTAATTGCCTTTGGAGTATTTATTTTAATTTTCTTATCAACACGTGTTTCTATCATTCGCTTAATTAGGGGATTAAAGCCAATTATCTTTTTATTGACTTTCACCTTTATTTTACAGTTGGTGTATAACAAAGATGGAAAATTGCTTTATACCTTTCATATGCAGATTGGATTATTCCAGCTTCTCATTATGCTAGGTATATTGATCTTTTATTTTTTGACAAAGAAATTTATAAAACTAAAGCTTATTTATACGTTTTTAATGGCATTAAGTATATTTTTAGTTTTATGGTTTTCAAGATTTAATTTGCTTGTTTGGAGCAATTTTGATTTTGACATTTATGAATCAGGGTTGTCGAGTGCTACATTTGTATTTATACGTATTATTATGATGATTGGAATAACTTCATTATTAACCATTTCAACGATGTCTACAGATATTAACAATGGACTTGAGTGGTTACTTGCCCCTCTAAAGGTGATAAAAATTCCTGTCAGTGTATTTTCTATGACCATTGCATTAACCTTAAGATTTATTCCTACCCTATATGAAGAATCTAAAAAGATTATGAATGCCCAAGCTTCTCGAGGTGTTGATTTTCAGGAGGGTAAGCTTCATAATAAAGTTACACAGATTATTTCATTACTCATTCCTATGTTTGTTATTTCCTTTAGAAGAGCAGAGGATTTATCAAATGCTATGGAAGCAAGGGGTTATGTTATAGGAGCTAAGCGAACAAAGCTAGATGAATTGAAATTTAGATTTTTGGATTATTTTTGCTTTTTAGTAAGCTTAGGGTTCCTAGGACTAATTATTTGGAGTCGTTTCCTTGGCTAGATATAAAATTACTTGTAGCTATGATGGCTACAATTATATGGGATTTCAAATTCAAAATGCTCTTCCTACGATTGAACTTGAAATCAATAAGGCTTTCTTTAGATTATGTAATGAGGAAGTAAAAATTTATCCATCTGGTAGAACAGACCGTTATGTGCACGCAGTAGGACAAGTGTTTCATGTAGATTTAAAAACATGTATTCCCCCGCTTGGTATACAAAAGGGGCTGAATTCCTTTTTGCCAAAGGATATCTATATTAAGGACTGTGAGTTAGTAAATGATGATTTTCATGCACGCTTTAGCGCAGTTCAAAAGGAATACAGATATTATATTAATACAAAGGAATATAATCCTTTAACCTTAAGATATATGCCTTATATACCTGATTTGGATGTGGATGCGATGCTGAAGGGAGTTTCTTTGCTGATTGGAACCCACGATTTTAAAGGCTTTGCCTCTGCAAGCATTGATCCACGTAAATCTACAGTAAAGACAATATTTAATATTCAAATTATTCCTTTTGATGATCATTTAGAATTCCACTTTCTTGGAGATGGATTTTTAAAATATCAAATAAGAAGAATGATGGGCATTTTAGTTGAAATTGGTAAACATCACTTCGAACCATCAAAAATTACAGAAATATTAGAATCTAAAAATCCTTGTGACTCTAAATACATTTTAGATGGCTGTGGATTATATTTATTTCAAGTAAAATATGAATGATATTCAAATGGGATAACTTTATTGGAGGATAAAAATGAATCTATTTGAACTTCCAGAAGAAGAAAAAGACTCCGTCAAAAAAACCTTACTGGAAAATGAAATTATTTTTGAAAAGAAGAAAATAAAACAATTTGAAAGTAAATATTTTGAACTTGTAACGATATCCAATATACTGATAAAGTTTTTTCTATTCTTTAGTTTAGGTGTGTATGTTATTATTAATTTAGTAGGAGTTGTCTTATCTATTCTTTATACATCCAATATTACAAATCCATTTATGGATATTGTAGGGTTATGTATTATTTGTTTTATTATTTCTGCAATATTTATGAATGTTAACACCAACAAAAAGAAAGAAGATTCCATAATCTATGTAAATGACAATCATTTCATTTTTAATTTCTGTGACGGTGTTATAGAAACGCCTACACTTTATTATATGTTACCATATGATGCCATTCAAAAAATAGAATTTATCATTCATAGTGTTAGAAAAAAACAGATTTTTGGCAGTGTGACCTTTACTTTTACTGTGTTAGGTTATGAGGTAACTCATACCATAAGATATACAAATCTTACTAGCATAGAAGAGCTTTTAAAGGATAAGTTTCCATCTTTGCTTCCTAGCTTAATTCAAGATGGGAAAAGTAAAACTCATACCGAAAAAATAAAAGATAAAAAAAAGATACGTTGTATTTGTGGTTCTTTTGCAATTCTTGCTTTATCTATTGGACTTATTCTTGTTCCATATTTTCTAAAGTATCATTGTGTAGCATGTATAATCGCTAGTGTCATTTTAATGCTCACTGCAAGTGTTGTATTTTTATCTCCTTTTCTTTATACATACCATTTAGTACAGGGCAGTATTGTGAGCGGAATCTTTATCCTTATTGGAATTTGTGTGCCATGTTTTTTAATAGAAAGCAGTCAGATGTCTTTTTTAGAGTATGTCATTCAAAATAATAGTGTATTATTAATCACAATTTTTGGAATTGTTGGAGTATGCTTATACGCTTATATGATTCCTATTATTGTAGGAAAAGCAGTTTTTATGCTAAAGAGAAAATAAGTATTTTTCATATAATATAAAATGGAACTTTGTAAAGTTCCTTTTTTTATACTTTTTTTAACTTTTTTAAAAATAAAATAAAAAAACAGATGGTTCTTGGTAATTATTTATATGAAGCACAAA
>CAMWKG010000023.1 GCA_947174785.1 uncultured Mollicutes bacterium
ATTTATATGTATTTTAATATCAGAGTTGGTTTTCAAATTTAACATCGGATATCATCTCCTTTTTTCTAATTCTATTATATCATAAAAAAAACAAAAATAAATGATTTCACATTAAAAGCAAATGAAGTTATAGGAAAAGAATTTGAACCTAATTTTGAATGCATCAAGTTTTCAATTGCTATACTCGTTTCAAAAAATGATAATGTGAGTGTACTAAAAGAAAAATACTTTATTTTAGAATTAAAAAAATTTTTTCCTGAATTTTGGAAGCTATTTGAATCTCTTAGCAATCAGTTTTATATAAAATAAAAGATGACATCCCTTTCGAGAAGCCATCTTCTTTCTTCAGTTACCTTTTTCTAATTTCACTAGTTTGTTCCTCTTTCGACGTTTACTTGTTTCATTTCATTGTTACCTACTTGTACTTATGGATCAAATCCTTCCGTTCGTTCCTTTTACTTTTACTCCATTAATTTCGTTTCATCGATTGTTTTTACTAATACTTATACTCCGATTACTTTCCTTATTCCTTTTTACTTTTACTCCGTTCAGTCTCTACTCAAGGACATTTCGTTCCACCAGCCTAGCTGGGGTTTTCTAAAACAAAAAAACAGATAATACCAACGTATTATCTGTGTTTCTTTATCGTGGTGACCTGTATGGGGTTCGAACCCATGAATGTTGCCTTGAGAGGGCAATGTGTTAACCATTTCACCAACAGGCCAAGGCATATGCAACTAAAGTCGCATATACTAATATATCATATTTTAATTTTTTTTCAAGGTTTTTTTACAAAGTTTTAAGAATTGTTGCAATTCTTTGTTGTACTTTCTCTTTACCTAAAATTTGAATGACATAATAAAGGTTAGGTGAATTTCTTCTGCCAGATAAGGCAATACGTAAGAATTCAGATACATCTCCAACATGTCCTTTATAGGACTCTTTATCCTTTTTCCATACCTTGATATTATCTGCAAAGCCATGACGCACTGCTAACTCTTTAATAGAATTAAACCAGTTTTCCTCATCTAAGTTCATATTCATCGTATTAGAATAATCCTCTAATACAGCCTTGATATCAGCTTTATCGATATTTGGATTCCACTCTAAAGTATTCTTATCAATAGCCTCATAAACATCCTCATAGAAAAATGAAATAATTGGATAGATATCAGAATATTTTGCATAGTCCTTACGAGGCTTTTCCTTTTCTCTTTCAATATTTAAAATAGAAATAAAGAATGACTCATTAGATATAATCTTTTGATAGAATTCTGGCTGATACTCTTTTGCCCAAGCTTTTACCTCTTCAGCAAGGTCCTTAGCTTTTCTATAAGCCATACGTTCCTTAGAAATATTAGCCACCTTTGCAATATCAAATAAGGCGCCATCTAAAGCCATCTTATTAAACGTCAATTTAAACTCATGGAAATCCTTATCAAGATTCTCATCTCTCCAAGCCTCATAGTTAGAATTTGCAATTGTTAATAAATATTCAAGGAAACCATATTTAGGGTATCCCTGTTCTAAAAAGTAGCTTACTGCAGCTTCTGCATCCTTACGTTTAGAAAGCTTTCTTCTGCTACCATTTTCATCCACCTTCATAATAACTGGAAAGTGAGCATACTTAGGACGTTCAAAACCAATCGTATCAAATAATTCTAGGTGTATTGGTAAACTAGGAAGCCATTCTTCTCCACGTGTTATATGAGTTGTACGCATAAAATGATCATCAACCAAATGTGCAAAATGATAGGTAGGAAGTCCATCAGATTTACAAATGACGATATCCTGATCATTTTCTGTTAGTTCTAAATCACCTTTAATTTCATCATGGAAGAAAATTTTATTATTATGATCTCCCATAGATTTAAAACGAATAATATAAGGATCTCCTGCCTTAATTTTAGCAATAGCCTCATCTACTGGGAAATCACGATATTTTGCATATTTGCCATAATATCCAGGAATCTCTTTTCTTGCCTCTTGTTCTTGACGTAAGGCTTGTAGCTCTTCTGCACTACAAAAACAAGGATAAGCTCTACCCATTTCTATTAAATGCTTAATACATGTATTATAAATTTCTGAACGATTAGACTGCTTATAAGGTCCATAAGCACCGATTTCCTTTGTATCAGAAATATAGCCTTCATCAGGTATAACATCAAATGCTTTTAATTGCTCAATTAAGGATTCTCCAGAACCTGCTATTTCACGCTTTGTGTCCGTATCCTCTAAACGAATATAAAAAATACCACCACTTTGATGTGCATAATAACAATCCAAAAAAGAAACGAACAAGCTGCCTGTATGTAAAAAGCCAGTAGGACTAGGTGCGAACCTAATAACCATAGCACCTTCCTTTAAGTTACGTTTAGGAAATTTCTTTTCTAAATCCTCTAAAGTTAAATTAATATTTGGATAAATCAGATTTGCCAAATCCTTATATGTTGCCATCATAACTACCCCATTTCTTATCCTATATAATTATAGCAAATTTTAAAAAATTATCAAGAAAAAAGCCCTACTTTTGTAGAGCCTATATACTATATCGATATTGTACCAAAGGAATTTCTATTATCATATTCTCTTTGCCTCTAGTAATATCAAAGGTTATAACATCTCCTAAGGATAATCCTGCAGAATAAATAAATTGATAAATACTTTCAAGTGTAGTTGTTTGAGCAGTAATATTCGTTAAGGATTTTATTTCCTTTGAAGCATCCTTATAAGTAATCGTTATAGCATTTAAACGATCATTTACCTGAAGCTTATTATAATCAGAATGTGTTGGATTTGTGGCAATACTTGCAATACCAATATTGGTTCTTATGAAACCAAAGCCACCATAGCCAAGAGTAAAGCCGATTTCCCAGCGTCCTTCTACAAAGCCTGTCTCCCATTCATTTTCTGTTACATTATATTTTGCAGTTTTTAAAATATTATCAATAATATTTCTTGCCTGATTTTCTGGAATTGCAAAACCTAAGCCTTCAATTCCAGAGGAGGAATATTTTGCGTTTACAATACCAATTAAGGCACCTGCAGAATTAAATAAGCCACCACCTGAATTTCCAGAATTAATAGCAACATCAGTTTGAATCAGCTTCATAGAATGATAGCTATCCACTTGTACTACACGATTGTTATAGGAAACAACACCTGTTGAAACACTACCTGGAAGTGTTCCTAGAGGATTTCCAATACAAATAACACTTGCACCGAGTCTTAGCTTTTCAGTGTCCTCATACCAAGAAGCATAGCTTAAATTTGTCTTTTCAACAGATAGTACAGCAATATCACTTTCTGCATCTCCACCTACAAGCTTAGCTTCATAAATTTCTTCATTAGAAAGAATAATCTTAAAGCCTTGGCAGCCTTCAATCACATGATGACAGGTTGCAATATAGCTGAACCTTTCATCATAGCCAAACAAAACGCCACTGCCACTACCATAATGCTGTTGATTCATATAGGCATCAATAGCTACCACACTATCATATATCCTATCTACAGTATCTTCGACACTTCCCGTTTCTAGTTGTGTACTGGTATAAGTGACATTCAGATTTAAATATTCTGATTCATTTTTAGGTTCTTCTGTATCGATAATAGGTGGTGTATCTTCCTTCTGTGGCTGCTTCTTAGAACAGGAAGCAACTCCTAAAGTCCCAATAAGAATTCCTCCTATTAAAATGCTTTTCCAAAATTTCATCGTTATCCTACTCCTTAAAAACATCCTTATTATATCATAAAATTATGGGAAGATTTTGAGAAAATATAAAAAAAGGAATTAAGTTATATCCTTAATTCCTTTTCCTCTTACTTAAAATATCTGTTTAATAAGCCTTCAAATGCTCTACCATGACGAGCTTCATCCTTAGCCATTTCATGAACTGTATCATGAATTGCATCTAAGTTTAACTTCTTTGCACGAGTAGCTAAATCCAATTTTCCAGCTGTTGCACCATTTTCTGCAGCTGCTCTTAATTCTAGGTTCTTCTTCGTAGAAGGAGTTACAACCTCACCCAAAAGCTCTGCAAATTTTGCTGCATGCTCTGCTTCTTCCCAAGCTGCCTTTTCATAGTACATACCAACCTCAGGATAACCCTCTCTATAAGCAACTCTTGCCATAGCTAGATACATACCAACCTCTGAGCATTCACCTTCAAAGTTTGCTCTTAAATCAGCTAAAATGTCAGCAGGAACATCCTTAGCAACGCCAACTACATGCTCACATGCCCAAGTTAATCCTTCCTTTAATTCTTCGAATTTCTCCTTTGGAGCTTTACATTGTGGACATTTGTCTGGAGCCTCTGGTCCCTCATGAACATATCCACATACTTTACAAACGTACTTCATTTTCTTTCCCCTTTCTATTTTTAGTACAGTTTCTACATAAGCCATAAAAGGCCATATCACAATTTTTGATTTGATGTATACAATTTTTAGAAGTTCTAGAAATTATTTTTTCTTTATCCACAATAATATCCTCAATACTACCACACTGCTCACAAATGAAATGTGCATGGTCCTCCTTAACGGTTTCTAATACATCATTTCCTCTTAAATTCACAATTTTTATTTTTTGTTCTGCAAGGAGTGCTTGGATATTTCTGTATATTGTAGCTAAAGAAATTTGCTCGTTTTTCCTTCTTAAATACTCTATTAAGAATTCCACACTTGCGTGCCCAAGATCTTCTAATGCTTGATATACTATCCTTTTTTGAGTTGTCATTCTTCTTAACATAATCTTTTCCTTATCAAGAATTATTCTCAATAATAGTATAGCATATAATCCTTTATTGTCAAGAAATAAGTTCTAAAACATCCTCCTTGGATAGTGATATTTTTTGTCCTTGAGACAATAAAATTTGATCTGCAAGACCACTCTTTAAATGCTGTAGTAGCATAACCTTTTCTTCTATGGAATGAATCGTGACTAGTTTAATTACATGAACGTTCTTCGTTTGTCCAATTCTATAGGCTCTATCCGTTGCTTGATTTTCTGCTGAAACATTCCACCAAGGATCTAAATGAATGACCATATCTGCTCCTGTAAGATTCAAGCCTGTTCCTCCAGCCTTTAAGGAAATCATAAAGACTTTTACAGAAGGGTTCATATTAAACTCTTCTACTAGTTCAATTCTTTTATGGGCAGTTGTACTTCCATCTAACTCAAAATAAGAAATTCCTTCTGCATCAAGCATTCCTGCTAAAATTGGAAATATGCTTGCAAATTGAGAAAACAATAATATACGATGATTCGATGAAATAGCTCGCGTAATTAATTCTAATGCCAAATTCAATTTTGCACTTGATACTTCCTCTTCAAAAAATAATTGTGGAGATATACAAATTTGACGAAGGCGAGTGATTAAAGCTAAAATATGATTTCCTTCCTCTTGTAAATCATTTTTTATTTTTTCTACATAGGTTTGATAAAGCTCCTCCTGTTTGCCTTCCATCTTACAATAATATACTTCTTCAATTTTTTCTGGAAGTTCTGTTAGAACATCCTGCTTTGTACGTCTTAGGATAAATGGTTGTACTCTTTTCTTTAATTGCAGTAGAGTTTCTTCATCATCTTCCATAATTAAAGCTTCATAACGCGCTTTAAAGTGATGATAGTTAGATAGATAACCCGGCATTAAATAATCAAAAATACTCCATAAATCAGCCAGTCCATTTTCAATGGGTGTACCTGTTAATGCAAATCTCAATTCTGCATCAATTTGTTTAATGGCAGCTGATTTTAAGGCATTCTGATTTTTGATGTACTGAGCCTCATCAGCAACAATAATACGAAATTTATTTTTATAATGATCAATATCTCTTCTTAAGGAATCATAAGAGGTAATATAAATTGATTTCTTTTTATAATCAATAGAACTGATAATTTCCTCACGCTCTGTAGCGCCACCTATAATCAATTGGACTGGAACATCTAAATTCCACTTGCGACATTCATTTTCCCAGTTATAAATTAAGCTCATCGGACAAACAATCAAGGTTGGTTTCTTTTTATTATCCTTTGCAATAAAAGAAATGATTTCTAATGTTTTCCCTAATCCCATATCATCTGCTAATATTCCACCAAAGCCAAATTCAGCAAGCATACTCAACCACTTAAATGCCTCCACCTGATACGGACGAAGAATCTTCAAAAACTCTTCATCTGGCAAGACATTACTATTTTTATATTCCTGAACCTTTTTAATCATTTGATAAAGCTTTTCATCACAATGAATGTTTTCACTATCCTCATCGACTAGTTTTAAAAGATAGTTCATTGGCTTAGAAATGCTTGAGGAAAGCTTTTCATTTGTCAGGTTAAAATCCTCTAAGAAATTATCTAAATTCTTAGCATCCTCTTCTTTAACCTCTAAAATCACATCATTTTTTAATTTGACATATCTTTTTTTATTATGATATGCTTCAAGCATTGCCTCAATTTCATCTATGGTTAATTCCTGTCCATCAAATTTAAAATCTAATAATCCAACATTAAAGGAAATATAGACATGGACTCGATTTGATTTTTTAAGCTTGATTTTTTTCATTGAACTATCGAAAAAAATCTCACCATAATTTTTAAGACCTGATAAGTCTGCAGTTAAAAAAGCATATTGATCCTCTACTGCATTTAGCTCAAAAGTATCCTTTGTCCCTTTAACAAATCCAAAGGAATCTAAAAGCTTTGTATACCCATCTAGAATTTGTCCTACATATGGGGTATTCCTATATTTCTTTTCAACTTCTATTTTAGGAGCATTAATAATTACTCCTTCTTCATAATGAAAATAGGAAGTGATGCTTACTTCTGGTAAATGATACTTTTGATAGAAGCTATCTTCAATTGTAATATCCTTTTTTAGCATAGGTAACAAATTAGAAATAAAATCTGTTTCATTTGCCTCAATCCATAAGGCATTGGTTTTACATTTGAATAAGGCATTAAATATCATTGCCTCATTTCTTTTTTTGAAATGATAAATAAATATCTGTTCTTCTCCTATGAAATATGCATTATTCACACCACAAACTAATTGTTCTGTAGCCTTTGGCATTTCAATATGCAGACATTCATCATCTAAAATAAGATTCACTTTTTCTATCTCTGTCAAATTGTAAAATTTAGTTTTTTTAGTTTCACTCGAATAATAAATACCACTATTATGATAGATTTCTAAAATTTTTAAAAATTGACTTTTCTTTATTTGAATTGTCTTCAAGGCATTTTCATGGCTTATGCTCAAAAGAAAACCATAGAATTCTTTAGATTCATCATCCAGCATTTCATAGGAGTGAACAAAGGAAAGCTTTTGACCATAGGAAAAATATTTTTTATTTTCCATTAAATCTATAAATTCTGAAATACTTTTAACAATGTACTCCTTATCATAGCCAATACGCAAGGACAAAAAATTTATATTTTGTTCTCTTGTTATTTCTGCAGTCAAATGGATTTTCTTAAAGTAGGATGCATTTGTTCTTAAATCTGTAGCCAAGTCATTTAAAATAACCTCTTGTTCTAAAGCCAGCTTAATTCTTTTATACTTTTCTAATTGCTCCTTATACTTTTCTAAGCACAATTCCTTTAACGCAAGGGCATATAACAGTGTCGTATGAACGCACTGTTTTTTTCGGTAATGCTCTAAACAACCACATTCAACAGATACTAAACTGTAATCTGCATCTAATGTGATACTAGATGAGATAGCCCCTGTATAGTTACAAAAGTCCTTTGTAGTTCCAACAACATAATGAGGCTTGCCTTCTATAATCTTATTAAATATCACTATGAAATTAGAAATATCCTTATCCTCTGTTTCAAGCATACGCTCCACGATGGATAGATGCTTATAAGCAGTTAATAGTTCATAAAGCTGCATATTTATCTTTCCTCCAAATACATAGCCTGTAGCTTTTCTTTATCTTGCTTAGAGAATAGTAATCCTTTTTCTAAATAAGCATCAAAGCTACCATACATATTCTTTATGCTATCAAATAAAACATCTACATATTCTTTTCTTACACCAAATATTGTTTCTAAAACATCACGGTATCCTTCTCCACATTCCTTTACAAAATGTTCAATATTCCCTTGATAATAATGATTTGTGCTTAAGTAATCCTCAACAATAGTTTTCATATCAAAATCTAATGCATATAAAAGAATCATAGTTGCAAAACCTGCACGATCCTTACCAGCACTACAATGCCAAAGTGTTGCACCACCAGCATCCTCTAAAAGTATTCTTAGAAATTTTTGATACGCCTGTGTGGAAAATAAAGAGGCGACAACCTCCTGATACACCTTTGTCATAAACCGAACAGAGCTATCTGCACCGTTTGTATGAATCGCTTCAATAAAATCTCTGAAATCCTCTTCATCATTTCCTTTTTTCGTAACTCCTACACGATCACTAGGTAAAATCGGATTTAAAATGATTTGTATGCCTGATATAGAAACATCAGGATTATTCTTTACTTCATTGTTACATCTTAAATCAATAATTCTTTTTAGATGATATTCTTCTGTTAAAATTCTTTGATCATCTGCATCTATTTTATTTAAAGCATCACTACGAATCAGTAAATGCTTCTTTATTTTCAAACCATTCTTATTGGTTAAATCGGATAAACTTCTTGTGTTTTTTGTGTTATTTAACTTGATATGCATTTTTATCACCAAAGATTATTTTATCATATTTTAAATAATTTTGGTATATAATTTAATGGTTATTTAAAAAAATGAATGAAATAGCTAGAAATTACAACGATGATTTAACTAAGAGATCCTTTAACAATCAATCTCAATCCAAAATGTCAAAATATGAAAAGCCTAAGAAGAAAAATAAAAAGAAAGATAATAAATAATATTTAAAAAAATATAACTTTAAGGTATAATATAGATACTGGTGGTGAATGATATGTCTTTACTAGAATCTGGAGAAAATTATTTAGAAACGATTTTAATGTTATCAAAAAATCAAAAGGAAATTCATGCGATAGATGTTGTGAATCATTTGGGATTTTCCAAACCATCTGTATCTATTATGCTTAAGAAATTAAGCAATGATGGCTATCTTATTGTTGATGAACATAGCCATATCTATTTGACTGAACAAGGAAAAGTTGTGGCTGAAAAGATTTTAAATAGGCATACTTACTTAACAGAATTTTTCATAAAAATTGGAGTAAATCCTAAAACTGCTGAAGAGGATGCCTGCAAGATTGAACACGATTTATCAGATGAAACCTTTAATGCATTAATCAAACTCAATAATAAAATATAAAAAAAGGACTCGCATAGTCCTTTTTTCTTTATAATTCAAATTCGTCTGTTTTTAAATCAGAGTACCATCTACAGGTTTTGGCAGTAAACTTGAGTACACAATAATCTGGATCCGTTACTCCTTTTTTATAAAATAGAGTATCTCCAAATTTCCAAATCTCTTTTTTTGTTTGTTCATCAGTTAATACTTCCATTGTTCCAACTAACATAATTCCTTTATAGTGAATCTTTCCTCGTTTATAAAAATAAATACTAGCTTGAGGATTTTTCAAAAATTGTTGAACACGCTTTGATGAAGTATTTGTTGAAAAATAAAATGTATTTCCTTCTATTTTTCTTGGTACATTCATAGCTTTCATATTTGGATTGCCATTTTCATCAATAGAAGCAATAAAAGCTACCTTTTGTTTTTTTATAAACTTTAATAAATCTTTTTGCATAACTACCACCTCATAATATAAAAAACTAATTTCTAATAATAAAGTCTAGAATATGATTCTACTTCAAAAAAGAAATCCTTTCATTCATTTGGATTCCATTGGAGTTTCCTTACTTTTATTGATCGTAAACATTCTAAATCATAAGGAAAAGTTAAATAAAATGGTGCAGATAACGAGAGTCGAACTCGTACGGCATAACCACTACCGTCTGAAGATAGCGCGTCTACCAATTCCGCCATATCTGCATATACGGGATTTACATCCCATATCATTATATCATATTTTAAAATTTTTCGTTATCAAAAAACTGTTTTCTTTGTTGCCAAATTTTAGAATCCTCTTCTGTAATTTGTCTTATCACTCTACAAGGATTTCCACAAGCAACTACATTAGAAGGGATATCCTTTGTGATAACAGATCCTGAACCTATGACTACATTAGATCCAATAGTTACGCCAGGATTTACAACAACATTTCCTCCAAACCAAACATTAGAACCAACTCGAATTGGATAACCATATTCTAAATCTGTATTTCTAACATCAGCGTCAATAGGATGTCCTGCAGTATAAAAACAACATCTTGGAGCGATATAAATATGATCTCCAAAGATAATAGGAGCAACATCTAAAAATACACAATCAAAATTCGCATAGAAATAATCTCCAATATGAATGTTAAAACCATAGTCCATTTTGATTGAGGGCTCAAGGTAGAAATGCTCTTTTGTAGAACCAAATAGATTCTTTATAATCTCTCTTCTTTTATCTAGTTCATCAGGTGAAGTTTGATTATATTCCATTGCCTTGCGTACTGCATTTTTGTGAAGCTCAGGATCATTTAGTCCTGCATTATATAACGCTCCTGCAACCATTCGTTTCATATTAGATGAAAACCTAATTTCTGTATTTTGGACTACATAATTAAAGATTCTAGGCTGAATATAAGGATAGGTTAAATCCTGTGGCATATAATCACAAAAATATAAGCTTTCTATCTCATATTCAAGTTTTCCTAATTCCTCTATTTCTGCATAAAATATAGCACCATAATATTTAAAGGAATAATATCCTACAAAATTTATAGAAAATTTTAATGCCCCTGTTTCTTCTCTTAATTCTCTTTTTGCAGCAGTTAAAATATCTTCCCCTTCTTCAACATGCCCTCCTGGAAGCTCATAGGTGTTTCTATCCTTATGCTTACAAAAAACAAAGGAGTCCTTATATCTTGCAACTATTATAGCATATTTGATAAATTCATTTGTTTCTTTATAAAACTTTACTTCCATTTCTATTCCTCATTTCTTTAAGATTACTTCATATTCATCCTCACTAGGATGAAAGCCACCAACCACTTGATATCCATATTTCAAATAAAAATGGATTGCATCCTCATGAACTAAGGTAGATGTCATTATGGTTTTATAGCCTTGAATTTTCATTTGCTTTTCCCAGTGTTCTAACAACAAAGCCCCAAAGCCTTGCTTCCTATATTCTTCTAAAACATATAGCATATTTAAAAATGGCGTATTATCCCAAAATAAATTATATCTTAACCATCCAATACTTTTATTATCCAACTCACAGATATATATTCTTTTATTTTCTATACTATCTTTTAATGTGGTATAGTCAATATGCTTATCATATTCTGATAAAAAATCTAAATCCTTTTGAACTGCTAGTCGTATACTTGACATGATTCTCTCCTAATTTTTCTCAGCTTTAAGCCTTAAAATTTCATCTTTTAATCGCTGAGTTGATCTTTTTAATTCATCAAGAGAAGGTCTATATTGATCATCCCACATCTCTTCCTTAGGCAACCACCACACAGGTCCATTTCCGTTATTTCCATATTTACCTAAATCTCCATAATGTCTAGGAAATAAATGAAAATAAATATGTGCATCGCCCATGCCTAAAAGCTCATGGTTCATCTTTTCTGGATGATAAATATTATACACTGCTTCAGCAACCAAACTCATCTCCTCAAGATATTTCATCTTAAAGGAATACTCTAATAAATGTAATTCTGTCTGATGTTTTTTACATAAAAACAAGGTATATCCTTTAAACCTTTGATGATCTCCTAATACAACATAGCCCGTTTCTAATTCACAAACAAAATAAGGATTCTCACCTTTTTTTATCAAATTTATTCTATCACAAACTAAGCAACCCATACTAGTTTTTCTCCTTTAATAAGCTTTGAAATTGTAGCAGCTTTTCTTTATCATATACATAATTGTTTCTTGGCTTTACAAAGTTTTTTGATCCACGCTCTTCTTTCGCATAGCGAGGAATCAATTGAATATGAAAATGATTCATTGGTCCATCACACATTGTACAAAGATAAACACTTTCACACTGATAAATTTCTTTGATTATGTTCATCATTTTATGAGCAAAAGCATACACATATAAAACCACATCAACGGGTGCTTCTAGCATATCTTTATAATGCTTTACAGTGGATATAATCGTATGTCCTGGTGCTCTAGGGTTTCCTGCGAAAAAGCATTCTATTTTCTCATCAAGATAAATCAATTTATCAGAGATATCCCCATAAAGACAATTGTGATTTTCTTTATTAAAGCAGGTAGGACAAATCCCATAATCTACTAACAGCTTAGGTGTTACACATTCTATCTTACAAATATGAATTGCGAGAACACCAAAAGCTTGAATATCTTCTTTGGAATAATAGGAAAGCATATCCTCATAATTTGCAGTTTCCTTTTCGCTATATCCAATAGAAAGCTTATCACAAGCTTCATAGAGCTCCTTAAAGCTTGGGTATGCTACTATCTTCAAAACTACACATTTAAGTTTTTCTTGAGTCTCAATATTCTCAAATTCTATGATATCCCCACAATGGATAAGCTTCCTTTTCTCATCATTTAGGCGCATTTCTATGGTCTTAGAGCCTTCTAAAACCTTTAAATAGGGCTCTGAATAAAGCTTCATTTTATGCTTCATTGTTTATCACTCCTTTAACAAATGGGCAGTAATAATCGTGTAACTATATGCGTTTATTGTAAGAACTGTATCATTTAATTTTACATACCAATTCTTACCCTCTCTAAGGATATAAGCATTAGGATTTAAAATGATTTCCTTACAATACTTAACAGCATCTATATCAGCAAGCTTTAAATTTTTTTTAATACGATCTATCCCCATAGAGGTTGTATGAATGCTTTCAATATTTTGAAGTAATTCATGCATACTTTTTTACTCCTTTTCTAGAATTCTATCTTAAGTAAATGCTATCTAGAATAAGTGCAAAGCATAACGATAGCGATAGCTATAAATGCATCATAAACAATAGAATAAACTAAAAATGGGAAATTCAGCAAAATTCTTTTTAAAACAGTCTCTTCCCTAAACACATGTGGATAGATTTTACGATGCTCAACAATAACCATATTCCCATCCTCTCTTAAGCGATAATGCCTAAAGAGAATTCCTTCATCACTTCTTATTTTTTTTATAAAATAAATGAGATTGATTAGAGGAATACTCGCCATAAAACAGTATAGCCAGTAAGTGACGATAAGATGTACAATAATTCTTAAAAAAGCACTTAAAACATAAAGTACTGACGAAATAGATAATACTATAGATAAAAGAAAACCAACCAATTTTAAATCAGAATATAAAACATCAAGAAATAAATTCTGTGCCTGTTCTCTATCCTTTAAGATAAGCTGAATCGCCTCTTCTAATGTGACACCATAGCTTTCTGGCATCATCATTTGAAAATGAATAAAATAGGCTCTTGTCGTAAAAACGAAAATTGCTGCCTTACAAAATTTATTTAAGAAGGTTAAAAAATGAAGCAAATTGACATGATTTAATGCAGTAGTAGATTTGCCAATTATCTTTAAAATAAATAATATAATCATATTGAAAAATGTAAGAAAAAATACGGGGTCGAAAATAGCTCGAATAGGATTTGAAGAAAGAGTAGATATATTTAAGATTATCTTTGTAAATATCGTATACGCCAATAATAACCCAAAAAATATCCATGAGCGTCTTCTCTGCTTTTTTGTTAAGATGCCTACACTTCTTAGTGTTCTTTCTTCTTGCCTCAATATTTCACTATTCTGAAGCTTGTCCTCTAAAGTCATTTCCCTACACCTCTTATAAATGACAATATAAATAATTATATTCTTTAATATGACTTGTTGTCAATGACTTATAAAAGAAAAACACCTTCGAATAGGTGTATTCCATAGAAAATATACATTAGTAAATAAAACTAATAGCTCGCTATCGTTCGTAACGATAGTACTTAAATCCATTTTCCTGTCTGATGAACTGAAATCCAACTTTTTCAAGTACATGTTGACTACGTGTGTTTTTTATAATAGTATCAGCGTTTACTGCAACCATTCCCAATACATCAAATGCGTATTGTATAGCCAACTGCTCTGCACGAGTGCCATACCCCTTGTCTTTTACCGTATCATTTTGCAAGTGAATACTTAACGTACATTCCTTACTCGTCATATTTATTTCTTTTAATTGCAGCTCACCTATTGGCTTTTCACCTTTTAGTATTGCAAAAAGAATACGTGATGAATTTTGTTTTGAATCAAAATATTGATTTACCGCATTTTCATCATATTGGTATTTTGAAAACAAACTCATATCCATATAAATTGAAGAATCGTTTTCCCAGCTCAAATATAACTGATAACACAGTTTTCTTGTCATTATACAAGAGTAATTTCATCCATAGCTCTACTCCTAAATCCCTGCTTATCATAGAAATAATATATCAAAGTTAAACAAAAATAGCAAGGACTATTTATTTAATCCTTGCTATTTATCCCTACAAATTACATTGCAATGAGAGTGTTTTTTCATATATCACCTTAAGAACAACAACCACATCTTGTTGGAATAAAGGCTAACAATGTATCGAGTAATTCTTTATTACAACAATACTCTTCATTCTGCTTCTTTACTAACCCTACCTCACATAATAAGCTTAAGTGAGACTTCAGCTCAAGAGATGATAAATCCATAATTTGGGTTAATGCCTCTACACTTAAGGTTTCATTATGGTAAAGCATTTTAACAATCTTTACTCGATTTGGATCTCCTAGACTTGCAAAAAGTCTGCTCGCTTCATCCTTATGCATATGTTCACCTCACTTCCTAATTTACAATTATAACTTTGTTTATTTCATTCCCTTATATTTATGTTCCCTAATATATTTTTTGATAAGTATTTATTCACTATAAATCCAAATTTTGGAACAAATCAAAATTTAAAGGTGTTTTATAAGATTCTTGTTTTGCATCCTTCACCTTGTCATTTGGCTCTAAATGTCCTATGAGAAAAGGAGAAGAGTCATCATGCTTTTTGTAATTATTCATCACAAAATTTTTGTTTCCATTTGCATAGCAATAAGTACATAGATGCAAGCAGGAATTATAAGAACCAATATCGTTAGATAAATAACAAGCACAATATCCCTTTCTAGCTTGCATTTTCTGTTTAATTTTTAGCTGCGCATTTATACTTCTTTCATAATCCTCTAATCTCATACAGCCTTCTATATCAATACCATAGTCTTTTAACCATTTCTCTTTAGAACACAATCTCAATTCCATTTTGTGTTCTTTCGCGATTTTAGAAAATTCCTTTGCTATAAATATTTTCTCCTCATCTGTAGCATCCTTGAGTTCAGGATGATTTTTCTTTAATTTATCATATAAGTCGACAAACCCAAAAACAGATAATGAAGTATATCCTTCCAATTGCTTTGCAATATATTTAAATGTTTTTATATGCCTTTCAACAGTATATTTTTCATTCACAATAATAGGTGTATATCTCCATCCAATGGCATTCTTTCCCACCTTAGTAGATAAAAATTTAAAATCTTCAATTGCTTGATCAATGGATGGAACATTAGGCTCTAGATCCTTTTCAAAGCCTGTAATAGAGACATACCAAAACTGACCAAATGGCTTTAATTCTTCTAAATAAGGAAACATAGGCCTAGGGTTTTTCGTACAAAAGCCAATGACATCAACAACATCAGGATTTAGTAAAAACTTAGTTACTAAGCTTGGATAATAGGGATTCCTAACTAATACATACCCTTCTCTTATGCGATTCATAAACCACTTTGAATAAAAGGCTGGAATATCTGTTCTTTGTCCTGTATTAATTATCATATGTTCACCTTTAAACAACTTTTTACCATTTCTTTTACATTATCATAGCTGCATTTCAAAAAGAATTCATCGATATCCATATATCTTATATCTAATATTCGTTCTTCTTTCGGAAGTAATATTCCCTCTTCTTTAACTTGAAAGCAAACAGGATATATTGTCTTTAAAACAGGTTTATGATGATGGTCTATAAATTTGATTTGATATGGAGTTGTTTCTTTCACAAAATCGTTAGGAGTGATTATAACGTTGGTTTCCTCAAAGCATTCACGAATTGCAGTATCTATGTGAGTTTCATTTTCCTCAATATGTCCTTTTGGACAAGAGATGACTTCTTTCCCATAAATTAATTCTTTAGTAGCAAGAATCTTATTATCATAAAAAACAATTGCCATAGCACTTTCTTCTTTTTGATAATCTCCTAAATGAATCCAAAACAGCTTTTTATCTATAATTTCTTTATCAAAAACTCCACCACAAGCATGGATAACCTTTTGTGAAGCTATATTATCTATATCTGTGGTAAGTAAAAAATCCTTCATTCCTAAATCTAAGCCTAGAAGTAAAACTCGCTTTAAAGCTTCCTTAGCATACCCTTTATTTCTTTCCCATGGAGCAATGCCATAACCGATATGACCTGCAGAATTCAGGATAAAATCATTGGTTCCCATACGCAGGTTAATTCCACCTACAATTCTATCATCAACATAAACCAAATAATATTTTGCTAAAACAAATCCCTTTGGTAAAGTTTCTATATGCTTACATTTATCTAATTCTTTTAAAAATTCATCATATTCTAAATTGTTTGGGTTTAAGCTATATGGTATTTTTTCATTACTGCATTCTTTCTTATATCTTTTTTCAAATTTGATAAATGCCACTTCATCTTCTTTAGAAATTTCTTTAAGAAGGATTTTTTCTTTTTTAGCTACTGCCATAGTCTCACTCCCCTATTCAAGCCTTCTTTTTTATTATATCTATAAACTGTAGATTATTTATTCCAAGGTTTCAAACAACTCCAGTTTCACATCAAAAAAGTACTTTTTCACCTTATATATTATAACAAAGTGCATTCTTTTTAACAAGAGAAATAAGCTTTAGTTATACATACAATAAGGAGGATCAGTTTATAAAAAACACCTCCACTTATTGTAATTCAATAAATAGAGGTAAATTTATTTTATTTATAATCTTTGTCATTTAGCAAGGACAGAAAGCTCCATCGTTTTTAATGAATATTTTCTTGTATTTTTCCGAAAAGAATATCCGCAAAGTTAGCTGTTGCATCTCCGTCAAAAGTGCAGTTTTTAGCATATTTACTTCCCCAAATATACCCCGCTATGCCACCTGCATTTTTTGCAGCAGTGACCTTTCCTTTCGCAGTACAGCCAATTAAGCCATATTGATAAACCTGAAATGGACACGGAATTCCTATATATCCAGCAATACCTCCAGCACCTGTTGCGCCATCAGATAATGCGTATTCCGAAAGCTCTTCATTCGCAGTCACATTCCCTGAAAATGAGCAATTCTCAATACAACCCCAATTGACACTTCCAGCAATTCCACCTGTTCTTCCAACAGCTTTCACATCACCAGTAACAATACAATCTTTAATATATGAAGCACTTGTTAGACCTGCTATACCACCTGCTTCTGAATAAGAAACTCCATCAAAATCGCTGACATCTATTTGAACATTTTCTAAATGAATTCCATACAAAAACGCACCAGTAATACTGCCAAAAAGCCCAGCACAACAGCCACCATAAGGTCCGTGAAATATTTCTTTGGAAGAGGTAATAGTTAAGTTTTTGATTTTGTAGCCATAAGGGTTGATAAACATACCCGTAAATGCATTACCGTGAGGAAGATTCCCAATAGGTTCCCAATTTTTTATACTACTTAAATCAATATCTGCAGTTAAAATATACTTACCATTTAAATCCGTAATGCCCTGTAATTCGCTTACGGTAGATATAGGAGTAAAATCTTTTTCATCGTAGGAATAAAGCGTACCTAATGAACATACATAACGAGTTCTTTCAGAAGGACAATAAAGTGATACAGATATAGATGAAACACCTGTCCCCACAGCAGTAATTGTATCTCCGCTGACAGTATAATTTTTGTCATCCTCAGTTTCTATTTTGTATTTTTCTATCTTTAACCCACTGTCCTTAAATATCTCATTTACATTAAATGTATACTTATCGTTTGATTTCAAAGAAATTGTTTGAGTATAATAGTTTTTGACATCATTTGATATACTTGTATATCTATTGTTACTACAACCAAAAAGTGAAGTAGACATTGCAACAAATATGAAAAATAGCACAAGACAAACACTTAACGAACGTTTTTTCATAAGTCCTCCTTATTATTGAAATAGATCCTGATATTTTATTATAGCATACTTATAGATTTATAACAATAAAAAATACCTCCACTTATTGTAACCTATTTGTCCAACAAATGGAGGTAAGTTCATTTTTAATGGTGCGGCCAATGAGAATCGAACTCACACGGGAAATCCCATACGCCCCTCAAACGTACGCGTCTACCAGTTCCGCCATAACCGCATATATGCTATATTATAGCATACTTTTATTTTGTTTAAAATATTGTTCTTTTGTAAGTATCAAATGAACAATATGTTCTTTTTTATTTAGAATAGAAAATCCTACATTCAAATGCAAATGTAAAGCTGCAGCTCTTTCTTCTTCAAAAAAATTATGAACTGCTTCTGCGTGAAATTTTTCAAATGCAATCTCTAACAATAACTTCAAAGCTACTTTGGAATATCCGTTTTTTCTATGAATACTTTCTATCACAATTCCCATTTCATATTCATTTATTTTATCCATTTTACGTAAACATACTTCTCCCAAAAAGGTTTGATCTTCTTTTCTTAGGATATATGCATAATACCGCTTTGGTTCATTATTGATAAAGTATGCATACCAATCCTCCCAGTCTTCTTTTGGGAAAAGAATGCATCCTGTGTCGTTGTTATAATTTTCAGATTCAAGAAAATATCCTTTATTATAATCCATTGTTTTAGGATCTTCCATCATTTTTTGTCTATACCATAAATCTTCCTTTTGAGGAATATATAATTCTATGTGACACATCTTATTTTTTCTCCAATTTCTTGTAAGATGGATGATCTTTGATTAAAGGCTTAATTCCTGTAGGCATAGGAAAAGCAACTTTAATGAAATTGTCTTCTCCAACACTTACAACAATACCTATACCAAAAGCCTTATGCTCAATCTTATCTCCCACATGAAAATGTTCCTCATCTGTAGTTTTAGGCTTTTCCTTTTTAGGTTTTCTTACAATGTAGCTATCATATTTTTCTTTTGCTTTTTTATAAAAATCAGCAGAAATATTTTTTAAATACTCTGTGCCCATTTCCTTTACAAAACGAGATAAGGATTGTATTTCCATACGTCCATACAACATACGAGATTTAGCATTCGTAACATACAAACGTTCTTTGGCTCGAGTTATACCAACATAGCAAATTCGTCTTTCTTCCTCTAAATCTAAATTATCACTATGAAAGGCACTTGGAAAAATGCCTTCCTCCATAGCCACCATAAATACGGTTTTAAATTCAAGTCCTTTGACTTGATGGTAGGTAGAAAGAATTACAGAATCTCTATCCTTGTGATCTTCCTCATCTGTACGTAAGGATAAATCATTCAATAAGCTTTCCAATTTATCAAAATTATCTCCATCAATAGTATCTTCTGCTTCTCTCAAAACTGTTTTTAATTCATAAACATTTTCTAAACGCTCATGGTCTGGATCCTCTAAAGCAAGCATTGCTTTATATCCTGTTTCTTCTAAAATAATATCAATAATTTTTACTAAAGGCACATTATTTAATTGTTCTTTTATAGATAAAATTATTTTATGAAAATCTTTTAAAGAATTATATCCTGCACCTTTTCCCTCAAAGGTTGGAATAGAATTAAACAAAGAGCAGTCCTCTTCTAATGCATGGCAATGAAGCTTTTCTAATAAAGAAGGCCCTATCTTACGACTTGGCTCATTGACAATACGCATGAAGGAAAAATCATCCTCAGGGTAAACCACAACTCTTAAATAGGCAATCATGTCCTTAATTTCTTTTCTTGCAAAGAAGGATAATCCCCCATATATTCTATAAGGAATCTGATATTTAATCAACAAATCCTCAAATACACGCGAAATATGATTTGTACGATAGAGTACTGCAAAATCACTATAAGCATCTCCTGCCAAATGGAATTCCTTGATTTTATCCACGACAAACATTGCCTCGCTTTTCCCACTTACTGCTTCATAGTAAAAAGGTAAGGCTCCATCTTTTTTTTCTGTAAACATAACCTTTTTTATTTGATTAGGATTATGCTTGATTATCTCATTTGCCAAATCTAGAATTGGAGATGTAGATCTATAGTTTTCTTCTAATAAAATTAACTGATGTTCTTTGAAATCATCTCTAAAGCGATTGATATTTTCAATTCTAGCTCCTCTAAAGGAATAAATAGACTGAAAGTCATCTCCTACAACAAAGATATTATGATATCTGGCTGATAGCATAAATATCAGGTTGTATTGAAGGTCATTTGTATCTTGGAACTCATCAACTAATATGTATTGAAACTTTTCTTGATATTTTTCTAAAATAACGGGATTCTTTTTAAATAACTCAATCGTTTTAATCATTAAGTCATCAAAATCCAACATATTGTTTTCTTCTAAATACTGATTATATTTCGTGTTTACTTTTTCAAATACACTTTTTAGATAAGGATCCTTAAAGTAGTAATTTGGAAAATTCTTTACTTTAGAAATTAAGCTTTGAAGCTTTTTAGGCTTCATCTCCTCAATGTTGTTTTCTTTACAAATATCCTTAACAATTTTTAAGGAATCCTCCTCATCAAGAATTAAAAAATTCTTAGAATAGGGAGGAAGTGCAGTGATTTCTAATCGTAGTAATCTTGCACAAAAGCTATGGAAGGTTGAAATCCACATATATTTTGTTTCAACGTGAACTAACTCTTCTACTCTACGCTTCATTTCATTTGCTGCCTTATTGGTAAATGTTACAGCTAAAATCTGAAAAGGAGAGATTCCCATATCAATGATGTAGGCGATACGTTCTGTTAAAACTCTTGTCTTACCAGAGCCTGCACCAGCCATAACCATAACAGGTCCTTCTGTAGTTGTTACTGCTTCTAGCTGACGTTCATTTAAGCCTTCTAGCATATGGGTTCCCTCCTTTCCTGCTTTTCTAAATACTTTTAATTTTTACTATCTAAGAAATCCTCATAGGTAGTCATTTTATCAATAATCGTTCCATCCTTTTCAAAGGATATAATACGATTGGCAACTGTTTCTAATAGTTCAGCGTCATGACTAGAAAATAAGATATTTCCCTTATAAGCCTTCATACCTTCATTAAGAGCTGTAATAGATTCCAAATCCAAATGATTGGTTGGATCTTCTAAAACTAAAATATTTGGTGCTTCTAGCATTAATTTTGCAAACATACATCTTACCTTTTCTCCACCAGATAAGACATTACATTTCTTTAAAGATTCTTCCCCACTGAATAGCATTCTTCCTAACCAGCCACGAATAAAGCTTTCTGTTTGGTCTTCTTTAGAATACTGACGCAACCAATCTACAAGATTTAAATTTTTATTAAAGTATTCCTTGTTTTCCTGTGGTAAAAAGCCTGTAGAAGTCGTAATACCCCATTTAAACTTACCAGTGTAATCTGTATCCTTACCAGATAGAATATTGAATAATGCAGTTATAATGACAGAGTTTTCTGCCAAGAATGCAATTTTATCATTCTTATTTACGCTGAAGGTTAAATTCTTAAATAAGCCTGGCTTGGATAAGTTTTCTACAAATAAGATATCATTTCCAACCTCACGATTTGGTTTAAAGCCAATGTATGGATATCTTCTTGAGGAAGGCTCAATGTCTTCAATCTTAATCTTTTCAAGAAGCTTCTTACGAGAGGTTGCCTGTCTAGACTTGGATTTATTAGCAGAGAATCTAGCAATAAATTCTTGAAGTTCCTTTACCTTTTGTTCACTCTTCTTATTTTGATCTTTAGCCTGTTGTAACGCAAGCTGACTTGATTCATACCAGAATTCATAGTTACCTACATATAGCTTAATCTTACCAAAATCCACATCACATATATGAGTACAAACGTTATTCAAAAAGTGACGGTCATGAGATACGATTAAAACTGTATTTTCAAAATTAAGTAAAAAATTTTCTAGCCAGCGTGTAGACTTATAATCTAGGTTATTGGTAGGCTCATCTAAAAGTAAAATATCTGGGTTCCCAAATAAGGCTTGAGCAAGTAAGACCTTAATCTTTAATTTAGCATCTAAATCTCCCATCAGTGTGTAATGAAATTCTTCATCTACACCAATTCCATTTAGAAGTGTTGCAGCATCTGTTTCAGCCTCCCAGCCACCAAGCTCAGCAAATTCACCTTCTAGCTCAGCAGCAAGTATTCCGTCCTCTTCAGAAAAATCCTCTTTGGTATATAAAGCATCCTTCTGTTCCTTGATTTCAATCAATCTTGGATGACCTAATAAAACGGTATCTAATACAGTCTTATCATTATAAGCATTTTGATCCTGTTTTAAAACAGACATTCTCTCATTCTTATCTAGGATAACTTCACCTGTTGTAGATTCAATCTCTCCAGATAAAAGCTTTAGGAAGGTAGACTTACCAGCACCATTGGCACCAATAATTCCGTAACAGTTTCCTTTAGTGAAGGTAATATCAACATGCTCAAATAGTTTTCTAGAGCCGTATTGTAATCCTAAGTTTACAGTTTTTAACATAATATTTTCTCTCCTAACTTCTTAAAAATCGGGGCTGCAAAGCAGTCCCTATTTTTTATAATTTAAATGAGGACTTTAGGCTTACTGTACAGTTAAATACTAAATGGTCCTCTGTACTATCCTTATCTGTTGTATAGTAGCCATTACGAACAAATTGGAAATGATCCAGTGGCTTTGTTCCCTTTAAGGAGGCTTCTACAAATCCTTCCCTGATGGATAAAGAGTTTGGATTCAAACGCTCCATAAAATCTAAATCCTTTGTTTCTTCTGTCTCAGGTAGGATTAAATCCTCAAACTGACGGAAGGTTGCTGGAATTGCTGTAGTCTTCTCAACGAAGTGAATATTTCCATTTGGCTTACGCTCAGCAAAGCCAGAGCCAGAACGTGTAGCTGGATCATAGGTTGCATGAATTAAAGTGATATTGCCATCCTTATCCTTTTCTACACTTGTAGCCGTAATGAAGTAAGCATGCATTAAACGTACCTCTACGCCTAAAGCAAGCCTCTTCCATTTCTTATTTGGCTTTTCTTCAATGAAGTCATCCTTCTCAATATAAACATATTTACTGAAGGCAATTTTCCTTGAACCCATTTCTTCATTTTCTGTATTGTTTGGACAGTCCATATATTCTACCTGTCCTTCAGGATAATTATCAATTACAACTAGCACTGGATTTACAACAGCATTAGGTCTTAGTGCTTTTAACTTTAAGTCATCTCTTAACGCTTCTTCTAAAGCATGATATTCTACAGTTGAGTTTACTCTAGATAATCCTGTCGATAAAATAAAGTTTTTAATTGCCTCAGGAGTAAAACCACGACGCTTTAATCCAACTAGAGTAGGCATTCTTGGATCATCATATCCGCTAACCTTTTTCGTATCTACTAAGGTTCTTAAATAACGCTTTGACATGACCATACCTGTGATATTTAAACGGCCAAATTCATATTGATGAGAAATATGTTCAACATCTGTATTTGCTAAAACCCAGTCGTATAATACACGGTGGTTATCAAACTCTAGAGAACAACAGCTATGGGTAATTCCCTCAAAGCTATCCTGTAAAGGGTGAGCAAAATCATACATTGGATAAATACACCATTTATCCCCTTGACGGTGATGATGCATATGAATGATACGATATAGGATAGGATCACGCATATTAATATTTGGACTAGCCATATCAATCTTAGCACGAAGTGTCTTTTCTCCATCCTTAAATTCACCTGCACGCATTCTTGCAAATAAATCTAAGTTTTCTTCTACACTACGATTACGATATGGAGAATTCTTACCTGGTTCTGTTAAAGTACCACGATAAGCTGATGCTTCTTCCTGTGATAAATCATCCACATAAGCAAGCCCCTTCTTAATTAAAAGAATTGCCTTCTCATAGGTTGCCTCAAAATAATCACTTCCAAAGAATACATGATTTGGTGTATAACCTAACCATTTTAAATCTTCTTGTATTGCATCAACATATTCACTATCTTCCTTTGTAGGATTAGTATCATCAAATCTTAAATTTGTTTTACCACCATACGCTTTAGCACATTCAAAGTTTGTGATAATTGCTCTAGCATGTCCAATATGTAAATAAGCATTAGGCTCAGGTGGAAAACGAGTGATAATTTCTTTTACTCTTCCTTCCTTCAAATCCTCTGCCATTAAAGTCTTTATATAATTACTGATTTCTTCCATAATCTCACTCCTATAAAAACATAGTTTTTAAAACTTACATAACAATACTATTATACATTATTTAGCACAAAAAAAATAGAGAGTAAAAGCATTTTCTAAAAAAAGAAAGCATTATACTGAAATATCCTTCAGTATCCTTTACTGCATTAGGTAAAAATGGACTTATATTTCCTTGCCAGTCGTCGATTATCTTAGGGCAGCTTCCTGAAGTCTGTTCTTTAACGTTAGCATTCCTTTCTTACTTTCAATTCTTATTTTGAAATCTCCTTTCATCTTCTATTTGACAATTATTATGCAATGTGATAGAATAATCGTATAAGGATTGTTCTCTAAATGATTTAGATGGTCCGTCAGCAATAAGCTGTTTCTGGCACAATCCTTTTTTATTTGATTTTCTTTCTTGCATATTCTTCTATCATCCCATAATCCTCTGAACTTAGAGTCCAATTCAATGGTGCTGAAAATGCACTTTTTTTATTTGCACGCATTCTAAAAATTACATATGAAGGTTTTTTAGAATGGGGATTTGGATTTTTCTTTAGTTTCTTTGTCTTAGAAATAGGATTTGTTGTCATTGGTAAGAACAAATAACTTTTACCATCTTCACCTATAATGACTGCGGGATGTTCAGAAATTTTATTTGTTCTTATATGAAGGGCAAGCCTTCTAGCAGTGCTACTATTAGGCCTTACTAAATCTAATTGTACATCATTTAATGTCATATACTTTTCATCCTTTCCATAGTTCTGAATTATAAATTAAAAAGCGTGATTAAAGCTTGAGAGTATATGTGTACTCGTCAGTTTCAATCACGCTATCCATTTCGGAAAACCACTCTACTACATTCAGTTGTCATAGCCATCTATAAGAAGTAGAGCTCTTAATTATAGACTTCTTCTAGCTACATTTTTATTATACCATAAAGTCCTTTGAAATCCAATTTAAAATTCAAAATTTACCTACATACTTTTTCTTCTAACTTATCGAATAATATCTATAAATTCTACCCTTATAACCTTAGTTAAATCTAAAGGATTCATCTTTATCTGATATCCTATTTTTCCTGCAGAGAAAATAATATGAGATAAGCTTTTAGCAGTTTCATGTAGTGTAGTTGTGAATTGCTTTCTCATTCCAATTGGACTACATCCCCCTCGAATATAGCCAGTTATTCCAAATAAATCCTTTACTGGAATTAACTCAACAGATTTTTCTTTAACTGCTTTTGCTGCCTTTTTTAAATCTAATTCTACTTGAACTGGAATCACAAAAACATAATAATGCATACTGTGACCTATGGTTACTAAAGTCTTAAATACTTCTTCTTTATTTTGACCAAGTAATTCTGCAACCTTTACTCCATCTACACATATTCCTTCCTCGTGCGGATATTCAAAAGCTTCATATGGAATTTTCTTTTGATCTAAGATACGCATTACATTTGTTTTTTCCATTATTTCTCCAAAAAGCATTCATAAAGAGTTTCTATCTCTTTGAAATTCATTTTCTTATACATTTCAATTGGGGTATCATCTAGTTCTGCTTCTAGATAAACTTCGCATTTATTCATCTTTTTCGCATACTCTATGCAAGCATCCATCAAATTAGAGGCAATCCCTTGATGGCGATACTCTTCATCTACATATAATCCATATATAAAGATACTATGATAATATTCTATAATTAAAACACTACCAATAGTTTTATCGTTTTTAACTACAGAAAAGCTTTTGATTTTACCTTCTAAGATTTTATCATAGTTAAACTTTGCATATTTTTTTGCATATTCCTCACCATATTCTGTATTAATCTTATAAGTATACTCCATACAATCCTTAAGATAATTAAAGCTTACAGAATATGCTTTTTTAGATAAACTCTTATAATGATAAGCATTTACATGCATTAGGGCACAAGCATCTATCTCATAGTCTTCAAATAGCTTTTCATCTAGCCAATTTGAAAGAAATAAGATATAAGAATCAAAAGTAAAGTCCTTTAAGGAATCTATTTTATAATCATAAAGATCATAATAATTTAGACAGTATCTTTCTTTAAAATCACTTGTATATTTTAAACCTTCTTTTTTAGAGAATAGAATTGCCTCTAGATTTGCAATGTCTTTCTTTTCATCATAAAGCTTTTGCATAAAATAGGCATCCTCTTTATTCTTATAGTATTCCTTTCTTACTCGAACCGTTTTAAAGCCTAATTTTTCATATACATGAATGGCTTTCTTATTTGACTCTCGAACCTCTAAAGATACATTATTTAATCCTAGTGGAACAAGCTCATCTAAAACACTAGCCAAAGCCTTTGTCCCATAGCCCTTTAACTGATATGCCTTATCAATTACGAAATTCAAAATTTCTAAAGAAAAGCCATCAAATACTGAAGAAATAAATCCTATGATTACAGAATCTATTTCAAATACATAATGCCTTGCAAGTGGGTTATTCAAATCATTAAGATAATAGGATTCTTCTAAAGAAGATTCTAAATGGTTTTTTTCTAATTCAACAATACGTTGAATATCTTCTTTTTTATATGGTCTAATCATGAAGATTCCGCTCCGCTTCTGTTTCTCTTAAATAATTAGGAACCAGTGTTCTAGGCTCTATGACCTCTTTTGCCCACTTCATTACTCTAATTGGATTTACTTTATATTCATTTTCGTTCACTGATACATCAAACTTGTTTTGTTCTAGAGATTCTCTTTCTACTAAAGCCTCTGGAATGATATAAGTATTTTTATCAGTATCAAAAATGCAACCAAAACAGTTTCCTCTTCTTGCATCAATGCTAGCTAAAACTGAACCTTCTATTCCACTAGCCATAAGCTTTAATGTTGATATCTCGTATAACTTAATTTTAGGTTCTAGGGTTGCAATCATTTTTCCAACAGCAACACCCATACGTACCCCTGTATAAGAACCAGGTCCAACACCAACAATCACTCTATCTATATTTATTAAATCAATATTTCCTTCTGAACAAGCTTTTTCAACTTCGACTAGAATCACACTTGCATGATCATGCTTTCCAGGAACATAAGATTCATAAATGACTTTCTCATCAAAGCATAAAGCTGTATATAAAACATTTGTTGCTGAATCTATAATTAATGTTCTCATAATTCTTTTAACACCTCTTCATAGTGACGTCCATTTGCCTTAAGCTCTATACTCCGTTCAAATTCACTTAGTCTTTTCAAGTTGATTTCCAAGTACTCCTTAGGTAGAATTTCTTCTACTTGATAAGGCCATTCAATAACACATACTCCGTCACCTTCAATATATTCCTCTAAATCGAAATCATTATTTAAACCATCTAGACGGTATAAATCTAGGTGATATAAGGGACACTTTCCTTTATATTCTTTAACTATTGTAAAGGTAGGAGAATTAATGATTTTATTTACTCCTAAGCCTAATCCTATACCTTTAGTTAATGTTGTCTTACCTGCAGATAAATCGCCTGTTAATAAAATAACATCACTAATGCTTAACAAAGCACCTATTTTTTTCCCTAATTCAATTGTTTCTTCTGCAGAGGATGTTGTATAGCATTTCAACATAAAATATCACCTTATATAAGTATACCACAAAATATATAAAAAGAAAAAGCCCAAAACTTGAGCATTTTCATTTTAAAAGGACAAAACGGCATCCTCTTCTTTAGGTAATTTAGAAACCTTCTTAGCATGAAGCATAACAACTTCCTCTTCAGCAATAGCTGAGTATTCGTGTGCTACAACACATTCTAAGAAAATACAATCTCCAATGGCTACTAGTTCCTTCACATCTTTAACCTCATAGCCTAGGAACTGAATATCATTTTCACAACAGGTCATAACATTTCGACCTACAACAATAGAGTCTTCTAAAATATCTCTTACAAATGTTTTAAACTTGATTGTCTTCCCCATATATTTTTCATAATTATCAAATACATCTATGTACCATGTTGGATAATCACTATCCTCTAGAAGAATCGTATCCTTTGTAATATCGTAAGGTAAATCCTCATCAAGCATAGAAGTTAATTGTCCATTCTTTCCTTCAAAACCAATTTGGCATTCTTGATTCAAAGCTCTTATTTGTCTTCTATAATTACCAAGCTCGCTTACTCCATCACATCTATTAAAAATGATTAGTGAAGACAATTTAACAAGATTATTAAAAACTTGACGCATATTGTTAAAATAAATACCAAAGGTAGATGCATCAATTAAAGTAACCTGTTGATATACTGGCATATATTCGGGAAATTCCAAATTGTCCATATTATAAAAGCTATTGTACTCTAAAACAATTTGAACTGGCTTATATTTCTCATCAATAGAAAAGAATAAATTGGCATTTAAATCTGCTTCTTTTTCTACACGTACAATAGAAACTTCATACTCCTTTAGCCATGACTCCTCATACTCAACCTCGCCCTCTTCACAAACGACAAGGACAGTTGAACCCGCCTGATAAGAAACATTATTTTCTATAATTTCTTTGATTAAAGTTGTCTTACCACTTTCAATCAATCCGTTTACTATAAAAATAGGTACCTCAACCATAATCTAACCTCTAAAATAATTCCTTAATCTGATGCTCATCAATTTTAGAACCGATAACACAAATTTTGCCAATTGGACGAGCGCAACAAGGCTTAACCTCAACCTCTTCAGGAGTCAAATTAAATTCATACCATGCTCCATTCAAATTAGAAACAACGCCTTTAGCACGAACAACTAACCCATATGCACCTTTAGACATGGAATCTAAAATTTTCTCTAAAGCATCCATATCATATTTCTTTGCAGTTTCAAAGCCAACAGAGCTAAATATCTCATCTGCATGATGGTGGTGATGGTGTCCACACTCACACTCTTCATCATGGTGGTGATGGTGTCCACACTCACATTCTTCTTCGTGGTG
>CAMWKG010000024.1 GCA_947174785.1 uncultured Mollicutes bacterium
GAAAAAAGATGTTTATAAACACTTTTTTTGTGTCTACAAACATCTTACCACTTCACCAACTGGTCCTTTTTTTAATTGATTAAGTAGATGTGTGCCATAAGTATGGAGGCAAATAATGTCCATAAAAGATAAGGAATAAATACATAGAATTCCTTTTTGTTTTTTTTGAAGCTTGTAATAAACAGAAATAGACCTGTAAGAAAACAACAGAAGGTTACAGCAAAAGAAAGAAACAGATTATGGTCAACGAAGAAAGCCTTATTAAAGAAAAAGCTAATACAATAATTAAGGACAAAATAAATAATCATTTCTTTGGATAAATCCTGATGCACAATCTTTATTGCTAAATATAAGCTAAATATCACATAGAGGATTGGCCATGCTATACCAAAGAGAATTGCAGGTGGCGCATAGCTTGGCAGATTTAAAGATTTGTAATAGGCAGGATCAGCTTTAAATAATAGAGAAGGAATAAAATAAAGAAGTAAACAGATTGCAAAAACAACACCGATTTTTATATATTTCATGAAATGCACCTCTTACTATAGTTTATTCCTTAAGCAGGCTCCTTATTCATAAAAAAAAGGGGGGTACCCCCTTTAATTATTTTGTAAGCATACGAATTTCATTATTACAAGCATCAACTACATATTCTATATTAGGCTTTAATTCACCACTAATAATTTTTGTAGCAATAAAGGTCTCAATATGCTTTTGAATATATCGCTTTACTGGACGTGCACCGAATTCTATATCAAAGCTTTGATCTAAAATATATTTTTTTAAAGCATCTGTGAAAGTAATATTTAATCCTTGTGCCAGCAATCTCATATCCAAATCCTTAAGCATTTTTGTTACAATCTTCATTTGTACATCCTTAGATAAAGGATGGAAGGTAATGATTTCATCAATACGATTTAAAAACTCAGGCTTGAAATATTGCTTTAGTAAAGTGGAAATTTCTTTTTCATTTTCATTTGAAAGAAGAAGCTCACTGCCTATGTTAGAGGTCATGATGATGATTGTGTTTTTGAAATCTACTGTTCTGCCTTGAGAATCAGAAAGTCTTCCATCATCTAAGATTTGTAAAAGAAGATTGAAAACATCATGATGAGCTTTTTCTATTTCATCAAATAAGATGATGGAATAAGGATTGCGTCTTACCTTCTCTGTGAGCTGTCCTCCTTCATCATAGCCTATATATCCTGGAGGTGCACCAATAAGCTTTGCGACACTATGAGCTTCCATATATTCAGACATATCAATGCGGATGATATGGGCTTCACTGTCAAATAAAGTATCAGCTAATGCTTTGGCGAGTTCAGTTTTACCAACACCAGTAGGTCCTAAGAATAAGAAAGAACCTATTGGACGATTCTCATCCTTTATTCCCGCTCTTTGTCGGATAATGGCATCACTGATTAAGCTTACCGCTTCATCTTGTCCTATAACACGTTTTTCTAAGGTTTCTTTTAAATGAAGAATTTTTTCCTTTTCTCCTTGCATCAATTTTGAAATAGGTATATTCGTCCATTTGGCAACAACCTCTGCAATATCCTCTTCATCTACAGCTTCAGAAAGAAGATGGTTTTCTTTGCTTCTGTTTTGATATTCACTGATATCCTTTTCTAAGGCTGGAATGATAGAGTATTGCAATTCTGAGGCTAATTTATAGTTTCCTTCATTATATGCCTTTTCAAGCTCAAATCGTTTTTGATCCAAAGACTTTTTCATTTCTTTAAAATGAAGAAGCTCTTTTTTCTCTTTTTGCCATTTTTCAGTCAAAGATTTAGCTTTCTCCTCTAATAAAGAAAGTTCTTTATTGATGTCTTCTAAACGTTTTTTAGAAGTAGAATCAGCTTCCTTTTTAAGAGCCATCTGTTCGATTTTTAATTGTGCAATTTTTCTATCTAAGTCATCAAGCTCTGCAGGCTTAGAGTCCAAATCCATACGGCAAGAAGCACAAGCTTCATCAATTAGGTCTATAGCCTTATCTGGTAAGAAACGATCTGTAATATAGCGATTTGATAGTGTTGCTGCTGCAACAATAGCATTATCTGTGATAGCCACTCCATGATGAAGCTCAAACCGCTCCTTAATTCCTCTTAAGATAGAAATTGTATCTAATACGGTTGGTTCACTTACCAGTACTTTTTGAAAACGTCTTTCTAAGGCGCTATCTTTTTCTATGTACTCCCTATATTCCTTAAGAGTAGTAGCACCGATACAATGCAGCTCTCCACGAGCAAGCATAGGCTTTAACATATTAGATGCATCTAGTGCCCCATCTGATTTACCAGCCCCTACAATTAAATGAATCTCATCGATAAACATAATAATATTTCCATCAGATTCTTTAATCTTATTTAAAACAGCCTTTAATCTTTCTTCAAATTCTCCACGAAACTTCGCACCTGCAACCAAGGCACCCATATCCAGCTCAAAGATTTCCTTATCCTTTAAAGAAGAAGGAACATCATTTGCAACAATTCTCCTAGCTAATCCTTCAATAATGGCGGTTTTTCCGACACCAGGCTCACCAATGAGGACAGGGTTGTTTTTTGTTTTTCTAGAAAGGATTTTAATAATACGTCTAATTTCTTCATCTCTTCCGATGACAGGATCTATTTTTCCGCACCTTGCAAGTTCAACTACGTTTCTTCCATACTTTTCTAAAACATTCTCATTTGTGTATTGTTGTTCCATATCAAAAGCCTCACTTTCTGTTAATAGTTTATTCCAACTACAATTATATTATACTCTTATTTTTGGCACTGTCAATATATGAGTGCCAAAAAAGTTAAAATTGAAAGTTTTGGTTTGACTTTAGGTATAGAGTTTGATATAATCTAATACGCTATAATGAGATGTCTGATTGGCCCTGTAGCCAAGTGGTAAGGCACGGCACTGCAACTGCCCGACCATCAGTTCGAATCTGTTCGGGGCCTCCAGGAAAAAGAAATGCTTTCGTTATAGCATTAAAAGAGTTAAAGACAATTGTTTTTAACTCTTTTTTCTTTTGTAAAATGAAATTTTTGTATGAGGACTATTTTATAATGCAAAAAAATTGATAAAATCTCTTATTTTTGATCTATTCTCTTAAAATTCTTTTCAATTTGATAAAATTCTAGTATAATTAAATTATGAAAGGAAGGTTTAATAAGATGAAATTAAGAAAAATAATAGGCGCTTTATTATTATCTGTGGCTACGTTTTTTGGTCTAAGTGCTTGTGGTGAAAAGCCAGAGCCTAAGCCTGAAAAGCCACCAGTTGAAGAACCATCTGCCATTGAAGTTGTTTTTGATACAGATGGTGGTAGTAAGATTGATAAGGTAACTCTTACAGAAGCAGGAACTGTTAAAAAGCCTGAGGATCCTGTAAAGGAAGGCTATGTCTTTGAAGGCTGGTACAAAAATGCTTCTAAAACTTCTGCATGGGATTTTGAGAAGAATGTTGTATCTAGTACAACAACCATTTATGCGAAATGGGCTAAAATACTGACTTGTCAAGAGGCTACAAAGCTTTGTGAACCAGAAGGATATGCATCAACAGAACGCTTTTATATTCGTGGTACTGTGGATAGAATATCTAATCCTACCTATGGAGAAATGACAATATCTGATGCAACAGGTTCTCTTTATGTTTATGGTACATATAGCTCCGATGGAAAGCTCAGATATAGTGAGCTAGAGGATAAGCCATATGCTGGGGATGAGGTTTTCTTATCTGGTTTACTTAAGAATTTTAAAGGTCAAGCAGAATTATCTAGCGCTTGGATTATAGAATTTAAGCATGCACAAGAGGAATTTGATGAGGCTTCCTATACGAAAATGTCAGTTGCAGAAGCACGTGAGGCAGCAAAGGATACGAAAATCATTTTAGAAGGTGTTGTTGCTAAGATAACATATGCCAATGGTATGATTCCTAGTGGCTTCTATTTGGTTGATTCTACAAGCTCTATTTATATCTATGACTCACAGGTAACACCTAGAGTTGAAATAGGAAATAAAGTAAAGATTGCTGGAGTTAAGGATTTATGGATATTAGATACAGAACTTAGCAATGCTTCTAAATTTGGTTATAAAGGCTGTTGTCAGCTATCTAATGCGCATCTTTTAGAAAATGATGAGAAGAAGAATGCTTATGACAAGAGCTGGATTGAAAAAACTACAGTAAAAGAAATTATGGATACTCCTGTATCAGAAAATATAACCACTTTAATTTATAAGGTAGATGCTTTAGTTAAGAAGGCTGAAGGTACAGGATTTGTCAATTACTATTTTGATGATATTGATGGTATTACTGGTTCTTATGCATATACTCAATGCAATGGTAGTGATTATAGCTGGCTAGATGAATTTGATGGCAAGATTTGTACAGTTTATCTTTCTGCAATTAATGCAAAATCCTCTGCATCAGGCTGTTCTTGGCGTTTCTTCCCTATAGAAGTTATAGATGAGGGATATACCTTTAATAAGGAAGATGCTCCTAAATTTGCAGTAAATTATTACGGTCTTGGACAATTTGAAAAGAGGTATACAGGAGATCCACAGAAGGAGCTTATCACAAGTGTTTCTCAAGAATTGATTGATGTAAAAGACATAAAGCTAGAATATACTTCAAGTGATACTAATGTGATAAGCTTTGATTTGGAAGAGAATAAGTTGATTATGCATACTCATAATGAGGGTACTGCAACAATTACGATTAAAGCCACTTATTTAACTTATGAATATTCTACAACAGTTCAAGTTGAATTCAAAGAGGTTGTTATTCCAGATACAATTACTGTAGGAGAGGCTATAGCTGCAAATCCTTTAGATGATGGCACTGAAGTAATTGTTCGTGGAATTGTTGGACCTTCCTTAGTAAATAGATCTGGATTCTATTTAATCGATGAAACAGGAGTTATTGCAGTTACTACTGATGCTGACACACTAGCATCCTTAGCTTTAGGTAATGAGGTTATTTTAAAAGGAACTAGAACTTTATTCGGACATGAAGGAAAATATTATGGACAATCTGTTCTTTTAGATTGTGAGCTTATAATGAATTTCTATGGAGAGCATGAGTATTCAACAACAACCTTTGATCATACAAAAACTTTAGAAGAGCTTATTGATCTGGATGTCAGTGAAGACCATACAACTCAGGTTTATGTGATTGAAGTTCAGGTTAAAGTAGTTGAAGCTGAGCGTTTTTCAAATATCTATATTAATTCCCCAACCTCAGATAAGCAAATCCTATTGTATTGCAGTAGTGCTAATCAGTATAGCTGGTTGAAGAAGTATGCTGGTGAGAATGGAGAATTAGGACAAACTATTACAATTGAAATTGCATTATGTAATTGGAATAAAAAGAGTCCATTCCGTGGATGTATATTAGCAGTTCTTGGAGAAAATGGCGAAAAAGAAGTTAACACATTAAATTTTCAAAAGAAGTAAGTAAATAATGAAAAGTCTGATTTCACTTGAAATCAGACTTTTTTTAGTTTATTTGAATGAGATGATTTTCTTTCTGAATGATTTGTAAAACCTCTAGCAGCTGTGCTTGTTCTTCATAAAACGATAAGTGAATCAGTTGCAAAACAAGAGGTGTTTGATAAAAGCTTAAAGCATCAATGAGTGCATCATAATTTGCACCAAAAAGACCTTCAATTTGAGACATTAAAAAAGTAAACAGCTTTTGTTTTGTTGGATAATTTTTAAAATCTATTTCTATTTTTTTCATAGAAACCTCAATATTGAAAAGCTACTATAATGATTACTTGTATAAAAAATTAAAAAATCAGAAGAGAATACAATGCGCTTTGCATTTCTATTATTACCTGTATAATCTATATCACACTCTGTATAGGTTCTACCTTGCTTATAAGGAAGAAGACCCTCTCTGTTATAAAATATATCTCCGCCTACGCTTAATTTATTTTCTTTTGTGTAAGTTAGCTTATTAAATTCACTTTTGGTATGAAAATTACTTGGGAGCTTATGATAAGTATAGATGTATGCTCCAACCTCCTCCATTGAGGTGTATAATCCACTTTCACTAATAGAAAGATCACTTAATGTGATATCTATTACATCCATACCATAATTTTCAAAGCTATCATCTGTCCCATTATTAGTAGAACTGCTTTTCCATTGTGCAGTTAAGGTGATGTCCTCTGTAACAGCTTCCGTAAAATGATAAGGCTTGTCTAAAAGATACCATCCATCAAAGATAGAATCCTCCTTAGTAGGATTTTTTGGCTTTACTGCTTTTTTTCCTTCCTCAATCCTCTGGCTTTCAATTTCCGTTCCCCCATTACTATCAAATTGCACAGTATAAAATGGTACAACAGGATTTTCTATAATTGGTTTGCATCCTGTTAAACTGAGCAACAAAAATACTAGAAAAAGACTTATCCATTTTTTCATATGATTCACCTACTTTATTTAAAGATTATACCATATGTAATTCTTTTTTTCCTGTTTTTTTGCAAAAATACCTAAAAAAGAACATAATTTTAAGAATTATTTTAAAAAAAGGATTTCTTTTGAAAACGTTTTAGAGTATACTTATAGATACATAATAGTTTGTTTAAGAAAAAGAAAGGAATATTTTATGAGTAAGGAAAGTATTATTATTCTTTCATGTGTGCTATGTGCAGCGATTGTCACATTGGCATATGTGTTTATTCTATTTAGACGAGTAAGTAGAATAAAAATTAACAATCCAAAGGTGGAAGAAATTTCTAAATATATTCATGAAGGTGCAATTGCGTTTTTAAAAAGAGAATATATGATTATTATTCCGTTTGTGATTGTTTTTGCAATCCTTTTGACAGTATTAGGATTTATTCCAGCATTTGAGAATGCTGAAGGAGTAGGCTGGAAATCAGCAATTTGTTTTGTTGTAGGTGCTTGTTTTTCAGGCGTAGCTGGTTGGATTGGTATGTTTACAGCAACTAAAGCTAACGCAAGAACTGCTATGAAGGCAGATGAAGAGGGAATGCCACAGGCTTTAAATACTGCCTTCAGTGGTGGAGCTGTTTTAGGCTTAACAGTTGCAGGCTTAGGCTTATTAGGATTAGTTGGCTTATTCTTTGGTGCATACGCTTTATTTAGTGTTGAAGAAGCAGCTAAGGTTGTCAGTGGTTATGGTTTAGGCTGTTCTATGATTGCATTATTTGCACGTGTTGGTGGTGGTATCTATACTAAGGCTGCAGATGTTGGAGCAGATTTAGTAGGAAAAATAGAATCAGGCATTCCTGAGGATGATCCAAGAAATCCTGCAACCATTGCAGATAATGTTGGTGATAATGTTGGTGATATTGCAGGTATGGGATCAGATTTAACAGAATCTTATGTAGGGTCTATTATTTCTGTATTGACCATAGCAGCAACGATGCTTGCAACAAGCGTAGATGGAATTAAGAATTTTTTGTTCCCACTTATGATTGCGGGTGTTGGAGTTATAGCCTCTATGCTAGCTGTTATATTCATCCGATTAAGACAGTGGAAGAATCCACATAGAGCATTGAATATTGCAACCTATGTGGCAACAGGTCTTGTTATTATTGCAACTCTTTTTATAGGTATATTTTATATGGGTTCTGTCAAGTTTTTCTTTGCTGTACTCGCTGGACTTCTTGCAGGTATTATAGTTGGTTTTATTGCGGAAATTTATACCTCAAGTGACTATAAAGAAGTCAAGCGAATCGCTTACGAATCTCAAACAGGCCATGCTACAAACATTATAGCTGGAATTGGTAGTGGAATGAAATCTACAGGTCTTACCATTTTGGCATTAGTCGTAGCTATAGCTGTTGCTTACTTTGTTTGTGGTAGCTATGGTATAGCTCTTGCTGCTGTAGGTATGCTTTCAACTTGTGGTATAACTGTTTCTGTTGATGGTTATGGTCCAATTAGTGATAATGCAGGTGGTATTGCCCAAATGTCAAAGCTAGATCCACATGTACGTGAGATAACAGATAAACTAGATTCTGTTGGAAATACAACAGCTGCAATTGGTAAGGGCTTCTGTATCGGTTCAGCCACATTAACCTCTTTAGCTTTAATTGTTGGATATTTCACTGCATCTGGCGTTGATTTTATTGATATTTCTAATCCTGTCTTCATCGTGGGTTTATTGATTGGTGCAATGCTTCCTTATCTTTTTAGTTCTTTAGTTATCGCTTCTGTAGGTCGTGCAGCAAATAAGATGATTGAAGAGGTAAGAGGTCAATTTGAAAATGATCCTGGCATCTTAAAAGGAGAATCAAATCCAAATTATGCAAAATGTGTAGATATTTCTACAAAGGCTTCCTTAAAGGAAATGATTCTACCTGGTGTTATTTCAGTGTTTGCTCCTATAGTTGCAGGACTTGTGTTTGGTGCTAGTGGTCTAGGTGGAGTTTTAATTGGAGGATTGCTATCAGCAATTATGCTAGCTGTATTTATGGCAAACTCTGGTGGTGCATGGGACAATGCTAAAAAGTATATTGAAGAGGATCATTTTGGTGGTAAAGGCTCTGAGACACATCATGCCGCTATTACAGGTGATACAGTCGGAGACCCACTAAAGGATACTGCAGGTCCAGCAATGGATATCTTAATAAAGCTAATGTCTATCATTTCCTTAATTATTGCCCCTTTATTGATTCATTATCAAAGTCTTTGGGATTTAATTGTTAAATGGTTAAATAAATAAAAAAATAAAATGGATCAGTTTTCTTTTAACTGGTCCATTTTTTATCCTAACATTACATCTAAAATCATCATTATAACAAATCCAATGCAGATACCAACGTTACATATATGACTATGAGAGGAAGGAATAAGCTCATCTACTACAACAAATACCATGGCTCCAGCAGCAAAGCTTAATAGGTATGGCATGGATGGTTCGATATACATCATAAGTAAATAGGCAACAACGCTGGCAATAGGTTCAACCACGCCGGATAAGAATCCCTTCCAAAAAGCCTTCAATTTGGAATGCTCAGGAACTAAATTCAAAGATATTATACTGCCCTCAGGAATATTTTGTATTCCTATACCAAAGCTCAATGCTAAAGCAGTTGTTGCCAAAAATGCATCTCCCCGCATTGCAGCTGCGAAAGCAACACCTACAGATAAACCTTCAGGAATATTATGTATGACTACAGCTAAGTTGAGCATATTGACGCTTACTTTTTTCTTTTTGTTCATATAGATGTCAAACAGCATTAATAGAAGCATTCCAAGAATAAATCCTATTGCAGCTGGAATGTAGCAGGTATAGGGATTATCTCCTGAAAGGTCAATTGCAGGAATAATTAAGCTCCAAATGGATGCTGCAAGCATAACTCCAGCCGCAAACCCTTGTAGAAGGTTTTTTAGACTTGGATGAAAATCTTTTTTGATCAAAAAGACAAATAGTGAGCCTATTGTTGTTCCTAGAAGAGGAATGATAAAACCTAGGATTAAAATTTGCATTTTTCTCACCTATCTTATTAATATGCATAGAAAATAACAAAGTTTTAGGATTTTTTCTAAAAAAATGTAAAAAAATTAAAAAAATATGCTATAATTGTTTTTTGAAGAGAGGTTATTATAATATGGAGAGAATCACATACAAAAAATCATTAGCTGCTAAGTTGGTTTTACATCAAGAATCTATTGCAGCATATCAAGCACTTAAGGATTTATGTAGCACATATAAAAAGGTTTCTACAAGAAGAAGCTTTGGTAAGGAAACTATTTCTTATGGAAGAGTAAAGGTTGCTGCAATCAAGATTGTTGTTCGTCACATCAACCTACATCTTGCACTTGATCCTAAAGAATTTGAAAACACCAAGTATCATTTCAAGGATATGTCTCAAACTAAGCAAGGACAAATCTATCCTATGCGTGTTTCCATTAAAGGTTCAAGAAGCTTAAAATATGCTTTAGAATTGCTAGAGGTTGCCTTATTTAAAGCAGGGGCTACTGAATTATGCCTTTTTGCTGAAACTCCAGATTATCAAAAGGAGTTCCATCCAAGAAGTGTTGATAAACTCATTCAAGAGGGTCTTATCAAAAAGTATGTAAAAATTATTGAAGATGGTACAGATGTTATTGAAGAGGAAAATCTAGAAGAAGAAATCCTTGAAGCTGAGGAATTAGAGGAAGAGGAAGACTTTGAAGAAGAGGCTTTAGTTGAAGAGCCTAAAGAAGATTTAGTAGAAGTAACTTTCAATGCTAAAACACTTTACGCTGCTGAAGGGCAGGCAAAGAAGCTTTATATCATAACGAATACAACAGGCTGGAATGTAGAAAAGGCTATTCCTATGAAAAAGAATAAGGATAATAGCTTTACCGCTGTTGCTACCTTCCCAAGAGGAACACATTTAGAGTTTAAAATCTGTAAGGATACTACTTGGAATGATGTAGAAAAGGGAATTTGGAAGGAAGAAATCAGAAATCACTACTATCATTTGGATAAGGATATGCTGGTAGAAGATTTAATACATAATTTCCGTGAAGATTAAGGTCCAATTATGGACTTTTTTCCATTCATAAAAGGGGGGATTATATGCTAAACAAGATAGTAGATGTGATAGTAGATCGACCTCTTTATTCTGTTCATCCTAAGGAAAAGGATTTAGTTTATGAACTGAATTATGGGTATATTCCTAACACAATTTCCCCTGTGGATAAAGAAGAGATTGATGCATATATTCTTGATGTAGATCAACCAGTTCAAAGCTATAAGGGAAGGGTCATTGCTATCATTCACCGCTTTGGTGATGAAGATAAGCTGATTGTTTCTAATAGAGATTATTCTAAAGAGGAAATCTATAAGAAGACATATTTTCAGGAACAGTATTTTAAATCCTATATTGAAATGGCTTATACGACAAAAGAGGATATTCTTTTTGATTTATCACAACATGGCTTCAAAAATACAGATACTGTATTGCTTCATACTAGCTTGAAAAGCTTTGGAGCAATAGAAGGCAAAGATATCTTAACTGCATTTAAGGAATATTTTTCTTCAGGATTGGTCATTTTACCAACCCATAGTTGGAGTAGCATTACTAAAAATAATGATGTGTTTGATGTCAAAAAAACTCCCTCCTGTGTAGGAGCTTTAACGAATTTAGCTTTAGCAGATGCAGAGTTTAAACGAAGCTTGCATCCCACTCATTCTGTTTGTGCTTATGGAAAAAAGAAAGAGGAGTATCTGAAGCTGGATTTAAATCAATCTACACCAGTTTCTCCTACAGGCTGTTTTGGAAGCCTTTGGAAAATGGATGCCAAAATTTTGTTTTTAGGGGCTCCGTTATCCAAAAATACATTGATACATAGTATTGAAGAGGAAATGAATGTCCCAGATCGATTTACGAAAGAGATATATCATTTTACATCTATTGGATATGATGGGACATATTCTTATGAAATGCCTAGACATTATTCTACAAAACGTGAGCATTTAAGCGAAAATTATACAAAGCTTTTACCTCACCTTTTAGAATATGAAATAGCGAAAGAGCTTTATATTGGGAATAGTAAAACAATTCTTGTTTATGCAAAAGCATGCTACGATTATGTAAAATATCTTTTAGAAAAAAACATTCATTTATTTGATGATGATAAGGAGTATGAGGATAATTATGAAGGTTATAAAAAAACAAAACAATAGTAAAATGTGTATGATTTGTGGAATGGATAATGCCTTTGGTGTGCAGGCTCAGTTTTATGAATTAGAGGATCAAAGTGTCTGTGGTTTGTTTAAATTCAAGGAGGAACATCAAAGCTATCCAGGACGTGTTCATGGTGGTATGATTAGTGCAATGCTAGATGAGCTTGCCTGCAGAGCCTTTTGGGTGTTAGAGCCTAAAAAACTAGGAGTCACTCTAGATTTGACAACAAAATATCGTAAGCCTGTTCCTTACAATGAGGAGCTTAAGGGAATTGGTAAAATTATTAAAAAAACCAACAGATATTTTATAGCTGAGTGTAAGATATTTAATGAGAATAAGGAAGTCCTTGCAAGTGGAGAAATTAAATATCTTGTTATGCCAGATGAGGCAATTACAGACGCTTCTTATGATGATGAAATGTGCTATGAAATTTTAGATGATGTAAAGGAAATCGATGTATGCGCCTAGACAAACTACTGGCTCATATGGGGTATGGCTCAAGAAAGGAAGTAAAGACATTTATCCGTAAAGGCTATGTTCTTTTAAATGGAGAAGCTGTTTTTGATGATGATATCAAGGTGGATGAAGAGAATGATGAAATTATCCTTTTAGATCAGTCGGTGGAATATCAAAAACAAATATATCTTTTACTGAATAAGCCTAAAGGATATGTGAGTGCTACTTATGATACTAAAGAACCAACAGTCTTAGATTTGATTGAGGAGACCCAAAAAGGTCTTTTTCCAGTAGGTCGTTTAGATAAGGATACAACAGGATTACTATTGATTACTAATGATGGGAAGCTGGCTCATGAGCTATTGTCTCCTAAGCATCATGTTGCTAAAACCTATGAACTAACCTTTACAGGGGAATTTAAGAACTCCTTTGTAAATCAATTTAAAGAAGGAATTGTATTAGAGGATGGCTATATCTGCAAGCCTGCCCTGTTTACCTTGATTGAACCACAAAGAGGTAAAATCACGATTTTTGAAGGAAAGTTTCATCAAATTAAAAGGATGATGCTAGCTCTAGGAATGGAGGTTACCTCCTTAAGAAGAATATCCTTTGGAGACTTGGAATTACCTAAGGATTTAGCTGAAGGGGAATATCGTCCCTTAACAAAGGAAGAAATAGAACATCTAAAAGCTTAAAAATCTTAGGCTTTTAAATATATATTTAAAAAGAACCTCATATTTATTGAAAAATATGGGGCTTTTTCTTGTATTTGTTTTGATTTTTTGATAAAATAGATTAAAATAGTGAAAAAAGATAGGTGGGAAAAAGCTATGGATTTTTTTGGTATGATACCAGATAATTTTTTCTCTTTGCTAGCATCTAAAAATAAGCGGATTTATTTAGCTTCAATATTACAAAGCTTTAAGACTTATGAGACAGGATCTATTCTAGGAATAGAAAAGAAAGTTGTAGTAGATGATTTAGTGAATTTCTTAGACAATAGTTCTTACTTGTATGATGTTGAGGATGAAGAAGATGAAGAATCCAACCCTCAATCCAAACGAGAACTTGCAAACTATATTCTAAGAAGAATGGAAGAATGTGGTTGGATATATATAGATGTCACAAATGACTATGAGGAAATCTTAAATTTTTCAGATATGGCAATTACGATATGTGAAGCTTTACTTACAGCATATCCTATGGCAGCTGAATCCTATGGAGATGACCAAGAATCCTATGAGATTTATGTCAATGAATATCAAGGATATATCTATACAATTTATTCTATTTTAAATAACCCAGATAATGCTGACTACGCTACACAGTTTAATGCTGTTTATAATAATACAAAGCAACTGATTAGAGCCCTGCGTAGATTAGATAGCAGATTAAAGGAATATATCAGCAGTGTTGTTGAAACCTCAGAGGTTAAGGATCTTATGGAGCGCTTAATGACCTTTAAGACTGAAATCTACGATAGAAGCTATCTTAGAATGAAGACCTCAGATAATATTAACCGTTATAGGTTGTCAATTGTTTCTAAGCTAGAGGAGTTATCTAATAATGAATTTGCGATGAGCATGATTATAAACGATTTTAAGAGAAGATACCCTGTAGTAGAGGTGGCCACACAAAAGGCTTCTAAGTCCATTGATGAGGTAATAGATGTATTCAATTCCATCGATACATTTGTTACAGAAATTGATAATAAAAATAGAACCTATATCAATTCAACTATTGGTAAGATTAAATTCTTGCTTAGTGAGGATGACAATATCATTGGTAAGCTGAATGCAGTATTAAAGCATATCAAGAAATCCAACGAAAAGGGAAAAATTGATAAGGCTATGCGTTTGGTAGATACGATGTATACCTTAAATCAAACTAAGGTCTTTACACAGGATAATTCCTTGTATACTCCAAGAGGAAGCTACACAAGAAATTACAATCAGACTTTAGATGCCATCAGCTTAGATTTCACCTTGACACAGGAATTCTTGCAGCAATTCAAATCTGCTTATAATGAGGTTGAAATTAAAAACTTCTTAGAAGCAAATATGCTAGATAATACGCTACAGGCAAGTGAAGTTATTTCTTATAATTCAGAAAATATTACAGTACTGATGACCGTTTACAGCTTGATGTATGCTGCAAGCTTAGACTATACCATTACTGTATTAGACAATGTGATAGAGCATAAAAAATATCGATTAAAAGATTTTAAAATTGAGAGGAGAGGGTAAGAATGCTTAATGCATATGAAACAATGACTGTTGCACAACAGAACCAGTTTAAAGATACTGCAAATAAATTATTAGCTACTACCTTTTTATGCAGAGACAAGAAGGATAATAAAGAAAGCTATTATTACCTAATGAGCTTTAAGGATTTGTTTGATGAATTCTTCAAGATTTTAGGCTATGAAATCCATTTAGATACTGCCACAGGCTGTGTTATGCTAGAGGGTGCATCTCCTTCTAATACGTTAAAGCTTAGAAGAGATGAATCTATAATTTTATTAATTTTACGTGTTTTATATCATGAAAAGGCTAAGGATACCTCCTTAAATGATAACATCGTTTGTAGTGTTGCAGATATACACGATAAATATGATTATTTACAGATTAAAAGAAAATTGAACAAAACAGATTTAGTATCTGCTGTTCGTTTACTTAGAAGATATAACCTGATTGAGGTTACTGGAGATGTTACTTCATCTGCTTGCCGAATTGTTATATTACCAACAATTTTAATGGCAATTAAGAGCGAGGATGTTAATGAAGTATATCAAACCATTTCAAAGATTTCAAATGAGGATGGTGACAAGGAATGAAAAAATTAGTTAAGATTCGTTTAATTAATTGGCATTATCTTTCTAATGAAACTATTGAAATTAATGGTAATACCTTACTATCAGGACCAAATGCTTCTGGTAAGTCTACAATCATGGATGCCATCACCTACATTTTGACTGCAGGAGATACAACCTTTAACCTTGCAGCTAATGAAAAGGGTAAACGTGATTTACGTGGTTATGTAAAATGTAAGCTAGGTATGGATGACAAGGAATATTTAAGAAATGGTGATGTTTCTGGTCATATCGCTTTAGAGTTTTATGATGAACGTACAGATTCTAGATTTGCTGTTGGTGCAGTAATTGACGCCTTCGGAGAACTTCTACCTGTTAAAACTTTATTCTATCGTACCTTTGAGCCAATCAATGATTCTATGTTTGTTTCTGAGGATCACCAAATTTATGGTACTGTAGATTTCCGTAAGAAAAATCCTAACTTTGAATTCTTCTTAACGAAGAAGGAAGCAAAGCGTGGCTTTAGAACTGCCTTCGGTTCTATTAATGAAGACTTTTATCGTTTGATTCCTAAGGCACTAGCCTTCAAGCCAATTGCCGATGTTAAGGACTTTATTTATCAAAATATTCTTGAAGAAAAGGATATTGATGTAACCGCAATTAAGGATTCCATTCGTTCCTATAAAGAATTAGAAAATACATTAAAGCTTATCAATAAGAAGATCAATGACTTAAAAGAAATTGATAGTATTTATCAAGAATTAAAGGTAATAGAAGAACGTAAAAATTATATTCAATATTTGATGCATTTATTTGATACAGAAGAAATTAGAACTGAAATTACAGATGCAAAGCGTCAAATTGAACAACAAGAAGCTTTACGTGTCATGAAGGAACAAGAAATTATTTCTATTGATCAAGAGCTTTTAGCATTAAATGAGCGTTCTCGTGATTTATATAATGCATTAAGTAATAATGATACCTTTAAAGCAGAAGAATATATTAATCGTGAAATTTTGAAAACACAGACAAATATCACCTCTTTAGAAGCAAATCAGCAGGTATTTTTGAAACGTGCAACCAACTATAAGAATGCAATCAATGATTTAAGAAAGATTTCTAATGAGCGTTTATTTGCAGAGATGGCTAATCTTTCCTTAGTTCAAATTAACACAATGGATGTGGAAGCATCTAAGATGAAGCTAAAGGATTACCAATCTCGTTTGACAGCTGTTCAAAATAGAATGAATCAAGAACTAGGCTCCTTAGATATGAAGAAGCGTGCTCTAGTAACACAGATTAATGAAATTTCTACAAACTTGAAGGGCTTAGATCAAAACCGTGTAAACTTCCCTACTCAGCTATTACAAATTCGTGCTGAAATAGAAGAAGGCTTGAAGAGAATTTATAATTATGATATAAAGGTTCATATTTTTGCAGAGATTTGTGAGATCACGGATCAAAACTGGGCGGATACCATTGAAATATTCTTGGGTAATCGTCGTTTTAATATGATTGTTGAGCCAAGATATTTTGACCAGGCTTTACAAATCTTTTCTAGAATTAAGAATAAATATCGTTTATATGGTATTGGTTTAGTTAACACAAAACAAATTTCTAAATTTACTCGTTTTGAAGCTAAATCTTTAGCTTCCATAATTGATAGTGAAAACCAAGATGCTAGATGCTATATCAATTACACCTGTGGTAATGTCATTATGTGTAATGATGCAATGGAGCTAGAAAACTATCAAACCTCTATTACAAACGATTTATTAATTTATCGTGGCTATGCAGTTACTAGCTTGAATCCAAATGTTGAAAAACCATTTATTGGAAAGAATGCTGCTTCTAAGCAAGCTGTATTATGGCATGAGAAAGCTGATATTGCTCGTAATGAATATGTTGCCTTAAATGGACAAATTGAAAGCTTAAATAAGATGCTTAGTCTTATCGACCAAATTGATGTTCGTCCATTGATTGAAGACTTAGATAAAGCATTATTATTAGAAAAAGAGAAGCATACATTAGAGGATTTATCTAAGCAAGCAGAACGTCAGAAAAATGCAACTCCTTCTGAATTGCAAGAGGATTATGACAAGGTGCTTGATACCATTAAAGCCTGTGATGCAAAGAAGCTTGCTTTAAGTAAGGAAATTGGTGGTATAGATAATGCAATAGAGGCGTTAAATACAATCATCTATAATAAGGGTAATGAATTGGTTGCTTTAGAAGCTGAACTTACAGAATTATCTGGTGGTTCCGTTGTATTAGAACAACAAGCTAAGGATGAGTATAAGGCATTAATCTCTAACAAGACCTTTAAGACTGCCTTTAGTGAATATCAAGAAAAATATAAGACAGAGGATGCAGGCTTTACGCTTTTATCTGATACGCTTGTTGCAAAGCAGTATGGATATATCAATACTTATAATTCTACCTTCTCTATCGGCTTAACAGAAATAGACAAGTTCTTAGCAGAATTGAATAAGCTTGAAAAGACAGAATTGATCAAATATGAACAAAAGGTTCGTAGTGCTAGAGAGTCTGCAGAGGTTGTATTCAAGGAAGACTTTATTGCTAAGCTAAGAAATAACATCTTAACAGCTGAACAAGAAATTATGCAAATCAATAAGACATTATCCAATATTACATTTGGTGATGATCATTATGAGTTTATCTTCCCTAGAAGTAGTGAATATGCTTCTTTCTATGATATGGTAACCTCTGATTTAGAGCCAGGTGGCGGTGGTTTACTAACCTATGCCTTCCAGGAAAAGTATGATGCACAAATTCGTGAATTGTTTGAAACCTTATCCGTGGATGAGGTGAATAGCAACGGAGCTATTAATAAATTTACAGACTATCGTACCTATATGGATTATGATATCCGAATCATTAATAAGAATGGAGATACGATGACTTATTCTAAGGTATTTAAGGAAAAGTCCGGTGGTGAGACACAGGTTCCATTCTATGTAGCAATTATTGCATCCTTTGTTCGTGTTTATACAAAGGGTTCTGCAATTGCAGGAGATCCAATTGGCCTAGTATTATTTGATGAAGTATTTGATAAGATGGATGCTAACCGTATGCATGCAATGATGAGCTTTATCAATTCTATGCCATTACAGGTTATTATTGCCTGCCCACCTCAACGTATGGATATCCTTCAGGGATTTGCTAAGACAACCTTAATTATGGTTCGTCAGGGAACAAAGGCAACTGTACTTCCTATGACTACAAAAGAGGATTCTGATGCAGAGACTGAAGCTGAGGAGGAAGAAGAATAATGGGATTATTTGGAAAAAAGAGAAATGAATATGAGGAAGCATCTAAAAATCTTTCAAGTGAGGACCTTGCAAGTGAGCGCATCATTATGGAACAAATTAATGATGATGATGCAAAGGCTGCTGAACTTGTAAAAAGATTAAGAAAAGGCGATCCTCTTGTATTAAACTTTGATAATTTAGAGCCTATGGCTGCAAATAAATTATTAGCATTCTTTGCAGGAGCTACCTTTGCACTAGATGGTAAAAGCGTTATGATTAATGAAAAAACATATTTGTTTGCTTTGAAATCTAGTTTTATGGATGGTTCCTTACAAGAGTTTTTGAATCAGTTATAATAAAAATGAAGGACATAAATGTAGAATCTGCATTTATGTCTTTTCTTATGCATTTTTCATCTTTTCTTGTATATCTAAGGATTATTTGATATAATACATTTGTAAAATAATGGCAAAATAAGAATAGGATTATAAAATATAGATATATTGGAGGATACTTATGTTCTTAAGTACAGGGTTAAGTGCCAGCCAAATTATTCTTGAGCTTATAGCAGTATTAGGGGGCTTAGGATTATTTTTATATGGAATCAATCAGATGGGAGATTCTTTGAAGACAATTGCTGGTGATAAGTTAAAAACAATTATTGAAAAGACCACAAATACTCCAATCAAGGGAATCTTAGTAGGAACGTTAGTTACTGCAGTAATTCAGTCTTCTTCGGGAACAACGGCATTAACCGTTGGATTGGTACGTGCAGGTCTAATGACCTTTCCCCAAGCGATTGGTGTGATTTTAGGTGCAAATATAGGAGCTACCATTACATCCTTTTTTATAGGTATGAATATAGAAAGCTATTCTCTTATTTTTGTAGGAGTAGGTGCTTTAATGATTTTCTTTATCAAAAATGAAAAAGGATCAGAGATTGGTAAGGTAATCTTTGGCTTTGGTATGCTATTTTTTGGTTTGAAAACAATGGGAGATGCACTGGATACAATTCTTATGGCTTATGAAGAAGAGGCTACCCGACTATTTAAATTTATTTCTGATCAGCCTGTTTTAGGCTTACTTATTGGTACTGCATTAACAGCATTAGTTCAATCCTCCTCTGCAATTATAGGTATATTACAGACATTGTATCAGCAAGGCTTCATCGTTGTTTTTGGTGCAATTCCTATTATGCTCGGTTGTAATATTGGTACAACCATAACCGCTTGTATTGCAGGTATTGGTGGAGGTGTTCAGGCAAAGAGAACAGCCTTTGTCCACGTTATGTTTAACGTTGTAGGGGCTATCTTGTTCCTGGCTCTTTTATGGCCTTTTTCCAAGTTGATGGAAATCATTGAAGGGTCGATGCTGTCGGGACTTGGACCACACCCGAAAATGACGATAGCTATCGCCCATCTATTATTTAATTTTGTAACAACCTTTATTATGTTCTTCTTGATTAAGGTTATGGTCAAATTTACAGAGAAGCTATTTAAGGATAAACCAAATGAACAACAGACCATTTTGGATTCTTTATTAGATTATTCCTTAATTGAAAAATCTCCAGGATTTTCATTGACCTTTGCCAAGAAATCTATTGACTATATGTGTAAATGCGTAACAGAATATGTGAATATGGCAAAAGATTACAGCTTTGATAGTAAACTCTCTTATGGAGATAAGCCAAAGGAGATAGAAGATACTATTGATGAACTAGATAAAAGAATTCATGATTATTTAATTAAACTTACGCTTTCTGATTTGAGCAAATCGAATTCACATTTGCTATCTGCATATTTGGACGCTATTAAGGATTTAGAGCGTATAGGTGATCATTGTACGAACTTATTTGAATTCTTTAATGACAGATATTCTACGAATAAGGAGCTTTCAGAGGATGGCAAGCAGGATTTGGAGCAACTATATGGAACTGTAATCCAAATGTTAAATACAACCTTTGAGGCATTTTATAGTTGGGATAAAACTAAAGCATTAGAGGTTAATGCATTAGAAGATCAAGTAGATAAGCTAGAAGCATTTTTTCACCAACGTCATGTTCACCGTATTGATAGTGGTGCATGCTCCTATTTGAATGCAGATCATTATGTAGAGATTCTTTCTAATCTTGAACGTATGGGAGACCATCTAGAAAATATTTCGGAATGTATTTTAAATACCTCCCATCTTCATATAGAAGAAACAAAGCTTGTAGAATCTTAAAATAAATAAAAAAATAAATTGAAATACCTTGCGAATTCTAGTATTAACTTGTATAATTAATATTGGGAAGTCGGAGGTATTTTTTATGATAGAAAGTTATTCATCTATATTAAAAATAAGAAGAAATGTTTTTGAAGAGGTTGCGAAGCTTGCGTATGAAGGCGATTATTCAAGAATTGAAGAAATCCCTTATCAAATGTTAAATGGTCAGGCAAAATATCGTGAATCTATCTTTCTAGAAAGAGCTATTGTTGCAGAACGTATTCGTTTAGCAATTGGTCTTCCTGTAAGAAGTGCTGATGAGCATGCCCCTATATCTAAAGGAATAGAGGATGCGATTATTACAAAAAGATTTTATGAGCCACCTCTAGTTAATGTTATAGATTTTGCTTGTAATGCTTGTCCTACAGATTCTTATCATGTTACAGATACTTGTGTGGGATGTTTAGCTAACCCTTGTGCAAATGTATGCCCTAAGGAAGCAATTAAGATTTCTAATGGTATTTCCAAAATCAATCAAGAATTATGTATCAAATGTGGTCGTTGCTTAGATGTTTGTCCTTATAAGGCAATTGTTCATCGTCAAAGACCATGTGAAAAGGCTTGTGGTATGCATGCAATTGAATCTGATGAATTTGGACGTGCTAAGATAAATTATGATAAATGTGTATCCTGTGGAATGTGTATTGTAAACTGTCCTTTTGGAGCAATTGCAGATAAATCTCAGATTTTCCAAGTTGTTCAGTCTATTAAGGCTAAGGATGAAATCTATGCCCTTATGGCACCTGCTTTTGTTGGACAGTTTGGTCCTAAAGTAAACCTAAAAACAATTGATGATGCGATGGGTCAATTGGGCTTCACAGGAGTTTATGAGGTATCTATTGGTGCTGACTTATGTACCTATGAAGAAGCAGAGGATTTCTTGGCTAATGTTCCATCTAAATTACAGTTTATGGGAACATCTTGTTGTCCAAGCTGGTCCGTTATGGCTAAAAAGGAATTCCCTGAATATAAAGATAATATTTCTATGGCACTAACGCCGATGGTTTTAACCGCTCGTTTGGTAAAGAGAAAGCATCCTAATTGCAAGATTGTTTTCGTTGGTCCTTGTTCAGCTAAAAAGCTAGAGGCTTCAAGAACTGCAGTTAGAAGTGACGTAGATTTTGTTTTGACCTTCGAAGAATTGATGGGTATGTTTACAGCTAAAAAGGTTGATTTCAATACTTTAAAGGAAAAACCACTTCAAAATGTTACAACTGCTGATGGTAGAGGCTTTGCTGTTGCAGGTGGTGTTGCTCAAGCAGTTGTCAATACAATAAAGAAAACTCATCCTGATGTGGAAATAAAGGTTGCTTCAGCTCAGGGTTTAGAGAATTGTCGTAAGCTATTAAAGGACGCTAAGGCAGGAAAATATAATGGTTATCTTTTAGAGGGTATGGCTTGTCCTCATGGCTGTATTAGTGGTGCTGGTACGATTGCTTTACCTAACAAGACAAAGGGAATGGTAGAAGTATCTAAGCGTGAAACACCAAAGAAGAATGTTACGGAATCTGAATTCTTAGATAGATTACATGATTTAGAAGAATAAAATAAAAGGATTACTTGGTTTTATGGATCAAGTAGTCCTTTTATTTTACAAATTTTTAAAATTTTTTTATTCTTCGATTTTCAAGTTTTTTTTAAATTTTTTCTCAAAATTTAGGATTTTGCTTCCTAAATTAGAATGCAAATTAAACTTTTCATAAGACATTAGGAAAAATGAAAAATTGGGGCAGAATACCCCATTTGCAAACTCCAAAAAAGTATGCTATGATAGTTATGGACTTAGGCCCGCTTAGGAGGTTTCTATGAACAAAGCACACGCTTCAAAGGAAACAATGAACGTGTAAATGGAGGTTTTACTAGATATTCCATCTAGTGTTGCTTGTGATACTTTTAGTACTCATAGGCATCCTAATTGGTAAGCGTAAGTGATTTCAATTGGGAGACACCTTTAGGACTCTATATGAGCCCAAATCGTTTGTAGTTTCCTTGTAAGCGAAAAGGGTAGGTTGCAGCCTACCCTTTTCTTTTCGACCTTTATTTATCGTTTGCAACTATAATTATATACTAAAATATAAATTTTTACAAGTGATTATAGCATTTTTTAATTTATTATTTATTCTCCCTTTTCTAAAGCCAAAGTTCTAGTTGTTAAGTCACATACTTCGGTTGGACCATAGTATTGAATAGCACCTGGATAAGTGTATGCTGTTTCAACTGCCCATAGAGCTCTATGGGCTGCAAAATATTGGAATGGTTTACCATCCAATTCTACTAATGCTTTACGGATAACAGGTTTATCTTCACCATGTCTTCTTTCAATGTTCATCATTTTAGTAATTGGCATACCACCTGCAATCCATTCTTCAGCTGGCTTTGACAAATTAGAAACTTTAGATAAATAGCCGTTATAACCATATTGTATTAACATAAATGCATTGTAGCCTAAGGAATAGCAATAATCTGCATCAAAATTAGAAGGGAATGCACATCTTCCTTCATATCCAAAGAAGTGGTGTAATGGATTGAATTTACCTTTATAAGTTCCAGCATTCTTTCTAGCTTCTAGATTCGCTTTTACTAATGCAGAAAATAATTTTTCAGATTCAATTAAAGAAACTTGAACATTTCCATGTGGATCTCTTTCTAAAAATAATTGTTGCTGAATTCCTTCAGGAAGAATTGCAAATACAGCCATAGATTCTTTTGTTAATCCTTTTTCAATAAATGCATATTTTTCTTTCCAATTTGCTAATTTGTTAAATGCATCTGCTTTGCTACCAGCTAACAATTCATTAATTTCATGAATTAATACAGAAAATTCTGGAACAAATTCCACAACACCTTCAGGAATAATTGCAACCCCAAAGTTCATACCGTTTGCCGCTCTAGTAGCTACTGAATCGGCAATATAGTCTGCGATTTGTGCTAAAGACATTTTCTTAGCAGCAACTTCCTCTGAAATCAAGCAAATATTTGGTTGAGTTTCTAAAGCACACTCTAAAGCAACGTGAGAAGCAGAACGCCCCATTACTTTAATAAAATGCCAATATTTTTTTGCAGAGTTAGCATCTCTTTCGATATTTCCAATTAATTCACTATAGGTTTTAGTTGCTGTATCAAAACCGAAGGAGCACTCAATGTCTTCATTTTTTAAATCTCCATCGATTGTTTTAGGACATCCAATAACTTGTACGCCAGTGTTATTTGCAGCAAAATATTCAGCAAGTACAGCTGCGTTTGTATTAGAGTCATCTCCACCGATAATAACAATTGCAGTGATGCCGTGCTTTTTACATACCTCAGCTGCGATTGCAAATTGTTCTTTTGTCTCTAGTTTTGTTCTACCAGAGCCAATGATATCAAAGCCTCCTGTATTACGATATTGATTGATATAGTCATCATCAAATATTAAGTAGTCATCCTCGATTAGTCCACTAGGACCATTTCTAAAACCATATAAAACATTTTCTTTGTTAGTAGCTTTTAAAGCATCATATAAGCCACATACAACGTTATGTCCACCAGGGGCTTGACCACCTGATAAGATAACACCGACAACTTGTTTCTTATTCGTTGATGTATTTTTGCCTTTTTGAAAAGTAATTTCTTTTTTTCCATAGGTATTAGGAAATAAAGATTTAATTTTTTCTTGATCAGCGACACTTTGAGTGCTGTCTCCTTCCTTTACACAAATGTTATCGATCCCATTTCTTAGCATTCCGGGTAATTTAGGAACATAAGAATATCTTGCGATTTGAAGTGGTGAAAGTTTCATAATATATTCTCCTTTTGTTAAAAATTTTGTTAATACGATTATAACACTTTTTTATAAAAAAAGAAATAGAATTTCGTTTTTGGAACTTATGTTTTCTGGAAATGGCATATTTTAAAAACATTTAGAATGAATTTTTATAAAATATTTAATTTAAAATGCATTTTTACACAATTTTTTTTAAAAGTATGCATCAAAAATATTGAAGATGTCGAATTTTATGGTATAATTTTCTTTGGAATGCAAAAAAATAGGTTGTTCCTTTAATGATGCATTTTTTTTAAAAAATAGGATAATCTATAAATATTCCGATGATGTAATGATTTATTTTAAATCATTGCAATATTACACATTTAAAAAACAAGAGGAGAAGATAAAATGAAAAAGACAAAAGTAGTTTGTACAATTGGTCCTGCAAGTGAGCAAAAGGACTGTCTAGAAAAATTAATCGGCACTGCTGGAATGAATGTAATGCGTATGAATTTTTCTCATGGTGATTATGAGGAACAAGGATTCCGTATTAAGAATGTTAAGGCATTAAATGCTGAAAAGGGCTGGAACACTGGTATGATGTTAGATACTAAGGGTCCAGAAATCCGTACAGGATATCTTGAAAATGATGAACCAGTTATGCTTCATAAGGGAGATATCATCCGTATGACAATGGACTATTCTTTCATTGGTAATGCAAAGAAGGTAGCTATTTCTTACCCAGGCTTATATGATGATATTTCTGTAGGCGGAAGAATCCTAATTGAAGATGGTAACCTAACATTAAAGGTTATTGAAAAGGATGCTTCTTGTAGAGAATTAGTTTTAGAAGCTCAAAATGACCGTAAACTAAAGAACAAGAGAAATTGTAATGTTCCAGGTGTAATTTTAAATATGCCTTATATTTCACCAAAGGATAAGGCAGATATGGAATTTGCTTGTGATCAAGACTTAGATTTCATTGCAGCATCATTTGTACGTCGTGCTGATGATATTCGTCAGATTCGTGAAATTTTAGCTGCAAAGAAGAATACACATATTAAGATTATCTCTAAGATTGAAAATCAAGAGGGTGTATCTAATATGGAAGAAATTATTAAGCTTTCTGATGGTGTTATGGTAGCTCGTGGTGATTTAGGTGTTGACGTTGATGCTTGGGATTTACCTGCAATTCAAAAGGAAATGATTTATTTAGCTCAATCTACTGGTAAGCTAGTTGTTTGTGCAACACAAATGTTAGATTCTATGCAACAAAATCCAAGACCTACTCGTGCTGAAGTTTCTGACTGCCACAATGCAGTATTAGATGGAACAGGTGCTACAATGTTATCTGGTGAATCAGCTCAAGGTGATTATCCATTTGAAGCTGTATCTTATATGGCTAAAATTGACCATCGTGCAGAAGATGATCTTGATCATGAATTAATGATTCAAAATGTTGTTTATGGTAAAGAAGAAAAGAATGAGGATGATGCAATTGGCCTTGCTGCTGCAACACTTGCTGCAACATTTGAAATTCCTGCTATCATTGCTGAAGGTGATGTTGAACTAGCTTTAGCTTTATCTCAATATCGTCCAGCTGCTGATATTTTCTTTGCAGTAAAGGATAGAGCAGATGCTAGAACTCTAGCAATCGCTTGGGGTGTTCAAGCTGTAGTTGGTTCTTATAAGGATGCATTAGCTAAGGCTGTTTCTGAGCTTAAGTTAGAAAAGGGCGAAAAGCTTGTAAAAGTAACTAGCTGCAAACTAGAAATTGTTGAAGCTTAAGAGAAAGGAATAAGGTGACTATGAGGTCACCTTTTTTAAAATCATGAAACAGAAGGAAGACATCTTAGAAACGATAGAATTACTTAAGACAACCTCACAATTCATAGGAGATGTTCGGGCTAGTCTTACGGCTCCCTATCACCTCACGCATACTCAAGCGGTAATCCTATTAGATGTTTATCATCATCCAAATGAAACTAAGATTACAGACATTTGTAAAAGATTAAATAAAACGACTAATACAATTTCACCATTAGTAAAACGTTTAGTCGAAAAAGGCTATCTAATAAAACAGCAAAATTCTTTAGATAATCGTGTTTTTGAAGTTTCCTTTTCTGAAATGGGAAGAACAATGATGATGAGTATTAATGAGGATGTTTTGAAATTTTCGACTCCACTTTTTAATGAACTTAGTGATAAAGAATTCAGTAATTTGTACAAATCTTTAAAAATATTAAATAAGGTATGTGGTTTAGAATGAAGTATCTTATATTTTCAGATTTGCATGGTTCTGCACAATCAGCAGAATTTATTGTAAAAACGTTTATAGAACAAAAATGTGATCAAATGATTTGCTTAGGAGATGTTTTATATCATGGACCTAGAAATAATCTTCCAGAATTCTATGCTCCAAAGCAAGTAATTACCCTTTTAAATCCTTTAGCTGATAAAATTTTATGTATTCAAGGAAATTGTGATGCAGAAGTAGACCAAATGGTTCTAGACTTTAAATTACATAAATTGAAAAATTTAAAGCTTAATGGAAAAAGATGTCATTTAGAACATGGGCATCATTTGGAAGAAACAATAAATAATGTGGATGTTGTTCTTTATGGTCATACACATATTCCTATGCTAGAAAGATATGAGAATACGTTGTACTTAAACCCAGGAAGTATAACCTTACCAAAAAACAATTCAAAACGCAGTTATTTCATTTGGGATAACAACAAAATTTCTTTATATGATATGGAAGGCAATATCTTAAAGGAATTAACTTTATAATTTAAACCGGTTTTTACCGGTTTTTATTATTCTTTCCAAGTAATAATAAATTGTAAAAAAAGAATAAGTATGATATAATTTTTGTAGAAAAAAGAAG
>CAMWKG010000025.1 GCA_947174785.1 uncultured Mollicutes bacterium
TGGTATTACCTCCTATGAAGCTCTTTTTTGGCTTCATATAAATAATTACCAAGAACCATCTATTTTTTTATTTTATTTTTAAAAAAAGTAAAAAAAGTTGCAGTTTTTTCTGCAACCCTTTTACCATCTATTATTTTTTCCTTATAATTCAAAGACCATAATTTGGCTTGGACCAGTTAAACGCATTGGAAATCCCCATGTTCCGTATCCTCTTGTAATGGCCAAAGTAAAATCGTTATATCTATGAACTCCATCTGAAGGACTTTGAAAAGCTATTAAATTTAAAAAGAAAATCAATATTTCTCCTGGAAAGATTTGACCATTATGAGTATGACCTGAAATCTGCAGGTCTGCAAGCTCTTTTGCATCTCTATAAAATTGCGGCTGATGATCTAAAACAATAAGAGGTAAGTCTGAATCACTTACAATATCATTTAAGTCCTTTCTACCTCCACGATAGTCAATTCTTCCTAAAAGTCGGACCGCATCATTTATAATGACCTCTTCATCTAATAAGAGTTTAATATGAGTACCCTCATAAAAGGAAGCAATTTCTTCAAGGTTATTTTGCATAAACTCATGATTCCCAGTTATTGCATAAGTGCCATATTTACTGGTTATTTTATTCATTGTATTAACAAAAAAAGAATGGTCTAAATTTCTTGTTTTATTATCAAAAACATCTCCTACAAGAAGGACTAAATCTGGATTCGTTTTGTTAATATTTTTTACCATATTCTCTAATGACAAAAAGGATCCTGTAGCTCCATAGTGAATGTCAGAAACTACTGTTACTTTTAGCTTTTCTTCTAAACCTATATCCATTTTATGATATGTATATTCTGGGATTTGAGCGGCAAGAATCCCCCAAAAACAAATGACTATACTCATTATGCTAGCGACAAGAATAGAGCTTTTGCTAGTTAAATTCCATTTTGCTTTTTTTATGGCGGATATTATCTTTTTTATGAGCATAATAAGTCCTAAGGATAGCAAAAAGTAGATGAAAAATCCAAGCTCTATATATCCTACATATGCAATGAATTCTACAAAAGGAATACCTCGCCAAATATAATCTATGACACAGAAAAGTGGAATTGTTCCTAGTGATAAAAGTCCAATAGTAATGGGCAGCTTCCTTTTCATTTGAAATGCTTTTATAATCATTTTAGAAATCATTAACCATACGATATAATAAACAATGGCTCCTACAATTAATATTGCAATTCGCATTGGAATTCTCCTTTCTTTTATATTTATAGTTTGACAAATATCTAACAAACTATACTTAAATTCACAAACTTCGACTTGTTTTTCTGTGATATTTACCTTATAGATTCTTTGAATATAAAAATTATACCATAAAGAAAAGAGGTAGTGAAAGATTAATTTCAAAACCTCAATTGTTGTTAATATCGCTCTAAATATTTCTCGATTTCCCAATCTGAAACATGTCTTCTAAATTCATTCCATTCATACTGCTTTGCCTCTAAAAGCTTTGCAGTAATATGTTCTCCCATTGCCTCTTGAATCAATTTATCCTTTTTGAATTCCTTCATTGCTTCTTCTAAATTTGCAGGTAATGAAAAGACACCTAAGCTTTCTCTTTCTTCTTCTGTACAAGCAAAAAGGTTAGTATAAATTGGGGCTTTTTCTTCACAGTTTCCTTCTATTCCATCTAAACCAGCAGAAAGAATTGCAGATATAGCCAAATATGGATTAGCTGCCACATCAACACTTCTAACTTCAGTTCTTGTCTTCATCCCTCTGGCAGCTGGTATTCTAATCATAGTAGACCGATTAGAATCAGACCAAGAAATATAGCACGGAGCTTCAAATCCAGGCACAATTCTTTTATAAGAATTTACAATCGGATTTGTAACCAAACAAAAGCCCTTTGCGTGATGCAATATACCTGATATCCAACGTCTTGCAGTAGTAGATAATTCGTTGTCTGTTTTTTCATCATAGAACGCATTTGTTCCTTCCTCTGTTAATAAGGAACAGTTCACATGCATGCCACTTCCATTAATTCCTTCTATCGGTTTTGGCATAAAGGTTGCATGTAGCCCATGTCTTCTTGCAATATTTTTAACAACCAATTTAAACGTTTGAACATTATCACAAGCCTCTACAGCAGAATCAAATTTAAAATTGATTTCATGTTGGCCTGTAGATACCTCGTGATGTGCTGCTTCAATGGTAAAGCCAATATTTTGTAAGGCTAAAACAATATCTCTTCTACAATCCTCTGCTGCATCTATAGGAGATATATCAAAATAACCGCCCTGATCATTGAACTCTAGAGTTGGTTTTCCGTTTTCATTTAGCTTAAACAAAAAGAATTCTGGTTCTACTCCAACATTAAATGAAGTATATCCCATAGCTTTCATCTTTTCTAAATTCCTTTTTAATACACCTCGTGGATCTCCTTCAAAGGGTTCATGCTTTCCGTCACGTCCTGGTCTATAGACATCACAAATAAATCTTGCAACCTTTCCATAGGAGTTATCTTCCCATTTTAACACCAAAAATGTATCTAAATCCGGATGCAAAAACATATCTGCTTCATAAATTCTTACAAATCCTTCTATAGAAGAACCATCAAACATAACAGAGTTATCTAAAGCATCCTCTAATCTAGTTATAGGAATTTCGACATTTTTTAGCATTCCCATAATATCCGTAAACTGCATTCTAATATATCTAATATTTTCTTCCTTACATATTCTTCTGATTTCTTCTTTTGTAAATTTCATAATTCTCCCCTTTATCATTAAAGAATATGAAGAATGCTTCCATAATTATACATCAATTTAAAAATCTCGCAGTTATACTCTTTTTTAAATAAAGTCTTGTTATTATACCACTTATTATGCCTGTACCTATAGATAAAAGTCCAATAAATGGCAAATAGTAAACAACAGCCTTCGTGCCTAAAATAATGATTGCAACCATAACCTGTCCAGTGGCATGACTAACAGCACCTAAAACAGAAACTCCAATTGGAGAAAACACCTTAATTCTTGAAAACAAATACATTATTAAAAAGGATACCATTCCCCCACTTAAAGACATCATAAAGGTAGGAGATAAAAAATTCCCTCTTAATAAACCAACCAACAAAATTCTTAAAACATCAACAGCTAAGGCTTCATAGGACTTAAATTCATAAAGCATGATCAAAATAATAATATTTGCTAATCCTAGCTTAACTCCAGGAATTCCAATATGGATAAAGGATTCTAATATATTTAAAACAATTGCCATAGCGAGCAGCATAGCAATTATACAGAGTCGTTTTGTCTTATTCATACTCCAACATCGACCCCACTTCCCTCTAGCTGAATAAATACCCTTTGAGGTAAACAGGTTATTGTTTGTCCAGCAGCCTTGATTTTTCCTTGATGGATGCAAACCTTATCTTTACAGGATGATTCTTTTACATATACAGTCTCATTTTCTATTACAATTACAACATCATTGACAACAATCTCTTGATTCTTATTTAGATCCACAACTTCAACTAATTCCTTATCATAATAAATATAAACTGCTATGTTTTCTTTTTTCTGCATAGTAAAATACAAAATCACACCAATACTTATTATTAAAATTAAACTCACGATTAAGATAATATCATTTCTTATTTTTTTCATAAGCATTCATACCTAAACTTTTATAAACTGTCTTATTCTCTTTTGATACAATAAATTCTAATCCTTTATCCATCATAAAGGATTTAAGCTCCTCTAATTCCATCGCAAATCCTGCCGTAGAATAAACATCTAAAACTTTAGAATCTTCTCCAACAATACTAATAGTATCATAGATTTGTGCAGGATAGCCTGTCATAGGATTAAGCAAATGGGAATAAATTTTTCCTTCAATTTCAACATGCTGTTCCTTTATTGAGGATGTAGATAAAGCTTTTTCTTTTATAGATAACATCTCAAAATAGCCTGTAGATGTGGCCTTTGAAAGCCCAACAGTGAAGTCTTTTCCATTCTTATTGCCCAAAACAATATTAGATGATCCTGCATTCAATAAATAAGAATGGCATTCTATTGAATCCAAGTATTCCTTTGCCTTACTTGTGGCATATCCCTTTGCGACACCACCCAAATCTAGATTTCCCTCACCGATAAGTTTTGCATGCAAACCATCAAGTTCAAGAGTTGTTGTATTCATAATTTCAAGTTCTTCTTGAATTATACTATTCTCTACAAGCTTATTATTTTCTAAAGCAGATTTCCATAAATGAGATATTCTTCCTATAAAAGGATTAAAGTATCCCTTTGTGTCTTTAAGCATAGTTAAACTGAATTCTAGCATCTCTTTTAATTCTTTTGAGATATCTGCTTCTCTTTTTACGTTCAAATCATATACGTTAATTTCTTTTTTTCCTTCTTCAAAATCGTCTGCAACATTCTCGTAGGCTAAATAAATGTTCTCAACTTCTTTAGCTATCGCTTTACTATTTTCTACATTGTAAAATGTCAAGGATATAATTGTATCCATTGCATAAAACGTATAGGTCTCTTTTTCTTCTTTTTGTGTACAACCTGTGGTTAAAATAAAAAATAAAATACTGACAAAAATATATATTCTTTTCAATTTAACCACTTCCTTTTCTTAAATTATACACTAGAAGAGGGATTTTTTCATTATGAAAATAGATTTTCATAAGCAAAACCCATTTATTCCTTTTCAATTTTATGATAAAATAGTATAAAGCGCTTACAAAAGGAAGGATGATTTTATGAAAAAGATTTTTGCAGCAATAGCGTTGGTTTGTTGTTTAATTTTGGTTTCTTGTAAAACAAAAATAACAAATTATAAAATTACTTATCATGATGAGGACACCATAACAGAAATACAATATAGTCCTAATGAAGTTATACCTAACAAAGATATTCTAGGGAGTTCAAAGGAAGGGTATGAACTAGAGGGTTGGTATTTTGATGCCTCATATTCTTCTGTTGTAACCTTCCCATATACTGTAACAAAAGATGAGGACTTCTATGCAAGATGGATTGAGCTTCATACAGTAAAATTTATGGTGGGTGACACCGTCTTGGAAACTATCAAGATTAAACATAATCAGTCAGTTTCCACCTTGCCAACACCTGAACAAGCTGGTAGTACATTTATAGAGTGGTGTACTGATGAAGACTTGACCACTTCATTTGATAAAGCAACACCTATTACAGAGGATAAAATTTTATATGCTAAATTTGAAGATCAATTATTTACTGTAACTTTCATAAATGACAATGTAGAATATGATAAAAAATCTGTTGTTTATAACAATAGTGTTACAGCGCCTGAAAAGCCAAGTAAACCTGGTTTTAGCTTCAAAGGTTGGTCTACAAAAGAGGATGAATTCGTTGAGTTTGATTTCTCTGCAAAAATCACTCAAGCTACTATCTTATATGCTTTCTTTACAAAAGAGTCTGCAGTAGATACATTTACCGTTACTTATAAATATAATGACACTACATATACCACTCAAACTGTAAATTCTAATTCAGCTACAGAAGCACCAAAGGATCCTATAATAACTGGTTTTAGCTTTGTTGAATGGTGTATAGATGAGGATTGTAAAACTCCATTTGATTTTTCAACAAAGATAACATCTGATATTACACTTTATGCAAAGCTTGAGCCTATTACTACACACACACTTACCTTAATCATTGATGAACAAAAAATCAATAGCCAAACACTTCAAGTTCAGATTAATGATAACTTTACAATTGACACATTAGACCTTCCAATAAAAGAGGGTTATGAGGTTCAAATTTGGTTTACTGACTCTACGTATGCAACACCTTTTGATGCAACTACAAAAATCACTGAAGATATGACACTTTACGGAATTACAACGGTTAAAGTATTAAAGGTATCTTTTATAAATGGAACAGAATTATATGAAACAAAAGCCGTTTCTTATAAATCAACTGTATCATTCCCAACAAATCCTTCTAAAGTGGGTCACACATTTAAAGGCTGGTCTACAAAACAAAATGAATATGTTGAATTTAAACCAGAAACTCAAATCACTGAAGATATTACTCTTTATGCTTATTTCACAATAAATACTTATACCGTTACCTTTAAAGATGGAGAAACCACACTAAAGACTGTTACCGTAGATTATAACTCTTCTGTTACACTTCCACCTCTTTCTGATAAAACAGGGTACACAACTAAAGGGTGGTCTACTAAGGCTAACTCTTTTGTAGAGTTTACTGCTGATACAAAAATTACCGAAGATATAACACTTTATGCATATTATGAGATTAAAAGATTTGTTGTAACCTTTATGGATGGGAATTTGACAGTTGCAACAAGAAATACTATTGCATACAATTCATCAGTAGGTCTTGCTATGCCACAAACTCCTACTAAGACAGGATATACATTTAAGGGATGGTCCACGAATGCTACTTCTTATGTAGAGTTTACTGCTGATACTAAAGTCACATCCAATATTACTGTTTATGCTCATTATAGCATACAAACTTTTACTGTAACCTTCATGGATGGCTCTTATGAGTTGAGTAAAGATACTGTAGATTATAATTCTACTGCTGCAATTCCTACTGCTCCTACTAAGACAGGATATACTTTCAAGGGCTGGTCTACGAATGCTACTTCTTATGTAAAATTTGATACAGAATCTAAAATCACTTCAAATCTAACTGTATATGCTTATTACGTTCAAGTATTTACTGTTACATTTAATGTGGATGGCACAAAAACAACCACTCAAGTAGAAAGTGGCAATAAAGTAACTAAACCAGAAGATCCAGCAAAATCAGGATACACTTTCACAGGATGGTATTTAAATAATTCAGAATTTAATTTCAATACATCTATCACAGCCAATATAGAGCTTGTTGCTAGATTTACTGAAGAACAAGAGGTTCAAATTGAGATTCCTAATTACAATGGATATAACGAAGGAATATTCTTTGAAGCTACTCCTGTTGTAGGAGCAAGCCTATCCGACTATTCTGTAAACTATAAATTAGCCGATGCTTCCTCTTGGAAGAAAGTAGATCAACAGTTAATTCGTGAAAAAAATGGCAAAATTCGTTGTGACATCATAGGATTAGCTGCAGGTTCATATCAAGTAAAAATTGATGCCAAAGGAAAAACAAGAACTATATCTTGCGAAGTTTCAGAAGATGATCGTTCTGGTTATGCACATTTCAATAATACAACTGGAGTTGGTGCCTATAAAAACGATGGAACCCTTAAATCTAATGCAGTAGTTGTTTATGTTACAGATGCAACAAAAAATACTGTAAAAGCTACAATTGGCGGAAAAGAATATACTGGCTTAGTAAAAATTATTCAGGCTTGTACAAAGAGTTCCTATGCTTTAGATATACGTGTTTTAGGAGAAATTCAAACTACACAATGGAATTTTAAGGAACACGGAACAGGAAAGTCGGCAGAACGTCAAGCAAGTCTGGATGCATTATTTAATTTCAGCTCAACCCAAAATTCATGGGATTCTACTTCTTCTGGAAATTACTACAAATTAAATGAAGCAGAAATCAAATCCTTAGGAATCAATTCTATGTCTGATGATGAAGCAAAAGGTATTACAAAGCTTGAAGGCTTAACAAATCAAGTTCTAAGAGATAAAACACCAGACAGCAAATCAAAAGTTTGTGAATATGATTCCTACTATAATATGCTAGATGTTGCAGGTGCTTATAATATAACTATCGAAGGTATTGGAACAGATGCTGCTATCTTCCAATGGGGCTTCGCATTTAAGAAATGTAATTCTATTGAAATTAAAAATCTTCGTTTCTATAATTACACAGAAGATGCTGTAGGATTTGAAGGCGGTTCTTCTTCTGATAATAACTATGGTAATTATTGGGTTCATAACTGTACATTTGACATTGGCGTAAATAACTGGGATGTATGTTATGAAAACGATAAGATGGATGGAGATGGTTCTAGTGATGTTAAGTATTGTCACAATGTAACTATCAGTTACGTACAATATAACAAAACTCATAAAACAAATTTAATTGGATCCAGTGATTCTGCATTACAATATAATATTACATTACATCATAACTATTATAACAATTGTGGATCTAGATTACCTTTGGTTCGTCAAACAAACATTCATATGTATAATAACTACTATTATAAATCTACTGGCTATAGTAATTCCATAAGAGCAAATTGTTACGCATTTGTTGAAAACTGTTATTACGAAGCTGGTCAAAACCCTTATGAGGTTGTAACATCCGATAGTTATAAAGGAACTGCAATTAAAGCATATAACAATGAATATAACAATGTAAAACTTAGCGGAAGTTCCTATAAGTCTGGAAACACTGTTTCTTCTAGAACTGCTTCTGTAACAAGTGGTTGTAAGCCAGATGGATCAACTGATTACAGCAATTTTGATACAAATGCTACCTTGTTCTACTATGATACGACTAAGCATGTTTCAGACGTTAAGAATCTATTAAATCCTGGTGATGTTCCATCACATTGTAAAACATATTCTGGTGTTCTAAAAGCAAATGCTAAAGGATTTGATGCAGGGGCTTCTACTCCTATAGAGCCTGATCCAACACCAGGCGATGAAACTTGGACAAATAAGTTAAATGAAACATTCAGTACAAACAAAACACCTCAACACATTGAAATGAATGTTCAAATTCCAACAGGCATTTCCTATTGTACAGATGCAGCAAATACAACACAAAATAACGCTACAATTGAAAATGGCGCATTACATATTAATGATACTTCAACCAAAACCACTTATGCTTATTATACATTTGATCAAGCCAATCCAACTTCAGGAAAAGTAAGAGTTTCCGTTGATTTTACTATCCCAGTGGCAGGAACAAAATGGACCATCCTAACTTTTAGAGATGGTAATGGCGACATTATGATTAGAACAAACGAACAAGGCAAGCTTGGTTATGTAGTAAACGGAGAAAGAGATACTAATAATAATCTTGTAGTAAATCCTATTGATTCCTCTTCAATAGTGGCAAACACTGTATACACTGTTACATTGATCGTTGATTATTCCGCAGGAACAGCAACCGTTCAAATTAATGACACAAAAGTCACATTATCAAATTATACTGTTTCTGGTTCTATTTTAGGTCTTAGCTTCATGACAGCAGCTAGTGCAACAAATCGTTCCTTTACAGTTGATAATATTAAAGTTGACTGGGCTAATTAAATAAAAGATAAAAAAGGATTGTAAATCACTTTTGTGAATACAATCCTTTTTCTTTAGTATTAAAATAATGGGGCAAATAAATATAAGAAATATGATATAACCTTTTGCCACCAAGGCCTCTTCTTCCATTCCTCATAGGTAATTTGATGACTCTCTTCACATGCCTTTAAAAAGTCTTCCTGCATGCGATGAATTTCATCATCAAGTAAAATTAAAGCTCCACATTCATAGTGTAAAAACATGCTTCTATAATCCATATTTACTGTTCCAATAAATGCATATGTATTATCTACTATAATATTTTTTGCGTGGTTAAACCCTTTTGTAAATTCATATATCTTGCCACCTGCATTCAATATATCTCTATAATGAGATCTGGCTAAATAAAATGCAGATTTTTTATCTGGAATTCCAGGCATTAGAATTCTTACATCTACGCCACTTTTCGCTGCTAATACAATGCTTTCAAGAATACCATTATCTATAACTAAATATGGAGTGGAAATATAGAGTGTTTTAACTGCACTCGTAATCAGTGCGCGGAATACATCATAACTATAATTCACTTGATTTGAAGGTCCATCTCCAAACGGTATGACAAAGCTAGAGTTTCTAGAAATCTCAGATTTAACATAATAATCTTCTAGTTTTAAAATTTTCTTTGTAGACATATACCACATCTCAACAAACATAGCTGTAAAGCTTGCAACAGCCTCGCCCTCATATTTTCCACAATTATCACGCCAAAAGCCAAAACGTTCTTTTTCGTGAATATATTCATCTGCATAATTATCTCCACCACAATATGCGATTTTACCATCAATAATTGTAATTTTTCTATGATCTCGATAATTAAATGCTGGGTTAATGTTTAAACCTAATGGGTTATAATTTGTAATTTGACAATTTGGAATCTTTGTTATCTGTTTTACAGTTTTATTTTTTAATGTGGCTTTGGATCCCAAATCATCATATATGATTTTTATTTCTACACCTTCCTCTCCTTTTTGTTGAAGAATAGGAAGAATTTGAGATAGCAAGTAGCCATCGCTTAAAATAAATGTTTCAATAAAAATAAACTTTTTAGCTCGCTTAAGCTCAATTAATAAATCATCAAATTTTATTCTACCATCATTGAGAAAAGTATATGTAGTATCTTTATAAACTGGATAATTTAAGACTTTTGCATAACGTGCAGCTTTAGGATCTAACAATGCCAATTCCTCAATAACGCTATTGCCCATATTATATTTTTGTAATTCGACTTTAATTTTCCTTTGCTTGTATCTTGGCAATCTTCTACTAGAAGAATTCAGTGCGTAAAACAAACTAAAGGGTAGAGGTAAAATTAAAATCAAGATAGACCATGTCAGCTTATAGCTTGTTAAAATAGGTTTATGAATGATATGTAATACTAATACAAATCCTATTGCCTCAATAATCAAGTATAAAATAATGTTTAGTTTGTTGGAAAAATTAATTTGAAACATTAATGCAAATAATGCAATTTGTAATGCAAATACAATTAATGTTAAGATAACCGTAAATATCTTTTTCCAAATAGGAAGACTTCTTCTTTCATTTTGTGTCAAATCCTTCACCTCCAATTATTTCGTTATAATAAATGAAACACCAATAGCTTCATTTTTTACGATAAGCTGCATACCAAAAAAATCTACTGTCTTTTGAACAATGGACATTCCTAAACCAAACTCTCCTTTGCTTCCTTTCTCATAGGGCTTAAAAGAATGCTTAATGAACTGCTCATCTATATGCTCTCCATCATTATATATTCTTAATCTATCTTTCTTTAAAACTATTTTAATTTTTGTTTTGGCATATCTTCTTGCGTTATCAATAATATTATCTACAATGGTGTAATAATTCTCTCGATACCCTTTGAAAAAGATATCCTCTGTTAAATCTAATTCAATGCTGAGTTCTGTTTGAAATTTATATCCCATAACAACCTCTTCTACAACTTCCTTCATATCCACATCCTCAAATTCACGATTCTTTTCTAGATATTCTAAGGAATTGTATTGAAGTAAACGATTGACCTTGTTCTTTAATATTTCAGCTTGGGCTATAATAATTTTACTACTGTTTTCATCTGCCATGCCATCCTGTTGAGCCTCTGCATAGGATTTAATGACAGCAATTGGCGTCTTGAAATCATGACTCATGTTTTGAAGCATTTCTTGTTTTTGGCGTTCACTTTCTTGAATTTCTACACGCATAGTTTCAATCGCCCGAGAAAGCTCACCAACCTCATCTAATCCATCATCCTGATAAGAAATATTATAACCGTTTTTTGGTAGTTCTAAAATATGTCCTTGTAAATGATGCAATCTTTTCGTAAATTGATTACTCCATACAACAACACAAACGGTAGCCAAACAAACAATAATAACAAATGCTGTTATAAGTTGAAAGGAAACACTTCTAGAAAGATTATTCACATATAGAGAATTTGTCATTATGACATTAATCCCCTGACCATCTGCCGAACGATTTGCAACATAGTAAATCGTTTTTCCTTCTAGATTTATCATTTTTCTTTTTATAACTGGCTTGTCTTGATTTTTAAATTGATCTAGTATAGTTTTTAATTCCCTCATAGTCATAAAAGAGGAAATATCATTTGTACTAATTCCTGTATCGCTCGTTTTTACAAATCCAATCTCCATATCCTTTATTACTTCACTAGGCATTTGATCATGAGAATCTAAAAGAGAGGAGTACGTCATTAAACGGGAATACGTTTCTTGTTCTGCAACGAACTTTAATCTATTTAGTGTAACTGTGGTAAAAAGGGCTGCTGATATAATTAATACGAACGAAAATAAAAGTGCGATTTGTCCTGTAATTGATAGTTTTTTCATAATATCATCCTATATCCAAATCCATAAATGGTTTCAATCTGAAGCTCTGGCATCTTCTGACGCAATCTTCTTAAAAGATCGTCAACTACACGATCACTACCGAAATAATCTTCTCCCCAGACTTCATTTAATATTTGATCACGAGAAAAAGCTTTGCCAGGATGATTAACAAGATAAAGCAACAAATCAAATTCTTTTGAAGTTATGGAAATGCCTTCTCCATTAAAAGTTACGCTTCTACGATCTTTATCTATAATATAATTTCCTACAACCACTTCATTCTTATGAATGTGTGTATTTCCGTATTGATATGTTCTTAATAATAAATTTTTGACTCTAAGAACAAGCTCTCTTATAGAATAAGGTTTAGCTAAATAATCATCACTACCAAGCTCTAACCCCATAATTTTATCAATATCTTGATCTCGAGCAGATGTAAATATTACAGGGATAGTAGGATTGTTTTGCCTGATGAGCTTTATTAAATCATACCCACTTACTATTCCAGGTAACATAATATCTAATATCCAAAGGTCTATTGATTCCTCTTTCATTCCTTGAATTGCATCCTCACCTGTGCTATACCATTTCACTTCATATGATTCTGCACATAAGTATTTAATGACTAAAGAGGCTAAATTTTTTTCGTCTTCTACAATCGCCACAGTATACATTTTTACACCTTCTTTTTTCTATTATACAACATTTTTAGATAATGATAAAGGGCAACCTACATGTTGGGTTGCCCTTTATCTTGGGAGAGTTATAGTTTGCTTATGAAAAAAGTTTCTATCTTTGTAGGGATATTTAGATAGACACTGTCATTTAAGACACTTATAGTATACTAAAGAAAAATTGCAGGATTATCGTAGAATTATGGGAAATTATGGTAATTCTATTTTTCTTCATTTAATAGTTCTTCAGACAACTTTAATATCTCTTCTCTATACTTTGATTTTAATCTTTTAGAAATGATGGAATGAACAAAATAAACAGGTGAAACAATCAAAGCTCCAACAATCATAACTAAAACACCTATTAAAACCAAATCCCATTCTAAAATACAGGTTAATCCTGTACCAAAAACCAAGACACCCACTACACCCATAATATACGCAATAGCATTAGGAATATTTTTAACCTTAGCATCTAAGATTCTAAGTCTTTTTAATTTTTCGTTTTTTGGATTTTCTAAAAGATATCTTTGTTGAATCGTATTAATTTCTTTTCTTTCTTCCTGTGTAGGTGCTTGATACTCATATGTAAATTTATCAGGCATTTCTTTTTCCCTCCAAAATCACACTAAATTTTGTCCCTTTTCCAACTTCACTTTCAACGGTAATTATCCCGCCAAGTAAATCAATCACTTTTTTTACAAGAGATAGTCCCAGACCATTGCCTTCCTTGGAATGAGATGTATCAGCTTGATAAAACTTATCAAAGATATGCTTTCCTTCTTCTGGGCTCATTCCGCACCCTGTATCTTCTATTGTGAAAATCACATTTTTGTCTGTTTGTTTTAATATGATTTTAATTTGTCCGTTAGGATTGCTGAACTTAATTGCATTGGATAAAAGATTACTCCAAACAATCTCCAAATAGCTTCTTTCGCTTTCAATAGTGATGCTTTCATCCAATTCACAAATAAGCTCTAGTTCTTTTTCTTCCAACAATTGATCAAAAGAAATAATTTGTTCTGTAATAGATTCCGTTAAATTAAATGCTTTAAATTCTGGAATAAGAGTTCCATTTTCTAACTTATTTAATTTCAAAATATTTGTAATTAAATTGGATAGTTTTTTACATGAACGTTGTATTGTATCTAAATATTTACTTTTTGTTTCCTCATCCAATTTTGGATTCGCTAGAGCTTGGGTGTAGTTTTGAATAACAGAAAGAGGGGTCTTTATTTCATGTGAAACATTTGAAATAAAGTCTGTTTTTAATACTTCGTTTTTTGATAGCTCTTGTGCTAACGTATTTAAATCCATTTTTATGCAATCATAGGGATTCAATTGATTTGTGTGTTGAATTGTTAAATCTATATCAAAATCACCCGTAGCCATTCTTTTTGTAGCTTCTAGTATTTCTTTTACTGGCGCTTCTACTGTTAGCTTTCTTCTTATAAAATCTAGCGTTGCACATATTAAGGAGGAACAAAGTATAAAAATTAAAATCACTATTGCTACAACAGAATCTTTTTTATCAGCAATCGCAGAATAAACTATAACAGCTAAACTAGCGTTAAAGGCAATCGTGACAAATAAAATGAGAAATCCCATTAATGTACCATACTTGCTTTTCATTTTAAAATTACCTTATATCCTAATCCATGAATCGTTTGTATTTCAAAGCCATCACAAGTCTTTGTTTTGTCTCTAAGCTTAGATAAATAAACATCTACCGTTCTTGAAGTGGCAGAGGAATCATAATCCCAAAACTGTTCCATCAAAGCTGAACGAGTAAAAATTTTTTTAGGGTTAGAAAGCAAATGAAACAAAATATCAAACTCTCTAACGGATAATGAAATATCTTCGCCGTTAATCTTCGCAGTATGTTCTTCTGCGTTCATTGTGAAATTTTTAATAGTAAGCTCATTGGATGTAGAAATATCTAATCTTCTAGATATAGCCTTTAATTTAAATCCCAGTTCATCAAGATCAAAAGGTTTAGTTATATAATCATCAATTCCTACTTTATAGCCTATTTGTTTTGAAGGCTTATCATCTCTTGCAGACATAAATAAAATAGGAATCTTTTCATCCTTTTCTCTAATGTTTCTTGCAAGCTCAAAGCCATCACATAAAGGCATCATAATATCACTTAAAATAATATCTATATGGTTTTCATAAAATACATTCAAGGCATCTAATCCATTGAATTTAGAAAATACAGCATAGCCCAAAGACTTTAAATAGGACGTAATTAAAGCGTTTAAATCCTTATCATCCTCAGCTAATAATATTCTAACCATTTTCTTATCCCTCCTCTTTTTCTTCAATTTTTATACAACCGTGTGTAGACATGAGATTATCTAATTTTTTTATTAATCCTGCATTTCTAAAGTGAAAAATTACAGCACCAATTGCATAAGGGAAAATTAAAATTTCTGATAAAAGAATAACTAATATCAAGACAAAAATATTCCATTTAAATATCGGATTCTTCTCTTGTAAAACCAAACCATCCATAATGTTTCTTTGTATTTTTCCAATATAGTAGTAGTTACCGTAAAATTTAGAATTGGTAAGCTTAAATTTAAAACGTTCTTCTTCAAGCAAGTCTGAATTTTCTGTTATTTTGTAGACATTATGCTTTCGATCAATAATGCTTACCAAAGGTGCAATAAATACATAAATCCCTAAGATAATAATAATTATTCCAACGCCTATACCAAACCAACAGTCAAATACCTTTGTATCAGTTTCATCTGCGAAGGACATAATTGCCATTTCTGTCAAGGCTATTGCAGTTAAGGCTGAACATAAGTTAATCATTTTTATGTTTCTATAATAATGTCCTACGCCATATGCATTTAAACAGCCTCTAATCGCAACACCAAGCTCGACAAAGGATATAAAGGCAATCACGATTCCTACAAACATACTATAATCACTTGTTTCAAATACAGAAAACAATAATAAGAACATATATATTGCATAACCTATCCCCGCAAGAACCAGGAAGGTTCCCACAAAGTTATTTCTATATCGAAAGCTTCTACGATGAGGCTTTGTAGCACCTAAATAGCATTCAAATCTTGAAAGCATCATAAAAATATTTACAATTGCTGTAACAAAAAATACATTGTTCGCAAAAAAACCTAAGATAAGCTTTCCTATTGCCAAAATTAAATTAAAAAGTATAGAGAATCTAGCATTAAAAATTGTTCTATCTTCAAAACTTAGCGCTCTATATCGCTTAATCCAACCAAACATAAAACATTCTCCAATCCTAAACCCATTATACTATATTAACGGGAAAATATCCATCAATAATGATGGATATTCTTAATTATTTAAAAGTTCGTTGCTTAGTTCTACAACTCTTTCACTATACTTTGAGCGTCTTGCCTTTAAAATTTTTTTATAAATTGGGTAATCTATGCATACCATAATTATACCAACAATTCCTACGACAATTCCTATATAAAACAAGTTTTCTAATATAACCTTCATGGCAATACACATCCCTGTTCCCAAAACCAAGCTTCCTAAAACTCCAAAAATACAAGCAAAAATTAATGCTGGCTGATTAACCTTCTTATCTAGAGCCTTTAATTCGTCTAGCTTTGTTGGTTCCTTTGGCTTGTATTGATTTACTACCTTTTCTACATAATTCTTTTCATATTGTTTCATTTCTTTCTTCCTCCTAAACTTTACACCCTAAGTATAATCGTTAAAATTTAAAGTTTCTTGAAAGAAATGTTAAACTTTTGTAAAACTTATTTTTTTCAAAAAAAAGAGACCAAAAATGGTCTCATATCTTTTTATTCTTCGTACATATCCTCGTAATCGTCCATTAGATCGTTGTACTTATCCTCATTGAAGTCATCTTCAGAATAACGTTCTGTAAGTTCTCCATCGATGATTGCATCATCATCTTCATCATAATCATCCTCGTACTCAGAGTCCTCATCGTCTTCATCCTCATACTCATCTTCGTCTTCGTATTCATCGTCTTCTTCATCTTCGTACTCGTCTTCATCTTCATCTAGAGCTTCTTCTTCATCGTCTTCTTCATCCTCTAAAGGCTCATCCTCAAGATCAGCACCTTTAACATTGAAGGCAGAACCATCCTTATCATATTCATCTAAGGATTGACGACATTTTAAATCCCACTCTTCATCACCCATATATACAAATTTCGAACTTGTAGTAATGTCAATATATAATTGTGTAGCAAGTCTTCCATCAGCATCATCTAAGCCTTTAATTTCTAATACTTCTCTAATAAGTGCACGAATATTCTGGCGTGCCTTCTTTTGTTCCATTAAATAGATTGCTACCTCTAATAGAGACATCTGCGAAACATTTTCCATTTATAATTCCTCCAATATTTGAAACACTAGATATTTTACTAAAGTTTTTAGAAATTATCAAGTGTTATTGTACAAAACACACGATTATTTTCATTAAAAAGTACTTTTTTTCTAGTTTTGAAATAAAACAACTTGAAATGTAAGTGAACTTATAATTTCTCCATCCATTACCATATCATAACATACCTTAAGCTTTGTTTTTTCAATACTTAAGCTTTTTGTATGCACCTCAAAATCAAATTCAAGACCATCCTTGTTTTTGTATTTACCTTTTGTATGCTTGTCCAGGCAAAATTGTAAATACATTTCTATGAAGCCAAAGCGTTGTAAAATAAATGAATCCTCTAAGATTGTAATCTGAATTTGAGTGCCTGTAGAAGACTTGTCCTCAAATTTAATTACATTATCATTTTGAACAGCTTCAGCTTGGAAGCTTGTTTTATTCTTCTCATTATCAAAACTCAAAAAGGATACAACCATATAAAACTCCTAAATTACTAAAAGTATTAATAACACAATAAATCCTGGCAATCTAAAAAAGCCAATTAATAAGATAGATAATGGATTAAAGGGTAAAGACAGATTAAAGAACTGTCCGATTAGATTGAATACTAGAACAGAAACTACACCGATAACAACTGACTTTAAAACATATTTAATTGCTTTCAGCATAAAATCACCATCTAATTATATGATGATGATTTTTTTAATATTCTCTTCTACCTTCCATTGCCTTAAGTAAAGTCATTTCATCTGCATAAGACATTTCCCCACCCACAGGTAAACCATGAGCAATTCGAGTTACCTTTACAGGATAATTTTGTAAAAGCTCTTTAATATATCTTGCCGTAATTTCTCCTTCTAATGTGGCATTTGTAGCTAGAATGATTTCCTCTAAGTTTTCTGTTTGAACAAGTTGAACCAAAGAGTCAATATTTAAGTCCTGTGTTCCTATACCTTTAGAAATACTAATAGCTCCATTTAGAACATGATAAATACCTTGATATTCATTCACGTTTTCTATAGTGTATAAATCTTTAATGGTTTCTACCACCAAAATTTGTTTATGATTTCTAGTTTGATCCTTACAAATACTACACAAGTCCTCTTCACAAATATTTCCACATGATTTACAAATGTGAATGTTGTTTTTCACATCAATTAAATGCTTTGAAAAATTTTGTGTTGTTTCTTCATTCATCCTTGTATACACATATAAGGCAAACCGTTCTGCAGATTTTTTACCAACAGAGGGTAATCTTGTGAAATCCTCAATTAAATCCTCTAATGGCTTAGGATATTTCAGCATTAGAACAAGCCACCAAATCCACCGCCGAATCCGCCTAATGCCTTTTGTGATTCAGCTTCAATCTTTTTGGTTGCATCATTTAGAGCTGCAACAATAGTATCTTCAATCATTTCAATATCCTCTTTAGATTCTAAAGCATCTGGATCAATTTTAACAGATACTACCTCATGAGTTCCTTTTACCTCTACAGTAACCATTCCCCCACCTGCTGTTCCTGTAAATACCGTTGACTCTAGCTTTGCTTGAGCCTCTTCCATTTGTTTTTGCATTTTTCTTAAACGCATCATTGCTTGTTGATTCATATTAATCCTCCGAAATTTCTATTTTTTCTTTTTCGATGAGTTCACACAATTGTTCATATTGCTCATCTTTATTTTCAACTTGCTCAGGTTCTTTTCTTTTAAGAACTCCTATTTTTATTTTTTCCAAATGAACTACTGGATTTTCTTGAGAATATTTAGAAGCATAATCTGCTTTTATTTTGTTCCAAATTCCTTTTGGCAAACAAATATAATCTGTTATATTAGCATTAAAAGTCTCAAAAATTTCCATGATCTTTTGATAATTTTCATAACGCATCAATCGATTACAGAAGCCTAAATCGTTTAAAACTACAATCAACTTGTTTTCGTTTACAGCAACAATTTCTCCTGCAACAAGAATTTGTGCAACAAACATACCAGAATATTCTAATCCAATTTGTTTCCAAATAGCCTGTAATCTAACCTTTCTAGATTTAGAAGCAGAATTTAAAATTTCTTCAATTTCCTCAACTTGTACTTCATTACTCGTTACAATAGGCTGTGGCTTTGGTGCTTCTATTTTTGGTTCTTCTACAGGATCCTCAGAAATTGGTTCTGCTTGCATTTGCTTAATTTCTTCTCTTGTAGGAATATTTACCTCAATAGGCTGTGGCTTTGGTGCTTCTGCCTTTGTCATAGAAAGCATATGAATTGTATGCTCCAGTTGTTCTATACGTTCTAACAAATTAGCTTCCTCATTTAACTTAATATCACTCATTTTAAGTATAGCTAATTCTAGATAAGCACGTTTCTGGTTGGAAAAGCGCATTGTATTGTTTGTCTCATTTAAATGATTTAACCAATCATAAATTACAGTCTTAGAAATCTTTTTTGCGAAATCTATAAATTCTTGAGCATGGAACTCTAATCTATCATCTAAAATAGCATTACTCTTAAATAGTAACACATCTCTTAAGAAGATAATCATATCATTAATAACTCTAGGAACTTCTTTACCTTCCTTTAAGATAGCATCTACAAGCTTAAGAGCCTCTGTTCCATTTCCTTCTAAACAAGCATCTAGAATTTTAAGTAATTCCTTATAGCTGACATTTCCACTTACTGCAAGTACATCCTCTAACGTAATCTCATCATGAATACTGAAGGATATCGTTTGATCAAATAAAGATAATGCATCACGCATACCACCTTCTGCGGAGGAAGCGATTTGATTAAATGCTTCTTCTGTCATATGAATATTTTCTGCTTCTGCAACAATCTTTAATCTCTTTAAGATATCTTCTATAGCCAAGGATTGAAAATCAAATCTCTGACAACGAGATAAAATCGTACTTGGTAATTTATAAGGTTCTGTTGTAGCTAAAATAAAGATAACATGTTTTGGTGGTTCTTCTAGTGTTTTTAATAAAGCATTAAAGGCCGCGTTAGAAAGCATATGAACCTCATCAATAATATACACCTTATATTTTCCTACAGCGGGCATATATTTCACACTATCTCTTAAAGCTCTAATGTCATCTGCACCATTGTTAGATGCTGCATCAATTTCAACAACATCAGCAATCGTTCCTTTTTGGATACCTTGACAAATTTCACATTCATCACAAGGCTCTATAGATGGTCCATGTACACAATTTAAAGCCTTGGCCATAATTTTAGCTAAAGTTGTTTTACCAGTACCTCTAGGTCCACAAAACAAATAAGCATGGGCTACTTTATTTAATTTAATTGCATTTTGCAAGGTTTTAATAATATGCTGTTGTCCAACCACATCACAAAACTTTTGTGGTCGATACGCACGATATAATGCTACATAGGCCATACCATACCCTCCTTTATTTTGAATCTAAATAATAAACATACTCTACACCATTATTATCAAAATAGCGGTAATATGTTATATATGTCTCTCCACTAACCAATAAATCATAAATAGAAGTTGTAAAGCTATCCTTGTTTAAATTTACGCCGATAGAATCAAATGCTTTGGATACTAAATCACTGCAATATGATTTGTTTTCTGTATCAAACAAGAATGAATAATTATAAGGATCTCCTGCTAGAGCCAAGCCCCTAGCTACAACTTTTGTTCGTTCCTCTTCTGTCATACGAACTCTCAATCCAATAACAGGATATTTATATTCTTTCCAATAGGTCTTGGAATAGGTGTCTGCCAAATTTAAATCATCATTCAAGCCTGATGATTCTACTGTATACATTGAATCTACCTTATCAATTTCATCCTCATAGTCACCTAAAACTAATGCAGCATGACCTCCTGCAAAGAAAGAAACAATTTCATGTACAAAAGGAATTTCCAATTCTGATTTCAAGGTAATTAAAATATCTCCTTCGTTTCCCGGATAGTAATCCTTGCCTATCCTTTCAACAGTTGGTCTTTCTTCAGCAGATGGCACTACATATACCTTAAGCATACTTGAAGAGGCTTCTTCATTATAAACAGCCTTACTCTTAAAATTTTCAATTAATATATCAGAATAGAGGGTTTTAGTAATTGCTGTTGTAAGTCCTCCAACAGCAACAAATAATACTGCAGTTTCTATTCCAATAAGTATCATCTTAATTATTTTTTTCATACTTCTATTTTACCATATTCTATGTAAAATTGGTATACTTTTAATAGAGATTATTCATATTCCTTTGGTCCTGTATAAGGCTCAAACTGTCCTTCAAATAAAACCTCTTCAATAATTTGAGCACAATCCATAACGCAACCTCTACAGCTTCTAAGACGATCCGTTATTCCATCAGTACCTCTTAACACCTTACAAATAGAGGTGGTATTCATTTCTTCAAATCGATCAATCATCTTATGACCTATATCGAATGTTGCAAGCTTAGATGCTGGCTTTGCCATATTAGCATCACTATTCTTTAAGCCCGCAGCTAATACCATTGCACATACAGAACCACAAGTTCTATACTCTTTTGAAATGCCTAAACCAAAGCCTTCAGATACTCGAAATGCTGTCACCTCATCAATCCCTAGTAAATCTGCATATGTACAAATAACCGCTTGACAACAATTGTATCCATTCTTATGTCTTTTTGCTGCTTCAATTACTCTACTTTCCATTTTAATTTTCCTCCTTATTTTGTATGTAAAAATAGTTTAAAGTTTTGTTTCCACATTATACGATATTTTTTTAGCATCTTTTTAAAGAAGGTTCTTTGTCCTGATGTTAAATTTCTATACCGCTTAATAATTCCTCGTATAGACCGAAAGGGATGTCTAACCCAATCTAAAACTGTCGAATAAGAATGTTCCATACTTACCTGAAATAGAATTTCAAGAAATTTTTTTCTAACCTCTATAGAGGAGGTTTCAATAAAATCATGGGTAGTTTTTTCAAAGGTTTTAGAAAATATATTTGCTTTATCTACAAGCTTAAATTTTCCATCTTTTCTTACTATCCAATTGTAAGGATCATGTTGAAATATACTTAACCCTTTTGTCTTAACAAAAATCAAATCTTCACTATGATATAATAATATTCCAACCATTGCCTCACGACAAGTGTATTTCTCTATTCGTGTTAACAGTTGTTGCATCTGTTCTGTTTTATGAATTTCCGTTTGAAATCCTGGCCCATCATAATCATAAATAAAGATAATTCTGTCTTGAATCTCTTGGGTTGTACTATATGCAGCATAAACTGCCAAATTTCCACCCTTAGAATGTCCTCCTAAATACATTGGTAAATTTCTTTTCCCTGCTACTCTTTCTAAATAACGAGTAGCCTCCCTCTGAGATGGAATAATGTCAAGATAGGACATATTCAGATTTTCCTTCCATCCTAATAATGTAATATCGGTTCCTCTATACGCTATAAACATAAAGCTTTTAAAAATAAAAGTCATTGCACAAAATTGTTCTACTTCTTCTACATTGAATTGGTTTGAAAAATAATTCATATGTAATCCTTCATATCTTTTTGTCTTTTGTAAAAGCTTAATTAATTTGTAATTGTTTTTTCTATCTAATGTATTTTCACAGGCAACCTTTAAATGTTCTTGATCTAATACTTCTAATAAAGAAACATCTTCCATGGTATCATCAATTGTAGGAAGTACAAAATCTAAATTCATATAAGAAATTTGAGAAAGGATTAAGCCGTCAATTTCATTAAAAGAAAAATCTTCAAATGTGCGATTACCAAATCTTTTCACATAATATAAGATATTTTTCAACTGCTATCACCTCTTTTAGTCTTTGCCAAAAAAATTCTCTAATTCTTTTTTTAAACGATATGAATCAGTAATAACTTTTTTATTTAACCAATGTCTAGGCATAAGCGACTGATATTTCATATGGGTAAATCTTTCATCTAATAGTATGACTACCCCACGATCCTGTTCACTACGAATTACACGCCCAACAGCCTGAACCACTTTAGTAAAGCCTGGATAGGTATAAGCATATTCAAATCCATTTTGATATTTTTCTTCAAAATAATCCTTTAATATGTTGTTCTCATCACAGTACATTGGAAGCCCAACACCTACAATAATGACACCATTCAGCCAATCTCCAATCAAATCAATTCCCTCAGCATAAACACCACCAAGTACGAAGAATCCTACTCTACATGAGCCTGTCTGTTTAAATTCTGATATAATTGCATTTCGTTCTGCCTCAGTATCTGTGGGCTTTTGTACAATCACATCAAAATCAACATCACCTAATGCATCCACAACCATATGCAAATATTGATAGGATGGGAAAAATACAATATAATTTCCTGATTTTGTATTTGTTAATGTTTCTATTGCTTCTAAAATGGTATCTATAGAATACGCTCGTTCTTTATATTTGGTAGATACTTTATTGTTTATGATAATATCAAGATTAGCTGGATCAAATGGCGACGGAAGTTCTAAAAAATTTCCTTTGCCTTGGGTTAATAAATCTGCATGATATTGGAATGGTGTCAAAGTTGCAGAAAAGAAAACTATTCCTTTTATTGATTCCTCAATTGTTTCTAATATGAAATTAGAAGCGTCTAAACACATCATAGATATAGTACATATATCTTTATCAAGCTTAGCTATTAATCGATGCGTAGGTCCATAATAAGTAGCTATATTTGAAAAATCTAATAGTTTAAAATATATCTCTAGCACTTCATCTTTATTTTGTATTTTTTTGTTTTCTAAAAATAAAGAATCACATTTGCTTATTAGTGCCTTTATCATAGCAACCAAATCAGAATCTAATGTAGTGTTGACATATATCGTTTCTTCTACTAAATATTCTCGGTAAGAATTCATATGCTCAATTAATTTATTACAATCAGACCGCACCAATGGTTTATATCCAGTTAATAATTTTCTTAAGATTCTTATATCCTCTTCGCAAATCGTTGCTGAATACATGTCTTTACTTCTTGATATTAAGTTATGTGCTTCATCAACTAAAACCTTAGGATGATATGTATCACTTTCAAAATAGCGAATCAAACGAACTCTAGGATCAAACACATAATTATAATCAGCTAATACGATATCACAATAATAGGATAAATCTAAACTAAATTCAAAAGCACAAATCTTAAATTTATTTGCAACTACAGATATAATGTCCTCATCATAGGTATTCCAATTTTTAAATATATATTCTGTTGCATTTCTAATTCTATCAAAATAGCCAACCGCAAAGGGGCATTCATCTGGCTTACAAGTTTTGAATTTTGCATTACAAATTTTATTTTTTGCAGTCAGGTTGATCGTCTTTATTTTTAACCCCTTTTTCTCTAAAAGCTTAATGGCAGCAAGTGGTGCATTCTTTCCACTTCCTTTAGCTGTACAATAAAAGAGTTTATCTTTTCCTTCTAGCGCCTTTAAAGTAGAAAACATTGTTGCCATAGTTTTTCCAATTCCTGTTGGTGCAATGGCATATAATATATCTTTGTTTTTCATCGTTTGATAACAGGCTCTCATCATGTCTCTTTGACCAGGGCGCATTTGATCAAATGGAAATTTAATTGTTTTAATAGTTTCTTCTTTATTCTTTTGGGCTTCTTCATTAAGCTCCACCCATTCCATATATTGTTCTAATATATCAAAAAAGAAATCCTCTAATTCTTCTAGTGATAAAATATAATCGTATTCTTTCACTTTATAATCAACAACAGAAACGTAAGTTAGTCTTGCATGGATAGATGGCATCTCATGTTCTAATGCATATAAATAGGTGTATATTTTTAGTTGGGCCAAATGCTCTTCTTTGGGTTCCAGTTCCTCAAAATCTAGCTTTGTAGATTTTATCTCTTCAATAATGATTTCATCATCTATATCTAAAACTCCATCTATAAAACCATGTAAAATTAAGCTTCGGTTATGATATGTAATTTCTTTTTTGATATATACTTCACTTTGACTTTTCTCATTATATTTCATTTGAAGATACTTATGAAGTTTTGTTCCCTCTTCTAAATCGCGTGATGAAAAATATTCACTTGTCAAATTACCAGATTGACATATAAAATGAGCTAATTCCTTGATTGCTATTTTAATTTCCATTTTTTCACCACCTATATGGTATTATACCATAAATTAGTAGAATACTAATATTAAAACATAAGAATAATTGGTTTTATTTTATTTTTAAATTAAAATAGACAAATGGTTAAAATTATGTTATTCTATTGGTAGCAGTATCGGTTTAAAAAATAAATAAAAGGAGGCGGTTAAATGAGTTACAATTTACGAAAAAATTTAGCTCACCTTGGAACTATTTTTTTCAGATTTTCCTTCTTTGGTTTGATTTGTTTGCTTGGCCTTTTAGTATCTGAAATTTTAGTTCTATTAATTTTATTGGTTTTACTTATGATGGCACTTCTAACTCTTTTTACTATTTTACTAGATGAGGGGTTTAGGAATTTGCTTGATGTCACATCTTCTTTTAGTGAGTTGTTTATGGTTGCTAAATCCTACATTCCTACGGTTGTAGCCATAAGCTTGGCTTTCCTTTTTGTTGCAATTCTTTGTCTTCTTCCTGATTATAAAAACAAAGCAACTAGAACAAAATTAATTTTCAGCATATGTCTTGCGATTGTATTTGTTGTCCTATTAATCATAGGATTAAAAGGTGGTGGAGTGGATGCCTAAGTTAACTATATTTATTAGAAATTATTGTTCTCTAAAGCCAACTATATTTATAGATGATAAAGAGGTCAACATAAAAAAGAAAAAAGGAAAGTTGTTTTGTGAGATAGAATGTGATACTCAAGCAAAATTAAGAATTGAAAATTATCACCCCTTGAATCAACGATTTGGGTTAGGGATTAGCTATTTATTTTTTATTATTAGTTTATTAGGTATTTTTTACAACCGGTATAGATATAAAGATGTCTCTTATACAAATCTACGAGCCCACGAGACCGAGGCTGAGCTCGTATGCCGTCTTGTGCTTGAAAAAAAAA
>CAMWKG010000026.1 GCA_947174785.1 uncultured Mollicutes bacterium
CTTCTATAATTAGGATATCTTTCCTCCAAATACTCATAAAATTCTTTTTGATGATTCTGATATTTAAAATGTGCACACTCGTGATAAATCACAGATAAAATATATTTTAAATCATATTTGGCAAGACGAGTGGAAAGAACAATAAGGTTTTTCTTTGAAAAACATTCTCCATAATAGCCCTTAGCATTCCTATATTGAAATTTCACATCAAAGGTTATATTAAATTGAAATAATATGTCTTTTGAATACCTTTCGACAACATTTGAAAGTGTGTTTTTATATAATGACTCTATGAGCTTTCCAACAGATTGAGGAGTTTTAGAATATACTTTGATTTCATCATCTAGAACATAGATTTCATTAGAGGAGGATTCAAGAATATTTAAAGGATATAATTTTCCTAAATAATGAATCTTATCTTCTATTTCTAGAGGTACATTCATATACTTCATTATGTAATTAAAGTTCTTCTTAATCATATCAGAAATCTTGTCATAGGAGAGCGAAACAGGCGTAGTTATCACTATAATGCCGTTTTTAATGCGAAGATAAATTTTACGGTTTGACCTTCTTAAAATCACTTCAACTTTAAAATTTATTGAATTCACATTGACAAAAATCATACTATCACCACCAGAAAGGAGCCAAGCATATGGTTAAAACAAACACAACTATTTCAGAGGTATTTATGCAGTCCTTAAATAATGCATACGGCTCAAAGCGTAACTTTGAAAAGGAACTCGTTTATAAAGCCTATCAGTACGGAAATAAGGGACGTCTTTATTTTGGTATTAATAAGCTTTTAAATTTTACGATGTATCCTGCTTGTCTAAAGGAGGAAAATAAAAGCTCTATTCCACTACTAGAATGTAATTTGGATGTTTGCGATATCGCAAACTTTATTGAGGACATTGACTATTCTAAGCTTTCTAAAGCCTATCTTCAGGTTAGAAGTCTAATTCAGTCTTAAGAGATCATCCTTTTCTAAAGGATAATCTGTATAAAAGTATACAATCTGTCTTGGATGTCTTGCGGCATCTAGACTCACATTGTCCTTATCATATACTTCTTTTATCTTAATCACATCATTATGATGTGGTCCAAAAACCTCTAAGCTACTATTAGGAACAAAATGGTTTCTTTGTTCAATAGTGGCTTTTTTTGTAGTCTCATCATAATCTAGGACAATACCTACAAAATCCTTATTTGGAATGGAGGCATCTAAATCATAAAGCTGCTCATCTATTGTAGGAAGTCCAAATAAAAATCCTGTGGAGGTTAATCTGTTTTCTGCTTTATTGATCATAGCTTCATAATAGTTAAAATCCTTGAGTGAATTGCTATTTATATCATCTATGAGTGTACGATAGGCTTTCACAATCGTTGCAATATAGTGTAGACTTTTCATTCTTCCTTCAATCTTAAAGGAATGAATGCCTAATTCCATCAGTTTTGGAATTGCTCGAATTGCACATAAATCCTTACTGCTCATAGCAAAATAATCTCCCTCTGGATTGATTTTATGATCCTTCTGATATAGATTATAATTCCATCTACAGCTATGGGCACAGCCTCCTCTATTTGCATCACGATTGGTCATATTATTAGAAAGCATGCATCTTCCAGAATAGGAAACACACATTCCACCATGTATAAATACTTCTAAATCTATGGATGTATTTTTCTTGACAAACTCTATTTCCTCTAAGGTTAGCTCACGACCTAAAACAACTCGCTTTACACCTAACTCCTTATAAAAGGCAACTGCCTCCTGATTCAAGCAAGAGGTTTGTGTAGATACATGTGCTTCCATAGAGGTATGCTGTACAACAAGCTTTAAAATTGTTATAGATGAAGCAATAATGGCATCTACTCCAGCTTCCTCTAATGCCTTTAAATACTCTAAAATATCTTCTGTATCTATTTCATGCATAACAATGTTACAGGTTATATGAACCTTTGCGTGATGTTCATGGGCAAATGTACAGCCTTCTTTTATATCTTCAAGTGTAAAGTTTGAAGCTCGAGAACGTAAGGAAAACTTTAATCCTCCAATGAATACAGCATCAGCGCCGTATAAAATAGCTATTTTTAATTTTTCTAAATCTCCAGCAGGAGCGAGTAATTCTACCATTTAAAACTCCTCCTTCATATAGACACTATCCTGATAGGAAAAACCTTCTCCTATAGGTAAATTTAAAGATTTTAAAAAGACTATAGCTTCTTCCTTATTTTTTCCAGATTTTACGGAAGAAAATAATTTTACTACCTCTATGAAGGTATTCTCATCTAATCCAAATGACTCTAAAAAAGCATATTCTAAAGGAAGAGCATCCAGTTCATTTAATAAAGATATGAGATAGCTACGGTATATTTTAGTGCCCGTCTTCGTTTCAACAATCGGGAATGCATCTGTTCTTGTAGCTTCTTCAATTTTTAAATTTGTCTTTTGAATTTCAGTTTGTATTTTTTCTTCATACAAAGAAATCAGTGTTCTTCTTGTATTCAACATTAAACGATAGCCAAAGACCTGTAAAAAAGATTTTATATTCGTTTTTTTAATTATTTGTTCTATATCCTTAAGCGTAATTTCATTACTTAATCCAATGGAATGAAAGCCATACTCCATAAATTCTTTTGCATCCAAGCTATTTGTTATCATCGTAATAGGATCAAAGATAGTCCTTTGGATAAGCCCTAATTCCTTTAAAATATGGGCAAGACCTAAATCTGTAATATAATACAAACAATTTGTATCCTTTGTGAAAAGAATCTTTTTTCTATACTTTTCTATTTCTAAAGGAAAGACCATTTCATTTAGCTTATAGATTGAAACTAGTCCATAGGCTTCTACAGTATGAATTTGGTTTAAAATATCAGCATGATCCTCTAATAAAACACCATCAACATAGGATGCAATATCCTTAAGAAGATGGAAAGAGGGAAGGCTACATACTAGCTTCATAATTATCTACTCCTAAATTTTTCAAATATTTGTGTAATTTTTTACGACTTTTAAAGATAAGTCCTTTCTTGGCATTTAAAACGATATTTTTGTAATTTGTTTTTTTACGTTTGCTTCTGCCCTTATAAAATACCCAAAAAATAAACTCTTTATCTAATTTTTCTGCACAACCATCTGCCATATCAGGACGGGTTTTATTTTTAAATGTATTATATCTATGAACCACATTTTTAAGGCAGGAAAAGCGGTTATAAGCTAGATAAATCACTAAATCAGCTTCTTGAAATCTTTCCTTACAAATCCGAATATAGTTTCCTTCTATTACCCATTGATTTTCTTTATTTAGAAATTCAGACACAATTGAGGTCATGTCCTCATCTGTTCTTTCCACCCAATTTGGTTTAAAGTGGCAAGCATCTAAATGTAGGACTGGAATAGAATAAAACTTAGATAATTTTCTTGCTAGAGTGGATTTTCCTGTACCACTAAAGCCAATGATTGCGATTTTCATAAGCTCCTCCTAAAATGTGAAAAACCATGATATGCTCATGGATTTTTCATTAATATCTAAAATTCCCTTTGCCCTTGCCTTTACCTTTATGAACCTTAGGCTGAGCCATACCAGAATAATTGCCATTTTTCATTTGAGACTGCATACGCCTAGCATCCGCCTCTGACATATTATTCATTTGCTTCATTGTCTTCTTCATATTTTCCAAAGAGCTTCTAAGCTGATTTACCTCTTGGATAGTTCTACCAGAACCTTTGGCAATTCTTTCTCTGCGTTTATAATCTCTATCGATTAATTCTGGATGACTTCTTTCCTTTTCAGTCATAGAAAAAATGATACATTCTATCTTATCTAAGGCATTATCATCAACGTTAGCCATTGCCTGTTTGATGTTTCGCATTCCGGGAAGAAAGCCTAAGATTTTAGAAATAGACCCCATACGCTTAATCATCTTAAACTGCTTAAGCATATCATTATAGTTAAATGAGTTGCTCATCATCTTTTCAGCCATTGACTTCATTTCTTCTTCATCAATGTTTTCTGTAACTGTATCAATTAGGGATAGTACATCGCCCATACCTAAAATACGATCAGCTAAACGGTCTGGATAAAAAATTTCCATTGCATCAAGCTTTTCACCAGTAGACATAATCTTAATTGGAATTCCTGTCATTTCCTTTATGGAAAGGGCAGCACCTCCACGAGTATCTCCATCAAGCTTTGTCAAAATGCAGCCAGTAATATTTAATTTTTCATGGAAGGCCAAAGCTACATTTACGGCATTTTGACCTGCCATTGCATCCACAGTAAGCAAAATCTCATGAGGGGAAGCAATCTTCTCAATGTCCTTAAGCTCATCCATAAGCTCCTCATTGATTTCTAAACGACCTGCTGTATCAATGAAGACTAAATTGTAGCCTTCCTCTTTTGCTTTCTTCAAGCCCTCTGTTACAATCTTTTGGGCAGAGACCTTAGTTCCCATTTCAAATACAGGAACATCAATTTGCTTACCTAGCGTAACAAGCTGATCAACTGCTGCAGGACGATAAATATCGGCAGCTATCAGCATTGGTTTTTTCTTCATTTTTTTACGGTAAAATAAAGCCATTTTTCCAACGGCTGTTGTTTTACCAGCACCCTGTAAGCCTACAGCCATAACTACAGTCATACCACTAGATGCAAAGCTTAACTCTACTGCCTCATCGCCTAAAGTCTTTTTCAATTCCTCACGAACGATTTTAACTACCTGTTGGCCTGGATTTAAACCTTTTAAAATATGCTCTCCTAAGGCCTGTTCTTTAATGTTGGCTAGGAATTTTTTTACTACCTTATAATTTACATCGGCTTCTAATAAAGAAAGACGTACCTCTCTTAGCATATCATCGATGTCATTTTCATTTAATTTTCCCTTGCCCGTCAAACGACGTAAGCCCATTTGTAAACGTGAACTTAAGCTATCAAATGCCATACGCTTCACTCCTTTAGTATATTTAGTATTTCTTCTTTCAAAGGTTTTGATAATTCTAATTTTTCTATTTTGGAAGTTTTTTCTACTATCTTAAGCTTTTCCTCATACTCTATTAAAATGAGACTTACTCTCTTTAATTGATCAAAAACTGCATTTCTTGAAACCTCAAAATTACTTGCAATCTCCGTAATGGATAAATCATCAAAATAATAGCTTTCAAAATAGTTCTTTTGCTTATCTGTGAGTAAGATTCCATAAGTATCATAAAGACTGATGATTTCTTCTCTTTTTTCAATCGTCATAGACATAGGTTACTCCTCAAAGAAGTCGGCAAATAGACCATATAAATACTGTTCAATATCAAACACCTCTAGGTCTTCGACAGACTCGCCTAAACCAATATATTTGATAGGGATTCCCATCTCATGACGGATAGCTAAAACAATACCACCTTTAGATGTACCATCTAGCTTGGTCAAGATGACACCTGTAACATCTGTTGCCTCTTTAAAGGCCTTAGCCTGAGACATTCCATTTTGACCTGTGGTTGCATCTATGACAAGTAAGGTTTCATCTGGAGCCCCTGGACATACATTTTCAATAACACGCTTCATCTTTGCAAGCTCATTCATTAAGTTGACTTTGTTTTGTAAACGCCCTGCAGTATCACAAAGTAATAAGTCATAGTGCTCATTTTTTGCCTTTTTACAAGCTTCAAAAATTACACTAGAAGGGTCAGACCCAGCCTCCTTAGTTACTATATCAACTCCCACACGCTTTGCCCAAACGGATAACTGTTCAATTGCACCTGCACGGAAGGTATCGCCTGCAGCAAGTAAAACCTTTTTTCCTTGCTTCTTATAGGAATGGGCTATCTTAGCTATAGATGTCGTTTTTCCAACACCATTTACACCTACAAATAAAACTACAGATAAATCATTCTTCTTAAGCTTTAGATTGGCATTTACGATTTCGCCATTTAAATAGATTTCAAACATTTTATCCATGATCATTTCCTGCAATAATAATGGATCCTCTATTTTTTTATGATAAACCTCATCTCTTAGCTCATCAATAAAATCAACAACGGTATCAACACCAATGTCAGCCATAATGAAAACTTCTTCTAGCTCATCAAATAATTCATCATCTATTTTTGTACTTTTAGATAGAATCTCACGAAGACCTGCTAAGGCACCTTCTCTTGTCTTGTGTAGACCTAATTTATATTTTTTACTTTTTTCTTTGTCCTTTTTCTTAAATAAATCAAAGAAGCCCATAAAATCAACTCCATATCCTTTATGAATTATATCATAATTGCCTATATAATTTCAAGAAATACACCTCTAATAATACAACAAAGAAATCTAACGAATCAGTCCTAATTCTGCCCGTAAATCCATTTCCTCTAAATCTGGGTACTTACTTAATAAATAAAACACTTTTGAAAGATATTCCTCGTTCCCACGAACAATACCAATAAACTCAGTTGTACATTGCATTTCTTTTAAGGTTTCCATAAGCTGATCAAACTCTTTATCTGTTAATACTGGAAAAGTATGGTCAGGCTCTTCCTTCCCCTCAAAAACATCCTGATACTCTTTAAAGAAATTATACCAGACTATAGAATTTTCTAATTGATACCACTTCTCACTTACCACTGGTTCTTTATCTAAATTATAAATTCTTGCTCCATCTAGACTCAAGAAAAAAGGGGAGTGTGTAGCAATAATAAACTGACAATTACAATATCTTTGAGAAGATAAAATGAGATCTCTTAGTTCAAGCTGATATAAAGGAGACAAGCAGTTTTCTGGCTCATCTAAAAAATAAATCCCGTCATTTTCTATCATATCCATATAATATCTTAAGGCTGTTTCTCCATTAGAGTATTGTATCTTCTTAGTACCAACCTTGCTGGCAATATACCTTTTTGGAGAGCTTCTCATCGTGTTATAATCCTTTAATCTTTCGAAATCCTCCATTCCTCTATAGTAATAGCCTTCCTTTAAAAGCTTTTTCCCTTGTTTATTTACTTCATCTGTCTTTAAAACTATATTTTGATTAAATTCCTTTTTGGAATCTAATATCTTAAAAATATCCTCACTTGTTATCATCTTGCGGTGAAATGGTAGTTCTATAGGCTTACCATTTTCTCCAATTTCTAATGTGAGGTCCACCTCATTTACACATTCATCAAAAAGCTTGTGTATGGAGCCCCCTTTAGGTCCAACCACCCATTCCTCATCCTTAAAAAAGCGAGTTTGCCTAGATGCCTTAACTTTTTCTGCAAGTAAATTTAAAAGTGTAGATTTTCCACTTCCATTATTTCCATAAAAAATAGTAATATCTGATAAATCTATATCCCTTATATCAAGCCTTGCCAAAATCTTAGCTGGATAATAATTATGGATACAGGTCTGCTTTGTAAAATAATCAAAGCCTGGAAAATAAGCTGATTTAAGAAACATAGGACCACTTCTCCTTCAATACTAATATTGTATCACAAAGCTTTCCATTTTCCTAATAAAAACGAAAAAGCTGTGTGGAAAAATTCCAACACAGCTTTTTATGATAATTTTTGAACATCCTCTTCAGTCATAATATTTTTACATCTAGGGAAGTTAGAACATCCATAGAATATGTTCCCTTTATTTTTACCCTTAGAGGCTACACGCTTTACCATATGCCCTTTCTTACATACAGGACATAAAATGGTTTCCTCCTGGAGAAGCTTTTTATCACATTGCTTAGAGCAATAAAGCTTTCCATCCTTATCCTCTAACATAATACTACCACAATTTGGGCAGAAATGATTTGTAGGAGGATCACTATAGGTTACCTTACATGCTGGATAATTATTACAAGCATAGAAGATAGCTCCCTTATTCTTTCCTGTTTTAGCAATACGCTCAACAATATGGCCTTTACCACATTCAGGGCATACAATTCCTGTATCTACTGGTTCGTTCTCTTGACTTTCTTCCTTGTATACATATTTACAAGAAGGGTAATTACTACAAGAGATAAACTCACCAAATTTGGATTTACGAATCACAAGCATACCCCCACATTCCGGACAAATTTGCTCTGTTGGAATTGGATAGATAGCCTCCATTTTTTCCATGGCTACATCAAATAATGGAATAAATGCCTGATAGAATTCTTTTAATTGCTCTAGCTCTTTTTTAGTACCACGAGCAATTTCATCGAGATTTGTTTCCATCTCTGCAGTATAGGAAACATTAATTAAATCCATAAAGAATTGATCTAACTTCTCACTAGTTAACGTTCCTTGTTCTGTAGGGACTAAGCATTTCTTTTCAACTGTGATATAATTTCTTTCTTTTAGGGTTAAGATTGTTTGAGCATAGGTGGAAGGTCTACCAATACCTAATGTTTCCATTTCTTTTATAATAGAAGCTTCTGTATATCTTGCCTTAGGAAGAGTCTTTTTATCTAAAATAACAATCTCATTTGCATTGTAGCCTTCTCCTAATGAAAAATTAGGTAAGATTGTATTTTCATCCTCTTCTGTCTTTCCATATGCCTTTAAATAGCCATCAAATTCCATAGTTTGACCCGTAACTGCCCATAAGGAATTTGTATTTGTAAATTCAACTTTCAAAGAATTAAAGCGAGCTGGTGCCATTAAAGAAGCAATTGTACGATTATAAATCAAACGATAAAGCTGATATTCATCATCAGTTAAATAAGGCTTCATCGCATCAGGAGTACGCTCTACTGCCGTAGGTCTGATTGCCTCATGAGCATCCTGCATATTCTTAGCAGCTTTAATTTTTACTTCTCCTAAATACTTATCACCATAAGTACTTCTAATATATTGATGTGCATCATCTACAAATAAATCAGAAAGTCTTGTAGAATCTGTACGCATATAGGTAATTAAACCGACAGTTTCATCCTTTATGGTTTTACCTTCATAAAGTCCTTGGGCTATTCTCATTGTTCTACTTGGAGAAAAACCCAGTTTATTAGAAGCATCCTGTTGCAAAGTGGATGTCGTAAATGCCGGATAGCTATTACGATTCACAAGCTTATTTGCAATATTACTTACAAAAAAGCTCATAAGCTTTGGTTGTAGGCTTTCTAATATCTTACGATCTAGAATTCTATTTTTAGAATCAACAGGTATACCATTAAGCTCAACCAATTTCAATTTGAAGGTATTAAAATTAGCTTCCATTTCATAGTATGGCGTTGGAATAAAGGCAAGGATTTCTTTTTCTAAATCCACAATAAGCTTAAGTACAACGCTTTGCACACGTCCAGCACTCTTAGAGCCTATCTTCTTTTGTAAAAGCTTAGATAGCTTAAAGCCTAGAATACGGTCAATCATTCTTCTACATTCCTGTGAATTTACCATTTGCATATCAATTTTATGAGGATTCTCTAAAGCCTTTCGAACTGCTGGCTTAGTGATTTCATGGAATTCAATACGATTTAAATCATCTAAGCTTAACTCAAGCGTTCTAGCAAGGTGATATGCAATGGCCTCTCCTTCACGGTCAGGGTCGGTTGCAAGATAAACCTGATGACCCTTACAAGTTTTTTTCAAGTAGTCAACAAGCTCTTCCTTATCCTTCATCACTTTGTAATTTGGCTTAAAATCATGCTCAATATCAATTCCAAGCCCATCTTTACCTGAAGTTGCAAGATCACAAATATGCCCCTTAGAAGAAAGAACTAAATATCCTTTCCCCACATAGGAGCTGATTGTTTTAGATTTACTTGGAGATTCAACAATAATAATATTTTGCAATGCTTCCACTTCCTTACCCTTTTAAAGTTTAGTTCAAAATTGCTCTGTTGTCAATAGATTTTTTAATAGTTTATGTTCTTTGATATAAAAGTATTCTATCTCTTTTATACTAAAAGAAAAGCCCCAACTTTGTATCAAAAATTGAGGAAATTCATAATCATATCATTCGAAATGAAAAGATAATTGTTTAGAAAAGTATTTGGATACTGGGGCATAGGTTTTTCTATGAATCTCACAAGGACCATACTTTTCTAAAGCTTCTATATGTGCCTTTGTTCCATATCCCTTATGCTTTTTAAAGCCATAGTTAGGATATTTTACATCCATTTTTTCCATATACTCATCACGAGTTACCTTAGCCAAGATACTTGCTGCTGCAACACTTGCACATCTGGCATCCCCATGAATAATAGAATTGTGAGGAATTTTTAATTCACCAAGAGGCATAGCATCAATTAGGGCATAATCAGGGGTTGTTGTGAGCCCCTTTATAGCCTCTAGCATACCTTTCTTAGTCGCTTGGTAAATATTGAGTTCATCCACTTCTTTTTCACTGATAAAAACAATTTTATAATCAATTGCATTTTTTATAATAATTTTATACAATTCTGCTCTTTTCTTAGCAGAGATTTGTTTAGAATCGTTGATTCCTTCAATACGTAAAAAGGGAGGCAAGATACAAGCGGCAATAACTACTGGACCTGCAAGAGGACCACGACCAGCTTCATCTACTCCACAAATCAAATGATATCCTTCATCATAAAGCTTTTCTTCAAATTCATATAGATTGATTTTCTGGTCGCTCATAGCTCATCGCTCCTATCTTCATTCCCCTAAGCTCGTTAATAAACATTCGATTTGTTCTTTCCAAATCTACGATTCCACCCTTTGAAAGAAATCCTCGATTCTTTCCTATTTGCTCTTGCATAGATGAAGAATCGCTAATTTCTATTTTATATCTATTTTTTAAATATTCAGGATAATTCTTAGATATATAATCTAAGCTTGCTAAAACAAGACCATTCAAATCTAATATTTCATCCTTAATGGATCCACACATTGCAAGCTTTAAGCCAACCTCTTGATCCTCAAATTTTGGCCATAGAATACCAGGTGTATCTAGTAGATAAAGAGTGTCTGTAATCTTAATCCAGGTCTGATTTTTTGTTACCCCTGGACGGTCTCCAACTGTAGTAGCTTTTCTTTTTGCTAAAGTATTAATGAGAGTCGATTTTCCTACGTTTGGGATGCCCAAAATCATTGCTTTTATAGTTTGAGAGGTTATTCCCTTAGCTCTTCTTTTTTCAAATACTTCCTTTAACGCTATTGTAGCATATTTTAAAATATCCTTTGTATGATATCCTGTGATTGAATCTATATCTAAGGAAATGATGCCTTTAGAGGCATAATACTCCATCCATTCCTTTGTAACTGTCGGATCTGCAAGACTACTTTTACATAATACTATCAATCTTGGTTTGTCACCAACAATTTCAGCTATCATTGGATTTGTTGAGGCATAAGGAATTCTAGCATCCTTGAGTTCTATAATTAAATCCACAAGCTTGACTTTTTCACTTATTTCACGCTTTGCCTTGGCCATATGACCAGGAAACCACTGTATTGTTTGCATACTATCACCTATCTATAATTTGGATCAGGATTTCCAATTTTTGCAAAAGGGTAAAAACGGAATAAGACTTTACCAATAACTTCACTTTCATCGATAAACCCAAAGGCTCTAGAATCATGACTTCCACCAGGTGTACGATTATCTCCAAATACTAAAATCTTATCTCTAGGAACAGGAAATTTCAATGTGTAATCTAAATGTATCGAGCTTAATATGGTATTATACTGAGATCGACTTATCGTTTCAATATAGGTATTATTCACAAACAAGCTTCCTGTTGTGAGTGTTTGTGGAACATAGGTAATAATATCATTTTCTTTTCCCATAATTCTTTTAATATAAAATCTAGCTTCTGCTGATGCTCTATCTGTATATTTTGCAGAATCAAAAACAATGACATCTCCATTATTAGGAGAATATCCGATATTCCATAATAGCACACGATCTCCATCCTGATAGGTATTTTCCATTGAGCTACCTGAAATATTACATGGTGTGACAAGAATCATTATGATAAAAAACAAACAAACAAATGTCGACAAAACAAAAACAACAAAATCATAAACTGAATAGATTTGATAGGTTTTCCTTAATACATTGATATCCTGCATATTCATGCTTGATTTAAAAATTAATGCTAGGAATGATGTGAGTAGGCATAATCCGATAGTAACTCCTAATACCGTATAATAGGTAACATGCCCTAATACTGTCTCTGATGAGAAAATAGCATTAGAGGTGAGTGCAGCAAGCTTCGTAATACGATTATGATTTACTACCGAAAAAATCAATAAAACTAACATGCCTAAAACCCTCAAAAGAGGGTTATAGATTAACTTTTTAAAGATGAGCTCATTATTCTCTTCAATATAAATTTCATGAGACATCTCTGATTTCAGTTTCTTTTTTTGTCTTTTGTTCATTCGTTATTTATCCTTTACATTATGTCATCAAACATTTCCTTTAAACGGTAGGAATCTACTAAAATCTCTCTTCCCTTAGTTCCGTTTTTAGGAGATACGATACCTCTTTCTTCTAGTATTGCAACAATACGAGAAGCTCTATTAAATCCTAATCCAAAGCTATTTTGTATGGAATTAATAGAACACATTCCAGATTCAATACAATAAAGTGCAATTTGATATAATAAATCCTCAGATTCCTGAGTAGATTCTCTACCATTGCCTCCAGCTCCTGCACCTCCAGAAGCCTTTTTTCGTAGTTCCTCATGAGTGAATAAGAAATCTGGTTCATAGTGTTCACAAATGAAATCACAGATATTTCCAATCTCATCATCAGAGATATAAGCACCCTGTACACGCTCAGGTAAGCCATTATTTTTAATTAACATATCACCACGACCAAGTAAACTTTCTGCTCCTTGTTCATCTAGAATAATTCTTGAATCAGCATCTGTTGCTACTCTAAATGCGATACGACATGTAATATTTGCCTTGATGGTACCACTTACTACATTTACTGTAGGACGTTGTGTTGCAAGGATAATATGGATACCTGCAGCTCTTGCCTTTTGCGCAAGACGAACAATGGCATCATTTGCCTCTACACCACATTGCATAATCAAATCGTTAAACTCATCTACAACTATTACAATAAATGGTAGATTTTCCATCTCTGGCTTGCTTTCACGTTTTCTTTCGTAGTCCTCTATATTTCTCACTCTTGAAATGGCTAAAAGCTCATATCTTCTTTCCATTTCTGTAACTGCCCATTTTAATGCTTCTGTTGCAATAACAGGATCATCAATAACTGGAGTTGCAAGATGTGGTAAATTGTTATAGAAGGATAATTCAACCTTTTTAGGGTCAACTAGAATCAGCTTCAATTGATCTGGAGAATTCTTGATAAGTAAGGACACAAGCAAGGTGTTGATACATACAGATTTACCAGATTTAGTAGCACCTGCAATAAGAGCATGTGGCATATCGATAATATTTTGGAATACAGGTGTACCATCGATATCCTTACCCATAGCAATCATTAAATTTTTCTTACTATTGATATATTCATCCGTTAAAATATCTCCAAAGGCTACCATATCTGCCTTCTCGTTTGGTACCTCTATACCAACTGTATTTTTACCAGGAATTGGTGCTTGAATACGCATAGATTTTGCTTTTAATGCCATTTGAATATTATCATAAATACTATTAATCTTCTTAACATTTACGTTTTGAGCAAGCATAATTTCATAACGAGTGAAGGCAGGACCCTTCGTATAGGTGATGACTTCTCCATCAATTCCAAAGGCTTGAAGCTGTTGATTGATAATTTCTTTTTTCTCCTCAAGCCAAGCTGGCATTTCCTCTAAGGAAGCATCACCAACTGGAAATAGCTTTTTATAAGGTATTTTATAGTTATCATACTTAGGTTTCTTTGGCTTTGGTTCAGGCTGTGGAGTATCCACTGGAGCTGATTTTTGAGGAGCAATAGAAATTTCTTCTATCGGTTCTTCAATTATTGGCTCTTCTACTATAGACTCCACAAAGTCTACCTCATCTGAATAATCAATTTCTTCAATTTTTTCTTCTGGTTCATAAATTGGCTTTGTCTTTTGAGGAGCAGGCTTTGGTGTAGGTGGAATCAAATCCTCTCTACGATAATCATAATTATGAATTGGCGTAGGCTCAGGCTTAGGAAGATTTTGATCAAAGCTATTGTACTCATAAGGCTCTTCATCTTCCTCATCATCAATAGAAATACGAATATTGAATTCGGCTTCATCATCTAACGGATTAACGATTTCTTCTGGTTCTTCTTCTAAAACTGGATCAAGGATAACTGGCTCTTTTTCCTCTTCCTTCTTTAAATCCTCATTTGTAGTAAAGAATGAGCTTAGTGTCTTGTTTTCCTTTACAGGCTCTTGTACTGGCTTTTCTTCTTTTTTGGAATAATCCGTGCCACGCTTCTCTTCATCAGTCAATTGCTTATTTACATAGCTGAATTCATAATACTTAGTACCATGTCTTGCAATAAGCTCTTCATCTGAAATATGCTTCTCATCACGAATATAATCATATCCATAATCCACATCCACTTTGCCACTATTATCTACATAGTGCATACGGTCTACGACATGTGTTCCATGAATTGGAGATACAATTTGACTACGTTGAAATTTTGTTTTTCCCTTTAATAATCCATCTAAAGTATAGCTGATTTGAGGGATACTAAATTTCTCTTCAAATTCAATAGTTTCAATTGGCTTTTTCTTTTTCATACATCTCTACCTCTAACATTTTCTTTTCAAAGGATACTTAGGATGAAAGGTCTTAAGTCTTCCTTCTTCAATATTTTTATAATAAACACGTGTCTTTAGACGTTGATTAGATGAAGGTCTATCAGGAAGGGCTTCACCATTTAATTCTAATGCAGCTGTCTTTAAGGAATCGGAAATTTCTTCTATCAATTCCTCTGTTCCAGCATCAATTTCAATCTCTTTGTTAAATACTTTCTTAGAATAAATCTTATAGGTTTCTTCACCTACGATGGAAATGATTACAAGACAAATGCGATCTACAATAAAATTAATCACCCTATCTACAATGAGCTTTCTTCCCCACTTGATAGGATTAATGATATCTAGGACATATTTTGCTTTACTCAGATTTTGACTAATTGTCTTTGTTGTTTGAAAAGCTTTTGATTCTTCTATGTCCTTTGTCCTAGAGGATAAGTTCACTATTGTAGAAATCTTCAATTTACGAAGCATTCTAATTCCTTTGTGATTTAGGATTTCATCTACTCTTGATGTGATATAGCCTGTTAACATGGTAATTTCATTGATAGAAAGCTCTAAAAACGGATGGTTGCTTTCAGGATAAAATCTTACAGCAATACCGTAAGCTAAATCTCTACTTAGGCTATAACAATGATTCACTCTAGAGATATCTTTTCTTAATGTTCTGTCCTTATAAGATTTTTGCGTTTGGGCAACCATATCCTTGACCTCTTGCGTAGTCAAATCATCTGCCTCTGTTTTTGCAATAAAATTTTTAGTTCTAAGACTGGAAATAACAGCTAAAGCATATACAAGAAGCAGGATGATAAATCCCATAACTACACCAAGTAAAAAGCTGATGATTGTTGAAAATTCAATATTAAAAATGCCTATCTGCATTAAAATTATACTGTTCACAACACATCACCTCAAGCTTTCTTTATTATTATATAATAAACTTCATCTTTTTTAAAGTTTTTCTTTACATTTTATTTTTAGAATGCGATAATAAATTTGGTGATTTTTATGGAAATCTATTTAGACTTAGAAAATACACTTTTCAATGACAATAAAACACTTGATAGTCAAGGAGCTTCACTTTTAAAAAAACTTGCAGAGGACAATAGAGTTGTTATCCTTACCACTGGAGTTTTAAAGAATGCAAAATGTTTGTTTTCAATTCCTAATCTTGAAATTGTATCTACTTTAGAAAATAAAGTATATCAAAATAATATGTATCAATTCCTACCATTAAATTCTGACATCGTAAAGGATTTGCTAGATTCTTCTTATGTTTATACTATTTATGGAGTGCATGAGGATACGGTTTATATTATGAAATATCAAGAAAGAATGAAAAGCTTTTATCCATGTTCAAGAATTCAGATTTGTAGTTCTTTTCCTTCTACAATTTCCTCTATCATAGTTGCCGTATGGAATGAAGGTTTAAATTGGATTATCAAACTTTTTAAAGATTATAAAATAATAACTTTAGCATCCGATTCTAAAAAAACCTTACTTCTTATCTCTAGAACTGTTTCAACTAAGGAAGCGTGGCTTTTAAAATTAAAAAAATCACCTGCAATCGCTATAGGTGATTCTTTTACAGATTATGATTTTATAAAGCATTGTGAGATTCAAGTCGCCATGAAAAATGGAGAAGATGAACTGAAGGCTGTATGCCAATTTCAGACAGAAAAATCCAATCAAAATAACGGAGCATTGGATTTTATCCTTAATTATCTAAAACACCAGCAAGCTTAAGTAGATAGATGGCATTCGTTTTCTGACATTTGCCATCTTTTATTTTGTAATCAAAACTAATCTTATCTTCAATGTAGTCTTCATCAAAATGATAATTTACAATAGTTTCCACATCGCATAGCTCAAAATCATGGGTGGTGATTAGAAAGTATACTCCTAAAGCATTTAACTTATCTATAATCTTTTTAGCAGCATAGATTCTATCCTTCGCATTGGTTCCCTTAAAGATTTCATCAATAAGAACAAGAGTATTCGGATGATTGCTTTCTTCCATAATCCTTTTCATTCGATTGACTTCAGCATAGAAGGTAGATATACCTTCTTGAAGCATATCATTAGCCCTTAAAGAGGTAACAACATTGTATGGACCTGTTTGAAATTCCTTTGCACAAACAAGACCACCGGCATTTGCTAAAATTTGATTCACACCAAGCATTCTCATAAAGGTTGTCTTTCCAGACATATTACTTCCTGTAAGAACAATACCATTTTTAAATTCAAAAGAGTTTGGCACACAGGATTTGACTAAGGGATGATAGCCTTCAACAATTTTAAATCCATCCGTAATGGTCGGAACACTGTATACTTCTTGATCAATACCAATGGTTGCTAAAGATAGCATAAGCTCTAATTCTGAGAGTGCAGACAAGCAAGCCTCTGCAGATTTTAATCGATTGGTAAAGGAATTGAACAAAACAGCTATAATCAAATCTAAGAAAAAAACGCCATTTCCTACTATAGATAAAATAATATTTTTCCTGTAGGATAGCATATCGAAAATACGACTCAATCCCACAAGAGATTCATATTCTGCTTCTATACTTTTTTGTAGACTCATATAATATGGATTATCCATTTTTATATTTAGTACATCCTTTGCAAGTCTTTTATATGCAGATAATAGATTGGCATATTTTGTAGATGAAAATGCAAAAACTTCACTTTTCAAACATTTTTTTGTAATTACAAAATTGAGAGGTATAAACAAAAATACATAATATGGCTCAATATGATTTACAAGTAAAAGAGCTAAAGTAACTGCAAAGGCAGCATAGGATAAGATGCATAAAGCAATAAGCCACCAAGAAATCTTGATTTTCTTTTCTGCTATACCTAGCATCTCCTTTTGATCACAATCCTTTGAATCCGCTCCAATTAAAGAAATAGATGCTTCTAAGTTCAAGGAAGCTTCATCTTGAGCTAAAGCCAAAACACCATCAGTAAAATCCTTAGGCTTTACAATAGGATGTGTAAGCTGTGTTGCAAGCTTTCTTCTTCCTTCCTTAGATTTTGCTACGCAAAGATACTGAAATAAGGAGCGTGGTCCCAAAAGGTCCAAATCGAGTTCCTTATAATCTGTATAGTCTACTAGATCTCTTCCATCTGGAGTAAAGCTATGATAGGATAAATTTCTTCTATTTGTATGCTTCTTATATGTATATGCTAAATTATTTAAAAGCTTTAGCTTATGATAATAGGAATTTGTAAACAAGATACAGCTAGCAAATAAAGAAATAAAAACAATGCTTAGTCCTAAAAACAATATGAACTGATCAAGTGTAATTAAGCAGACTACAAAAACCACAATACAAAGAAATAAGCAAAATCGGATAAATGAAATTGTTTTTGTTAGCTTTGTAAGCTTTTCTATTTCATTTTTAATCTCATTTTCTTTAGTTAATTCAAGCATAAGCTTCCTCCTCACTTAAGAAAAAAGAGACTTAGCATCCCTTATTCTTCATCCATAACGATTGGTTCAACCTTCCAAATGTCTTGGTTGTATTGACGCATTGTTCTATCTGTTGTAAAGAATCCAGATTTTGCAACATTGACAATAGACATATGAATCCACTTCTTTGTATCCTTATAAAGCTCATTGATTTTCTCTTGAGCTACAACATAAGAATCAAAATCCTTTAAAGTTAAATATGGATCACGATATAATAAATTATCTCTGATGTCGTTAAATTCTTCAGGAGAAACGTTCTCAAAGAAGCCATTGGTCAATTGATCAATAACCTCATGTAAAACTGGATTATTCTCATAAATATCCATTGGCTTATAATTACCTTGAGCATAGATATCTGTAACTTCTTTTGCATTCATACCAAAGATAACAATATTGTCCTCACCAACTAATTCTCCTATTTCGACATTTGCACCATCTAGAGTACCACAGGTAACAGCACCATTCATCATAAACTTCATATTACCCGTACCAGAGGCTTCCTTAGAAGCAGTTGAAATTTGTTCTGATACGTTTGCTGCTGGCATAATCGTTTCAGCATAGGTAACATTATAGTTGACAACAAATACAACCTTCAAATATGCATTTGTTTCATAGTCATTATTTACCTTATCAGCAATAGTATTAATTAGCTTAATTATCTTCTTTGCAAATGCATAGCCAGGCGCACTCTTCGCTCCAAAAATAAAGCTATGAGGATGATAATTCTTTCTATATTCTGGGTCCCTCTTTAGACGATTGTAAACTGCCATAACATGCAAAGCATTCATCAATTGACGCTTATATTCATGTAGACGTTTTACCTGAACATCAAAGATAGAATTTGTGTCCAAAGAAACTCCCTGAGACTTATAAATCATATTTGCTAATGCTTCCTTACGAGCACGCTTCATCTTAATAAATTTAGCTTGTAGCTTTGGATCATCTGCAAGAGGTAAAAGCTTTTCTAATAGGTCTGGATTTTTTACCCATTCCTTACCACAATACTCATCTAATATTTCAACAAGCTCTGGGTTGATATGTAAACACCAACGACGATGTGTAATACCATTTGTCTTATTATTGAATTTACCAGGATAGTAGTCATTAAATACCTTCATCTCAATATTTTTAAGAATGTCTGTATGTAATGCAGCAACACCATTAACACTGAATGAACCTGCAATAGCCATATTTGCCATATGAACCGTGTTGTCCTTAACAATAGCCATTTGATAGATTTCTGGTGCACTTTCTCCATATTTTTGAGCAATTTCAATTAATAAACGACGATTAATTTCTTCTGTAATAGTGAAGATTCTTGGCAATAATTTCTTAAATAAATGTACAGGCCACTTCTCTAGCGCCTCAGCTAAAATTGTATGGTTAGTATATGCACAGCAGTTCTTAGTGATTCTCCATGCCTCATCCCACTCAATGCCCTCTTCGTCTACTAAAATACGCATCAACTCTGGTACAATTAATGCTGGATGGGTATCATTGATGTGGAAGCATAACTTCTTATCTAGATTTTTACAAGACTTAAAGATACTCTTATGACGCTTAATTGCTGATTTAACACCAGCAGAAACAAAGAAATACTGTTGTTTCAAACGTAAAAGCTTACCTTCTTCTGTTTCATCATTTGGATAAAGCATAGAAGAAATCTCTCTTAGCTTCTTGTGATATTCAAATGCATCATCAGGATATACAGAAGCTGGTTCTGCACTCCACAAACGAAGTGTATTCACAATGTGGTTACCATCACCAATAATAGGAACATCATATGGAACAGCCTTTACATATTCTGCATTACGATGCTTAACAACAAGCTTTCCATTCTCGCTATAAATTTCAATATAGCCATAAAAAGGAATCTCTACTGCCTCATTATCCTTACGAATTTCCCATACATTGACATCCTTTAACCAACGGTCTGGATGTTCTACTTGATATCCATTACGTATACCTTGCTCAAAAAAACCATAACGATAACGAATACAGTTTCCATGAACAGGAAGTCCTAAAGAAGCTACAGAGTCCATAAAGCAGGCTGCAAGACGTCCTAAACCACCGTTTCCTAAGCCTGCATCTGTTTCCTGATGCTCTACTTCATTTAAATCAATTCCTAATTCATCAAAGGCCTTCTTAACGATAGGATAAACTCCTGCATTCATTAGGTTATTTGTAATCATACGACCCATTAAAAATTCCATTGAAAAGTAATATACCTGACGTGCCTTAACATTCTTTGTCTTTTCAATCGTTGCATGCCAGTCCTTCGCAATGTGAAGTCTTAGCATTTCTCCTAAAACAACATATTGCTGATAGCTTGTGGATTCTGAAAAATTCACAGCATACTTATTTTCTACATTTTGTATAAATGCTTGCTTAAAAGTTTTAACATCCTTAAAATTTGGATAATTCATTTTTTATATTCCTCCAAAATCAAATTCATAACTAAATTATAACATATTTGAAAAAATTGTTGCAACCAATACTCTAAGAAAGCGTTTCATTATTTCACGATTGGTGAAAATTTTGGTTGTCTCGTTCTAGGCTTAATTTTCTTCTTAGGCTTTAAAATAGTAATAGCTAGAGGTGGAATGTTTAAAAAGATTACATTCTTTTCATGATTCCAATCCTCTTCTTGACTCTTGCATAAATTAGGATTTATACAATTTGATCCACCATAAATATCTCTATCACTATTTAAAATCTCTTGATAATCATAATTGCCTGGTACACCAATCTTATAATTATAATAGGTGTTTGGTGTGCAGTTCATAACAATCAAATAATGATCCTCTTTATTCTTTGCAAATCGAGCATAAATATACAAGGATTGGTCAGCATTATCTGCATCAATATATTTGAAGCCATCTGGATGAAAATCCTGCTCATATAAGCATTTTGAATTCTTATATAAATTTGTTAAATCCATCATATAATGATGTGCAGAGTCATGGCTTGGGAATTCTAATAAATTCCAATCTAGACTCTTGTTATATGCCCATTCACTATAAGGAGCAAGCTCATTTCCCATAAATAAAAGCTTCTTTCCAGGATGGGTCATCATATATCCCATTAAAAGTCTATAGTTAGCAAATTGCTGCCAGTAATCTCCTGGCATTTTATTTAGAATTGAGCCCTTCATATGTACTACTTCATCATGAGATAAAGGTAAAACAAACTGCTCATTGTAATAATAAACCATACTAAAGGTAAGCTGATGATGGTGATATTTTCTATATATTGGATCTAATTTAAAATACTTAAGTGTATCATTCATCCAGCCCATATCCCACTTATAGTTAAAACCAATGCCACCAATATCAGTAGGCTTAGTCACATTAGGGAAGCTTGAGGAATCCTCAGCCATTAAAAGAACTCTATCATCTTTACCAAAGATAATATTAGAAAGCTCCCTTAAAAAGCTACATGCACCTTCATTTACACCACGTTCAGGATTACCCATATGATACAAAAGATTACTAACTGCATCCACTCTAAATCCATCTACATGGAAATAATTCATATAAAATAACGCATTAGAATATAGGAAGGATCTTGTAATTCCCTTACCTAAATCTAGATTAGCAGTTCCCCATTCTACATTCTCACGAATAGATGGATCTGCATAATCGTATAGGGAGGAACCATCAAATTGATACAAACCATGGGCATCCTTACAAATATGTCCTGGTACCCAGTCCATAATAACTCCTATTCCATTTTGGTGGAGCTGGTCTACAAACCACATAAAATCCTTAGGTACACCATATCGTGCAGATACAGAATAATAGGATACTCCCTGATATCCCCAAGAAGCATCTAGTGGGTGCTCATATATTGGCATTACCTCAACATGCGTGTATCCAAATTGCTTTAAGTAAGGAATCAGCATAGGAGCTATTTCATTTGCAGAATAAAAATCATTTTCTCCCCCGCCTCTTCTTTTCCATGAGCCTAAATGAAGCTCATATATAAGCACAGGCTCTTCATAGGTTTTAGGATGTGAATACATCCAGTCCTGGTCATTCCAAGAATATCCATCAATATCATAAATTTTAGAATCTGTAGAAGGTCTAAGCTCAGAATAAAATGCATAAGGATCTGCCTTATACTTAGCTTCTCCAGTTTTAGTCTCTATATAGTATTTATATCTTTTCCATTCAAAAAAATCTCCCTCTAAATACAAATACCAAATTCCGCAATCATCAATCTTTTGCATTTTATCCTGTCCGCGATTGAAAAAGTTCCATTCGCCAACTACCGCTACATAGGTAGCATTAGGTGCGTATAAGCAAAACTCACACCCTATAATTTTTCCTGTTTCATCCTTGTTCAAATGTGCACCAAAAACCTGATAGGCTTCATGACATTTACCTTGATCAAAAAAATACAAAAAATTGGAATCTAGCTTATCTCGTATCATTTGAATCACCTCATACCTGTTCAATTTTAATAAAAAAGATTACCTTAACTTTTATTATACTAAATAATGTAAATTATTTCAAGAAGAGAAACCTTCTATGTAACCATGCCGATAAAAGACTTCCTTCAGCTTTTGTTTTTGTTCATATGAAGGAAGCTTACCAAACCTCTTCATTGCCTTAGCATAGAGCTTGGCTTTCCCCTCTTCTATATCTTCTTCTGTTAACTGCATTAAGGAAGCCTCAATAACATCATTTTTAAAATGTCTGTTTTTAAGCTTATAGCGAATCATTTTTTCTCCATTCGAATTTCTAGCTAAAGAACCTGCAACTAAAACCGCAAGACCTAGTTCATTTAATAAACCTTTTTCCTCTAGCTCATTTACAGCTTCTAAAGCCTGGGAATAAAGAATCTCTCTATCTGTAAGATACTTGATGATTTCATAAGCATTTTTTTGATATCTTAAATAATAGGAATATGCTTTCTTTTTTATCGTTTCCAATTCATTAGATTGAATACATTCTTTTAGAAGATCTGATGAAATTTCATATCCCTTAAATAAGCGATATTTTAAAACTGTTTCCTCATCTAAAACATATACCTCATTTTCAATTTCAACCTCGTAGGTGGATTCCTTAAGCTTTGTCAAACGACTGACTATCATAAATAATCTCCTACAATTTCTCTTGTTGTACTTACATAACAAAACGCATGAGGATCTATTTCTCCTAAGCTTTCCGTAATTTTATAAGCCTCATTTTTTTCCATTGTACATACAACCATAGTCTTTTTATTTCCAGTATACCCACCATAGGCCTCTACAAATGTAACGCCGCGATCTGTTTTCGCATATATAAAATCTCTTATCTCTTCTGGCTTTTCTGTAATAATATAGGCAGTTCTTCTCACCTTTGCTCTTAAGACAATCATGTCTATAATTAGAGATATTCCATATACTCCAACAATTCCATATATAACGATTTCTATGTGATAAGAGAAAGTACTTTGAAATACGAAACCAGAAGCAATTACAATGACCCAGTCTGTGAAATACATTGTTTTAGAATAGGGAATATGGAAATATTTGCTTAAGATTTTTTGTATTACATCCATACCTCCTGTACTTCCATTATTTTTAAGAGCCAATCCAAGTCCTAGTCCAGAGGTGACAATACTACAAATTATTGCAATTGGATAATACCCACCTAAGGACACATCCTTCATGAAGAAATTAGGATCGCAGGTTCTTTCGAAAATAAAAACAACGAGTGGTGAAAAAACAGTTGAAAATATTGTTTTTAAAAAGAAATCTTTTCCTAGCATTATCCCACCAATAATGAGTGTAATTCCATTGGCGATCCATAAAAATATGGAAGATGTAAACCAAACTCCAAGCTTAGAATAATAAGGTTCCAAAAGAACAGATACACCCAACATTCCACCAAACACAAGCTTCGCAGGATTTGTAAAAAAATAAAAGCCAAAGTCTAGTAGAATGACACCTAATGCTATAAATAAATACTGTATGAGTCTTTTTTTAATTTGTTCCTTATTCATTGTCTTTCCCCGCTATCATTCTTAAATATGAAAGCATAAAGCCTTCAATATCACCATCCATTACTGCCGTAATGTTTCCCATTTCATAGTTTGTTCTATGATCCTTAACTAAAGTATAAGGACAAAAAACATAACTTCTAATTTGACTACCGAAATTGATTTCCATCTGATTCCCCTTTAAGGACTTCATTTCTTCTTCTTGTTTTTTTAGCTCTAGTTCTAAAAGCTTTGACTTTAATACTCTTAAAGCCACCTCACGATTTTTAATTTGACTACGTTCATTTTGACAGGTCACTACAATACCCGTTGGCTTGTGTGTAATGCGCACTGCTGAATCTGTTGTATTTACAGATTGACCACCAGCACCTGAAGAATGATAAACATCTATTTTAATGTCCTCATCTTTAACAACAACCTCCTCAGCCTCAGGAATTTGAGGAGAAACGTCACAGGAAACAAAGGAAGTGTGTCTTCTAGCATTAGAATCAAATGGAGAGATACGCACCAAACGATGTACACCACGCTCTGCCTTAAAAAGTCCATAGGCAAAAGGTCCACTTATAGATAATGTGATGGATTTAATACCTGCTTCATCTCCAGGTAAATAATCTAAAACTGTAAGCTTAAATCCTTTTTTGACACAAAATCTAGAATACATTCTATATAACATATCTGCCCAATCCATAGACTCTGTACCACCAGCACCAGGGTGTAGTTCTAAAATACAATCTGAATCATCATATTTGCCTGACAAAAGTGCCTGTTCTTCTAAATGACTTGCAGCTTCCTTAAATTCTGTAATAAGAAGCTCTAACATCTCCATTGCCTCTTCATCCTCTAAGGCCATATCCATAAGCTCTAAAATATCTTTAAACTTAGAATAGAGTCCATCAAAGTTACTTATTGTATCTTTAATAGCATTCATACGATTTATAACACTTTGGGCATGCTCTTGATTATTCCAAAAATCAGGAGCTGCAATTTCTTCTTCTAAGGATTTTAAAATGGGACGCTTGTTTTCTATTCCCAATGCTTGTTTTAATTCTAAAAGCTTTTGCTCATATTCAGTTGTGAATTTATTCATTTCATACTTTTCCATGAAATTATCCTCCCATAGAAACAAAATAAAAGACTCAAGTTGAGACTCAAGTCTTATGATTTAGCTATAAATAGCTAGCTTTACTAATTTAATTATAATCTATCTTGGTAAAAATTACTAGAAAAAAATAAAAAGCATAGCATTTTTTTTGCTATGCATAGATGATTTTATTTTTTTACATATGAAGTTTCGTTGTTAGCTTTAGTGATTGCTTCAACAGCTCTTGCACATGGATTTTCTAGCTTCTTATCACAATACTTGCAAAAATCGTAAGAGCCACACATATCCTTATGCTTTTTTTCACTCTCTAACCACTTATCATAATCTATTTTCTTTTGACTACTACTAATATTGTTCATGCAAATCACTCTTTTCCAATTGAAATTATACTACCAAGTTGAATAATTGTCTATATGAAAACGCTTAACTGCTAATTTTGTATAAGAAATTGGCCAAACTCTGCTCGATATAATCCACATTGATTAGAAAAGTCTAAGCATTCCTTTAAGCTATTTCCTTGTAAATAATATGCTAAAAAGCCTGCAAGGGCGGCATCACCACAGCCAACTGTTGAAATAGCCTGTACTTTTTGACCGTTAACAGTATATCTCCTCTCTTTTGATATGAGACATGCACCATTTCTTCCTTTTGTATGCAGAATGTATTCTGCATCCTTTAGTAATATGTGATATGCTTCTTCTATATCTTTAGAGATTTCTTCTAACTCTACATCATTTGGTTTAACTAAAAATGGCTTAATATACAGAAGTTTTTTTAAAAGTTTTCCATCAACATCTAAAATAATCTTGCATTTAATCTGAGAAAGAATTTTTTCATAAGTAGAAAGTTCACCATTCCCACTAACGACCAAATAATCTTCTTTTTTCAATTTGAGTAGATATTGATGAA
>CAMWKG010000027.1 GCA_947174785.1 uncultured Mollicutes bacterium
TTTGTGCTTCATATAAATAATTACCAAGAACCATCTGTTTTTTTATTTTATTTTTTAAAAAGTTAAAAATAATATAAAAAAAAGATTTAAAAGGATAGTTTTAAGTGAAGTTCAAATAATAAAAATGGTGATCTATATGAAAAAAAAGATTTTGGTTTTCATTTTTTTGTCCTTTCTAGGTTTTATTTTATTTTTATTCTTTTTTCAACCGATAGATACCATACAGGATTTACACACATCACCTGAGGTATCAATATTAGATACAGAGGATAATGAAATACTTCATTTAATTCAAAATCATAAAACCACTCCTATCGATATAACAAAAATGAAAGAACAAAATATAGCCATTCTTTTAGACATAGAAGATAAGGATTTTTATCAGCATAGCGGTTTTAATATAAATAGAATATTCAAAACAATTTTCACTAACATTAAAAACAAAGAAAGTAATGGTGCTTCTACTATTACACAACAATATATTAAGAATGTTTATTTAAACAATAAGAAAAGCTTTGGAAGAAAATTAAAAGAATTATATTATGCCATAAAACTAGAACAGGCAGCAAGCAAGGAAGAAATCTTAACTGGATACTTAAACTGTATCTACTTAGGGCATGATATATACGGCATAGCAAACGCTGCAAAATACTACTTCAATACAAGTTATTTAGATCTTAATGTAAGTCAAATGACTACCCTTGTTGCGTTATTAAATGCCCCCTCATATTATAGCAATCACTTGGATGAATTAGAAAACAAGAAAAATACTTTATTAAATATTTTATTCAATGATGGCATTATAAATCAAGAAGAGTATAATATAGCTTTAGCACCTATAGAATTTCAGATTACATCTCATCTTTATAATAGTAATCTTCTTTATTATGCAGATGGTGTAATGAAAGAATTTAATTCCTTAAAACTAAATTCTAAATTCAATAAAACTATAACTATAAAAACAAAATACAACAGTAAAATGAATCAGCTCCATTTCCAATCTTCAGCTAATTACGCAAGCATAGCTGTAGATAAGGATGGCTATATTGTTTCTATGGTGGGAGACAAGGATTACTATTCCTCAAGCTTCAATATTGCCACACAAGGCACTCGTGACATCGGCTCAACAATTAAACCCATCTTATATTATGAAGCCTTAAAATGCGGATTTACGCCTTCTACAGCCTATTATAGCGCCCCTTATACCTTCTCTTATCATAATGAACTTGTCACCATTAATAACAACGCTTCTATTTACCCTTATAAGAATATAACGATGAAGGAAGCATTAGCTACATCTGATAATATTTATGCTATAAAAACACACCAGGCATTAGGCTTTAAAACTCTAGCAAATCATTTTAAAACATACAATATAGTAGCAAATAGCTTACCTTCTCTAGCATTAGGAAGTGTAGGTATGAGTCTCTATGATTTAACTAAAATCTATTCTCAATTCTTTACAGAAGGAATCTATTTAGAATTTAAATACATCACCTCTGTTTATCGTGAAGAACAAATCATTTATGCTAGAACCTTTAATCATAAAAAATATGGAGAAGAAAAATATTTTAAAACAATAAAGAATTTGATGTCTTCTGTTTTTGATACAAGTATTCCCCACGCCACTGCATCCTCAATAAGCAGTCAATTAAAAACAAAATGCTATGGAAAAAGCGGATTAACCGATTATGACTCTTATATGATGGGATTTAATGATGATATTTTAATAGGAGTATGGGCTGGTTATTTAGACAATCAATTATTAGAAGATTCTATTACAAAAAGACTTCCAAAGGAAATATTCGTAAAATTATTAAATGCGTATTATTAAACTTCTATAAAAAAAGCTATGAAATCTCAAAGATTCATAGCTTTTTTTATTTAAATTAATCGATTATGCATCGTATTTTAATGCACCATAACCATATATTTCTAGGTTGGTAATGTTATATGATTTTTGATTACTGTCACCTTTTGTACAAGTACATTCAATCTTAATATATACCTCACCACTGATTGCTTGTGTAGGCTCAATAGTAAAGTCCATGGTTTTTGAAGAGAATCCATTTTCAGATGAAATTTCTACCCAATTTGTTTTATCAGTTGAATAAGAAATCTTATATCCACTTGTTCCCTTATCTCCAACGCTAACAGACATAACTATCTTAGTTGGGTTTTTAATCTTGAACTTAGATGTATAAATTAATGGGTGACTTACAGACACTTTAGAAGCATCACCTTCAACATCAAAGAATGTTGAACTTGCTGAATTTACAAGTACTCTTGCTTCGCCTACTTCTTCAAGCTGCTGTATAGCATTTTGCAACTTAGCATAATTTTGTACCTTTGCTTTTTCTGTAGCAGTTAATGCCTTATAAGCTGTATCTGCTGCATAAATTGCATCTGCATCATCTACACCTGCAGTAGCAGGAAGAGCAGCAATCATTAATTCTACACGTGCAACATAGATATCAGAAATACTTTCTGTATCAGCTATTAACAATTTTTGTTCAGGAGTAAGCTCACTATAAGCCTCAATTACAGCTTCACAAGATTCTAAGCTTGTTAAATCAACTGTTTCTATTAAGGTAGTTACATTATCAATAGCTTCTAAATCAGCATACAATGCTTCTGCATCAAATAGCTTTTGTCTATTTGTAATCTTAGTCTTATCTGTTGCAGATAAAGCATTATATTCATTTCTTGCAGCAACTATCGCATCTTTTGATTTTGAATCTAATTTAACATTATCTGGAATTGCATCAATCTTAGCAATACATGAATCAATTGCATAAGTAGCAAATGCTGCTTCTGCATCTGTCAAAGTTTTTAAGTTGCTAACCTTAGCTGAACTATCTGTCTTAGAAAGCGTATTATAGGCCGCTCTTGCAGAGGATATAGCACTACCGCTGTTTGCGTCAACTGTTCCAATTGCATTAATTAAGCCTTCAACATAAGCAACACCTGCAGCCAAATAATTTGAATATGCAGTTGTCACCTTAGCATAAGAAGCACTTACTTGTGTCTTTAATTCAGGACTTAAGTTCTTATATGTTTCTTTTGCAGAATTGATTGCAGATAAGCAAGAGTCTGTATATGTAATAGTTGTAGGAATATTATTTACCTTAGCTTCGAATTCAGCAATTAATTGTTGATTTAATTCTTCTGAATTATATTCTTCAAACTGAATAGAATTAATTGTTAAATCTTTGAAGGTACCCATACTAACCTTCTTAGAATCACCAGGTTGGAAGTTTATTGGCTGAACCATATATGTTCCAGGTGTTAAAACAACTGAACCATTTCCTTCTAGCATAGCAACACCTGCTTCATTTGCAAGTACAGCATCTTCATTACAAGATATAGTTACTGTTGCAGCTCTATCAAGTTTAAATGCATAAACCTTCTTACTCATTTTTCCTGGTGTTTCAGTACTTGGATATGTTGTAATATTTTTTACTGTTGTTCCCTCAGGTAATAATGAAATATCACTCATTGTTATATCATTCATTGCCTTTGGATGATCTTTCGTAACACCTGTCTTAGAAGCAATTGCTTTTCTAGCCAAGGTTACATCGGTTTGTAATACATAATCTTCTGCAGGAATATAAGATTGAGCAGGATTTGTATCAAATGCATCATATCTAATTCCAGCAGCACTAAATTGACAATTATTAGAAACCTTTTGAGATTTGTCTGTTACTACAGTAGCTAAAGATCCCTTATTAGATAAATAACTTGTAACAGAATCTTTATAACTCTTAATTGCGCCACCTTCAACTGCAGTTGGACTCTTACACATATAGAATAAGTTATATTCTGAGAAAATATAAGAGTCAGCACGTGTATTCATTGCATAATCTGTTTGTCCAATAAACGCATTGTTATACATATGAATATTAGCATTACGAGAAAGAGGTCCTCTAGCTTTACATAAGTACCATAAATTATGGTGATATGTCAAATTAAATTGTAGAGAATAATCTGCAGAACCAACTAAGTTTGTCTTATGACATCCTTCAAAATAGTTATAGCTTACAGTTAAGTATTGTCCTCTCTTGAAATCACAAGAACCATCTCCCTCTCCCTTATCAGATTCAGCAGGGCTGGAAATATCTGGTCCATAGAATTCGTTGTTGTGAATCCAACATCTTTCAACACTAGCACTTAATGGTGAACTAGTATTTTTTGATAACTGGACTCCCTCCATACCAATGGCATCTTCAGGAGTATTGATAAATGTTAAATTTCTAACCTCAAAGCTCTTGCCTAAATCTGGAGCTGAGCTTTCAGCCATATAATGGAATCCCCATCCATCAATAACAGCATCTTCTCCTACACCTTCTAATGTAACATCCTTACCAGATTTCATACGTGCCATATGGCCATTATCACCTTCTGTACCACCATGTCCAGTAGAATCATAAAGTGTTAAACCATCAATCTTAGGAGTAGAACTTGCATTAAATGTACCTTTCTTATATAAACCTGTATTAGAAACACATCCAACAAATCTTACTACAAGTGGAATATTATTTTCAGCTAATAAACGGATAATACCTTGGTTTGTATTAGCTGTTCCACCATTGCTTGTAACACCGCCACCTATATCTTGACCTACAGAGTTCAAAATGTTACCAATACCCTTTACAGTTACACCTTTATAGGTTAACTCTACGGTATTCTTGTTTGCATCAGTTACCCAAAGAACAATTGCATTTTTCTTTAAAGAACCATCATCATTATAAGCACCAACTCCATCAGAGTAGTTGAAATGTGCAAAACCAGAACGGTCATAAGCACCTACATTAAATATAGCAGTTGATGGGTTTACATTTGCAATACCATTTGGTACAACAGTTGCTTCATATGAACCTGGAACTAAACCAATTATATCAGCACGCATTGTACCATTTATTTCTCTAAAATAAACATACTTGTTATCTAGTGTACGAATAGATCCACTTGAATTCTTTAATGAAATTGTATAATCAGTAGCACCAGATACCTTTTTAAAGGTTATGAATGCTGCTTCAGATAGACCTGCTGCCTCAGTAATTTCTACAGTACCCTTTTGTCCAATTGTACCTAGACCACCTTCGATATAATCATCCGCCTCAGGATCTTTTTCCCATTTTATGTAAATTGTAGTATCCTTTGTAAATGGTAGATTAAAATCGAATTCGTTTGTAAATGACTGATCTTCATACCATCCAGCAAAAAGATAATTAGGTTTCTCAGGAGCAGTTGGTTCAGAAATTGTATTTCCACGATAAACTTCTATGTCAGCCATATCAGCACCAACAAAGCTAATTATAAGAGGCTTTTCAACCCATCTTGCATGTAATGTATAATCTTTTGTTACTGGTTGAGTAAAATCATGCTTCGTTATAAAGCTATCATCATCATACCAACCCATAAAGATGTAGCCTTCTCTAATTGGATCATTAGGGGCAGCCACTTTATTACCTTCATTAATTTTCTTATCAGGAATATCATTTCCACCATGTGGATTATATTTTATAGTAAATACAGGTAAACTAGGATCAATAGGCTTTTCATCCCACTTTGCATATAGAGTTATTTCTTCTAAAAGCTTAGTAGTGAAATCAAACTCGTTTTGTAAAGCGGCATCTGTATACCATCCAGCAAAGATATATCCATCTTTTGTTGGAGCAGTAGGGGCAGTTAATGTACTCCACTTATTTACAACAACATCTGGAACATCTGTTCCGTTATTAGAATCAAAGTGAACGACTAATTCCTCAGCGACATTATATTCTAATAATGTAAAAACATTCACTTTAACTGAAGCAGATGTTGTAATCTTATATGTACCTGCTTCTAAGCCATCCACATTTATTGTTTTTGCCTTCTGATACTCAATTTCCCAAGTTCCAAGAACTTCTGCACCTTTATATAATGTAACCGTAATCTTTGGATTACTGCCAGAAGCACCTGAACCAGCAAAAATAATTCCATTGCTAATTTTACCAGTTAAAGTAAAGGTAACAGCTTTTCCTTGAGTATTTAATATAGCTGCTTCTGTTTTTACCCCAGCTTCAACTGTAAATTGTCCAGTAGTCAATACTTTATCTGTCTTACTATTACTATCTAAATTTTGTTGTGCAGTTTGATGGAATGAAGTAAATGGGAACTTAATTTGTTTATCCTCATCTGTTTGTGGTTTTTCTTCAAATTTAGCATAAATTGTCACAGCAGGATTTGAACCATTTAACACAGTATTAAAATCAAATTCCTTTGTATACCCTGCATCTTCATACCAGCCAACAAAAGTATGATTTGCTTTCACAGGGTCGGATGGTTTAATAACTTTTTCACCTACTGGAACAATTTGAGCTTTTAAACTTGTTCCACTAAAAGTAACTTTATATTCAGCAAGTTCCCAACCAGCATATAGAGTAATACCTTTTGTAATTATTTCTTCATCAAAATTAAATTCCTTAGCTGGAGAGCATGCAGAATCTTTAAACCAGCCTGTAAATCTATATCCTTCTCTTACTGGATTAGGAGTAGGCTTTTGTAGCTTTTCACCAATTGCTGCGTTTGCATTAGAAACATTGCTACCACCATTAGAGTTAAATAGAATCACTACAGTCTCTGGCGCCTCTGATTTTTCTATCCAGTGTGCATATAATGTTACATTTTCACTTAATGCCATTCCCGCCTTAGCTAAAGTTTCATATTCTGCATCCAGATACCAACCAACAAAATGCCAACCCTCTACATCATCTACTTTTGGTAGTGGATTTGGTAAAGCTGTAGCTTCTGCAACATTTGAAGGAGCTGTTCCATGTCCACACGCATCATAAGAAATACTATAAGTTGTAGGAGTTGGGGTACTCTTTTCTTCCCACTTTGCATAAAGTGTTATATTAGCTGTTATTTCTTTTCCAGCTTCTGCTAATGTTGCATAAGAATCTTCTAAATACCAACCAACAAAATGCCAACCCTCTACATCATCTACTTTTGGTAGTGGATTTGGTAAAGCTGTAGCTTCTGCAACATTTGAAGGAGCTGTTCCATGTCCACACATATTGTAGGTAATACTATATGTCACAGGGGCTGGTGGTGTACTACCATTTGATTTCCACTTTGCATATAAAGTTACATTTCCAGTAACTACATCTTCATCAAATTCCCAAGCATATGTACCACTACTATCCTTGTACCAACCTTCAAAAGTATAACCCTCTCTTGTAGGTACAGTAGGTTCGGTAACCTTGTAACCTCTGTTAATCGTCTGTGCATCAACTTTAGATCCCCCCATAGAATCAAAAGTAACAGTATAATGCGTTACTTCTGCTGGGTTATCCTTATCTTTATCAGGATTGTCTGTTTTACAGGATGCCAAGCAAACGATTGCGGAAATTATAAAAAGCCCTAAAAAAATCTTTTTAAATTTCATTTTCTTTTCCTTCTCCTTCTTCTTAAGATAAAATGACTCTAATCATTTTTATTTTCAATTTATCCAAAGAACATTTATCAAAATAAACAATACAAATAATACTATTTTTTTCATTTTAATATAGATATAGGGTGCCTAAGCACCCTATACACTTCGAATATTAATTTCTTCCCCAACGAGGAGCTGTTATATCAACATCTTTGATATCTACACTTGTACTTATTGCAACGATATCTTCAATTTGAATGTTTTCTTCCTCAAGGATTGGTTTTTCGTATTCTTTTCTCATTAAAATCATTCTCCTTATTTATTATGCTAAAGCATTAATAGTAACTGTTTTAGTAATTCCACCTACAGTTAATTCAGCTGTAAATGAATCAGCAACATATTTACTATCAAGTTTAACAACACACTTAACGTAAACTACACCATCTTTAGCTTCGAAAGAAACTTCACCGATAGAATAAGTTTCACCATTGTTTGTAACACGGTATGCATATTTAGCTGCATTAGTTAAAACAAGATCAGTTGCTAATGAACCACCCTTAAGAACAAAACTTAAACCAGATAAATCAGCAATGTTTTCAACAACAGCAACTAATCTAATGTGTTCAACATCATCAACAGCTACTCTTTCTTGAAGTAGATTAACTGAAGCTTCTGGCACTGCAAAAGTCATTGAACAAACCTTTAAGCCATTAGAACCACCAAAATAATAAGTTTTTCCATTTTCAACAGCATAAGTTAAAACTCTTGCATTTGTTTCATTCTTATCAGCGTTTTCTTCGAATGCAGCAGATCCACTTGTAGTTGAAATTTCAACATATTTATCATTATCTCCTAATGTTTGAAGTTTAGCATTACGAGCTGTGCTTCCACCAGATTTAACTTCTACTGTAAGTACTCCATTTGCAGGAGCAACAAAACTAATACCCTTTTCTCCTGTTTTAGGATCTAATCCTCCGTTTGTCTTAACAGAAGAACTACTTGCCTCAAGTGAACTACCTTTCAAAAGAGTATAAATTGTACCCTCTAATGGTAAATTTTCAGCAAATTGTGCTCCACCATATGCTTCAGTAACTTTTGCAATAAGTTCTGAACTTAATACATTGTTTTGAATGTCAATAGTCCATGGAGTCCATTTTACATATACAGTTGCATCAGCAGTAATGTTACTAGTATCAAATGAAGCAGTCAAATCAACATCTGTAAAATATCCATCAAAATCATAACCATATTTTGAAGGTGCATAAGAGAATGCTGCACCAGATGTAACTTTTTGTTGTTTTAATTCAACACCATTAGTCTCTTTTACAGTAATCGTGTACTCTTGAGAAACTACACCTTGTGAAAGAACAATACCCCATGTAATCAATCTTTTGTTACTACCTATGTAGATAGTTGTGTTTGCTGTATTTATTGTATACTCAGCGTAACATGCTTCATCATTTTTTCCTGCAATCTCATCAAACGTTTGAACAGCAGTACCATCAGCATCCATAATTATTAATTGTCCTGGATTTACTGCATCTTTGCTTGCAAAATTTGAATCTGAAGTTGTATAATATAATCCAACCTTTGCACCAGCAACTTTAGAAACTATTTTTAATGCTGCATTATCTTTATCAGCACAGTTTCCACCTGGAACAAGTCCCTTAACAAACTCTTCTCCATCTGAGCAAGTTGCCTTTCCAGCAGTTGCGCCAGTTGCAGAAACAGCAGATTTTCTAACTACATTTATAGTAGCAATAGAATGTGTAGTCAACAAAGGGGCATTTTTAGCATACTCTGTTGTAGCGCCAGCATCAGTATCAACAAGATAAGCGTAATCTACACTAGCACTTACTTTTACCATAGCCAATGTGAATGCAAATAATGCTACAAAGGCAAATAGTAAACCTTTAATTTTTTTCATATTTTTTCTTTTCTCCTTTTATTGTTTTTTTGTAAATAAATCTGTAAACGTTTTCTTTACAAAGTTTATTGTACCACCCTACAATACGTTTGTCAAGTAAAGCGCTTTACTTTTATAAATTTTCATTATTTTCATAGAAAATATTGCAAAAACACTTCAATATATACCAATAAATGGGAATATCGTTGTTTAAATTGCTTTGATTTGCAAGTTTTTGTAGTAAATTGGTTGTTTTTATACAAGCTTCTTCTATAAAAAAGACCTAAGAGTCTTCTTATTCGGCTCTTAGGTCAAGTATCTTTTATACTCCTAGTTTATTGAAAAAATCTTTTTCCTCTTTTGTTACTTTATTTTTTTTAGAAAAAAGTAATTTAAATAATCTTTTGGTTTGTGTACATAACAAATAAATGATACGATGAATCAAGCATAGTGGATAAGTAAACCAATGCTTTCCTAATCTAGGATATTTAGAAATACGAAATGGTTTATTCAGCATAAAAGTTCCAGCTATTATAGCCTTTAGTTTATTGTTCTTTATTCCAAAGCCTTTTTCTTCTCTTTGACTTTCCTCGCCAAAGCCATGAATTCCGGACTTAACTAAATACTCAATAAAGAAGTTGATATCTTCTTTAGGGAATTCATCTAACTCTTCTTCTGTTAAAAAATATATCGCATTTAGAATGTTATGATAAAGACGGGTATAACCAATCTCTTCAATTTTACGATGTAATAAATCTTTATCCATATCCCATTTTTTTAGCATATAGTAAAAATCTAATATATATCTTAATCCAGCACCCATTCTAAGATGAATTGCAAAGTGATATAAGCAATAAACAAAGAAGTTTTCATTTGTGAATGTATAAAGACATTTATCTATTGGATAAGCCAATTCAAACGGATCTTTAAAATAGGATGTACTACGAAAATCATCAAACAAAAGAAAGTGTAATTCTACTATAGATTTGTTCTTAATGAATTCTATATGGTGTTGGGATTCAATAGATAGCATTTGATATCCGTGGTCTAATAAAATTTGTCTTGCCTCATTAAACCTTTTATTTTCTACTACTATATCTATATCGCCTCTTGTTCTTAAGGCAGGATCAGGATATAGTTGATATAGAATACTTCCTTTTAAAAACAGATGCTTTATATTTGCTTCATTAAAAAAACCTGTAAGTTCTGTTTGAAGCTTTAAAAACTCTTCTTGTGCTATAGAGGAGGTAATATAATAGGATCTATATTCCTTTTTATGATATACATAATATAAAAACGGAAGTAAAGCTTGTTCCTTTGCTTTAGAGATTAACTCAGCTTCTAAAGTAGAATCTATTTCTGGTGTTTCATTTTTGAAGTATGCTTTAAGCATATCTACTATAGGATGGCTCATGCCTACACCTCCACAAAAGGAATAACTCTTTGATTTTCCATTTCTTTATTTCTATGGGAAATGAAAATAATTGTCTTATGAAGCTCTGTCAAACGCTGCATAATAATTTCTTCATTTTGACTATCTAAAGCACTAGAAAATTCATCTAACAATAAAACAGGTCGATCACTTAATAAAGCAATAGCTATCCATATTCTTTGAATCTGTCCTAAGGATAAGCCACTTCCTCTTTCCTTAAGAACCGTGTCTAAGCCTTCTGGAAGCTCTAATATTTCATCATAAATATTAGTAAGCTTTAATGCTTCTATCGCTTCTTCTCTACTTTTCCCAGTTAGAATATAGATGTTTTCTGCAATAGTTCCACTGAATAAAATATTTTCCTGAGGTACATAGCTAAATAAATTTCTTGAAACTGGAAATTCTTCATTTTGATACTTCATATAGATTCTTCCTGCATCTGGCTTTAAAAAACCCATTAACAGCATAAACACTGTTGTTTTACCAATGCCTGAAGGTCCCTGAAATAAAATAATCTCTTCTTTTTTAATCTTAAAGGAAAAGTCCTTAATCACAGGCTGATCATGATATGCAAAGCTCACATGCTCAAATACTATAGAATCAAAATCATTTATTAAATTATTATTTTCTTCCTTAGAAAGCATATAGACATCTTGAATTCTTTTTCTAGAAGCTTGAGCTAAATTATACTGATTCCACAACGAAGAAAAAGAAATCAAAGGGGTTTGAATATTATTTAATAATTGAACTAAAGCAATCATACTACCATAGGTTAAAATTTGAATACTAATTCCATAAGCCCCATAGCATAACGCAAATAAATAAATAATATTACTAAAACCAAAAAATCCACTATTTGCAACAAACAAGATACGATTTCTTTTCTTTTTAGCTTCTATTTGATTTTTATTTAAAGCATCAAAATGGTCATTAGAATACCGAGTTGCATCATATGCCTGAATCAACTTCATTTGAGCAATGGATTCTAAAATATAGCCATTGAATTTTCCTTCACTTTCTAACACCCTATGATGATGTGGACGAATCAGCTTAGAATATAGCTTGGCAAGTCCAAATCCTAAAATACCACAGCTTAAGATTAGCACTAAAAACCAAACATCTAAATATACAACAATTCCTATTGCTAAGATTAATCTTGTCGCCTGACGTACAAAGTCAGGTATAGTTTCTAATTCCTTACGAATTACATTATGAATATCTGTAGTAAATAGTTGTTCAATTTGAGCTGTATGATAAGTAGCTACTTGATGATATTCATTTTGAAATATTCTATAGAATAAATCTTCTTTGATTTCTTTTTCTCTTTTTAAAGAAAAACGGAAATACAAAAAGCCTTCTAGCATATATAAAAGAATATCCATCATTATAGCTATAGATACTCCCACTATATTCCATACCAGTGGCATTAAATCTGGATGTTCTAGCTTTGATGCAGCAACAGCAATATCTACTAGATTACTAGTTAAGACTGGAATAGCTAATAAGAAACAAGAATAAAAGAAATCTACAAAAGATAAAATAATACTATATTTCTTTTTTGATATCATAATACCTTACCAAAAAAACCACGTATAAGCTTAGAGCGCACTAAAAAAGTATACATACGATACTTAAAGCTCCTTAAGTTATATTGTTTTTCCTTTCCTTGTTTTTTATATGCTATTACCTTGCCGATACATTGTTCCAAGGTTATACCCTGTTCTTCTTGAGTCTGATGATCTCCAACAAAGGTATAGGAGTCTTTCTTTACTCTTCTAATCCTGTGCAAAACAAACTGCTTGTTTTCTCTACGATAAAAAACAATATCTCCTTTTTTTAATGTAGAGATTGCCTCTAGTACTACCAAATCATTTGTATGAAGTAAAGGCTGCATACTTGTCCCATGCACAGGAAAGGTAAAGGTGTTCCCATTTTGAAATGCTTCAAGAATTAAAGGATAAAAATCCTCAACCTTAATCATGATAAATACCACGCTTTTTTAATTCATCAACGAATTCAAAAATATCTTTAAGAACAACATCATAGTCTACTTCGTATTCTTCTACCATATGATAAGCGATTTCCAAAGGTGCTTTATTGTCTTTTAATTGTTCATAAATAAAGGCTCCTGTAGAAGATACGTTATATACCTTGCTAAAATCTACTCCTCCATCGGAAAGAGGTATAATCATATAATCCTCTCCAACATGCTTTAAAATATAATTATTATTTATAGGCATAAGTCCATCTCCAATCTTTCTTTTAATGTTGTTACTGCCTCTTTTTCCATATTACATCCATAATAATAGATTGGCAGTTCTAATACTTTATCTACAATCATATTCCAGGCATCTATAGAATCCTTTCTAGGTGGTTCTATTTGTCCCAACAATAATCGCATTGCTTCATGTGGTTTTAATCTTTTTACTTCATTTGTTTTAGATTGATACAAAAACACAATGCACGATAATGGTGCTACAATATTCTGATGTATTTGATGCTTGCCACTCCATGGATTAGAATATAAAACTAATTGATTATTTTCTAAAACAATGATATTCTTATCATCATTTAAAGCTAAAGCATCTGTATAGGTTCTCCAAAGTCTTGCATGAGTACTTTTCCCTGTTCCACTTTTAGCACTAAACAAAATTCCTTTTTCGTGATAAACAATTGAGGAAGCGTGAATAAATAGGGAATCCTTCTTTTTATTTAATATATATAGTAGCGCATATTGACTTAACAAATACTCTGTAACAAAATCTTTTCGTTTTAAATATAAATCTATTTTTTCATTTTGATAGACAATATACCCTAAAATCTCAGAATCATTTTTTTGGATTTGAATAGTAGATCCATCCTGTTCATAAAGATCATAGAATTCTGTTTCTCTTACTGGTTTTCCTTCTACTTTAGGAAAAGAATCTAAGTGGCTTTGAATAGAATATTTGCTGATTCCTTCTGTTTGATAAGATTCTAAATGATTAAAATCCTTTTCAAATATCAAATCAATGTGTATATTTATATGTGCAATTTGAATTGTCATCATCAACTATCACCACTTTTTATAATTCTACCATATTTTTAAAACAATTCCTATCCTTTTAAAAAAAATCATAAAAAAGAAAAATAACTCTATTGAACAAATAGAGTTATTTTAACTATTATTTTTTAGTTTTCTTTTCCTTTGTTTTCTTCTCTTTTACTACTTTAACTTTTCTTGATGCTGGCTTTGCTAAGAAACCATCAACAATTAAAATTAAAGAAATAAGTAAAATAAATACAACAAATATCCATAATATAATTATATCTTGGAAAGGTGGCTTAATATAGAAATATACACCAAAGCTTACTAAAGCAACTGCAATGACTAGCCACCATACAGGATAACGGTCATTATTTCCACGTTGATGATAGTACGCTCTAAATATTTCTACAGTACCTCTACACCACATAGCTAAACCTAATATAGCACAAGCACCATTTGTAATATTAATTACTTTGAATTGCTGTAATACACATCCTAACGCAATCAAAGCTAATAAAGCAAATTCTATAATAGTTAGTACCTTAACTACACTATTTGATCTTGCAAGTATTTTCTTAACTAGGAATAAACACAAATATAAAATGATACATGCGCATATAATCATATTTATAATTTTCATTCCCCAGGATTTCCAAAATACCCAATCAGGACAACCAGACCATATAGGCATTAGCATTATACCAAGAATGATACCCAATATACCGAAAACAATATATACCCAAAACCATTTTGTTTTTGCTGGGTTTAAAATTGAATTTACTAATTTTTTCATTTTATCCTCCTTATATACTATTTATTATTATACCTCAAAACAGTAAAAGAATAAATAGAGAATAATAAAATTTAAAAGAGAATTCAATTTTTAGAATTACAAGGCCTTTACCTTCTCTATACTAAGACCTGTTGCCTCAGATATAAATTCATCAGTAGATCCCATATCCTTTAATCGTTTAGCAGTAGTCAAATTAGCCTCAGACTTCCCCACATCCTTCCCATCATAATATCCATCATAGTACTTCAAGTAGGATATGTCCCTTTCTAATCTTCTCATATCCTCCTCATACCTCTTCACATTCTTCTCATGTTCTTCTTGGTTGATCTCAAATATCATCTTCGCTACCTCCCCTATGATCCCTTCTTCTTTGATGTAGTCTGTTAAGTCCTCCTCTGTTAATACTCTTAACATCCTCGATTTCAGTGTAGCATCTTTTTTTACCTTTTTCAATGCTATTTCTATCACTTCTATTTCCTCATAGAATTCCCCTGTTGTGGTATTCACTAGCTTCGTTCTTTGTATCGCTTCTTTCCCTTTTGTTTCATAGTCTGCAAAGAAGATTACCTTGGATTTCCTTTCCTCAAAATACTTCTCCCCGAATCACCTATTTTTTTATTTCATTTTAAAAAAAGTTGCAGTTTTTTCTGCAACCCTTTAACTATCTATTCTTTCTTTCTAATTCTTCAATTCTTTTTTCTAATGCTTTATTTTCTAATTCTAAGCTTTTAATTTTATCTTCAAATAATCCAACACGGATAGATAAGTCAAACAAATTTAATCCGCCTCTTTTTTCGACATTTGTTTTATATCTTTGATAATTACCTTTTTTGGGAATGACAAAATAGAGTATCAATCCTAACACAACAAAGAAAACTCCACACCCTAAAAATACAAATCCTGTTTCTGAATCTGCTTCAGAACCTCCTAATAGAAAGCCAATTCCAGAAACAGCAAAAATTAAACCCATCGGCAAAAACACAGCCAATAAGGCAATACGACTTATTCTAGTTTGTTTCTGATAAAGCTCTTGATATTTTTGCTCTTCTAATTTTTCTTTTTCTTTCACTTCTTGTTCTTCAAAATAGTCCATAACAATATTCTCCTTACATTTTCTTTATCTATACCTTCCAAAATAATTTATGACAAAACGGTAAATTAAATTGTATGACAAAGATGTAGAGTTAGACTATCATCTAGAGCTTTAATATTTTCTAAATCTACATATTTGGCATTTAATAAAAATATTGTAGGTCCACTGCCGCTAATATGAGGAACGTAACTTAAATTGTCAATCTTGCGATAAAGCTCTGCAAGCTCATAACTTAAATTCAAGGCAGTAGCCTCTAAATCATTAAATATCCACTTGTCAATTTCATCAAAATCTTTTTCTTTAATCGCTGTTAGTAAATTTTGAAGCTCCATGTTTTTAGAAACGCCATCAAAGACATAATGTTCGTATACTTCTTTTGTGGACAAACCGAAGCTTGGTTTTATAATTAAAAAGGATATTCCTTTAAAATCAATGTCAATAGGATTTATAATTTCTCCGTGACCTGTACATAGTGCAGCTTGGCTGTTCAAAAAGAAAGGCACATCAGATCCTAATTGACAAGCAATTTCATAAAGCTCATTGTAACTTGCATTCACTTCAAATAACCGATTCAATCCACGAAGTGTGGCTGCAGCATCGCTACTTCCTCCAGCTAGTCCGGCCATAATAGGAATATTTTTTTGAAGCGTAATATGAACGGATTCTGTAATGTTAAATTTTTCTTTAAATAGCTTTACTGCCTTTAAACAAATATTATCCAATATTTCTATTTCACAGTCTAGAGAGTCCTCATAAGCTTTCTCAAGAAAAACATCATCATACAAATCAATAGGGACCATTAAGTTTTGTACCTCATGATACCCATCAATTTCTTTTCCGACCTCTAAAGCTAAATTGATTTTAGCAAATGCCTTTTCATATATCATTTGCTGCCACATCCTTTCTAATGAACTAATAATCTCATTTTCCCGTAAGTTTCTATTCCACCAATACTCCCTTTTTGCATTTTAGAAAAATTATATAAATTTTCTATATCTACAATTTGGTTAAATGGTGTTATCGCAACCATTATTGCAACTATTGCAGGATCAAAGGCCTCAATATTTTTTCGATCAAACGAGGAGGCAAAGTTAGCCCCTGCAGCAATTAAACTCTCGGCATTACTACCACATGCACCTGCAAATATGCAAATATTATCTAAATCATATTGGCTTCTAACCCTTACAATGGTCCTAATAAAATTAATTGTATTTTTATAATTTCTTAAATCATCAAGTCCTCTATTATTATAGGAATCATGACCTGTTAATACAATAATGTTCGGCCTTATCTTTTGTATATAACCTAAGATTTGATCTGCCATTTGCTGTTCATTAAGTTCAACACCATAGGCATATATTCCTAATGCCTTATAAAGACTCATACATTTTGTCAAATAAAATGGATCGCTATCCAAGTGTAGAATCTTACCTGTAATATGTCCAATCTTTTTTTTATAAGAAGCAATTAGGTTTTTCTCGTATTCCAACTTACTTTCATTATACCTACTCAAATATCCTTCCTCTACAGGAACTAAATCTGATAAATCACTATCCGCAACCAAACGTATGTATAAGCCACTTAAATAAGCTTTATTTCCATCTATTTCAGTTATCACAAATATTATATCATTATTATGAGAGCGTCTACTGACTATATCTCCCTTTTGCATTATCATCACCTAATTTTAGGTTATGATTCTATTTTTGATTTTGTGTTAAATAATTGCTCATTCGAACAAAATCTGATAAAGGAAGTACCTCAGCTCTTACACTAGGAGAAATTCCTAAATTGTCTAACATTTGCTGAACATAAATTTTATCATAAGCTAAAGATAAGTTATTATAAAGTGTCTTTCTTCTTTGAGCAAAGCATTGTCTAATAAGCTTGGAAAATATCTCTTCATCTATTGCCTTTATAGGCGCTTCAGCATATACATCTAAACGAATGACTGCACTATCCACATTAGGTGCCGGAACAAATACAGTTCTTGGAACCTTACATATCTTTGTTGGCTTTGCCTTATATTCTACCCAAACACTGAGTGCATTATAATCCTTTGTGTCTGGTTTGCCACAAATTCTATTGGCCACCTCAAGCTGCATCATTGTCACGTAACGCTGAATAGGTAAATTCTTAGATAATAACCCTAAAAGAATAGGTGTAGTAATATAATAAGGAAGGTTTGCCACTACATAAATATTTTTATACTCTTTTAGATAATGCTCAATATCGTTTAAAACATCTGCCTTTAAAATATCTTCAAATATAATCTTATAATTCGTAAACTCTTTAAGATTTTGATTTAAGATAGGGATTAAATCTGCATCAATTTCATATGCTAAAACAAAGCCTGCAGCCTCACATAAAAGCTCTGTTAAGGCTCCTAAGCCTGGACCAATTTCTATTACTGCAGTATTCTTATCTAATTCTGCACTATCTACAATTCTTTTTAAAATAGATGCATCTGTTAAAAAGTTTTGTCCAAACTTCTTTTTTATTTTAAATTGATTTTCTTTTAAGTTTTTTTCTACAAAACTTATACTTCCAATTTTCGGCATAATTCTCTAAGTACCTCTTTTTTTATCTGCAGCATATTAACTCTTTTTAAAAATGTTTTAGCATTTGGCTTGCCAATATTTAATTCATCAGAAAGCTTTTCTCTTACATCTGCACTATTTGGCATTCCCATAAGTCCTAACTCATAAATATCCTGTAAAGTAATCGTATCTTCTTCCTGTTGGTTAGAGTAAACTTTAGATAAGGATTCTATAATACATTCTTTAGAAGCGTGTTCTATACCGACCTTTTTCCCATTCCTGCTGATAGAATCCTTCTTCCTTAAGAAGGCATGATAAGCAGAGGGTACAGCGGATGCAACTTGATTTCTTATTTTTTCTCCTGGAGAATCAGGATCAGTAAAAATGATAATTTGATTTGTTTTACTTAAAGCTTGTAGCATTTTAATCGTAGAATCACTTATCTCACTGCCATTGGTAATCACAACATTTGCATTTGGATAAACACTTTCAATACGGATTTTATCGTGTAGTCCTTCCACAACAATAACACTAGGCATATACATCCTCAAAATAATAAATACGTTCTACTCGTTTATAGCTTGAGGAAACCAAACTATGAACAATTGGAGAATATTCATCTAAATTTTTGATTTCTCCATTAGGAAGAATCATCTTTATCGCAAGTAAATCATCCGTTTTTTGATTCTTTTTTGTTTGCAGATAGGCAACTGCAGAAACAGAGTTTTCAAAATAAAAATACTTTCCATAAGGATGACTCATAGCTTTCTTCTTGATTTCTTTTATAATTGTCGGATCAGGATTATTTGCTAAATCTATATGTTTAAATAGCTTACGATGATTAAAGGCGTTTGCCAAGCGATTCAATACAGGATCTGAAGATTTCATCAATTGCTTTATAAAGCCATTCACATACGCATCATCTAGTTCAATGTAAGATATAACATCATCATTATTCTCAATCACACTCAAGAAGGATGTAATGTTAGCATCGATCACAGCATGCTCCTTTGCTAAGTCCTTAATGCGTTCATAAATACTTTCTAATAAAAGTTCATAAGATCTAGCTACAGGATGATAATATACCTGGAAATACATATGATATCTACTCATTAAATAAGACTCCAGAGTATGGACTCCTGAGGCTCTACATAATACCTTGTTATCTACAACCTTCATTGTTCTAAGAAGTCTATGCATATCAATCGTTCCGTAGGTCGCACCTGTGAAGTAAGCATCTCTTGTTAAATAATCCATACGGTCAACATCTAGCTGAGAGGAAACAAAGGTTTCAATTAAAGGATATTTTCCTTTATGTCCAATAATACCTGCAACATCCTCTGGCAAACCGGGTACTTGATTTAAGATCTGATATACCTCTGTATCCTTACATAAAATTATCTTTTCTGTCATTTCCTCATGAGAGGTCAACAACACATTTTCAAAAGCGTGAGAATATGGTCCATGTCCAATATCATGAAGTAAAGCAGCACACAAAAATACAACTCTTTCATATTCACTTAATGCTTCTATTCCATCAACATTATGTAAAACCAGATTTGCCATATGATATGCACCTAAAGCATGGGTAAATCTAGTATGCTCCGCCGTATGGAAAACCATCGCTACTCCACTTAACTGACGTATTCTTCTTAAGCGCTGAACTTCCTTAGAATCAATCAGCTCTAATATGATTTTATATTCTACTTCTATATAACCATAGATAGGATCTCTAAAAACCTTTGTTCTTGCCATTTTTTCAAACATATAGGAATCACCTCAAAACCATTGGTATACCTTTATTATACCTTATTTGAAGACAAAAGAAAAGAAAAACAGCATTTCACAAATGTTCATGCTGTTTTAAATATTATTTCTTTTTCTTAGACGTATAAACTAAAGCATTCAAATAAGAATCCTGCTTCTTACGGAAATCTAGAATATGCTCAATCCATTCCATATTTAATTCAGCTTCTCCAAACACCATATAATCTTCATTTTTCTTACAGTAGATAAAATCATCTGTAAGGATATCTAAATTTTTAGGATCATAGGAGAAAGATGGTTCACCACTGAACATATTTACTCCATAATAATTGCTGTCAGTATCAATACCAAATAAATTTAGCATAGTTCGATACATATCTGTATTTGATTTTGTTTGAGATAAAATCATATCTATTTCATCAGGATTCATAGAATCATAAATCGAACCAGATGGGTCATAAACAATTACCGGAATGTTCAATAAAAGCTTACGATATTCTAAAGCATCTAACTCTCGATCATACAAGGATTCATATGCTCCTTTATATAATGCATTCCCATGATCTCCATATAACACGAATACTGTATCCTTTAAATAGTTTGGACTATCTGGATTTGTAGCATCCTTTATAAAATCATATATCAGTTTGTCATTATATTTCACTTGATTGATATAATTAGTTAATTGATAATAATTTGAACTAATCCCATATTCATAATTTGTAAAATTAGGTAAATCCTCAGACATATCATAGAATGGATTATGTGGTGTAATTGTTTCAACAAAGGAAAGTGCATTCTTTCCTTTTTGATTTGCCTCTATTTGTGTTTCAGCGGCCCATTTTAAGATAGACGCATCACTAATCCAATAATTTAAATACTTCTCCTTATTATCCTTCTTTGGATATAAAGATTCATAAGTGTCTAATCCTCTAAAATCTGTAACCTTATATAATTGCTCATGCAAATTATTATGATTATAAAAGATTTCATCTGTTGGATTATAAGAATAGGATAGATAATCCTTGAAATGCTCTCCTAAAACTGGCATTTGGAAATCGTAGGCATCAAATTCCCAAGCCACTGTCATATCTCCTGTTGGATACATTCCTGTAAAAAATGCAAATTCTGCATCAGAGGTATTTCCTATACCTACTGTAGTATATACATTGTTGAAATAAAAGCAATTCGGGTCTTTAAATAACTTATTAAAGTTAGGCGTAATCTCTATACCATTAAATGTATTCTCATAACAAAACGCCATTGTAGATTCCATCTGAATTACAAATAGATTTTTTCCTTTTAAAATACCTGTTTGTTTATCCTTATTAGAATATGTCTTTTGATCTAGAAAATTCACATAGCTAGATTTATTCTTATTGTATTTTGATAAATCTTCAAATGCTTCTTCCACATTTGCATTTCTATCAATCACTCTGTTATCTACACGGAAAACCAATTCTGAAATGTAATAATTATACGCACCTGCATATTGACAACCATATTGTGCGTACTCTGTTGAAAATCCCCAGTTTTTACTTAATGAATATTGATAGCAGCTATATGTGCTTAAACAACATCCAATCAATACTGCAAAACTACAAAATGTCTTTTGAAAAGAAATTTGAATTTTAATATCTTCAAAATGCTTTCTAAATACAATTAAAAGAACTAATAAAAGAATAAATGGGACTAAAACTAAAATTCGATAATATAAAAATAACTCATACACCCAATCTAAAAATACTTTTCCACCAAATCCTCCTGTAGGACTCTTCATTAAAGAAAAGTTAAAGACTGAAAATGCAAGCTTATAGCTCTTCATATAGTATTGTAATGCAATAATAGCAACATTTAAAATAAAAGTCACACTTGTCAAATAAATAGCAATTCTTCTTGGTTTCTTTAATATAAGAATACCTATCAAATATATTAAACCTAAAATAGCAAAGTTACCTATAAAAGAACAAACCTCAGATACAAAGGTATGATTGAACGGTATAATATACTGATTAAAACTCGATACAGTTAAATAATAAGTATTAAAAATATTTAAAACGAAGAATACTATTGTAATCCACAAAAATGGACGTTTCTTCATCATATCACTTCCTATAATTTTACCAACGCTAATTATAACACAAAGTTATATGAAAATAAACCACCATTTTTTGACAAATTTTCCACCCCTTACTTCCATATAGCATTAAAAAGTTTAATTTACAAATTATAATTACTCCATAAAATTATAACAAAACAACGCTCTTAAAAATAATTTAAAATTTAATAAAAAAACCTTACTTTTTAACAAGTAAGGGAAAAACCTACATTTACTATATCATAGTTTTTCAAAGCAGACTTTTACATTTCTGCAATACCAGTCATCATATCCTTCTCCGTGTGCACCCCAACGGATAACAATAAAATCTTCACTAACTTTTTTCAACGGAATGATTAAATAAACCTCAACACTAAGATACTCTTTTTGAATTTTACCATGTGCCAACTCAATGTCCGTTTTTTTAGCTAATGCATTAGTAACATCTCTTTCATCGGGTTTATCAAAAATTAAAATTTCTTGATAACCATCATGTACTTCTTTTCCTTCAAAAGTGATTTTAAGGCTTATTGTCTCATGTCCTTTTGCTATCAAATCGCTTACAGACATTTTGTAGTGTGAATAAAGATTAATAATATCGCAAATACTTTCCGTATAGGGATCGTCTTGTATTACTTTTTTTGGTGTAGCACGAAACCAAAAATTCTCTTCATCATAATCTGCAGCTGAAACCTTGATACCCACAAAAAACATTAGTGAAAACAAAAATAGTGACAAACTAGTTAAAATTTTTACTTTTTTCATATATTATCTCCTCCTTTCATTTTAATTCTATTACATAATAGTTTTTTTGTCAAATTATGATTTAATTTATTTAAATTTTTATTTGACTGGTAGTACAGTTTGATATAAAATTAAATAAGAAGGTGAGATAATGAAACTTAATTCGATTTATAAAAAATATAAAAAAAGCACAGATTATGCATTAAACAATATCTCCTTAGATCTTGCTTCTAAGGGATTAGTTATTCTATCGGGTAAAAGTGGTTCAGGTAAATCAACACTGATTAATATTATCTCAGGTCTAGATACAAACTACGAAGGAAATGTTATTTATAAAAACCAAAATTTGAAGGAATTATCTAAAAAAGAATTAAATTCCTATCGTAATAGTGAAATAGGCTATATCTTCCAAGATTTCTGTCTATTAGAAAATAAAACCATTTATGAAAATCTAACATTATCTTTAGAAATTCATGGCTCCAAAGACGATGAGCTGATTCATTCAATTTTAAAACAATTTGATTTATTAGATCATATTCATAAGTTTCCTAATGAACTATCTGGTGGAGAACAACAAAGAGTGAGTATCGCTAGAGCTATTCTGAAAAATCCAAACATATTGATTGCAGATGAACCTACAAGCTCATTAGATGAAGAGAACGCTAAAATTGTTTTAAATATATTAAAGGAAATTTCTAAAACTAAACTCGTTATAGTTGTAACACACAATCTAGCTTTAGCCAAATCCTATGCAGATAGAATTATCGTTTTAGATAAAGGTTTTCTTCTTTCTGATACATCAGATATAGCTATTGAAGAGACAAGTTCTGAAATAGAATTCAGAACAGCTAAATTGCCTTTCAAAACAACATTTTTTCTATCCTTACGCTTAAAAAATAACTTATTCAAAATGATTTTAACTTTATTCCTTTTCGTTATTTGTTTTACATTAACTGCAATTTGTTTTTCTTTTGCAACAATGGATAAGGATAAAATTTTATTAAAGTCAATGTACAACAATAATGAACAAATGGCATCTGTCTCTTTACTTCAGGATATGTATAGAAGTAAGAATTCCGAATATGAGCCTAGTTATTCTTCTAGAGGCTGGATTCCTGTTGGTTTAGAAGAAAAACTCTCAAAAAATATAGATGTACCCTATTTGAAAATCAACTCTTCTCTAGAGACTCCTAATACTTGGTATGGTGCTAAAATTACATTTGATGAATATTATATAAATGAATTCGGAGAACGTATAAATTCTATCAGTAGTAGATGTTCTGGATACTTGGATGAAAAAACAGAGATGTATGAAAACTTTGATTTTAAAATCATTGCAGGAGATTATCCTAAAAATGATGATGAGGTGTGCTTATCCTTATTGGTATATGAAGATCTAAAGTGTGATTCTATCTTCTTTACAAAAAACAGAATAAATGATTATAATGATCTTCTTAAATACACAGTGGAAATTGGCAATAAGGAATTTAAAATTTCCGGTATTTTTTCTGTTGGTAATTTAGATTGTTCCAGATATGAACATATGACAGATAAAACTTTATCCAATCATCAACGCACAATTTTGAGTACAGAACAAGCGGTTCTTTTCGAATATTCTACCTATAGTACTCTAATTTTTAATGAGAACTATTTTAAAAGATACTCACCAGATAAAAATGTGGTTCATTTTAATGTTGCTTCTCGCTTATTATCTATTTCATCATTAGAAGTGTTAGATTTTAATGCTAGTATAGATAAGGTGGTTTCTTCTAAAGAAATAGATTTGAAGAGTGAAAATATAATTTGGTTTCAAGAACCTAAAAGTACTTTAGAAGGAAATGAAGTTCTTCTTCCTTCTTATGCACTATCTGAAATAGAGAAAATCAAATCTTCTCAATTTGACTATTTATCTTTTTCAACTTCAAGTCTTATTGAAGCATTGCTTGAAGATGTGATGGTACCTATTATCCCAGTAGGAATATACGCTCCTGAAGATGCACTTATAATGACTGAAGAAGCTAGAATGAATCTTTATGATATCTTTGGATTTTGGGGATATCCTTCATTGTGGTTTAAATTATCTGGAGATATGAATCAGGATTTAAAATTGCTTCATATTTTAAGAAACTATAATTTAGGTGTATCAAATCAATATCAGATAATGCTAAATAATAACAGTGAATTCCTTCTTATATTAACTTTAATTATGGCTGGATTTTCTCTAATATTATTTTTCATCTTCTTATTCTTGATTTATAATTATTACAAAAACTTAATTGATAACAATAAAAAAGAAATCGGCTTATTATTCTCTTTAGGATGTCCTTTGATAAAAGTAATAAGACCATATTTCTTACATGCCCTTTATATCATTTTAGGAATACTGCTTCCATCGATAGGTATAGCATTTGGCTTCTATCAATTCCTTGTTAACCTAATACAAAATCAATATAGTTCCACTCTTTCTTATTCTTACAACTTATGGAACTCTATTTTATATACAATACTCTTCTATGCTGTAATATCTATGGGTGTAACTTTCTTTAGTATATGGAAATATTACAAGAAAAATAATCCTCTGGATGCTTTACGAGGAAATTAATATGGAAATAAAGCAATTATCTAAAGTCTACAATTCAAAGAAAAAAATTAAGACACTTGCATTAAATAATATCTCCTTAGATCTTGCTTCTAAGGGATTAGTTATTCTATCGGGTAAAAGTG
>CAMWKG010000028.1 GCA_947174785.1 uncultured Mollicutes bacterium
GTGATGGCTGTTTGCATTGCTATATTCATAAAGGAGATTTAAAAAGAAATATAAATACGAATAAAATTATAAAGACAAATGATTTTACAAAGCCAATAGAGAAATTAAAAAATGGCAATTATAAAATGAAATCCGGACTTGTTTATCTATGCTTTTCTACGGATTTTCTTATTGAAGAAGCAGATGAATGGAGAAGTGAATGCTGGAAAATGATTAAAGAAAGACAGGATTGTACTTTCTTGTTTCTAACTAAAAGAATTGATAGATTTATGAAATGTATTCCAGTTGACTGGAATAATGGATATGATAATGTTGTGGTTTGTTGTACGATTGAAAATCAAAAAAATGCAGATTATAAATTATCCATATTTAAAGACTTACCAATTAAGCATAAATGTATAACCGCACAGCCATTATTAGAAAGAATTGATATTGAAAAATATCTTGATGATATAGAACTTGTTGTAGTAGGTGGAGAATCTGATATCAATGCCAGAGTATTTCATTATGACTGGGCATTAGATATTAGAGAACAATGTATAAGAAAGAATGTTAATTTTGAGTTTAGACAATGTGGAACTTATACAGTAAAAGATGGGAAACAATATAACATACAGACAAAAGATTTATGTAGACAAGCAAAATTAGCAAATATTGATTATAAAAGGAATCACTTATAGTTTTATATTGTTAAACTAGTAGTAAGGTCACTAAATATAGGGAAGTATAATTTTTCTTATATTTAATGACTTTTTTCTTTTTTGCCTATATTTGAAATGTTTGACATAAACTTAAATGGTGATTGTATGAAAATTGGAATAATCGATAGTGGTAAAGGTGGTCTTGCTGTGGCGAAGCAAATCAAATCTAAAGAAGACCAATTGATTATACTTTTAGATCAAGGCTTTTTTCCTTATGGAAATAAATCTAAGGAGGTCCTTTTAAAAAGAGCTTTTTATCTTTCTAATTGCTTAATAGAACAGGGAGCAGAGCTTATTATCTTAGCCTGTAATACTCTTTCTATTCTTGCTTATTCATTTTTAAAATACAATTTAAAGATTCCCGTAATTGGTATTTTTGATTATTTTATTCCCTATTTGACACCAAATCATACTTTAATAGGTTCTAAAACAACTATCTCTTATGCTAAACAAAACTATCCAGTGAAAGTAATAGATGGAACAGATTTTATAGAAGCAATAGAAAAGAAGAAGAATATCAGTTCCTTTTTAGAAGAACTCAAAGATTTAGATTCAAATCTTTTATTGTTAGGTTGTACACACTTTTTAGCAATCCCCTCAAATGCTTATCCGTTACCAACTTTAAATCAAATTCCAATGCTTTTAGAGGATATAAAAAAAGCTAGAGAAAACTCTAGCTCCTAAGGTCTTGTATCAATCTGCATAAAAACAGGAATAATAATAGGCTTTCGATCTGTTTTTGTATAAATTAAATGATTTAAAAATTCTGTTAAATTATATTTTAAGGTATTGAAGTTTAATACCTTCATTTTTTTCATTTCGGCATTTAAAAATTTTGTTGCCTCTAAGACGATAGATTTTGTTAATGCTTCACTATCCTTCATATAAATAAAACCACGAGATACAACCTGAGGTTCAATGGGAATCTCTTTTTTAAATATATCTACGGTAATAACTAAAGAAAACATGCCATCTTCAGATAGGTACTTTCTTTCTCTAATAATATTAGAAGAAATATCTCCAATACCAGACCCATCAATATATACTTCTCCAGAAGGAACCTTTCCTGCAAGACGTGCGCCATCCTCACTGAAGGCAATCACATCTCCATTTTCTAAGACAAAGATATTTTCCGGATTCACACCACATTCAATCGCTGTATTGCCATGAACCTTTTGCATACGATATTCACCATGAATTGGTAAGAAGTATTTAGGCTTAATCAAGGATAGCATAAGCTTTTGTTCTCCCATAGAAGCATGCCCTGAGGTATGTGTATCTGCAAGAGGAGAGTGGGTAATAACATTTGCCCCATTCTTGAAAAGAAGATTTATGGTTTTATTTACACCCTCTTGATTTCCAGGGATTGGACTAGAAGAGAAGATGATAGTATCTCCAGGAATAAGCTTAATGGTTTTATGTGTTCCACTTGCAACTCTAGATAATGCAGCTAAAGGCTCCCCTTGTGATCCTGTACATAAAAAGCATAGCTCATGAGGCTTATACTTATTTATCTCAGATGCTTCAATGATTGTTCCCTTTGGTGGTTTGATATATCCAATTTGTTGACCAATCTCTATAGCCTTTTCCATAGAACGTCCGAAGATTGCAATATGTCTTTTGGATTCGACACAAGCTTCAATAATTTGTTCAATTCTAAACATATTAGAAGCAAAGGTCGCAACAATAATTCTTTCTTCGACTTTAGAAAATAAGTCCTTGATGGAAGCTCCTATTTTTCTTTCTGATTCAGTGAAGCCCTCTCTTAAGGAGTTTGTAGAATCTGCAAGTAAGCATAGAACTCCCTTTTGTCCTAAAGAAGCAAGCTTTTCATATTCTGCAGCAGGACCTACAGGTGTAAAGTCAATTTTAAAATCACCTGTGTGCATAATAACACCTAGATTTGTTGTAAATACAATGGCGTAGGCATCGGGAATAGAATGGTTTAAACGAATAAAAGAAACCTCTACACCTTTAAATTTATATGTGAAATGTGCTTTGAATTCTACAATTTGCACCTTAGATAATAAATCAGGGTACTCACTTAATTTACTTTCAATTAAATCTACTGCAACTCCAGCAGCAAAAATCTTTGGAATTGTAACCTTTTTCAATAGAAAAGGGATTCCTCCAATATGATCTTCATGACCGTGGGTAATAAAAAGACCCACAATTCTTTGTTGGTTTTGTTCTAGATATGTATAATCTGGGATGACATAATCTACGCCTAATAGATGCTCATCAGGAAATAAAATTCCTGAGTCAATGATGAAAATTTGGTTTAGGTATTCTATACAATACATATTTTTTCCAACTTCACCAAGTCCGCCCAAGGCAAAAATCCCCAGTTCATTTTTGGCAATAATTTTATCCATAAATTTCCTCCATCGTGAATTGCTTTATTTTATTTTACACTATATTTTATAAAATGAAAAGAAAAAGTGTGAAAAAGTTTTAAGAAAATGCTTTTATTTGAATAGATTTTATAGTTATAGTATGGTATAATTTGTTGTGTTTTATGAAAAAGGAAGTGTAAAGACTTATGAAAGCAAGTAAAATGTTAATTGCAACACTAAAGGAAGCACCACAGGAAGCAAAAATTGATTCGCATATCTTATTGCTCCGTGCTGGTATGATTAAGGCACAGGTTGCAGGAGTATACCAGTTCTTACCTTTAGGCTTACGTGTTTTACATAAAATTGAAAATATTATTAGAGAGGAAATGGATGCTTCAGGAGCTATGGAAATTTTATGCTCTGCCTTACAGCCAAAGGAGCTATGGGAAGAATCTGGACGTTGGAGTAAGTATGGCCCTGAGCTGATGCGTCTAACAGACCGTCATGAACGTGAATTCTGTTTAGGACCAACTCATGAGGAAGTATTTACTACCCTAGTACGTGACATAGTGAAATCTAGTAAAAATTTACCTCTAAATATTTATCAGATTCAAACAAAGTATAGAGATGAAAGACGTCCTCGCTTCGGACTTATGCGTGGTAGAGAATTCTTAATGAAGGACGCTTATACCTTTGATAAGGATGAGGAAGGTTTAAATGCTTCCTATCAGAATATGTATGACACCTACTCAAAAATTTTTACTCGTTTAGGTCTACATTATCAGGTTGTTTTAGCAGACACTGGTAACATTGGTGGAAATGGATCTCATCAGTTTATGGCATTATCTGATATCGGAGAATCTGAAATTGTTTACTGTGATGCTTGTGGGTATGCTGCAGACGTAGAAAAGGCTACAGCCAAGCTAGTTAAAGAACCTAAGGAAGAGGCATTACCTTTAGAAAAGGTACATACACCAAACCAAAGAACAATTGAAGAGATTTCAAGCTTTTTAGGTGTAGATTCTAAGAAAACTGCTAAGACCTTAATCTACCATGATTATGTGAATGAAAAATTAGTTGCTGTAGTGGTAAGAGGAGACCGTGAGGTTAATGAAATCAAGCTAGTCAATGCCTTAAATTCTAATGAAAATTATTTAGAGCTTGCAAGTGATGCAGAGATTGAAAGCCTAAAAAGTGTTCATGGCTTTGTTGGACCAAAGGATTTACCTTGTGAAGTTTATGTAGATGAAGAGGTAACACTACTTTCTAATTTTGTCATTGGAGCCAATGAAAGAGACTATCATTATAAGAATGTAAATTATGGTAGAGATTTTACAGGAACAGTTTGTGATTTAAGAAAGAATGTTGCAGGAGATTTATGTCCTGTTTGTGGCAAGCCTATGGGCCAAGAACGTGGTATTGAGGTTGGTCAAATCTTTAAGCTTCAAACAAAATATAGTGAACCAATGAACTGTGTTTATGTGAATGAAAATGGAAAGAATGTTCCAATGGTTATGGGCTGTTATGGTATTGGCGTTTCTAGAACACTACAGTCTATAGTAGAACAATATCATGATGAATATGGTATTAAATGGCCTTTAAATGTGGCTCCTTACCATGCAGTTATTGTTCCAATCAATTATAATGATCCTGATCAACAGGCTTTAAGCTTAAAAGCGTATGAAGCTTTAAATGGTAAATCAGAGGTCATATTAGATGATCGTAATGCTAAGCCAGGCTTCAAATTTAAGGATTGGGAGCTTATGGGTATTCCATATATGATTATTTGTGGTAAGAGAAGTAATGAAGGCATTGTTGAATTTAAAAACAGAGCTACTTTGGAAAAACAAGAGCTTCCTTTAGAAGATGCAATCCAAATCATATTAAAGGCAGTACAAGAAATATAAAATTTATTAGTCCTAGGAGAAATCTTAGGGCTTTTACATTTTCTTTCCATTTTTAGGTATTTATTTCTAACATAAGGAAAGCATAAGAATATAATGCTAGAATATAAGAAAGCTTTTTAGAAATGGAGTAAGAAAATGAAAACCAGATTAAATGAAATTATAACGAAACGTGGTCTAGAAAGAAAAAAGGTTGCTGAAGATTTACAAATAGAAAGAAGAACGTTAGATAATTATATAAATGAAAATACCTTAATGAATAGTGATATCATAAAGAGATTAGCAGAATATTTAAATGTTTCTACTGATTATTTATTAGGTGTAGATAATTTAAGTAATGAGTTTTTAAATGAAAAGATAGATTCTATTTGCAATGAATTAAAAGAACTAGTATATCATTTGAATAAAAGATCTTAAGCATTTTTAGATGTAAAATGAACACTTTATCCTGTCGACATAATTAGGCAGGATTTTTCTTTTTCAAAAAAAGAATGACAAAAAAGCAAGTTAATGATAAAATGAAAGTGTCAATTTTCGACAGAATTGAGAGGAGTAGTTTTATGTTTGTGCTTTTTACAGATACAGATACAGATGTCACTTTAGAGTTGGCAAAGGAGTTAGGGTATCATTTGATTAGTATGCCTTATAGTATTTTAGGGAAAGATTTTTATCCTTGTGAGGATGAGGGGTATGATTATAAGGAATATTATAATTTATTAAGAAAAGGAATTGTACCTAAGACTTTTGGATTAAGTTCCGAAAAGTATAAGGCTTATTTTGAGCCATTTTTAGCAGAGGGGAAGGATATATTGTATGTTCATTTTTCTAAAGCAATGAGTGGAACATTTAACGCAATGCATATTGCGATAGAGGAATTAAAGGAGCTTTATCCGAATCAAACGGTTTATACAATTGATACAAAAGCCATCACGATTGGTAGTTATCCCCTACTTAGAGAAATAAGTGTTCTTTATAAGGAGAATAAAACCGTAGAGGAGATTATAGAATGGGCTACAGTAGAAAGAGATCATTTTGCAACTTATTTTTACGCTGATGATTTAAAATTTTTTGGTAAGAGTGGAAGAGTGAGTAATTTAGCAGCAATTATGGGTACCATATTTGGAATTCATCCTATCATCAATATGGATGAAAAAGGTGTGATGAATGCGTTAACTAAGACAAGAGGAAGAATGGGTAGTTTAAAGAAAATCGTTGATTATGTTGTAGAACTTGCTGATGATATTGAAAATCATCCTATTGTCATAGGTCATACAGATGCTTTAGAAATGGCTAAGAAATTAGGAGAAATGCTTAAGTCTCGCTTAAATAAAGAACTAGATATAGAATATATATTGGTGAATCCAACTGCAGGTGCACATTGTGGACCGGATACAGTAGGAGTTAGCTTTCATGCAAAGCATAGGTGATCATCATGCTTAAAATTGTTGAGGTTAAAACTAGAAAACAAAGGAAAGACTTTGTGAATTTTCCACTAAAACTTTATAAGAATAATCCTTATTTTGTTCCACCTCTATATGCAGATGAAATAAGTTTGTTTAAAAAGAATCATCTGTATAGCGATCAATCTAAGTCTGTTTTCTTTAATGCTTATATAGACAAAAAGATGGTAGGAAGAATCTCAGGTATTTTACAATATGCAAGTAATGAAAAATGGAATCAGAAAAGAGTTCGTTTTACTCGTTTTGATTCTATTGATAATCAAGATGTCGCAAATGCTTTGTTTCAGGCGGTAGAGGACTTTGCAAAGGAAAATCAAATGACAGAAATTGTTGGTCCACTTGGATATTCTGATTTAGAAAGAGAAGGACTATTAATTGAAGGCTTTGATGAGCTTTCTACCTTTGAGGAACAATACAATTATCCATATTATCAAAAGCTTATTGAAGCATATGGCTTTACAAAAGAGGTTGATTGGTTTGAACGCAAATTGTATTATCCTAAGGAAATAGATGGCCGTATGGAAAAAATTAGTCTTCGTATGCTAGATAAGTATGGTCTTCACTTAGCTAAAGTAAAAAATACAAAGGAGCTTTTAAAGCGCTATGCAGATAAACTTTTTGCTTTACTTGATTCCACTTATGCGGATTTATATCAGACAGTTCCTTGTACACCTAAAGTGAAGAAGAACTTACTCAAGAGTTTTCGTTTAATTATTAATGTCAAATATGCTGGAGTAATTGTCGATAGCCAGGATAATGTTGTAGGCTTTGGAGTATGCTTTCCATCTATTGCTAAAGCAATTCAAAAATCAAAAGGTCATCTAACCCCTTTTGCTATCATAAGACTTTTACGTGCGATTCGTAAGCCAAATATTATAGATTTGGCTTTGGTTGGAATTGCAAAGGAATATCAAAATAAGGGTATAAATGGGATAATTCTAGTAGAGTTATTAAAAATGTTGGCTAATAAAAATGTTGAATATGCCGAAACCAACTTAAACTTAGAAGATAATGTCAATGTACAAAATCAATGGAAGAACTTTGATAATGTACTACATAAAAAAAGACGTTCTTTTATAAAAAAAATAGGATAAAAGCTGGAAAAAATAAATGTTTATCTTTAGTTTTAAGTTTGATTCGTGTATAATGAAAATGGTGAAGAAGTATGGAAAATGATAAAAACAATCAATTTGAAGAAATAGAAAAAGAACGTAAAAGTATATATAATAAGTGTAGACTAGGGTATATAATGGCTTTTCTTCTTGTTGCTATTGGTATTGCAACTTTCTTTATTATCCCTTTTCTTGTGATTATCTTTATTTTGATTGCTATTGTAATTATAGTAGTCACATCATCTAAGGTAAATCAATTTAAGAAAAAATTTAAAGAAATTGTTGTGAAAAAAATGGTAAAGGAAGAACTTGGTTCAGAAGCAGTTTATAAAATGAAGGGTGGTATTTCCATTAAAGAAATTAACTCATTAAAAATTGCTCAATCTCCAGATAGATCTTATACTGAGGATTATATTTCTTGTACTTATAATGGCGTATTTTATGAGATGTGTGATTGTACACTAGAAGAAAGAGTAGAGACACATGATTCTGATGGTCATACTCATGTATCCTATCAAGCCTATTTTAAAGGTAGAGTTATAAAGATTGATTTTAAAAGAGATTTGAAAATGGAATTAAAGGTAGTAAATAAGCCAGCTCGTGGTTTTCAGTATCGTCCATTAGTTCCTTTTCAAACAGAGGTTATAGAATTTAATAAATGCTTCAAATGCTATGCTAGCTCAGAAGAAGATGGCTTTTATATATTAACGCCAATGCTGATTCAAAAAATGCTAGAGCTCGAAAAAATGTATAAGGGTGGCATTTATTATGTATTTATGAAGGGGAATTTATATGTCCTAATCAATAATAGTGGAGATTCCTTAGAGATAAGCTTATCTAAGCCTTTAGAGGAAAAACAGTTGAACCGCATTAAATCAGATATTCTTATCGGAGCTTCCATTATTAATGAGTTTCGTATGGACTCAGATAAATATAATGTTGATCGTTAAAAGGATGAAAAAATCATCCTTTTTTTATTTTTATTTTAAAAAATCATCTCTTTTTGGTAATTATTTATATGAGGTGAAAAAATGATCTGCTATAACTGTAAAAAGCAATTTTATGTGAAAAGAAATTTCTTGAGCTTATTTGAAACTAAAAAATATTATATTTGTAATGCTTGTAGATCTACTTATCCAATTCAATTTGGTTATGAAGAAATACCTTTAGAAAACTATACTTTATTTATAGTTTCTATTTTCAAGAGGACCTATAAATTAAATTTAGATGCATATCAAAAGGAACTCTCTAAAATTGTGGAATTTCTTATGAAAAGGTATAAGGATTATTTTTTAGTTTATTTGGATTCATTTAAAGAAAATGATGTCCAAATTGAATGCCTAAGTTTTCTTGCAGATACACAAAAAAAATCGATTTTATTGGTATGCTGTGAACTGAAAAAATAGTCGTTTTTTTTGGTACTCTTTTTATTGAAAACTATGCTTCAAAAGATGTATGATTATAGTAAACTTAAGGGAGGTAAGGAATTATGCTAGTAGGCAAGGTTAAGTGGTTTAATAATGAAAAGGGCTATGGCTTTATTATTAAGGAAAACTATGATGATATTTTTGTTCATTATAGTAGCATCCTAGATGATGGCTTTAAAACTTTGAATGAGGGCCAATTGGTTGAGTTTGACCTAGTTGTTGGTGAAAAAGGTTTACAAGCTCAAAATGTGTATAAGTTATAATCTATTGAAAACGCTTTTAACTTATGCTATAATATAGGTAGGAAAAGGAGTGATATTTTATGAAGGTAGAAATTGTTGGAAAGAATGGTTTTGCACCATCAGATGCAAATAAGGACTATGCATTAAAAAAACTTACAAAGCTAGAAGGTCTTTTACCAGATTATGAGAATCTATCAGCACGTGTAGTTTGTAAGGTGTACAAAGCATTCCATAAGGTTGAAATAACAATTCCAGCCAAAAATATCATACTTCGTGCAGAAGTAGAAGAAGTGGATATCTATGCCGCTATTGATGGAGCTATTGATAAGCTCGTAAGACAGGTAAGACATTACAACGATCGTATGAAGGACAAGATGGGTAAAAAAGGAATACGTAATGTGGATGTTCAGCCTGAGGAAGAAAGAATTGTTCGTGATAAGAATGTTGATTTGGAGCCTATGACTCGTGAAGAAGCAATTGATCAAATGGAGTTATTAGGACATGATTTCTTTATTTATTTGGATAAGGAAACTCGTAAGACAAATGTAATCTATTTACGTAATGATGGCAACTATGCTGTAATTGAAACAACAGCAAAATAGATTGGTCTAATTCTTTTTTAAAATTTTGCAATACTTTGGTTATGAGGCTCAGGAATTTCTGAGCCTCTTTCCTTTCGGAGGAAAATTTTTGCATAAAAAAAGCTAGATTGTTGGTTAAAACTTGAAAAAAGTTTATGTTTATAGTATTATATAATGTGTTATTTTGTTAGGAAGGAAGAGTATTAGACTCTTGTGTGAACGATAATGGGATTAAAAAAGTTATTTGATTCAGGCTATAAGGAAATGAAACGCTGTGCTAAAATTGCTTTAAAGGTAGAGGCATTAGAGCCAAGCATTTCAAAATTGACTGATGATGAGTTGAAAAATAAAACGATTGAATTTAAGGAACGTCTAAAAAATGGTAAGACCTTAGATGATATTTTAGTAGAAGCTTATGCTGTAGCTAGAGAGGCAGCATTTAGAGTAACAGGTATGAAGCCATTCCATGTTCAGTTGATTGGTGCAATTGCTATTCATGGTGGTAATATTGCAGAAATGAAAACTGGTGAAGGTAAAACTTTAACAGCAGTTATGCCTGCTTATTTAAATGCGTTAAGTGGACAAGGTGTTCATATTGTTACAGTGAATGAGTATTTGGCTAGACGTGAGACAGAAGGAGAAATCGGTGATATCTATCGTTTCTTAGGCTTAAGTGTAGGCTTAAATGTTCGTGAGTTATCTACAGAAGAAAAAAGAGAAGCCTATTCATGTGACATTTTATACTCTACGAATAGTGAACTTGGTTTTGATTATTTAAGAGATAATATGGTTCGTAATGAAAATCAAATCACTCAGGTAAAGGGTTTAAATTATGCCATCATCGATGAGGTTGACTCTATTTTAGTTGATGAGGCAAGAACACCATTAATTATTTCTGGTGCACCTAAAAATAACTCTTCCTTATATTTGCGTGCAGATACCTTTGCAAAGCGTTTAACAGAAGAGGATTATGAAATTGATATTGAATCTCGCCACGTTCAGCTAACTCCATCAGGAATGGCTAAGGCTGAACAGGTATTTAATGTTGAAAATATTTATGACTTACAGTATGTTGAGCTTGTTCATGCCATCAACAATGCAATGAAGGCAAATTATATTTTTGCAAACGGCAAGGAATATGTAGTACAGGATGGAGAGGTTTTAATTGTTGATTCCTTTACTGGACGTATTTTAAAGGGTAGACAATATTCAGAAGGCTTACATCAAGCTATTGAAGCAAAGGAAAATGTTGAAATCAAAAAAGAAACACAGACCGTTGCTACAATAACCTATCAAAATTTCTTTAGAATGTATAAAAAGCTATCTGGTATGACAGGTACTGCTAAAACAGAGGAAGAGGAATTCAGAAATATCTATAATATGTATGTTGTAGAGGTTCCAACCAATTTACCTGTAATAAGAAAGGATATGCCAGATTTAATCTTTGTTTCTCAAAAGGCTAAATTTAATGCATTAGTTGCAGAGGTAAAAAGATTATATGAAATTGGTCAGCCAGTACTAGTAGGTACGGCCAATGTTGAAACATCAGAGCTAGTTTCAGGAATGTTGAATAGAATGGGTGTTCCTCATGAAATCCTAAATGCTAAAAATCATGAGCGTGAAGCAGAAATTGTTGCCAAGGCAGGTCAGCTAAAAAGCGTAACAATTTCTACCAATATGGCTGGACGTGGTACCGATATTAAGCTTGGCGAAGGCGTTAAGGAGCTTGGCGGCTTAGTTGTACTAGGTACAGAACGTCATGAATCTCGTCGTATTGATAATCAGTTAAGAGGTCGTTCTGGTCGTCAAGGAGACCCTGGATTCTCTCAATTTTACATTTCAACAGAGGATGATCTAATCCAGCGCTTTGGTGGAGATACATTTAAGAATAGGCTTGCAATGATAATCAATTTAATGAATAAAGATACTGGAAATCCAGATGCTCCTATTACATTTAAAATGGTGTCTAGAGCGGTAACCTCTGCTCAAACTAGAGTTGAGGGAAATAACTTTGACTCTCGTAAGAATGTCTTAAAGTATGATGATGTTATTCGTCGTCAAAGAGAAATCTTCTATGAACAAAGAATGCAGGTTGTAAAGGTTCAAAATCTAGAAGAACTTGTGAAGAATATGATTAGAAGAGCTGTTGAGAATGTAAGCTATTCTCATATGCGTCAAATCAGTTCTAAGAGATTTGAGATTGATGATGATGCCATTGCTCAAAGCTTTAATGGTCCAATTCTTCCACCAAACTCAATTGATGTTAATGTTTTAAAGACATTAGATGATGAGCAAATTGTAGATTATATTTGCGAAAGAGCTTATAGCTACATGGATGCGAACAAAAATGTAGCTAAGGAAGCAAGAGAGAAATATCATTTGGATTTACCAGAAAATCTATTTGAGATTTATCTAAAGGACGTTTCCTTAAGGGTTTTAGATCAATATTGGATGAAGCATATTGATGATATGCAAGGCTTACGTCAAGGTGTTGTATTACAATCCTATGCTCAAACCAACCCTCTAGAAATTTATCAACAGGAAGGATTTGCTCGTTTCCAAAAGTTAAATGAGAATATCAACTTAGAAATTTTAAAATATATTACGCATACAAAGATTCAAATTCAATTACCTAAGGAGGAAGAAGATCCTATGAAGGGACTTACTACAAATGAGGTAAGAGATGAATCTGTCAAGAAAAAACCTGATCAAAAGAAGGTTCATATTGGTCCAAATGATCCTTGTCCTTGTGGAAGTGGCAAAAAATATAAGTATTGTCATGGCTTAAAATAATTGAGTAAAAGATGCTTTAAAACAAACATTTGTTTATGAGCATCTTTTTCTTTTATGATTGTGCTTTATGAATAGAGTTGTCGAGAAAACAAAGAATATGTTTGAATTCGATAATTTATATAATAAAATGTAAACTTATGCTATTTGCAAATTCATTTTTTCACAAAAACTTAAGTTTTATGATAAGGCTTTCATTGACAAATTATGGAAATCAATTTATAATAGAAATATGAACATTTCATTTGTTAAATATGGAAAAAGAAAGAGGTATTATAAAAATGAAAAAGTTTGATGTTTTAAGTAAAATTTCTGAAGTTGGAGTAGTAGCTGTTGTTAGAGCAGAAAGCACTGAACAAGGCTTAAAAATCTCTGAGGCATGTATTAAGGGTGGAGTAAATTCTATCGAAGTTACTTACACAGTACCAGGAGCTGGTGACATTATTGCTAACCTTTCTAAGGCTTATGCAAAAGATCCTAATGTTTTAATTGGTGCTGGAACAGTATTAGATAGTGAAACAGCAAGAGCAGCCATTTTAAATGGAGCTAAATTTATTGTTTCTCCATGCTTTGATGAAGAGGTTGCAAAACTTTGCAATAGATATCAAGTACCTTATGTACCAGGAACTCAAACAGTAAGAGAAGTTAAGATGGCTTTAGATGCTGGTTGTGATGTAATTAAATTATTCCCTGGTGATATTTTAGGACCAAGATTTGTTAAGGATGTAAAAGGACCACTTCCTTATGCTAACTTAATGCCTTCTGGTGGTGTTGATGTGGATAATATCGCAGATTGGATTAAGGCTGGTGTAGTTGCTGTATCAGCTGGTTCATCTATGACTGCAGGTGCTAAGAAGGGTGACTTTGATGCTGTAACAGCTATGGCAGCTCGTTTTGTTGAAGAAGTTAAAAAAGCAAGAGCAGCTAAGTAATCCAATTTGAGGATTTCATATATGGAAAAAATATTAACGTTTGGAGAAATCATGCTAAGGCTTTCTACGCCAGATTATTCTACGATTAATCAAACGCATTCCTTTATGGTAAATTACGGAGGAGGAGAAGCAAATGTTGCTGTAGCATTATCTCATATGGGACATAATACAGCATTCATATCTAAGCTTCCACCAAATCAGCTTGGTGATGGTGCTATCACTCATCTACTTTCTCATGGAGTAAGTACAAAATATGTGGTACGTGGTTCATCTACAATTGGTATTTATTTCTTGGAGACAGGCTTTGGTGGTAGACCTTCTAAGGTTATTTATAACCGTAAACACTCTGCAATTACTCGTATTCAGGAAGAAGAGTTTAACTGGGAAGAAATTTTTAAGGGTGCAACGTGGTTTCATTTAAGTGGTATTACACTTGCTTTAGGAGAAAGAGTTAGAAAGGTAGCTTTAAGAGCTTGTAAAGAAGCAAAGAAATATGGAGTTCATGTAAGCTTTGATTTTAACTATCGTTCTAAGCTTTGGACTGTTGAAGAAGCAAGACCAGTTTATAAGGAATTTATGAATTATGTGGATATTGTATTTGCAAGCTTCTATGATGCGAACACAATTCTAGAAATTCCACTAGATGATGATTTCACAGGTACGACATTATCCGAAAAGAGAAGAAATGTATTTCCTAAGATGATTAGAAAGTACCATTTAAAATATATTTTTGGTACAGATCGTGTAGTTTTTTCTGCGACAGAAAATTCTTTAGCTGGATATTACTTTAATTTAGAAAATGAAAATTTAAGCTGGGAATTAACAGAGCCAATTCGTTTTAATATTTATGATCGTATTGGTGGTGGTGATGCCTTCGCATCTGGTGTTATTCATGGCTTACTTAAAAATTTTAAAGACCCTGCTTATGCTGTTAGATATGGTCTAAATGCTTCTGTATTAAAGCATACGATTTATGGTGATGCTTTAGTATTATCCTGTGAGGATATTGAAACATTTATGGCTGCAAATGGTAGCGCAGAGGTTGTAAGGTAGGTAATCATATGATAGTAGCAAAATTAAGAGATATTAAACGCTATAAGGGTATCAGTAAAAATATTGATACTGCAATAGATTTTGTATTAAACAATGATTTAATGGCACTTCCAAAGGGTAAGACTGAAATTGATGGTAAGAACGTTTATGTAAATCGTGATACCTATGTTGCAAGACCTTTAGAGGAATGCTATTTTGAAAATCACGAGCATTATTTGGATTTACAAATCGTGCTTAAGGGAAAGGAATTATTCGGCTATACGGATATTACTAACCCAACGCTTCAGGTAACTACACCTTATAATACAGATAAGGATGTTACAAAATATAGTGCTTCAGATGCAGTTTATTTCACACTTGAGGAAGGCTTTGCATTAGTGTTTAGAGAAGATATACATTTAGCAAAGGGCAAGGTTGATGACGAACTTGTTGAAAAGGCAGTAATAAAAATTAAAGTAGATTAAGAAAAAGGAGAAAAAAGTTTTATGGCAAAAGTAGTAACAATGGGCGAAATTATGTTGAGATTATCTCCAGCAGGAAATACTCGTTTCGTTCAAGCAGATTCATTTGATGTAATTTATGGTGGAGGAGAAGCAAATGTTGCAGTTTCATGTGCAAACTATGGACATGATGCATATTTCGTTTCTAAGCTTCCTGAACATGAGATTGGACAAGCAGCAGTAAATGCATTAAGAAGATATGGTGTAAATACTAAGTTCATCGCTCGTGGTGGTGACCGTGTAGGTATTTATTATGCAGAAACAGGAGCTTCTATGCGTCCTTCTAAGGTTATTTATGACCGTGCAAATTCTAGTATAGCTGAGGCTAAGCCTGAGGATTTTGACTTTGATGCAATTATGGAAGGTGCAGATTGGTTCCACTGGTCTGGAATTACTCCAGCAATTTCAAATAAGGCAGCAGAATTAACTCGTCTTGCTTGTGAGGCTGCAAAGCGTCATGGTGTAACAGTTTCTGTTGACTTAAACTTCCGTAAGAAGCTATGGACTTCTAAGAAGGCAATTTCTATTATGAAGCCTTTAATGCAATATGTTGATGTATGTATCGGTAATGAAGAGGATGCAGAATTATGCTTAGGCTTCAAGCCAGATGCAAACGTTGAAGCTGGTGAAACAGGTGCAGAAGGATATCATAAGATTTTTGAACAAATGGCAAAAGAGTTTGGTTTCAAATATGTTATCTCTACACTTCGTGAATCTTTCTCAGCTACACATAATGGCTGGAAGGCATTAATCTATAACGGAAAAGAATTCTATGAATCTAAACGTTATGATATCAATCCTATCATCGACCGTATCGGTGGTGGAGATTCCTTCTCTGGTGGTATTATCCATGGTTTATTAACTAAGGAAACTCAAGGAGAAGCATTAGAGTTCGCTGTTGCAGCATCTGCATTAAAGCATACGATTAATGGAGACTTCAACTTAGTATCTGCTTCTGAGGTTGAATCCTTAGCTGGCGGTAATGCTAACGGACGTGTACAACGTTAATAAGAAAAATTACGTATAAAGGTGCTACCTAGTAGCACCCTTATCGTGTATTAGGAGGCTACAATGAAAATAGGTGTTCGTGTCCATGATTTTGGAAAAAGTGATCCTATAACCTTAGCTAAAAAGGCTAAAGCTGTTGGTTTTGATGGTGTACAGCTTGTTTTAAATAAGGCGGTAGAAGGAGAAACAGGACTTCCAGGAACCTTGAGTCAAAAGAAGGCAAGAGCTATCCATCAAGCCTTTGCTAACGAAGGCGTAGAAATCTTTATGATGGGAGCTTACTTTAATCCTGTTCATTCTAATAAGGATTTAGTTAAAACCAATATAGCTAAATTTAAAGAGCATTTAAAATATCTAAATGATTTTGAAGGTCATTTTGTTGGCTCTGAGACAGGTTCCTTTAACGATGATAAGTGGACGTATAATCCTTTAAATCGAACAGAAGAGGCTTATCAAGAGGTCAAAAGAATATTTGCTGATTTAGCTGGGTATGCTAAAGAAGTAGATGGAAATATTGCCTTAGAGGGTGCCTTTGGACATTGTATGTTTGAACCTAAGGCTTTAAAGCGTTTAGTCGATGAGATTGATAATGGTCATGTATTTTACACAGTAGATATTTATAATTATTTAGCAATTTCTAATTATGAATCTTATAAAGAAATATTTGAAGAATGTCTAGAATTATTTAAGGGAAAGATTGTTATCTTCCACTTGAAGGATTTCATTGTTGTAGATGGAGCTTTAAAGCAATGTGCAATAGGAAAAGGTTTAATTGATTATTCCTATTTGTTAAAAAGAATAAAAGAAACAAATCCAAATGCTTATCTTATTTTTGAAGGCTCAAAGCCTGAGGATATGCAGGAAAGCTTTGACTTTGTTAAAAATATATTAAAAGGAGAATAGTATGAAATTACAAGTTAGATATGCAAATCATCCTGAGGATTCTAAGCATTATACAACTGAAGATTTAAGACGCCATTATTTAATGGAGAAGGTTTTTGAGGCAGATGATATTTTACTTGTTTATTCTCATCAGGATCGTATTATTTCTGGTGGTGTAATGCCTGTAACTAAGGCTTTACCTCTTGAAACTTCAGATGAATTAAGAGCTGCTTACTTCTTAGAGCGTCGTGAGTTGGGTATCATCAATATCGGTGGAGCTGGTAAGGTAACACTAGATGGTAAGGTATACAACGTAAAATCTAAGGATGGTATGTATGTAGGTATGGGAACAAAAGAGGTAGTATTTGAATCAAATGATCCAAAGAATCCTGCAAAGTTCTATATCTCTTCCTGCCCTGCTCATAAGACTTATCCAACCTATTATATTGATTTCGATAAGGCAAATCATCGTCCTTGTGGAGAAGCAAAAACTTTAAATAAGCGTGTTATCAATCAGTATATTCACCCAGATGTATGTAAGAGCTGTCAGCTAGCTATGGGTATGACTGAGCTTGCAGAAGGCTCAGGCTGGAATACAATGCCTTCTCATACACATGAGCGTCGTATGGAGGTTTATTTCTATTTCAATATTCCTGATAATAATGTTGTATTCCATATGATGGGACAACCTCAGGAAACTAGACATATTGTTATGCAAAATGAACAATTAGTGATTTCTCCAAGCTGGAGTATCCACTCCGGAATTGGTACTTCTAACTATACCTTCATTTGGGCAATGTGTGGAGAAAACCAAGAATTTGATGATATGGATAATATCAAAACTACAGATTTAAGATAATTTAAGGAGGAAAATATTATATGAAAATGAATGATTTTAGATTAGATGGTAAGATTGCATTAGTTACAGGAGCATCTTATGGAATCGGCTTTGCTATCGCATCAGGTCTTGCTGAAGCAGGAGCTACTATTGTGTTTAATGACATTAACCAAGATTTAGTAAATAAGGGACTTGCTGCTTATAAAGAAGCAGGTATTAAGGCTCATGGTTATGTATGTGATGTTACAAATGAGGACCAAGTAAATGAAATGGTTGCTACAATTGAAAAGGAAGTTGGAGTAATAGACATTTTAATAAACAATGCAGGTATTATTAAACGTATTCCAATGCTAGAAATGACTGCAGCTCAATTCCGTCAGGTAATTGATATTGACTTAAATGGACCATTCATTATGGCTAAGGCAGTCCTTCCTTCAATGATTAAGAAGGGCCATGGTAAGATTATCAACATCTGCTCTATGATGTCTGAATTAGGCCGTGAAACTGTATCTGCTTATGCAGCAGCTAAGGGTGGATTAAAGATGTTAACTAGAAACATCTGTTCTGAATATGGTGAATATAATATCCAATGTAATGGTATTGGACCTGGTTATATTGCTACACCTCAAACTGCACCTTTACGTGAGGTTCAACCAGATGGTTCTCGTCACCCATTCGACCAATTCATTATTGCTAAAACACCAGCTGGACGTTGGTTAGAAGCAGAAGAGCTAGCAGGACCTGCTGTATTCTTAGCTTCAGATGCATCTAATGCTGTTAATGGACATATTTTATATGTTGATGGTGGTATTTTAGCTTATATTGGTAAACAACCTAAGTAATAAAAAAGAAATGGGATTGTGCTTGATGAGCATAATCCCTTTTTAGGTATAAAAAAATGGTTAAATTATATAGTAAAGAAAATTTCAAAGAAGTTTTGACATGGATAGAACCCTGTGTATCAGATCCCCTTTTTTCTAATCCTAATTTTGATTTAGAAGGCATAAAAGAATTCTTAAGTAAGGCACAGCCAAAAGATAATATATTTTTAGTTTATACAGCTTTAGGTACAGGAATATTTGCTTTTGATGTGGTAGAAGAGGAATGCTATATTGAGATGATTTTTGCATATGCAAGGGAAGAATCTGTGTATGAAGAAATGTTTGACTATCTGTTCAAAACTTATGCAGGATATCAACTAGATATAGTTTTTAATCCGAATCATCCGTATATTCACAATTTAGCAGTACATTATAAAGGAGAATTTTACCCTGTTCAAATATCAATGCAATTCAATTCTACTTTGAAATGCGAGCATAATGATCACGTTATAGAATATAGGGAAGAATATTTTGATCAATATAGAAAAATTCATTCTACAGATACGTATTATACTGCTGAGAAGGTTGTGAAGCAAAATGATTTTAAAGTATTCTTAGTCTTACATCAACAGTCTGTAGTTGGATACATTGATATAAAAAGAGTGCAAAATGGAAATTATTTTATTTATGATTTTTTAGTTGAGGAGTCCTATAGGAATCAAGGATATGGTAAAGCCTTATTAAGAGAAGCTTTATCTCAAATGAAGGGAAGCTTAGTATCTTTAACTGTGGATATAGATAATGAAATTGCATTACATTTATATAAGAACTTGGGTTTTTATAAGATTCCTTTCTCTGAAAGTGTCTTTGTTTCTATAAATATTGATAAAATAGAATAAAAATATTATTTTTATATAGAAAACCCTTTCATTTTTTTGTATAATAGTATTATAAGGAGAACTAGTTATATGAATTATTTAGAAAAAGCGAATTTATGGAAGAACAATCCTAATTTAGATCCAGCATTGAAAAAAGAATTAGATGCTATGGATGACCATGCATTACAAGAAGCATTTACAACAGATTTGGAATTTGGAACAGGTGGCTTAAGAGGAATCCTAGGTGCAGGTACAAATCGTATGAATATCTATATTGTATCAAAGGCAACTTTAGGCTTTGGACGTTATTTATCTCAATTTAAGAAAGCCTTTAAAAGAGGTGTAGCTATCTCCCATGATAACCGTCACCAATCTAAAGAGTTTGCAAGAATTTCAGCTGAAGTACTTTCAACCTTAGGCTTTCACGTATATTTATTTGAGGACTTAAGACCTACTCCAGAGCTATCCTTTGCAGTACGTCATTTTGGCTGTGTTGGTGGTATTATGATTACTGCATCACACAATCCTAAAGAATACAATGGATATAAAATTTATGATGAAAGCGGATGCCAGTTAGTACCAAAGGATGCTGATCAGGTTATTGCTGAAATTAATAAGATTGATGATTATTTTTCAATTGATCATTCTAAAAACCATAAGAAAATTGAGTATATTGGTAAGAAGGTTGATGCTGCTTATATTAAGGAAGTAAAGAAGATTATTCTTCGTCCAAACCTAGATAAGGATTTCAAGCTTGTGTATACACCTCTTCATGGTACAGGACAAGTATTTGCTCCAGATGTATTAAAGAGTGTTGGCTATCAGGTATTTCCACTTGCTTGCCAAATGACCAATGATCCTGATTTCTCAGGAGTTAAAACATCTAACCCTGAAAATAAGGAAGCCTATGATGAGGCTATTGCTTATGCAAAAGAGATTGGTGCTAAGATTGTTTTAGCTACTGACCCAGATGCTGACCGTTTAGGTATTGCAGTAGAGCATGATGGAGAATATATTTTATTTACAGGAAACCAGACTGCTGCTTTAGTACTTGATTATATCTTAAAAACTAGAAAAGAATTAAATACATTACCAAAGGATGGATATGTATTTACAACAAATGTATCCTCAACTCTACCTGTGGCTATTGCACAGAAGTATGGTATGAAGGTAGAAATCACTCTTACTGGCTTTAAGTTTATCGGTGAAAAGGCTAGAGAAATGGAAGGCGGAAAGGGTACTTATGTATTTGGCTTTGAGGAGTCTTATGGTTGCTTAGTATCTGATTGTGTTCGTGATAAGGACTCTATTCAGGCTATATTAATGCTTTGTGAGACTGCTGCTTACTACCGTGAAAAGGGTATGGATTTAGTGGATGCTTTAAATGCTGTTTATGAGGAATATGGGTACTACAAGGAAGGCATCACAAATATAGGCTTACAGGGCTTAGAGGGTGCTGCCAAGATTCAAAGAATCATGGATTTCTTTAGAACAAATGATATTTCCTTAAAGAGCTTTGAAATTTTAGCAAAGGATGATGTAAAATTAAGTGTTAAGAAGGATTTCAAGGCCAACACAACAGAAACTATAAATCTTCCTAAGAGTAATGTAATTAAATATTATTTAAATGATAATATGTGGTTTGTATTAAGACCATCAGGAACAGAGCCTAAGCTAAAGGTTTACTATGGTGTTGTAGGTGAGACCTTAGAAGAATCAAATGCTAAGCTAAAACAACTTACAGATGAAGTATTGGCTATTGTAAATACAATTGAATAATAAATAAAATTTATCACTTTAAAGGATAGTCTAAAAATAATTTTAGGCTATCTTTTTTTTCTACATTTTTTTGTTTTGGGATGGTTTATACTAGCACCATGAAATATATTGAGCTACTAGTTGTTACAAACATTGGTATTCATTTATGTTTTGTGAAGATAGCATATTATTTGTTAAGAATTAAGCCAAATACTATAGCTATCTCTATATCTTGTGTTCTAGATGGTATATATATCTTATTATATATCTTCATACCTTATCAGATAGAAGATATGCGTTATCTTATGATGATGATTATTTCGATATGTCCATTTATAACCAAAAGACCAACTAAGGCATTATTTTTATGTTTAATCTATTTAATGCTTAATTTTACACTAGGAGGGAGTGCAGGAATTCTTTACAAAATGATGAATCATTTTAGTGTAGTTTTAATTTGTTTAGGTGGTATTTTAGTTTTATTTGCCTTCTATGCAATTTATAAAAAATTTCATTTTAGGCCAGATGTTTTGGAATATGAGGTGATGATAGAGGATGATAATAGAACAATATATTTAAGTGGTTTTTGTGATACAGGAAATTTTCTTACAACAGAGGATAATATTCCTATTGTCTTTTTGAAAAGGAATATTCAAATTGGTCATTATTATAAAACAATTACCATTCAAAGTTTAAGTACAAATAAGAAGATTCCAATATTTGAGGTAAAAAGCTTTAAAATAAAAATAAAAAATAAGTATGTAAAGAAGGATGTCTATTTAGCGTATGGTGACATAGCTTTTAATGTGATGTTTGGTTCAAACTTATTAGGGGGATAGAAATGTTATTATTGAAGCTTTTATCTAAGCTGTTTAAGAAGGATGAGGTATGCTACCTATATAATCAGATGAGTCTGCCTGAGCCATTATCAGAAGAGGCAGAAAAAATGTATGTAGAAAAGATGCTGGAAGGAGATGTAAATGCTAGAAATGTTTTGATTGAGCATAATATGAGATTGGTCGTATTTATTGCTAAACGTTTTGAATCTCCTAAAGTTCTTTTAGAGGATTTAATATCTATTGGTTCTATGGGCTTAATTAAAGGAGTGGAAACCTTTAAGCTAGATAAAAATATAAAACTAGCCACGTATGCCTCACGTTGTATTGAAAATGAAATCTTAATGTTTTTACGTAAGGTCAGCAAACAAAAAAATGAGGTTTCCTTAGATGAGGCCTTAAATGTTGATGGAGATGGGAATGAGCTATTACTTGCTGATGTCATTCCGACAAACCAAATGCTTGCTATTGATGAGGCGATTTCTAATGAGAAGGAAAGAATTATGTATGAGGCAGTAGAAAAGCTTAATGCTAGGGAAAAGGAAATCATTACCTTACGTTTTGGTCTATATAGAAGTGAAGAACTCACACAAAAGGAAGTTGCAGATAAGCTTGGTATAAGTCAAAGTTATATCTCTAGATTGGAAAAAAAGATTATTGATAAGTTAAAGTATGAAATGGAAAAAAAGTTAACAATTGTATCTAAATAATGAATAGTTTTCGTAGAAGTCTTCCATATTAAATATGAAAGGAAGATTTTATGCATAAGGTTGAGATTACAGGAGTAGATACCTCTAAGCTAAAGACTCTATCGAATGAAGAACAACAAGAGCTTTTATTAAAAATAAAAGATGGAGATATGCAGGCTAGAGAAAAGATGATTGCTGGTAACTTAAAGCTAGTTTTATCTGTACTAAAGCGATTTAATGATCGAAAGGAAAGTATGGATGATTTATTTCAGGTAGGCTGTATCGGACTTATGAAGGCTATAGATAATTTTGATTTATCGCATAATGTGAGGTTTTCAACTTATGCGTGTCCTATGATTATCGGAGAAGTAAGAAGACATCTACGAGATAATGGCGCTATTCGAGTATCTAGAAGTTATAAGGATATTGCCTATAAGGCGATTGGATACAAGGATAAGTTTTTATTAGAACATCATAGAGAGCCATCCATAAATGAAATTGCAGAATACTTGAATGTGGATAGTGTAGATGTAATTCTAGCACTAGAGGCTATCCAAGATACGATCAGTATGTCCACTCCTATCTATGATAATGGGGGAGATGTCATAGAACTAGAGGATCAAATTGGTGGTACAGACTATATCACAGAAAACTGGATGAGAAACAATATGATAAAGGAAGCCTTCTCTAAGCTTTCTAAAAGAGAACAGGCGATTATTTATGACAGGTATTATTTAGATAAAACACAAATGGAAATTGCAGAAGAGCTTTCCATATCTCAGGCTCAGGTCTCAAGACTAGAGAAGAATGCATTAAAGATTATGTATGATTATATGCAATAAGGCTAATTCATAAGTTAGCCTTTATTTTTTTTCCATTTTGTGGTATGATAGACAAAGAGGTGAAAATTATGCACAATATATGGCATGATATTGACGATGATAGAATCAAAAAGGATAATTTCATCGCGTGTATAGAAATTCCTAAGGGAAGCAAGAAAAAATATGAATTAGATAAAGAAACAGGATTAATTATATTAGACCGTATTTTATATACATCTACGCATTATCCTGCAAACTATGGTTTTATCCCTAGAACCTATTCTCAGGATAAAGACCCACTAGATGTTTTAGTTTTATGTAATGAAACCTTTGATCCACTTGTTTTAGTAAAGTGTTTTCCAATAGGTGTGGTTAAAATGTTTGACCAGCAAGAAAGTGATGAAAAGATTATTGCAGTATGTCAAACAGACCCAATGATGAATAATTATAGAGACATCAGTGAGCTTCCTCAGCATTATTTTGATGAAATGACACATTTCTTTTCTGTGTATAAGACCTTAGAGGGTAAGGATACCGTTGTAACTGAGATTTGTGGCAGAGAAGAAGCAGAACGTATTATAGAGGAATCTATAAACGCATATAAGAATTTATATATAAAGTAGTAAGGAGATTATAGTATGGCATTAACTGCAGGAATTGTAGGATTACCTAATGTAGGTAAATCTACATTATTTAATGCAATAACTAAGGCAGGTGCTTTGGCGGCAAACTATCCTTTTGCCACAATTGAGCCAAATGTTGGTATGGTAGAGGTGCCTGATAGTAGATTAGATGTTTTAACAAAAATGTATAATCCTAAAAAATCCACAAGAGCTGTTTGTGAGTTTACAGATATAGCAGGTCTTGTTAAAGGAGCTTCGAAGGGAGAAGGATTAGGAAATCAGTTCTTAGGAAATATCAGAAACTGTGATGCAATCCTAGAGGTGGTTCGTTGTTTTGAGGATGGGAATATTACCCATGTCGAAGGAACGATTGATCCTGTTAGAGATGCAGAGATTATTCAATTAGAATTAATCTTGTCAGATTTAGAATCCATTGATAAAAGAATCGTAAAAATTGAAAAGAAGGCACAATCTAAAGTAGATGATGCTCCTTTTGAATTTGAACTTTTAAAAAAGCTTAAAAAAACATTAGAAGAAGAACTACCCGTCCGTAGCCTAAGCTTTAGTGAATCTGAGCTTCCATATTTAAAGAATTATGGATTACTTACTTCTAAGCCTTTTATGTTTGTTGCAAATATAGCTGAATCCTCTATTGCAAATCCAGAGGCAGATCCTCTTTATCAAAAACTTAAGGCTTATGCGGTGAAAACAAATTCTAAGATCATAGGAATATCTGCTCAAATTGAATCTGAGCTTGCTGTATTAGATGATGAAGATAAAGAAATGTTTTTAGCAGATTTAGGTGTTGAAGAACCAGGCTTAAATCGTTTGGTTACTGCAACCTATGATTTGTTAGGCTATGCAACCTACTTTACTACTGGACCAGATGAGTGTAGAGCTTGGACCTTCAAGAAGGGAATGCTAGCACCAGAATGTGCTGGTATCATTCATACAGATTTCCAAAGAGGATTTATTCGTGCTGAAACTGTAGCTTATACAGATTTAGTTTCCTGTGGTTCTATGCTAAAGGCAAAAGAAGCAGGCTTAGTACGTCAAGAAGGAAAAGATTATGTCGTTAAAGATGGCGATGTAATGTTATTCAAATTTAATGTTTAAATCTATGATAAGGTGATAAATCACCTTATTTTTGATTTTGTTAGTCGAAAGACTCACAAAAAAACCACACGCTAGGCGTGTGAGAATCG
>CAMWKG010000029.1 GCA_947174785.1 uncultured Mollicutes bacterium
TTTCAAAATTATTACGCTTTATATATGAATTTGAATCTAAAATAGAAGCATTTCTATATAAAAACTGCATAGAAGAAATAATCATATCAACATTCGCATTAATAATAGCAAAATTATTATTACTCTTCATAATTTCTTTACGAATATTAAGTGCACTATTTTTGGTTTTTTGAGCAATTTTTAAAATTTCATGTGCTAAACTTTCTGCCACAATTGAGTTAGCCATAATAATTTTATATTTATCAAGAATTTTTTCTTCTTCTTCTATTCTATTCTTTTCTGCTTCAACGTTTTCTTGAATCAAGGCTGCATCTCTTCTAATTGATGAAGCTAAATTATTAACAGAATTCTTTAAGGTTGACACTTCAGCAGAATCAAAAATATCTGGGGTTACTGTTTCAAAAAGATTTTCTGTATTCTTTTGAATTTGTTGAATATAGTCTTCTCTTTTTTTAAAAACTATTTTCCCCTCTAAAATAGAAACTTCATCACCAACTTTAGCATTTTTTATGTCTTCAGAATTAGCCACAAATAAATTCCTAAATGCAACATCCGAATCAACAATAATTCTTGTTATGATATCGCGCAAAATTATGAAGAAATTATTACCATAATTATCCTCTAAAAGACCTTGTCTATTCGTAAGTTCACGCAATTTTGATAAATTTTCTTCCCCGTTAATATATACATATCCAGCAACTGAATGTAATCTATATATATTTGCAGCAACCCTTTGGCTATACTTTGTAAAATCTAACCACTCATAATTATCTTTGCCATAAGGTAATATTCTAAAGTTGTTTCTAAATAATTTAACTCCATTTATAATTGATAAGAACTCCTTATTTTCTTTTGAAAATCTATTTGGTGATTTATCAAAAGCAAAATATCTTCCTTCAAAACCTCCAGGAAAATACACATTATGGTTTCCATTTTTTATAAGAATACTATTATCTATTTTAGAATAACTTTTAGAAATATTATTTAAATCGATAATATATGTATCCTTTAATTTTAAATATGCTGACTGATTATCTATTTTAATACAGTCAAATCCCAGATTGTTATAACGCTTTATAGCTTCTTCCAATCTATAATCAGCATATTTTTTCTTTCGCTCTACATTTAAATATAATCTTTTTTCATCTGCATCAAATCTATAATCCACAATGGAATCTGCTAAACTTTCAATTAATTTAACATCATATTTATCGGATACAAATCTAAACTCATCCAAACTAAAAAAAATTGAAAATTTACTTTCATCCGAAGCATAGGGATTTATCATAGCAATTATTTCGTTTTTAAAATTTAAAAATGTATCTTTGCTTTTCCATAATTCAATATTTTTTAAGCCATAAATTTCCATTAAAGTGCCTGAACCATTTAAAACAGGTATTTCATTTTCTACTACTTCAATTTCCACGTCATGAATATCTATATCTTCATTAAACTTATTCCAAAAAATTTCAAATGAGTATTCTTTTCTTCCATTATTTGTTACAATATGTACAAAATCACCTAATCTTTGTAAGGATAAACGTCCCACTCCTTTGTTTCCCAAAGATAATCTTTTAAATTTTGGTGAAATTTTTTGTTTTTTCACTTTAAAATCAGTTGCTAGTTTTAAAAATGAATTTTGTATAGTATCCAAATCCATACCACTTCCATCATCTACTATGATTATTTTACCTTGTCCATAATCATTTTCATAATTTGTATCTATAGTAATAGTAGATTTGTTAGCATCTGCATCATATGAATTTTTTATTAATTCCAATAAGGCAACCAACTCATCTGAAATTAATGCCTCACCTAAATGATTCATTAATCTTGCTGATATTTGAAATGAAAATTTTGGCATACGAATTACTCCCTTTCTTTCCTATAAATTAGAATGTATTCTTCCGACATAGACTCTACAGATTGATTATCAACTCTAGATACTTTTTTTGCCATCCTTTTTTTTAAGATATCTCTCTTCAATTCTTGCACCAAATTTAATCCAAACATATCAGCAAGTTCATGATTCAAATTGACAAATGGAAATAATTTATTGTCAACTTTTCTATTTCCTACTGTTAAAATCATATATCCGTGATTTGACATTTTAGCTGCCATTTTTTCAAATAAAGTAGAATAATCAGACACAAAGTTAATAACCTTTTGCTGTTTTTCGGTAGATATTGTTAATAAGTAATCTTTTAAAGTTTTCAATTCAATTAATAATGTTTTTTTACTACCACCCAAACTATGATTATCTATTGAAGAATAATTAGTATCCACAATCTTACTATATGAATCTAAATCTTTGGAATCAATCCAACGTAATGCCAAAGTTGAGAATTGTCCATAAGTTACTGTTGTTTGATTATCACCATATGGAGGTGATGTACATACTATATCTACACTCTCATTTGGAATTTCATCAATCAAATTTAAACTATCGCCACAATATATATTAATATTAGTCATTCTATCCTTTTCATAGCATAGTTTATGCATTGAGTTCTTTATTTCTTTTATAAAATAATCTATTGAGTCGTTTGTCATCAAATCAATTTTTTCTTGTTCTTTAATATGCAATTTAAAAGTTGAAGATCTCGAATTAGAATACTTCCTAACTACATTAGAAAAAATAGCCCACAAAAATTTTCTATTTGATATATTTTCAACACAATTTATAGAATGATGAATTTTTGAAAGAGAATCTTTTATATCATTTCTAAACCATTTATCTATATTTTGAAAATCCATAAGGGGATATTCCAAATCAGTAGTTTTTAACATAGAAGTTACATTATCAATATCCTGTTTCAATGAATCATAATCATAATTTTCTAGTTTGACAGAAGTTATTAAATTAGCTAATGGATTTATATCAAAACCAATTATATTATTTATTTTTAGCTCTTTAGAAATTAACAATGTTGTACCAGAACCATAAAAAGGATCTAAAATAGTTAATTCCTTTGCTTGACATAAAGAAACTATCTTTTGTAACAATTCTTTTTGCATTTCATCTATCATCATGGCAGGGTACATACATATGCCATTTAAACCATCATTCTTATAATCTTTAAAAGAAAGATAATCTTTTGTAAATTTTTCAAATATATTACATTCATTTTGCATATGAATCACCTCTTCAAAATAGAATATCGCATTATGAATTATACCATATTTCATTTAAAGTAAAAAGCAAATATTTAAAGTTTTTTGAAAATCATAAAAAAATGTCTTCCAGAGAGCAAGAAAAAAATTAAAAATCTGCATTTTTTAAACTCTTAAAAACACATTCTATAAAAAATTGAAACAGGAAGAATTTGTTTATAGAATTTTTAATTTTTTTCATTTTTACATGATTGTTTTTGATTAATTATAGTCGTTTTACCCAGTTAAGTTGAGTACAACATGTGTATGATAATTTGTATAGTGTGGGACATCTTCTACATTACAAGTCTGAACAACCTGATTGCATTGCTGATATGTTGGAGCTGTTGTAGGACAGCCATCATTACATCCACAAGAATTAAAATTTGTGCCTGTGAAATTCATATTTTTACCTCCTCACCTATAATATATGTTATCGATTATTTTGTGAATAGGCATAATAGATAAGTTAAAAATTAAATGAGAAAAATACTTGCTGCTGCCTAATATAAAAATAATACAAATGGTATATAATAGTAGCTACTATCTAAAGTTTTATTAAGTTCTATAATAGAATTAAAATTGGTTTTTACAATCGCACTGCTAGTTTTCCAGTCCAAAAAATTCCCACTAATTATCTTTGAATTTACTCCGACCTCTGATCCTTTAAACTTATAATAATACATAACTTTTATATCTCGCTTGAATACAAGAAAGGTTGAATCACCATCTTTTGAATTAAATGCTTTAGTAAGTTCAAAGTTTGTATCCTTGCTACCATTCTTATAGTAGAATGCAGTATATATCCCTGGCAACTGAAAAACATCGTAATCTTTTCTAATAGAAAAGCTTGTCGTTTTGCCAGTATAAAAATTACTTTCAGAGACTAACACCCTAAACTTTGGCGCATTAAAATGAACAATACCATTCAAAAATTCTGCATACCCTGCAATAGGATAAACATCAAAAGTATTATCATATTCTGAAACTAAAAACAAATTTGACACTTCTGAAAGCTTTACTAGCCTGTCCTTATTTGGCTTGACATAAAGATCCCATGTGCTTGAATTTCTATTTTTAATCTCTCTACCTGAATTTTTTTCATGTAAGGTGGCTTTTATTCCCGTATAAATCAGTGATTTGTCTTCAGGTTCGGGATCTCCAATTATATCAAAATTAGGATTTATGCCTGCTTCTACTTCATATGACGCATTTACAAATACATAAAACAAAAAAAACAAAACTAAAAAACTAAATACTTTTTTCATTATTATTAATTACCTCCAATATTCGCACTTACTTTCAATCTATTTATTATGCCTAGAATTATATTAATAAAAAAAATAATCAAAATTTGTCAAATATTGCCTAAAACAAAAGAAAAAGCTCAAGAAATTATGAGCTCTCCTTTACGTATTTTAATTTTTGCTAGTGTCTTATACTTTGCATCATCTGTCAATAATATTTCCTTTATTTCATCTGCTTCTATATAACCTGACTTTGGGTTCTTAACAGAATCTATTGAACCTTTGATGGTTGCTTCTACATCGGAATATTCAAAGGATAAATCTGTTGCCTTCATCTCACAGTCAATGAGTTTTAAATTCTTACAGTAACAAAGAGGCTGTGTTCCAATAATCTTACAGTTGATTAAGGTTAGATTTTCAGAATACCAAGCTAAGTATTCTCCCTTGACTACAGAGTTCTTTACTGTAACATTTTTAGAATGCCAGAATGCATCCTTGGTATCTAGGTTGCTATCTTCTATGACCATATCTTCAACATACTGAAAGGAATATTTTCCTTTAAATTGCATATTTTTTAAGTTTAAATTCTTTGCCTCAAAGAATAAATATTCACTTTGAACCTGAATATGATTAGCCTTTATATTTCTGGATCTCCAGCCAAATTCAGGAGATACAATTTCAGTATTCTTAATCTTTATATCACTACATTCTCTTAGTGCCTTAATTCCAAGCAAATGAGAATTCTTAATTTCTGTATTTGTGGTATACCATAATGCAGCTCTGCAGTTTTCTGTCATAGTGATATTATCTAATATCACCTGATCATCATGCCATAAAGGGTATCTTAAATCCATAAAACAGTTTTTTAATTCAATACCATTTGCTTCCTTTAATGCAGATTCTCCGTCTTCTAGTCCTTCAAATCTACAGTCTACAACAACTGTATCTGTAATACCATATAACGCACGCTCTTCACCAAAGCGTTCATTTCTAATTTCTTTCATAGTTCTCACTCCATAAAAAAAGGATTACTCAAAATCCTTTTTTATAATTTTTAGTTATCGCTTCTTGCAGCAATTAATGCTAACAATCTTAATACTTCAATATAAATATAAATAATACTTACTAATAATCCTAAAGCTACACTCCACTCAGCATCCTTGCTGGCACCCATAGAAACTACTGCATTTGCCTCAGCAAAATTTAATGCCAAAGTAATTACACCATAGAATACTAAGAATACCTCTACACCAATCATGACTCCAAAATAAGTTTGATAATCAATGAATAATGAGAATAGACTTACCATTAAAATAATAGCAACAGCTCCTAAGGTTAAACCAAAGCAGATAGCACGGAACTTACTTCCAACTCTGATTACACCAGTTGCAAATAAAGTAAGCATAACTGCAAATAAAACTACTGTTGAGAATACTGCAGTTGCAACTACACCTGGAACATATGCCTCTACAATTGCAGATATGCTTCCTAAAAATAAACCCTCACAAATTGCATAGATTACTGAAGCATATTTTGCCTTACGTTCAGAAGACCTACCAACAATAACTGCAATAAATCCTACTATAGAAGAAACAATTAAAGTAACATAGAATGTCATAGGATTATTTGTTAAAATTGTAGGTAATGCAAAAGCAACTACTGCTGCAATTAAAACAGAGATTAAAAGTAAAATTACTGTCTTGACCGTGATTCCTTTATAGGTGGCACGATCTACATCATCATAAACAGCCTCTCCTGTTTGAATATTTGAAAATAATGGACTTTGTTTCACAAAAAATATCCTCCTTAAATTACGTTTTTTATTATAACATATCCTTAAAGCTTACACAAGATACTTAAACCTTTTCACATAATATCACATAACTTTTATGCAAAAGCAAATAAACCTACTGCCTCTTCTGGGTCTTCTTCTGGAAGATTGCCAAAGGAATGCATTTGATCAAATAATTCGTATAAGCTCAAGCTTAAACGGGTTCTGTTTTGGACATCCTTTTTAGAAGTGAATAGCTTCTCTTTTCTTTTGGTGACAATATCTTCAGCAATACTTTCCCCTAAGGAATCTACTGCAGAAAATGGAATTCTTAAAGCACCGTCTTCTACCTCAAATACAGTTGCAGAGGATTTCATAATATCCACAGGCAGGAATTTAATTCCACGAGTTGCCATTTCTAGGGCAACCTGTAAAGCCGTATATTTATCATCATCTGTAGCTGTTTTATCTGCTTTATTAGAGATTTCCTCCATAGCTGCCTTGATTGCCATCTTACCACCTAAATAAGCGGAAACCACATGCCCCTTTGCTCGTTTAGAAAACCAAGCACTATAGAATAATGCTGGAGCATTCACCTTAAACCAGGCAATTCTTAAAGCCATTAAAACGTAAGCTGTTGCGTGAGCCTTAGGGAACATATATTTAATACGCTCACAAGACCAGATATACCATGCAGGAACATGTTTTTCCTCCATCTGTGCTTTATACTTAGCCCATGTATCTTTATCCTTAGCTACCTTACCCTTACGGACAAACTCCATAATCTGGAAGGCAGCCAAAGGCTCTAATCCATAATGAAGTAAATCTACCATAATATCATCACGACAACCAATGATATCCTTGAACTCAATTTTACCAAATTCAGTAGAACCTGCAACCAAGTCCTGAGCGTTTGTATTCCAAACATCTGTTCCGTGGGAAAGACCTGAAATTTTTACCAATTGGGCAAAGGTCTTAGGTAATGTTTCAACAAGCATCTGACGAACAAAGTTTGTTCCAAATTCAGGTACGGCATAGGAAGCAACCTTACTTCCGATTTCCTCTTCTCTTACACCAATGACATCAGTACCAGAGAAAAGCCTGTAAATATTTTTATCATCAATTGGAATATCCTGTGGATCAGAGAAAGGAAAATCCTCCTGATGCTTGTGTACATAATCCATAAAGTATTTAATTAAGGTTGGATCATCGTGACCGAGTACATCTAACTTAAGTAGGTTATTTTCAAAGGAATGGTAATCATAATGTGTAGTACGCCAAGTACTATCAATATTATCTGCAGGATACTGAACAGGTGTAACATCATAGATATCTACATAGTGTGGTACAACAACAATTCCTCCTGGATGCTGTCCTGTAGAACGCTTAATACCAACCAGATAGGTCGCAAGGCGGTCCATCTCACAGGAGCGTAAATTTAAGCCCTTACGCTCACAATACCCCTTGACATAACCATAGGCATTCTTTTCAGCAATCGTACCAACTGTACCTGCACGGAAGGCATTTTCCTGACCAAACACCTCACGGATATATTCATGAGCCTTAGCCTGATATTCTCCTGAGAAGTTTAGGTCAATATCTGGAACCTTATCTCCATTAAAGCCTAGGAAGGTTTCAAATGGGATATCATGGCCATCCTTTGTTAAAGGCTCTCCACATACTGGACAGACTGCATCAGGCAGGTCGTAACCAGAATCAACACTTCTAAGTGTAGCCTGGAATGGCTTTTCTAAATCGGTTAAACCAAATTCTTCGATTTCATCATCACGCATTCTAAAGGTATGGAATTTACATTTCTTACAACGATAATGTGGAGAAAGAGGATTGATTTCTGTAATCTGCATCATTGTAGCAACGAGTGAAGAACCTACTGAACCACGGGAGCCTACCAGATATCCATCTTTTAAAGATTTTTCCACCATTAAGTGAGAAATATAGTAAACAGAGGCATATCCGTTAGAAATAATGGAATTTAATTCTCTGTCAATTCGTCGTTGAACAATTAAATGAGGCTTATCTCCATAAAGCTTTGTCACATTTTCTTTTACAAGACGCTTGACCTCTTCTGTAATAGAAGGTACATTGAGCTTATCCTTAAACTCATCATCTCTTGGGGCAAACATATCCTTTTTGAAGGCAGGGAATTTCTCTACCAAATCTGCAACCTTATTTGTATTTTCTACTACAATTTCATAAGCTAAATCTGTATGTAAGAATTCGAACTCCTTAAGCATTTCTTCTGTTGTACGTAAATGCATATCAGGGGCTTCCTTATAGTTTGCCAGAGGGTGCTGTCCTCCACCAACCTGTGGAGATGCAATTAGGATGTCTCTGTATTTCTTTAGGTTTGGACGTAAATAATGACAATCTGAGGTGGCAACAACAAGCTTACCCTTACGCTTTGCAGCCTCTATAATTTTTAAAATTAATTCCTCAACTCTCTCTTTACCATTAGGCATATCCTCAAATAGCTGACGATACGCTGTAGGTGGCTGAACCTCGATATAATCATAGTATTCCATTTCAGCTTCCAGCTCTTCTACACTTCTATTTAAAGCAAGCTCAAAGACTTCCCCATTTACACAGGCAGAACCAATCAGGATTCCCTCTCTATAGGTATCAATGACAGATTTTAGTGCCTTTGCACTTCCATAAAAATGATAGGTTAAAGCATCACTGATAATCTTATACATATTCTTATAGCCCACTGGGTTTTTAGCCAAAATGGTAATATGAGAAGGAATCAAATGCTTCCAGTGCTCCTTCTTATCAATTAAGGAATTGATGTCCTTATAATTATAAATGTTACGTTTAAATAAATCACTCAGCATCTGAATAAAGCATAATGCCGTAACTCTTGTATCATCTGTAGCTCTGTGGTGCTGTTCCTGTTTTACCTTGAAATACTTAGATAATGATTTTAGGTTAAAGGTCTTAACCTCAGTTCCATAGCCTGCACGGAATAAATTTAAGGTGTCAATAACAGGAAGCATCTCATAGTTCATATGATATTTTTTTACATCACGATAAATCATACCCACGTCAAAGGTTGCATTATGAGCAACTAAAATAGAATCCTTACAGAACTCCATGAATTTAGGTAAAATTTCTTCTATGGATAAAGCATCCTTAACCATATCATCTGTGATATGAGTAATTCCTACTATTTTTTCAGGAATAGGGCATCCAGGATTTACAAACACCTCAAAGGTGTCTACTATTCCACCCTGGTAAACCTTATGTGCTGCAATTTCGATGATTTCATCATAGGTCTGAGATAGACCAGTAGTTTCAATATCAAAAACAACATAGGTCGCATCCTTAAGCTCAATATCTCTTTCATCTAAGGTGATAAAGTATTTTTCATCATTGATATAATTTAATTCCACACCATAAATAGGTTTAAAGTCTGGATATTTCTCAATCGCATGAGCAATATCTGGAACACTGTAAATACCATTATGGTCGGTAAATGCCATAGACTTCCAGCCCCACTCAATAGCGGCTTTTACATAATCTGTTGCCTCTGTCAAGCCATCCAAATTACTCATCTTCGTATGACAGTGTAGCTCAACTCTTTTTACATCTGCAGTATCAGATACATTTACACTTTCCTTTTTGCCAATGTATTCAATGGTAGTTGCATTAATAACTACCTGCTTTGCGAAGGAGTCATACTCTGCCTTACCTGTAATCTTTAATCTAGAGCCTTCCTTCATATCACGTTCATAAAGCTCTTTTTCTGTATCAGAACGAAGCCATTTTTTAACTAAAATAGAATCGGATTCATCTGTAACCTTTATCGTCGCTAAAGAAGACTTTGTTTTGGCAAAGCTCTTAATTTCTATACCAAAAATGTAGGCATCAATCGTAAAGACACAAGGTCCATTTGTATTTTGATAAATAGAAATTTCATTTAAGGTGTTTGGAATATCCTCGATTAGGCTGATTTCAGAAGGTGCCTGTGTACGGGTGTATTTCTTTTCCTTCTGCATCTGCTCATTAATTTTTTGAACTGCTACAGCCTCAGCCTTCTGTTTAGCAAGAGTATCCTCCATTTCCTTCTGTAAGGCATCAAGCTCTGCCTGTACACTTGCCTTCTCATCGCGCACAAGTGCAATTTCAATATGAAGTCCATACTCATTAAATTTTTTCTTGATTGGAAGTAATAAATCCTCCACTCCAGCGGCATCATGAGGAATTAAAAACTGAAGTCTGTTTCCTTCAATTCTGCACTCTTCCGCATCAAAAACCTGAAAGCGTGGAGTTTCTTCCCCTAAGCATTCTAAAATGACCTTTAAGTAGGTTTTATACTCTTCATTTGTTAATTTCTCGTTTGCATACTCTACCTGTAAAAATGCCTTTAAGCCTATAGAACTACAGGCAGCTTCAATACATTTAACCAAGGACTGATATTTTTCATAGCTTAATGAATCTTCTATTCCAATATAAAATGTAACCTTTTTAGATTTCTTTTGATATTTGGCCTTTTCAATTGAAAATTCAGAGGATATAATTTCCTCATTTTTTATAACTTCTTCTAGCTTCATATAACCCTCCTTGAAAACTACCTTCTTATAATAACTTTTATAATATGTCTAAATGTAATTAATGTATATACTAGCGGTAATGCCAGTGAAATATAAATGATAAAATCTGAATTGAATAAATAGGCAAAGAAAGATCCTATAAAATAGACACATCCATCATAAAAACAAAGCTTAGCCCGAACTCCTCTGTTGATGGTTGGATTGATGGCAATAGACAGTGCATAGCTAAATACCACACAGATTAAGTAATAGAGTATCGTGGAAAATACACCCTGAATAAAAGCATAAGACTGAAAAAATACTTTGGATGAATCAAAGATTTCATCTATAAAAATACGAAAATAATATGTATCCTTCGCTTCATTTTCAGCAACACTTGCAAAGCTAAAGCTTGATATTTTTAAATCCTTATAGGATAGTGTAGAGGCCTGAACATTACTATAATATATAGATGCTGTTTCTTCTTTTAAAATAACCGTCACTGTATCTAACTTATATGTGATTTTTGTGTTTTCAGAAGGAAGGACAATCAAATGAAACCCTTCACGATTCTCTTCAAAAAAATCTCCTTTAAGCTTTCCTTCTTCTGCATCATAAATGACATTGGTTTGACCATGCTGAATCACAGTAGAGGTTATGGTATAAGGAATAGTTTCAGATATTGGACTTTCAGTATAGCACCTAATTCCTTGCATAAGGATATTTAGCAAAAAGAAAATGAAAATAGTTAAAAATACGGTTCCGCCTTTATCTCTATTATATTTTCCAATGTACCTAGGGTGGCACACACAATCCTTAATTCTTTCAAACATAATAAAACCTCACATTATTTTTATTATACCAAAAAACAACAATTATTACCACTTAAGATTAAAAATTTGTTATAATATTTACAGGTGATGACTATGAATCAAGAAAAACATTACAATACCCTTACAGAATATTATCAAAACAAGCTCAATCGTAAGGTTGCCAAAATAGCACTCAATGCAAATTTTACCTGTCCAAACCGGGATGGCACGAAAGGCTTTGGTGGTTGTACCTACTGTTCTAAGATGGGAAGTGGCGATACTGCTGGTAATCCCCTCCATTCTATTAAGGAGCAATATTTTGAGATGAAAGGGATCATCACTAAAAAATGGCCAAATGCCCTGTTCGTTCCTTATCTTCAGGCATATTCTAATACCTATGCCCCATTAGAAAAATTAAAGGAGCTTTATGAAGGAATTTTGGAATTAGATAAAGAAAATATTGCTGAGCTTGCAATTGCTACTCGTCCTGACTGTTTTACTAAAGAACTATATGAATATTTAGAAATACTCAATCAAAAAATTCCTCTATCTATTGAGCTTGGACTTCAAAGCTCTAATGAAGCCACTGCCCAAAAAATTAATCGCTGCTGTACGAATAAAGAATTTATAAACTGTGTAAAAGAACTGAAACAAAGAAATATAAAAGTAGTTGCCCACATCATAAACGGATTACCAAATGAAACTGAAGCGGATATGCTGCAAACTATAGATTTTATTAATTCATTAGATATCGATGGAATTAAAATACATAGTCTTCTGTTATTAAAGGACACTGTACTTTTTGAACAGTATCAAAAAGAACCTTTTCCTATTTTATCCTTAGAGGAATATGTGTCTATTACTGTGAAGCAAATTGCCAGACTAAAACCATCCATTCTTATACATAGATTAGCTGCAGATGGAATTAAAGAAGATATCATCCTTCCAAAATGGCCATTAAAAAAGCTTGTCGTTATGAATGAAATCGACAAGCTCATGCGTAAATTAAATATTTATCAGGGGGATGATTTTAATTAATCCAACCATCATCACTAATTAAGTATTTTCCTTTATAGATATCTCTGTAGATATCTTCTGCTAAAAATGGACAAACAGGATATATAATCTTTAATAGAATTAAGCCTTGCTTATAGGTAATGCTCGTATTCCAGAGCTCTTCTTTGAAATATTCTGTAAAGCCTTCTACATACTGATAGATATTTTTATTCTCTAAGGCTTCTAGACAACGATGCACAAATGCTTTAAAGGAATCCTTTAATTGATCTTTTTCACTAAAGGGTCTTGTATAAAACTCTTCTATGCTTTTCTTTAAATTTTTCATACTGGCAAGCTCTGCTTCATTAAATATAAAATCCTGATGAAGTGGCTTGCTTAGAAAATACATTCTTAAAGAATCACCAGAATACTTTTTCAACAGCATAGAAAAATCAAATAAATTATTATTAGAACGTGTAATTTTATGATATTCATCATCATAGGTCATAGATATGAGTTCTAATTTTTTAAATAATGGAGGAAGCTTTACCCTCTTTTCTTTTTCTAATATGGATAAAAAGCATAAAGGGACAAATATACTTTCATAGACTTCTTCTTCTAAAATTGTATATACTTCTATCCCCTTCCAAAGATTATAATTTTTGATTGCATCTAAAGAAAAAATAGAGGAGCTAGCACCAATCTTATCATAGAGTACAGAAAGAATAGGTAAAATTCCTGTTGTAAATATATGATTGATACTCCCAGAAATCATATTTCCCGGAACCTCAATGTCATCAGATAAAACCGGTCTGAACTTTGAAGATAAAACAAAGGGAAGATATTTTTTTAAGGAATGTAATTCTTCTTCATTATCCATAAAAAATGGGATTAATGCCCCAAAGGAATCAAAGGAAGACATTAAGATTTTATCCTTACTATAATAGGCTTCATAGGTTCCTATATCAGCAGAAACAAACTGCTCCATAATTAGATTTCTTCCTTCATCAACAGGCAATCCATTTAAAAAATCACTTTCTATAAAGACACCATTTTGAACGACATCAATGATAGGAAGTCCTTCTTCCTGTGCTGTAATACGATCCTCACTATTCAAATACGGATTGGCAACATAGATCGGACAATCATATTTCACGCTGATAAAAATAGGTATCTTTTTTCCAGTCAAAGGATTAATGGCATAGCTTCCTGTAAATACACCAAAGTCATTTGTGTTATCCTCAGATAGGTACATCTCTATTGCTGGATATTCCTCATAGAGGGTATATAAAGTAAAATCAATATAATCCGGATGTAAAAGAATAAAGGATATTCCACCTATATATTCTGGTTCTTTAAAATTATAGGTGAATTTCGCTCCATTCGTAACAGAAAAATGAATATTTAAGCTTTTCTTTGGGGCGAAAATATTTTTCAAATTTTGGCATAAGCCTTCTTCTATGGGAAGTGCATCTATTTTTTCTATTACACTTTCCCTTATATTACTGATATCCAAATAAAAGGCCTTAACCTTATTTGGGAAAAGGGTCTTCTTATTAAAATAAGTATCCAGAATCTTTTTGCCTGATTTATCCTGGCAAACATCTATTAAACCATATTGAATATACCCAAGCTCATAAAGCTCAATAAATGCAAGCTGCAGGGATGTCAAAAAATCCTCATGCTTCAAATCCATGGTTTTCTGTTCATCCATACCAATGCCCAGCAAAAGCATCTGTTCTTCAAAGATAGAGGAAATATCATCATTAATGGCATTACTGTGACGTTTATTTTCCATGTAAGAGCTTAAGCCCAAAGAATCAAATCCTGTTGGAAATAATACATTATATCCAGCCATACGCTGGTATCTGGAAAAAAAATCACCGACAAGTAAAGGGCGTACATTTAAATCCTGAAATCCAAATAAATTGGTTTTAGGATATGTTGAAAAAAGATAGGATTTTCGTTTGATTCTATCATTTTCTACTCTAAAATTTTTACTCATTTTCCATTCCTTTATCCAATAGGAACTATCCTTTATCAAAATATATGCCCTCCTTTCGATAGAAAAGAAAAAGCTGCATTTCGCAGCTGATTTCTTACTTTGTTAATTCTTCAATATAGGCTACAAGATCACCTACTGTAGAAATTGCCTCAGCTTTAGTGTCATCAATTTCCACACCGAACTCATCTTCAATGTCCATTACAATTTCTACTGCATCTAGACTATCAGCACCTAGATCATCCTTTAAAGAGGCTTCCAAAGTAACTTTAGAGGCATCAACCTTTAATTCTTTAACAATAATTTCTTGAACTTTATCAAAAATAGCCATTTTAAAAAATCCTCCTAATTGCTATAATTATATCATTATAATTCTAAAATGTAAATATAGAAAAACAGGCATTTCTATAAGGAAAAGAAAGAAAAATTCACTACCAAAGCTGGTAGTGAATTTAATTTAACTAGATAATAGCATTTTCTGTTTCTGCATCAAATACATGACAATGATTCATATCGAAAGCCAATTTAACCTTGCTTCCTTTACCTATATCATCACGAGCAGGAACAGATGCAATAATAGAATCATCACCGATAGTAGAGTAGATGTTTGTTTCTGCACCTAAAAGCTCAGCTACATCTACTGTTACATCAATTGTTGAATCTGGGTATGTTTCTAATACAACTGGATTATCATAAATATCTTCTGGACGAATTCCTAGAATGATATCCTTGCCAACATAGCCAGCATCTGCAACAACCTTAAGCTTACCTTCAGGAATTAATACCTTGCAGTCACCCTTAGCAGCAGTGAAGACACCTTTTTTATCAATACTTCCATGAATGAAGTTCATTGGTGGAGTACCGATGAAGCCTCCTACGAATACATTAGCTGGATGCTCATAAATTTCTTTTGGATTACCAACCTGCTGAATACGTCCATCACGCATAACAACGATTCTTGATGCCATGGTCATAGCCTCAATCTGGTCATGGGTAACATAGATTGTAGTAGATCCTAAATTACGATGTAGCTTAGTTAATTCTCCACGCATGGTTACACGAAGCTTTGCATCTAGGTTAGATAGAGGTTCATCAAATAAGAATACCTTAGCATCACGTGCAATTGCTCTACCTAAAGCAACACGCTGATTTTGTCCACCAGATAATTGACGTGGATAACGATCTAAGAATTTTTCTAGTCCTAGAATTCTAGCAGCCTCTGCTACTCTTCTTTCAATTTCATCTCTTGGTACACGACGTAATTGTAAACCAAATGCCATATTATTATATACTGTCATATGAGGATATAATGCATAAGACTGGAATACCATCGCAATACCACGGTCCTTAGGATTGACATTGTTCATTAAAACATCGTCAATGTATAATTCACCACTTGTGATATCCTCTAAGCCTGCAATCATACGTAGAGTTGTAGATTTACCACAGCCTGATGGACCTACGAATACGATAAATTCCTTATCCTCAATGTCAAGGTTGAAATCAAAAACTGCCTGAACACCATTAGGATAAATTTTGTTAATGTTTTTTAAATTTAAAGTTGCCATAAAACTTCCTCCTGATTTAGCTCTATTATACTCTAAGAAAAAAAGGATTACTATGTACAAATTGTACAAAAAAAGAGCCTATTTGGCTCTTAATAGCTGAACTAATAAATATAAATCATTAAAGGATTTTAAATCAAAATCACTTAAAGTAATGAGGCGTTCTATTTTATATAATAATGTATTCCTATGCATAAACAAAAGATTAGAAGCCTTTGAAACATTTAAATCACAATCAGCCATAGCTAAGATAATATCCTCAGTTACACCACTGCCCTCAACAATAAACTGAAATAAATCTAAGGCAGTCCCTTTGTCCTTCACATTTAATACAAAGCTTTTGAACTGATAATGTCCATAGCTCATATCCAAAAAGGGCTTTTCTACTAAAGCAATTTCCCGAGTTGGTCTTAGGGATGTTGTCTGATAAGAGGAAATCAATGCATTTAAATCACTTTCTAAGGACTCTATTGTGGCCTCAATTTCTTTTGAATCAATATCCCGGCATTTTATCTTTATGAAATTACTTTTTTCTTCTATCTGTGCAGTATTACCAACAAGCAAACGAAACACATCTATGATATAAGAAAAATTTTCTTGGTTTGTTTTTAATATAATATACTTCTCCATATTTTAAAAAACCTTATATTCTGTATCTTCTTCTGCAGGCTCCTCTTTTGGTTCTTCCTTAATTTCTGTAAAGCTTGCATCTACATAATCTTTTTCTTCTTCATCTTCTAAGAAATCCTGATTAATAAATCTATCATCAATTAATCTTGTTCCACCTATCATATCAGCTAAGGAGCGTCCTGTTGCAGAGCTGAAATACCAGAATAAAACTGGGATAACTATACTTGAGGAAAACACATTTAATAAAAGCAATCCACCCACTAATTCTCTTAGTAAAAGATTAGAAAGCTTAGCCTTACCCTCATTCTTAGCAACAACTCTAAGATGCATTGCCCATCTTCCTAGGGTTTGTTTATCCCAAAAATAAGGTAGGACAACCAAGTATAAAATATAAACCGGAATTTCTAAAAGCAGCTTGAGCCCTAAAACAATTCCAGCATGCTTCAAGATATTGGTTAATTCATTAAAATCATCGGTAACAGTCCCCTCCAAAAAGGATTTATAATACTCTAGCACAGTGTCTGCACTTTGATTGTATAAAGGAATGAGACTTAAAATAAAGCTTACGAATAAGCTGATTAAAAAATAATCAATAAGAAAGGCGATAAATCTTTGTGAGCTTCTAGCATTTAAATATTTCATCTTCAAAGACCTCCTTTAAAGACTATTATATCATATTTTTTTATTTGTTGATATTATTTTTTAAAAGGAAGTGAGATTCAGGATAAGTTTTCTTTTTTTCCTGTAAACTCAATTTTAAAGATTCACGGAATACGCTAGTAAAATCAGAGAATAAATACATAGCCAAAGCTCCAGGAGTTGTATTAATTTCATTTACATAGATTTCATCATCAATCAAAAAGAAATCAATACGGATAATCCCTTTTGCGTTAATCAGATGATAGACCTTTCTTGCAACCTTACAGAAATCTTCATATTTTGGATGCTCTATAATGCTTTGATGAACCACCTTAAAGGAATCACTGTATTTATTATCAAAAGAAAAAATTTCATCCTTTTTATGAATTTGTTCAAGCTCTGAATAAGTATTTTCATTTAAAGCAAGATTATATTCTTCTAAAACCTCATAATATGGTTCAATGATGACCTCCTTTGAAAAGGTAAAGGCCTCATTCAGCTTATCAGGTAATTCTTCCTTTGTTTTTGCAATCGTAATTCCAATAGAAGATCCACCATAAACTGGCTTTATAATACAAGGCATATAAGGTATCTTTTTATTCTTTAAATAATCCTCATAGGTATATCCCATTGTTTTGACCATTTTAACACCATTCTTAGATAAATACAGATAGCTTCTGTACTTATCTAATGACAAGGATCCTGCAAATACATCACAGCCAAGATATGGAATGCAATGAATTCTGGCAAAGGCACATGCCAAGCCATCCTCTCCGTTTTCTCCATGCATTGCACCTACAATGACATCAAGCTTTAATTTATCTAGCTTTAGTTTTTTTAGTTTCTTATACTGACTATGCTTAAAATCATTTAACTGCATTTTATCTGCATTAAAGAATTTTCCTTCCAAATTCACATAAAGAAGATGAACCTCATATTCCTTTTCAATCTTCTTCTTTAACTGATAAGCTGTAATAATAGAGATTTCATGCTCATAGCTTGCACCACCAAATAAGATTCCTAATTTCATTATATCAACCCCACTCTGTATAAATCTGGCACATCATTTTCAATCAAAAGCATACTATCCCTATAAACTTCTGTTAACGTTAAAAACAAGTGATATCCCTCCATAAAATTTCTCACTAAATAAACCTCTTTATTATAGCTCTTTAATTTTCGATATAAGCCATTTGTTTGATAATATCCTATCAATATAATAATATCTGTATGACTTACCATATATTCAATTAAGCTAGAAAACAATTCCTTTTTATATTTTCCTAATTCTACCATTCCAGGGGTTAAAAGAATTCGTTTATTTGGATGATTCTTTAATATATTTAAAGCCTCTATAAATCCCTGATAATTGCTGTTAAAAGAATCATCTAGCAAAGTATATGTGCTCATTTTTTTAACCTCTAAACGGTTCTTCTCTGTTATAAAAGATAATACTCCTCTTTCCAAAACAGTCAAATCACAGCCTAGCTCATAAGCGTACGCTAATACCCCGGTTAAATTTAAGAGCTGATGCTTTCCTACCAAATTTGTTTTAAAATGTGCTAAAAGCATATCCTCTTTATAAAAATCAAATTCCTGATTGTTTATATTCTTGGCCTGATAGGTCCCATAGTTTAATCCATAACTGATGATATGAATATTAAAATCAATTGGATAATTTCTTATATACTCACAATCATAATTTAGAACCGCAGTACGACAGCCTTCTAATAAGCTCATTTTTTCAGCTATAATAGCTTCTATACTTCCAAAGGTTTCAACATGCATATAGCCTATTCCTGTGACAAAGCAAACATCAGGATTTCCGATCTCCTTCAATTTAGAAATATCCTTTTTATGAGAAGCACCAAACTCTAAGATGATGTTTTCATAAATGTTCAAATCAGGAATGGAATTGATAAACCTAGATATTCCAAGTTCTGTGTTGTAGCTTTTAGGAGTAGCTGTGGAAGAATAAAATAATCCTAATGCCTGATTTAATAAAACCTTAGTTGAGGTTTTGCCAAAGGAACCTGTGATAGCTATTTTATTTCCACCATATGATTTTAGTTTTTCCTGAGCCTTACGAATATAGGGTCTATTGAGTAAATATGCAATCCCTCGTTCTATGCACAAAACAGGAAGTAAACTAAATTCTAAAAACAATAACAGATAGATTCCTACATAAGGAATAAAACCTATTCCTAAATAAAGAACGCTTAAGAATATAACCCGAATCATTCGCTTTGTAAATTTCAATTTAACTCTTGCAATTAAATAAAATACACTGAACAAACACAAATAAATACTGCAAATAAGAACGATGATAAATTCATTTTGAAGCATCCCTAGTATTAAGACTATACAAGGAAATAAATCATAAAAAACGAGATTATAAACAAAGTGCTTTAGATAAAGCTTAAACTGATAATGCGATTGTTGGTAGATATTTAATACTAAATACAGCTTGCATAAAGCATACAGTATCATACTAATGATCATCTGATTCACCTACTAAAAAGCTCATTAGAATAATTGCAAAAATACTAGGCCTTTCTAAGTATGGAAAATGTCCACATTCTTCTAACTCTACAAGCTCAGCATTATGAATATATTGCTTCATCTGATATCCAAGGCTTAAGGGAGTAACAGTATCCTTTGTTCCATAGAGTAACAATGTCGGAGCAGCAATAAGCTTAAGTTCATTTTTCAAGTCCGTATTCACAGCCTTCACTAGCATAATTCTTTTGACATTATCTGCATTCTGATAATCTGTAGACCCCATTTTCACAGGGATATGGCATTTCTTTAAAATCTTATAAATTCTTACTTTAAACCGTTTAGAAAATTTAAGCTTTTGTTTTAGCCCTGCTGAAGAGATGAGTACAAGCTTTTCTACAGAAAACTTTGATGCATAGATTATAGCTACTCTACCCCCATAGGAATGTCCACATAGAACAGGGGCATCTAATCCTAATTCAATGACAAAATCATGAAGTATTTCTGCAACATCTTCTACACCAAGGGGTACACCAACCTGAGATTCTCCAAAGCCAGGTAAATCAATACTATAGACTTTAAAATTACTACTCAAGGTTTTTGCAAGCTTATTAAAGGTTATAAGTGATGCTCCCCAGCCATGTAAGAGGATTAAATCCTTACCACTACCTATTACCTCATAATGTATTTTTAGATTCTGAATTTCAATAAAAATAATATCACCAACCTATAGTAAATATATGGCAGGTGGTATAAAAATATGTAAAAGAAAAAGCACCAATCCTTGTTTAAGATTGGTGCTTGATTCTACTTATAAGAGCTTTTTAAAAACATATAATTTATTTCACAAGATGTACCACTTTGATTTTGAAGCAGAGCTTCTAGCTGTTCTAATGCGATTGGAGTAACTTGGAATGGAGGTTCATTATTCTCTGTTTTCCAGGAGAAATTCCCTGTGTTTAGCTTGGAAGGGATACTTGAAACAAATACAGTATTTGCATCACTTGATGATCCAATATAAACACTGCTGCTTGAGCCTTTCTGATAGCTACAATTGGTAAGCTCAAAACCACCATCAACATATGGAGAAACATTTTTTGTATCATTATGCTTTAGAAGCGTATCTATTCCTCTGAATATAGTATTTTCAGCTTTAACACTTCCACCGTTTCCACAGACAATTCCCTGACTTACAAGTGCGCATTTCCATTTACTGTTGATTCTAGTAACTACTGTTTTCGCACCTTGTGAGATGAGTTTGTCTCGATACATATAGTATTGACTGCTGTCCACAAGACAGTTATAAAGGTATGCATTTCCCCCTCTTAGCTTAGGTAATCTATCCTCTATATTTTTAAATATACAATTTGCAAAGGAAACCTTTAGTTTTAAGTTGAAATTATAATCATCTGCAGTATCATAAGATCCAGAAAACTTTGCATCATCTCCACATAAGAAGCCCTTCTTTTGTGGGATTGCTATACCATATAGGATATCCTCAAAGCTGATATTCGCATCTCTTAAAGCATTATAATATAAATAATTCTTCTTTCCCTCTTGGTATTCTTTTTCAATCTCTTGCATCATCTGATAAAGATATCCTTCTTTATCATCACTGCCACTATTAAATTTACACCAAGAAATATGCAAACCATTTTCTCCTGTTGCACCATAAGGAGCCCTAAATGCAGTTCCAGCATTGGCATCATAAACAGGGTTAGAATAATCAATTTGACCATCATAGGATTTTCCAAAGGTACAATGATCAATCCAAATAAAACCACAGAAGGCGATTTTGAAATATGCCCAGCCAAACCAGTCATAGTCTCCAATATTATTAGAGTCATTTACAGGAGCATCCTCCCATTGCCATAATCCATCAAATTCCAAATTTCTAAATACAACATTATTATCACTTGTAAGCTTAAAGCCACAATGTGTTATTTTTGCACCTGTTTTCGAATAAATTAATAAATTAGAAATATTTTCGATTTTTATTTGTGAAATACCATTTTCCTTCAGCATATTAGACATACAAAGATAAGGACTTAAACTATTCATCTTACTTGCAAAATCAGTCACTAAATTCGTTGCCTTTTCCTTTGACCCTAGTTTAAAGTATCCCAAATTCAAATCATTCATAATTTCAATCACATGGACACTTCCTGCCTTTATTAAGGCCTGTTCCACACTCTTTGTTTCTTCATTCCATGTGTTTTTATATTCATATTTTGCATCTGCTATGGCAGTTAAAAATTCCAATGGAGTAGTAACTTTTCTGTAAGCAGCTGTAGAAAAGTATTCTGTAAAATCTGTTATACCACTGGAAGCATATCCATCCACAGATAAATTCTTTCTTGTAATATCATCAAGAGCTTCAATATAATGAGCTCCCTCTAATGACCATTTTGCATAAAGGGTCGTATCATCCTCTAGTACTGCATTTCCTTCTGCAGCAATAGAAAACTCTTCATCTAAATACCAGCCATCAAAAACATAGCCTTCCTCTTCTAAAACTGGAAGCTTCTCAGGTAAAGTCAATACATCCTTAATCTCTTCTACCTTATCTCCATGTCCGTTGATTTCAAAACTAATATAAAATAATTTTGTCCACTTAGCATAAAGAGTAGTATCTTTTTCTAATACCATTTGTGGAATTGCTGGAACTTTGAATTCTTCATCAAGAAACCATCCATCAAATCGATAGCCTTCTTCTGTTAAAACAGGAAGAATTTCTGGTAATTGAGTCGCCTCTGTCAGCTTTTCTTGGCTAATACCAAAACCATTATTCTCAAAGCTAACCTCATATGTTTTAATGATTTCCTCCCACTTTGCATATACTTTTATATTCTTTTCTAATCGAGTACCCTCTTTAGCTAACTGCGTACACTCTGCATCAAGATACCAGCCTATAAAGGTAAATCCCTCTTCCTGTAAGGCAGACAATTTAGGAATAGACGTCACATCCACTATAGCATCAGGCTTTGTACCATGTCCGTTGATTTCAAATTCAATTTGATACACCCTTTCCCAAGAAGCATATAAAGTTTTATCTTCAGTAATCTGTATTCCTGCCTTCGCTTCATTTGAAAACAGTTCATCAAAGTACCACCCTAAAAAACGATACCCTTCTTCCTCTAATTTAGGTAATTCTGGTAATTCAGTTATATTTTTCAATTCTTCTGGCTGGGAACCATGCCCATTCGTATTAAAGGTAACATCATAGGTCTTTATTTGACTACATCCTATGAATGTTAAACTTATAAAGCAAAGCACCAAGAATAATATTAATTTTTTCATATGATTCACCACTTTCAATACCATTATAACTGATTTAAGCTTGATTTCCAATACCTGATTGGTTTTTCATTTTCTTTTCATAAGGAAAATGATATAATAAAAAAAGAGGTCATATAGATATGGATGAGATTGTTATACCATTATTATTATGGTTTGAAGAAAATAAACGAGATTTAGATTGGCGAAAAAACAGAACTCCTTATACAATTTTAGTCAGTGAGATTATGCTACAACAAACCAGAGTTGAAGCTGTGCGCTCCTACTACAAAAGATTCATTGAAGCCTTACCAGATTTTGAAAGTCTCGCTAAGGTAGACGATATAAAGCTTCTAAAATTATGGGAAGGATTAGGATACTATTCCAGAGCGAGAAATCTAAAAAAATGCGCCATAGAAGTTGTCGATAAATACAATGGAATATTTCCAAATACTTATGCAGAGGCCATCAAGCTTCCAGGTATTGGACCATACACCTGCGGTGCTATTTTATCTATGGGGTATCAACTGAGATACGCTGCCGTAGATGGAAATGTATTACGAGTGCTTTCACGCTACACTGCTTCTTCTTTAGATATATCCTTAGAAAAAACAAAGCTTTACTTTAAACAGGAAATAGAAAAAATTATGCCTAAAGAGGCAGGGACCTTTAATGAAAGCCTAATGGAGCTAGGCGCAACCATTTGTATGCCTAAAATTACAAGATGTGAGGATTGTCCATTGAGAAACACTTGCAAAGCATACCGACAGCATAGACAATTATCTTATCCAATCAAAGCTAAGCCAAAAGAAAAAAAGATTCTAGAATATACATGTCTATTTATAACAGATGGGATGAATTACATCCTAATACCTAAAGAGAAGGACTTATTGAATGGGCTTCCTTCTCCAATACTAATAGACCATTTTATAACATCCAATGAAGCCATAGAAATCACACAAGATTTAGGCTTCATTGTAAGAAATATAGAGCATCTTCCAGAAAAAAAGCATATCTTTACGCACCAAGTTTGGTATATGAAAGGATATAAACTATATGTAAAAAACCTTCTGAATTATCCAAATTATACAAAAGAGCAAATTCTTGAAGAGCTTGGGATATCTTCTTGTTTTAGAAAATTTTTAGATGATCTATGGAATTAAAAATCTATCTTCTTATTTCTATATAGAAGTAAAATTTTAGCGAAGTATTTCTAAAAAAAAGAATAAAAAATTTACTGATTTTAGTTTTAAATAAATAGATTTTACAAGATAATATAAGAATTATAGCATTATTTGTCGAAATATAGTATAATTATCTTGGGTAAATTGGAGGTAGTTATTATGTATATTTTCTGTTTTACAATTTTATCTATCAATCCCGTAAAGTGAAATCCTTTACGGGATTTTTTTTATTGAGAAAAGAAAGGAAGGATTTATGATGTTAAAAGACGAACAGACTAACATTTTAGAAAAAAACTATGTTGAGGATTTAGAAAAAATCAAAGAGACTATCAAAGTTAACCAATATAAAGCTATGGTTGTCGTGAATAGTACGATGATTCTTACCTACTATGAAATAGGTACTATTATTAATCAAAGAAAATCTTGGGGAAGTAAGTATATTCAGTTTTTAGCTGAACATTTAAAAGAATATAAAGGATATTCTTATGATTCTTTAAAAAGAATGGCACAATTTTCCAATATGCTTTCAATATCAGAAATTAGGGAACATCCTGTTCCCCAAATCCCATGGGGTTCTATAATTGAAATAATGAAGAAGTCAAACTCACATGAAGAAATGTTATGGTATATCAATGAAACTCACAAGAAGGGTTGGTCCAGAAGTATGGTTTTAAATCAGTTCAAGCTCAAGGCTTATGAACGAAGTCTTCTTCAACCTATCACTTCTTCTAATGTCACTGATAATAAAGATTCCGATTTAACACGTGA
>CAMWKG010000030.1 GCA_947174785.1 uncultured Mollicutes bacterium
AATCCTATGCAGATAGAATTATCGTTTTAGATAAAGGTTTTCTTCTTTCTGATACGAATGATAATAAAAGCATTGAAGAAACCACAGAACAAAATTATGTGCTAGCTTCTAAGCTTAGTCATCTTTCCTTTAAATTCATAATATCTTCTATCTTAAAAAATATTAAATCTAAATTTTCTTATTTTTTATTTAGCACATTAACACTAGTTCTATCTTTATCCTTAGTAGGTGTTTCTATGACTTTAGAAAGCTTTAATAAAAATGAAGTTCTCTTACAGTCCTTGCAGAATAATAAAGAAGAATTTCTTTCTTTAAAGGCAGAGGATAGAGACATCGAGGGATTCAAAAATAAATTAACTGATTCAGTTAAAGAAAAATTTCCTAACCAAATCATAGAAATAAAATCAAATAATACTTCATGTGAAACTTACTTCTATATGTCCGCTAGATTTCACTCGCAAAGTACATACGATAATTATTTACTAGCAACGGGTTATTATTCTGGTTTTGTTGAATTATCAAAGGAGAATAAGAATCTTTTAAATTATAAGCTAATTTATGGTTCTTATCCAAAAGCTGATAATGAAATTATGATTACAGAATATATGTTTAGATCCTATCAAGCTTTAGGATATAGCTTTGAAGAAGTAACGAAAGAGATTCATTCCTTTGAAGATCTTGCAAACATTCCATTTTATATAGATAATACTGCATATAAAATTGTGGGAATCCTTGATACAAGATTTAATTATGATTATTACGTTATGCTAAAAAATAAAGAAGGAAACAGTACTTTGTACGATGAGATTAGCATATTAAATGATGGCATTCACACTACAATCTTTGTTCCAGAAAACTTTTTTGATGCGTATTCTCTTTCTTCCATTTCGTATACACTTAATCAAAATAAATCTGTATCTAATCAAAGCATTCAAATAAAAAAGGATTTAAAAGAGTATGAGGTTATTTGTCCTACAAAGCTTTTAGGTTCTTGTACTATAAGCTTTGAGAATAATTTTAGCAAAGATATAAATATTATTGAAAACTGTTCAGAAAATATAATTTATGTTTCTGAGGCTTTTTACCACGAATTAGAAAAGGAACTGAATATAAACTTTAGTACGCATATCCTTTTGCAGCTATCTAAAGATATGAAAAATAATTTAAATAAAATACAAATGCTGCAGGAAATGAACTTAAGGGTTGAAAATCAATATACAATTATGCTAGATTCAATCTCTGAAACATATACGTTTATTGCAACACTATTAAAATATATATCTATTTTCTTATTGGCTTTTAGCATTATACTTGCATGGAAATTTAGTTTTGATTCTATTCACGACAAGAGAAAAGAAATAGCAATTTACAAATCATTGGGTGTAGGGTATAGAGATATCTCTATTATGTTTTATCTACAATCTATTTTTATAGGTTTGATTTCAACACTTATTGCTATTCCTCTTGCTGTTTTATTTACCTATGTAGTAAATTACATTATTCAAGAAATCTTTTTGGTTGGGCTTGCTTTACCCGTACTATCTATAAATACATTCGTTTTCCTTATTCTATTCCCAATAGCCTTTCTTACCATAACAGAAATTTATCCACTCTATAAGTTCAACAATAAATTAAATCCAATTCAAGTATTACGCTCAAAATAATGCTTTATCGTTTATCATCATTTTTAAATAGCTCTGAATAAACACAGATTAATAAGGATAGACCTAAACAAATAACTAGATTTGTTGGACTTAATGGAGTAAATTTAAAAAGAGTATTTACGCCTGGACAATATACCACAACAAATTGTAAAACAAGACCAATAAAAATTGCAAAATTCAAGAAATGATTTTTATAGCTTTCAATAGAAAATAAAGAATGCTTTGATTTTACATTGTAAGCATGAAGCAATTGAGATGTAGATAGAGTAAAGAATGCCATGGTTTGACCAAGCATATGAGAATGTTCAAGGAAATGACCAATGGCATATGCAGCAGTAGCGCATATACCTATGATAAGACCTTCAATAAAAATTTGTATAGACATATGATGGGCAAAAAAACCTTCTTTTTTGGCTCTTGGTTGTTCTTCCATAATGCTATCCTCTACTTCTTCCATTCCTATACCAAAGGCAGGCAATGAATCAGTAATCAAATTGATCCACAATAAATGAATTGGTAAAAGCGGAACTCCCATAGAAATGTTAGTTAATGCAGAAAGCAATGATGCAAAAAATATAACAAATACTTCACCTATGTTAGATGACAGCAAATACTTTACGCACTTTTTTATATTATCATAAATACCTCTTCCCTGTTTTACAGCAGAAACAATAGTGCTAAAATTATCATCAACTAGAATCATATCTGCAGCTTCCTTAGAAACATCTGTTCCTGTAATCCCCATTGCACAACCGATATCAGCTTTTTTCAAAGCAGGTGCATCATTAACACCATCCCCTGTCATCGCTACGATGGCATCTTTTTTTTGCCACGCTTCTACAATACGAACCTTATCCTTAGGAGCAACTCTTGCAAAGACACTATATTCTTCTATGGTGTCTTTTAATTTCTCATCACTTATTTTATCTAGTTCTGTTGCAGTAATAGCTTTATGCTTTTCATCTAATATGCCTAATTCTTTAGCAATTGCAGTTGCGGTGGTAATATGATCTCCTGTAACCATAACCGTGCGAATGCCTGCAGTGCTTGCAATCTTTATTGCTTCCTTTACCTCTGGCCTTGCTGGATCCATCATACCGACCAAGCCTAAGAATTCTATTTTCTTTTCTAGCATAGATTCACTAGGCTTTGAAGAAAACCTTTGTACGCCTAAGGCTAAAACACGAAGAGCATCCTTAGCTAAATATTCATTGGCTCTTTTCGCTTTATTCTTTTCTTCTAAAAAATTTGTAGAGTGTTCAATAATCACATCAAATGCACCCTTGGTTATTGCCAGATAGCTTCCATTTTTCTTGATAACTGTTGTCATCATTTTGCGGTCACTATCAAAGGGAAGTTCAAATACTTTATTTATATTATCTAATGGATTCCCATAGGTATGATTTGCTTCTAATAATGCTATTTCAGTAGGATCTCCAATTGCTCCATTTTTTTCGAGTGTTGCATCACAACAAATTGCAAAGTATTCCAAAAGATCTTTTTCTTTTTTGTTTAAATATTTCAAGCTCTTTATTTCATCACAATACAACTTCTGAACAATCATTTTATTCTGAGTAAGTGTTCCTGTTTTATCAGAACAAATCACACTGCAAGAGCCTAATGTTTCTACAGCAGGCAGTCTTTTCACGATGGCATTTCTTTTGCTCATCTTCCCCACACCAATAGCTAGAACGATAGTTACTACAGTAGCTAGCCCTTCTGGTATTGCAGCCACCGCTAAAGCAATTGCTGTTTTAAAACAATCTACCCATACTTTAGATAAAATAGAGCCATTTTTCCATTCAGCAATCATTTCTAAAATAAAAACAAGTGCACAGATGATTAGGGCCATAATTCCTATAACCTTACCAACTGAGGAAAGCTTATGCTGAAGTGGTGTAGTGGCATCTATCTGTTCATTTAACATGCCTGCAATCTTTCCCATTTCCGTATTCATTCCAACTTGAGTAACTAAAACCTTAGCTTTACCACTTGTAATATATGTAGAGGAAAATACACAGTTTTTTTGATCTCCTAAGGATATCGCCTCATTTTGAAGAGAGCCTTCACTTTTATGTACGGGCAAGGATTCACCAGTCAAGGCAGATTCATCGACAGCTAAGCTGTAGCTTTCAATAATTCTTGCATCAGCAGAAATATGGTCTCCCGCTTCTATGAGCATAATATCTCCAACAACAAGCTCTTCGGAAGGAATTTCAATTGTATGCCCATCACGGATGACCTTGCTTGTAGGAGAGGACATTTTCTTTAATGCCTCTAAGCTACGCTCCGCTTTTGTCTCTTGAACAACACCCAAAATAGAATTGAAAAAGACCACCACTAAAATGATGATACTGTCAACATATTCATTTGGATCTAAAATAACAGAAATAATGGCAGAAGCCATAAGAATTAAAATTAAGCTATCCTTAAAGCTTTTTAAGAACTTCACAAATATATTGGTTTTTTTCTTTTCTTTAATCTTATTTTCACCATAAGATTTTCGATTCTTCGTAACACTGATTGTATTTAATCCATTAGAAATACTCGTTCCATATTCTTTTACTAATTCATCTATCTGTTTTTGCATAGTTCCTCCTTTAAGAAAAAAAGCCCTTATTCAAACCACCTTGAATAGGGCATTCCTATTACTATTATATTTTATAAAAATATCCTTTGTTTTAGAACATTTTTATTCAACCGTTACACTCTTCGCAAGATTTTTTGGCTTATCCACATCATTTTCTTTTAACACTGCCGCATAATAAGCAATCAGCTGAACCACTAATACACTGACTAAAGGAGATAAATAATGAGCGACATTCGGTATTATAATATCATCACTAGGTGTAGATAAGCTCTTAGAAGCAATGACATAGGTTTTGGCTCCACGAGATGCAGTTTCTTCTAGATTACTTCTCGTGATGCGATTTGTCCCTTCCTGAGTTATGATTGCAATCACAGGTGTATTTTTAGTAATTAAGGCAATAGGCCCATGCTTAAGCTCGCCCGAAGAAAATGCTTCTGTATGAATATAAGCAATTTCCTTAAGCTTTAAAGAAGCCTCTAACGCAGTCCAGTAATCTATACCTCTACCAATATAAAATAAGTCCTCTTGATCTATGATAGCTTTTGCGATACCCTTGCATACCTCTTTGTTCTCAAGCACCTTTTCCATTGCTAAACTTACAGCCTTTAAATTATTCTTTAAATTTGTTTTTGTCTTACTTACCGCTCTTGCAAGAATTGCTGAAGTAACAAGCATGGCAGTATAAGCCTTTGTAGATGCAACTGCAATTTCCTTTCCTGCATAAATATTTAAATAATAATCGGACAATCTTACCATACTGGATTCAATCGTATTTGTAATGGTAAGAATGAGATGCTTTTGTCTCTTTACCTTTTTCATAACTGCAATTAAATCCGCTGTTTCTCCACTTTGAGAAAAAAAGATAAAGAATGGTCGTTTCGATATTAAAGGTGTTGAATATACAAGCTCTGAAGCACAAAACACCTCACAAGGTATGCCACAAAGCTTTTCAAAATAGTATTTCGCAAAATACGAAGCAAACATTGAAGACCCACAGGCTACAAAGTTAATTTTATCGCTTTGCCTAATCTGATGTATTAGCTTTGGAGAAATGTTTACTTCTTCTCCAGAAAAATAATGATGTATTAAATTCCGAATCATCATCGGCTGTTCATAAATCTCCTTTAGCATAAAATGCTCATAGGTTTGTTTATCAATTTCTTCTTTTTGAATAGCAATTTTTTGAAATTTGTTCTCAATAGATAATCCTATCATATCCTGTAAATAAATATCCTCAGAATCAATGATTCCAAATGTTTTATCTTCTAATGGCATATATTCTTCTGCATAATCCATTAAACCTGTAATGTCTGAAGAAAAGGAAATACCTTCTTTTCCTTTTCCAACTAGAAGTGGACTTTTATCCTTCATACAATAAATATGGTTTGGATGTTCTTTATCTATAACTAAGCATGCATAAGAGCCTTCTATCAAGCTCATTGTTTTACGTATGGCCTCTTCTACACTTAAAGTAGTGGAAAAATATTCGATTAAATCTGCAATGATTTCTGTGTCTGTATCACTCGAAAATCTAAAGTTTGCCAGATATTCAAATTTCAACTTTTGATAATTTTCTACAATTCCATTATGAACGATGACAAACCGTCCATTCATAGAACAGTGAGGATGTGCATTTCTTTTATTTGGTTCTCCATGTGTAGCCCACCGTGTATGTCCAATAGCTAAGCAAGAATCAACATCCATAATGCATTTCTTTAAATCAAATACTCTGCCTTTTTCTTTACAAATCTTTATGTCATTATCTATTTTATATGCAACACCTGCTGAATCGTATCCCCGATATTCTAGTTTTGTAAGTCCCTCTATTACCGCCTCTAAAGCATTAAACTTGCCAATATACCCAACAATTCCACACATTTTTACCTCTCCCATAAACCAATAGTACTTTAATACTTATTATTTTAAACTAAGTATTATGCCTATTTTAATATATGAAAGAATGCTATATTTTGAGACAGATATAGTAACTCTCTTTATAAAACAAAAAGTTCACTTTATAATTATTCTGCATTTATTGACTTTTTTTGTGTTTGTGATAAAATATAATTAATAAAGAATTAGACATTAGGTAGTGATATGTCCAACTACGCCTTTCGCCTTGCATTAGCAGGGAGGGAAACTCCAGAATGGACTCTGGAAATGTCTAATTCTTTTTTTTATTTTTTATTGTCATATATCTTGCTGAAATAATAGATGTTTTTTTTAAAACATTACTAGAAAACTTTACAGTGATATATAAATAGGAATGTTCATCCAATATCTTAATAAGATTTCTAGTATCATTGTAGGTTTTATCTAATTTTATAAAATCGGGATTGTTTACATAATCCATAAGATATGGAATATACTGTTTCATTTCAGGATGTCTTTTTAGAATATGATTTTCACGTTCTTTAGTCAGCACAATGATAGGATTATAACTTTTTATTTCTTTAGAATAATCATATGCTATCTTACCAACATATGCAAATTTATCTTTTATTGCTTTTTCAGAATTTTTAGTACTCCCCAATTTACTCTTAGACTCCTTATACAAAAATGCTATCTTTATTATATCATTGTTATACTATAAATTCTATAAAACAACTAATTGATAAAAAAGAATTTCAAAGTTTATTTTACATACATCATCCCTTTATTTTTATCAATTGATACCACTTTTTTATTATTTATTTTCTTATAAATACAAATCTAAATAAATTAAAAAAGGAACTTATGCTAGTTCCTCTTTTTCGGTTTCTAAAGCTGTTAATTTTAAATCGTCTTTCATCGTTTCGTATAGTTCACTAAAGTCTTCTGTAGGCTCAATGTAATTAGGACACGTGATTTTATGTTCCTCAACATATAAACCACTATAATATACATTATTCCCTTGAAGATTAAAATCAGGTAGTTTTCTTAAAGTATCCTCATCATAATCATAAAAAATTTCAAAGCCTATAAACTTCTTACATTTTTCTAAAGATCTATTCGGAGAAGATTTGTTTTCTTTTTCTTCTTCTTGGTTGAAATATTTTTCACAGTTGCGAACTAAAACAATTTTAAATGCATTAGTGCCATCCACCTTAAGATAACTCACACCGTATGGAGTTACTCTTGGCTTATAGCCCTTCTTTTTTAAATTTTCATCCATATCCAGAGTTGGATACTGATAAGACATCGTTGGATAGTTTTTAGGCTTTGGTTTATAGCGAAAGCTTTTTACAGAAGCCATTTGAATTGCGATAGTCATATAAATAAATACTATTGCAATTAATACAATAAATACCTGTGTCCAAGCACCCTTAGTTTGCGTTACTCCAATAATTAATCCAATCGCTATCAAAAAGCTAACTGCTACACTAATCCATATATATCTAGCCTTTATATTTTTCATAGATTACCTCATTTCTATATCAATTGCACCTAAATCAAATACTATAGCTTCTACATAATGTGCATATAAAGAATAGAAGCTAGGAACAGGACGATAGTATTTTAAACGAATCTTTTGTGCATCATATACAAAGGTTTGATTAAATTCTTTCTTTGTATTCACAACAGACTCCTTAGCAATCCTTACGGTTTCTTCATTATTATTTTTAAACACAATCAAATGAATAACTGCTTTGTGCTCTTCTGTTATAATCGCATCAATTTTATCCTTTAAAGCTTCATAATTATATTGTTCCTTTACGAAGTCTTTTTCGTTATCAACAAAAGTAAATACAAAAAGAGTAGACTTATAAAGTCTTGTAAAAACTCTAACAAATTCATTTCTTATAACCAATTCATCTTTTGCATACGTCATATTAGACTCAAAATAATGATAGGGTTTAATCTCATAATATCCTAAACAATCTAGGACTTCCTTTGGTTTTTTCTTAAAAAAATTGAACATAGCCATCACTCTTTTCTATTTTGTATTATACTTATTTTATTATAGCTTGTCAAAAGAAATCAATGCACTTGATTACAATAAGGACAAAGAATCTCCATATCCTCTGTAATATCAGTTATATTTCTAAAATACATCTGAGCCTCTAGCTTTCGTTTCACGAGCCAAGCATCTCCTTCTATTCTAGACTTAGTAAGATTTGCAATTTGTGTATAGTGATATGTTTTTTTATGATTAGAACAATATCCATATTTTATTACAGTTCTACAAGAAGTGCACTCATACGTTGGTTGATTCGGGCGAGAAAGCTCTGTGTTCACAATCAACGAATGATTACAAAATGGACAATCCTCCCTTTTATTATCCGCATAAATCATACCACGTAAAAGAATTTGCTGAATTCTTCTAAAGGATTCTATACTTGTCATACTAATTTCGATACTATTCTTTACGTCCTCAAAAGGGCTGAAAATAATATATTCATCTGCTTCCTCTTGTTTTTGAATCTTTTGAAGCATTTCTTCGGTTTCTTTTTCAATTGTTGGAATAATAAGTATTCTATATTTTGTATCCTTTTCTAAATCTAGTCGCAACAAAGAATACTCCTTCAGTTTTTTAGAAGAAAACTTAAGCTTCCATTTTTTGAACTCAAAATTCATACTGAATCTAGAAAACGAAATTTCTTTTTCTTTGTCACAGACAAAATTAAAATGCCCAATAGAAAAGATAGATAGTATTATGCAAAACTGAATATAGTTTTTTTGTAAGGCCACTCGATCAACCTCTTCAAATTCCTTTTCATTTCCAATGTGATGAAGAGAAAAGTATTTAGAAAGCTTATAGATTTGATGATAATCCTTATGCATAGACAAAATATTTGTTTTATGTGCCTTTAAATTCTTTGGTCTAGTTTTATTATTTTTGTACACAGGGCGTTTTAGTCTAGGCACAAGGGTATTCATAATATATTGAAGCTTATTCAAGCATCGAATAGATACCCCATAGTAGGAATCAAAATTACGACTATAACCTGTGTGGAGCTTTCCTAAAGCTAAGAAATAATTCAAATGATTGACACGCTCTAATAAATTAATTTCAATGGTTTGATTTGTATAAATCAATTCTTGTATTATTCTTAAATTACTTCTTGTAAAGCCTAATATATCATCAACCGTTTTACAAAAGAACAAATTTTCATAAATGCCATAATTATCCTCATAGGTTCTAGTAAGAAGCTTAATAGGTTTAATCTCATTTTCTTTCACATCAGACCAAAGCTCGCTATGGGAAGAAATATGCTGTATCGTATTGTTATTAATAATTCTTACAGACTCTGTAGGCAGTATCACATTTTGTTCCTTAAGGTGAATAAACGGCTTAGCAAAGATTTGCTTAATTGCTGGAATTGTTTTTATGATAGCATTGATGTCTTCTTCTAAAGAATCAAAATTCAAATCTGGATCTACAGTAAAAAGTGTCAAATCATGAACTACTGCATAATCAAGTGCAACATAAGAAAGCTTCTTATTGACTTTCATAAAATCTTCTAGCTTGTCATAATACTCGGTTAGTTTATAAAGCTCTGCCTGTTCTTCATAAGTTAACTCCATAGGCCTAATCCTCATTTAGCTTACGAACAAAAGCACTACAAGCAGTTAATCCTAGCTTGTCAAATTCTACCGCTAATGCTTCCTTATTTTCAACAATCTTATATTCTAGCTTGCTGACAACTTTGCTCAATACTATTTTTTCTACCGCATCCTTAAGTACAGCATCCTTATCACCAAAGCATGCACAATAGATTTTAACGAAATCCTCCATTTGTTTTAGGATACGGTTACCAAATGAAATATTGTATGGAGCTAAAAGCTTTTCTACCTTCTGAATGATTTTATCATCCTCTGCTTCAAAGGAGTAGCTTTCTTTTGCCTCTGCAAATAGCTTTGCAATAAGATCATAGGTTACAAATCTTTGATCTAGTGGCTCACTAAAGGAATGTATTTTAGGAGCACGCTTATTGAAGTTCATGGTCTGTGCTCTATCGTAGACCTTATCACTAATCTCAAAAGTACTTTCATCACGGTTTGCAGTTCCTATAAACCAAACATTTGTAGGGATTTCTATTGTGTGTCCCTCTGTTAAGCCATAATAGGAAAGCTGTTCATGATTTAATGTACGATATAATTTTATATTCAATAGCTTAATTTTTCGCATATGCTCTTCATGTTCCATTAAAGAAAGAAAATCAGAAAAATAATATTCTATTCTACTTAAATTCATTTCATCTAGAACAATGAATGTTGGAACCTCGGCATTTAATCTAGCCTTATATAAGCACTGTGTAAATTTCTTTGGAGTAAAGCATTTACTGAATTCATTATAATATCCTAAAAGCTCATTTTTGTCTCTCCAAGAAGATTCTACTTCAACAACTTCACAATTTCCCATAATGGCTTCAGCAAAGATTTTTGGTAGGCTTGTTTTACCTGTACCACTCATACCCTGAAGAATAGTGAGCCTAGAAGCTCCTAATCCTGCAACGAAGGTAGCTATATCCTCTAGAGAATAGGATAGATGTAGCCTGGACTCTCTTGCATAGTCTACAACAAAGCGAACCAAATTAGGTAATGTTAAATTCTCAAACAAGTGTGCTCTTCTATTTTCTAGCTCGGATTTAAATATCTCTAATTTAGAATCTAATTCTGTAAATGCAGGGCATGCATCAAAGTCAAATTCTACTGTTGGCTCATCTAAAATTGGTTTACTCTTTTTATCTCTACCAGAACCAAAGGCTGAACCTATATAATTCTTCTCATCTTCTGTCTTATAATTTAACTGACCACGAACAATCATTAAAATTAATACAACAAGGCTTGCCAAGAAAACATATATCATTTGACTATATATTTTATATTTATAGGTCTCTATAAATGCAATATTGTAATATTCTAATAAGCTTTTTATGTTATCCTCATTTATTTTTTGAGCGATTTTAAAGTAAAATCCATAAAGGCCTAAAAGAAGCATAAATATAACATTTGCAAAAGCACTTACCTTTACAACTCTATAATAATCCTTATATCTTGCAAAAAAGCTTACAATCGTTAAAACAAGTAAAATACCAGAGATAAGCAAAAATGCAAACAACGCAAATGCCAATCCTTGATATCCACCACTTAAATTCTGATAAGTGGTTAAAAGCTTAAATCCATTTAAAACAACATCACTTTTTAAAAGACCTATAGAAGCATGAATTTCAATAATATTAAAGAATAAGGAGGTTAAGGTTATGCAAGTGAGCACTGCAACAAAAATAAGTGGTTCAAGCTTAAATGTATTCTCCTTTTCCACCCTGTCATCCTCTTCAAACTCTATACCTATTTTTCCCTGAATAACAGAAAAAGCAATATAAAGTACAACCATCAAGAGAATTGGTATAAAAGAGATTGTACTTGCTGCTCCACCCTTGATTTTGGTGTAGAAGGTCATGAAATATCCAACTAAAAAGAAAACTAAAGAAATAGAAATATTACCAATAATAGCTAATTTAGATTTTCTAATGTATTCCTTGTCAGATTTATAATAATATGGGAATATTGATATTAGATATAATAGACTACTTAAAAATGCCAAGAAGAAAACTATAAAGAAAACATATATGACTACAGATGTATTCGTGCCCATAGCACTTATAAGAAAATAACTTGTTGTCTTTCTTAATTCTTCTGTTACATAAACTGGAATAAAAAAGATTGTAAATAAAATACCGAGACTTGCCCACTCAAAAATAAGTAATATACGTTTATAAAGCTTGATGTTATGAAGCTGCTCTTTTGTTATCTTTTCCTCTTTAACTTCTTCTTTCATGATTCTAGTATAAATCAAATATACAAAGCCAACGATAGAAATCAATATAGAAAATACTAAACAAGCAATTGCTCCTCCTCCCAGCATCTTATAACGAAAATGCACAAATAGTATAAATAAGCTTAATAATAAGTTAAAAGGAATAAGAACATAAAAGCCAAGCTTTTTCTTTTTTATAAAAAATAAAGCGACTCCTATTGCCGATAAAATAATATCCAAAATAAATAATGCAATAAAGGCTACACAAAAATAACTCCCTACGGGACGATTCGTATAAAATGAAGCCGTTCCCCAAATAGATGCCCCCTTATATCTACCTATCAATCCTAAAGAATAAGCTATTAATGTGAAAAATAAATGAAAGAAACTCGTGGATAATAAAACCGCTGTTTCACCAAGTCGAGATTCAAAAAATTTTTTCATATCCCACACCCCCATAATACTATAATTATACCCATTTTAAATGTCAAAGTCAAAAACTATTCCCACTTATTTAGTAAGTCCCTTGTATTTTTCTTTCTTTTTTCATATAATAGCCATAACTAGGAGGTATTTTAGTATGCAACCAACCTTTATTCATAAAAAATCAAAGCTTTATTTTGTGGCACCATCCTTTGGGTGTACCACATCTCCATATGAAGAAAGATTGCATAAAGCAATTCAACAATTAGAAAGCTTAGGACATGAAGTAGTCGTAGGACCTAATTGCTTTTTAGCTGAAGGAAAATGTGCTTCTAACACACCAGAGCTAAGAGCTAAGGAATTTATGGAGGCCTATAAAAGTGATGCCGATTGCATCCTTTCAGTCGGTGGGGGAGAAATGATGTATGAAATATTAGATTATATTGATTTTGAACAAATCAAAAAGCTTCCTCCAAAATGGTTTGTTGGGTTTTCAGACAATACCAATCTCACATTTACATTAACTACACTTTGTGATGTAGAAACTATATATGGAGCTTGTGCAGGGCACTTCCACTTTAAAAAATATACCTATGATGTTTTAGATACCTATGAAATGTTAAAGGGGAGAAAAGAATTTAAAGGGTATCCAAAATATGAATCTCCCCAAGAAAAGTTAGACCCTTTTGCAAATTACAATTTAGATACAAAAAAAGTGATTACCCCTTATAATTATAAGGAGCCTTTCTCTGGAACTATTTTAGGAGGTAATCTTGATATTATGCAATTACTTTGTGGAACACCTTATGATAAGGTTAAGGACTATACCTCCAAGCATACAGATGGAATCATCTTTTATCTTGAAGCATGTGATTTAAATGTTGTAGGCATTAAAAGAGCACTTCTTCAGCTAAAACGTTCTGGGTGGTTTAACAATATAAAAGGCTTCCTTGTTGGAAGACCTCTATGTATTGGTAGTGAATTTGCAGGTGTAGATCATATTAATGCAGTAGTTGACGTATTAAAAGATTATGATGTGCCTATTCTATTAGATATAGATTTAGGACACATTGCCCCAACGCTCCCCTTTAGAAATGGCGCTTATGCCACAGTAGAATACAAAAAAAATAATATCTTCATTACTTACAAGTAAAAAGCAGCCACTAGGCTGCTTCTTTTTATTCTCCCACAAGAATTTGATATGGAGATATTTTCTTAATTTTTAAAGATAATAGACATAATAATGCAAAAGCAAATAAGACAAGTAATGCACCAACGATAATGATAAATAAAATTGGAATAGCAAATGTGCATTTTACAATACCCAGTCCGCTTAAAAATAATGACATAAGCGGATTAATGACAATGCAACTTATAGTAATTCCAACAATCGTCGAGAAAAGAATTGCAGGCATAAATGACAGAGCTGTTTGCAAAATAAGTTGCTTAGTAGTAAAGCCTAACGATTTAAGTATTCCATAATCACGCTTTTTATTATTGAGCATCGTTCGCACCAAAAGGTATAGCACAAATGCAATAATAATTGCAGATAAAACAAGAATAGCGATAACAATAATCGTCATAAGCGAAACGTATACGGTTGCTACAGCATCGATAGTTGAATCTATATTTATCGTCGCATTTACACTTTCTGCAAACTTGGTTCTTATTTCTGTATTAAACATATCAATGTCCGTTCCATCCACAAGATTAATGTAATAACTTGTACTTGAAAGCTTGCCCAACCGTTCATAGCCTTCTCGTGTTAGCAGTCCATCACGCCCTAGATAATTAGTAACCTGCGTCAAGCCACATATAAGAAACTTTTCCGTTTTGCCGTTTGCTGTAATTTGAATTTCATTTCCTACCGTCAAACCCCTTTCTTTGGCATATTTAGCTCCAATTGCAATTTCGTTTTCATATTTTGGATATCTACCTTTATACACAACGACTTGGTTGTTGAGCTTTGAAAAGTCATCGCAAACTGTAGTCAGAAGCTCAGCTCCACCTAAATGCGTAACGTTAATCGTCGTGTATAAGTAAGCTTTTTCTACACGTTCATCAGCATTCATAAGCTGTAAGAATTCATCCTCAAAATCAATATTTACATTTATACAACTATTTGCCGTTTCTCCCACTATAAGATTTAAAAAGGGAGTCATATCTGTAATGACATTTTCGGTCATAAGTCCTGAAAATACAACGACAAGAGAAAGCACAAGCATAGTAATGCATATAGTAATATTATGCTTTACACCCGAAAGCGTAGTTTTTAGCGCAAGGGCAAAATTTAAAGGGGTTTTTGTCTTTTCAAGTGGAACGTGGTTGTGTTTGAAATTATGAGTCTGCACGCCAGACCTTAAAGCTACTATAGGCTCTATTTTTTTTATTCTACGCGAAGCAAGCCAAACCACAAGGGCAACCGTACCACCCAAAATGAAAATAGAAATGAATAAAGGGAACGGTAAAAAGTGAATTGCATAGGGGATTCCAGTCTGAATAATCATCATTTTATTTACAGCTGGAAACAAACAATAAGAAATCCCTACACCTACGATTGCCACTATCAAGGCAAGTCCTAAAAACTGAAATAAAAGGGATCCAATGAGTAGTTTTGACGTATAACCTACCGCTTTTAATGCACCGAGATTTTTTATATTCACCTGAATGTAATTGATGATGTTTGATATAATTACAACAAGAGCAATCAAAAGAACAAAGAAAGCCATTACGCTCATTATAATCGAACAAATCATTTGTGATATATAGCGTGCCTGCACGACAATATCATAACAATTGCTTACCATAGTGACATTCGGAAACCGTTCAGAAACAGCACTTTTAAGATCAGCTTCAAAATCTACATTTTCCGACTTGTCATAAAGCCGTATAGAACATAAGGTTGATTTAAAAGCGTAACCCAACGTTTCAAGTTCGTCATATTTATCTTCTGTAAGAATAAGTTCTGTTAGACCACAATTATGTGAACCCGCCATAACGCTGTTAAAAAATCCACAAACGGTGTATTCGACAGTGTAGCTGCCAATGGAAACAGAAAGCAGCTTTCCAACTTCAATATTGTTTGTTTTGTAAATCATTGGCAAATATATTCCGCTTTTAAAATTCTCTTCTTCTACAATTTCAGCTTTACCGATAGAACGAGAAAGAGCAACATCCTTTTCCATAAAAATAAACCAACTACTTAACTCACCATCGTTGTATGCAAACGATGCTGTCATATGCAAACATCTGTCCAAACGATATTGTGACACACGGCTGTCATTTTCTATCTTCTGTGAAAGAAAATCATAGACTTCCCCATCATTATCATCAACAGTAACTGTAACATGTTCGGCATTCAGCTTATCATGGTATCTGTCAAAGTTAGCTTTGTAGTCCATAGATAACATAAGCCAAAGATTCAAAAGCATCGCCGCAAGCAGAATGAGGACGATGATTGCCACTGTCTGCCCCTTAGCCTTACGCATATTCGAGCAGGCAATAAGAAATAACTTTCTCATTTTACCACCCCATCTGCTTTAAAAAGCTAGCAAGCTTCTCATGTCTTTCTGTATTCCCGTGCTCATATTTTCCTAAATCACATTCCCCTAGAATGACACCATCTTTTAAATATAAAATTCGATTGCCTCTTCTTGCAGAACGCATATCATGAGTGACCATGACAATACTTTGTCCTTTGTCATTCACTTGTGTAAGAGTATCTAAAACATCCACACCTGTTTTACTATTGAGAGCTCCCGTAGGCTCATCTGCAAATACAATCTCTGGATTGTTGATGAGGGCCCTGACAATCCCCACTCTCTGTGCTTCTCCTCCAGATAACTGAGAAGGAAATTTCTTTTGTGTTTCTTCTGAAATATCTACTGCTTGAAATAAGTCCTTCGCTCTTTGTATTAATGCTTTTTTATCTTTAGTTACAAGAAGTCCTGCAGATAACACATTGTCCATTACGCTCATTGTTTCAATAAGATAAATTTGCTGAAATACAAATCCACAATGATCTCTTCTAAATACTGCAAGCTTGTCTTGGGATAATTTAGAAATCTCATCTTCCTTAAACCATATTGTTCCTAATGTGGGAGTATCCATTCCAGAAAGTGCATATAAAAGAGTAGATTTTCCTGCGCCACTAGCTCCCATAATGACAGTAAAATCTCCCTGATACAGTTCTAAGTCAATGTTTTTTAAAACATGCTGCTGAACTCCACCATTAGAAAAAGTCTTGCATAATTTTTCGGTTTTTAATACAACTTGTTTTTCCATAACCATACCACCTTTACTCCTAATATAATACACAATCAATTCTTAAAAAACTTTAAGCGAATCTTAAATATTTCTTAAATGGTACCACTCAAACGCAGCTGAACAATAACAATCAATCCATGCTCTCCATTTTCGATAACTAAATTTCCATTCATTTCCTTCATAAAATAATCGGAAATGTAAAGACCTAAGCCAGCACCTTCTGTAGCTTTTGCATTGCTTCCTCGTTTGAATTTTTCTTTAAGAAAGACTAACTCTTCTTTTAAAACTCCACCACCAAAATCTTCTATATAGATATCTAATGCAGAATCTAGAACTTTAGCTTTAACATCTATTTTAGTATTTGCATATTTATAGGAATTCACAAATATATTATCAAATACCTGTTGTAATCTCAGCTTATCCATATATATCATACACTCTGGAATATCCGGTATACTTGCCAATCCTAAGTAATCTGCATTTTTAAGCATTTCCTTTATAACTTGACTGTTCATGTCCATAACTGTAACACTTAACTGTTCTAGTTCTTCCAAAGTGGCTGTAAAAAGATTATTCACTAAAACATTCAATTGATCTGCTTTCGTAATAATTTGATTATAATTTTCCTTCTGCTTTTCTTCTTTAGCTAAAGTCTGACCAACTTCAGCAGCAGCCTTTATGCTGGCAACTGGCGTTTTAATATCATGAGAGAGCTTGGCCACTAATTCCTTTTTACTTATGTTGGCCTTAGCCTCAGCTAGTCTTGCCTTTTTCAGTTCACTCCTCATCATATCAAAGCTTTCTGTAAAGGCTCCAAAAATATTCATTTTGTCCATTTGAAGTGGAGCATCTAAATTGCCTCCTGCAATATTTTTTGCAAAACCTCTTAATTTATGAAATGGTCTAATCATATTTTTATAGACAAATAAAAAGTATCCACAACAAACTCCAACCTGTATCATTAGGATAACAGAAAAAAGCATACTGGCCTCTCTTTTTTGTTTGGCCAAAACTTCACTGCTTTTATTATATATTATGACCTTACCCACAATTGTCTCATCTAATTCTATCAAAAGGATAGTATCTTGATGCTCGATTGCCTTATTTATACTATCGCTGATACCTTCTTTTGTTCTAATTAAAACTTCATCCTTATCATCTAATACAGCATATTCATACGCTGTTGAATTCACATGGTTTTCTAATGCAGTCCAATCTTTTTTCAAAGAATTCACAATTTCATTTACAGCAACAGTATCCTGTTTTATTTCTTTGGTTGGAAGCAGGATAAAAACAAATATAAGAATTTCCAAAAAAAGTCCTATAATAAAAGTAAATCCTATGCACCACTTTTTCATAGTCTTCCTCCTTTAAATATATACCCATCTTTCCAAATTGTAATAATGTATTCTGGATGATTCGGATCTATTTCAATAGCCTCTCTAAGCTTTCTTATATGCACATTTAATGTTCCATCTTGTGTAAACCTATCCTCCCAAACAGATTCAAAAAGCTGTTCCTTAGAAACAACCTTTCCTTGGTTCTTTACTAAATAAGATAACAGCTTGAATTCCAAAAAAGTTAATTTGCATAGCTGATTATTTACTCTTACTGTCTTAGCTTCAAAATCAATTTGAAGTCTACCATCAAAATATTCTAATGCCTCACTTTGTTTATACCGCTTTAACACAGCCTTTACTTTCGCTAATAATACACCTAAGGAATAGGGCTTTTGAATATAATCATCTCCACCTATATTTAGGGCTATGATTTTATCATCATCACTCGTTCTAGCCGAAATAAATAAAATAGGAAGATTTAGTTTTTCTCTTATTTCCTTGCATAATTCAAAGCCACTTCCATCATTTAAATTAATATCCAACAAACAAATACTTGCTGAATTTTTTTCAAAAAAGGAACGACATTCTGATGCACTATATAGAGCTATTGTAGAAACACCAAATAAATTAAAGTATTCTGCAGTACTATCAGCAAGAAGCTTTTCATCATCAATTATAATACAATCAAATCTCATAATAACCACCTTTATATATTATACCTTTTCTCATCCAGAAAAACTTTAAATAAATCTTAAATTTAAAAAAAGAAAAAGATAAAAGGGAGCCCTTTTATCTTTTAGTAAACGAAGAATAAAATTCCTAAGAACTGCACAATAGCACCACATAAAACAAAGAAATGCCAAATGAAGTGGGCACTTTTTACACTCTTTTTTGCGAAAGGAATCATCCCTATCGTATAAACTAATCCTCCGCCTAAAATCATCCATAAAAGATTTAAATTATTCTTTATAAAATCTGGAATAAAGATAAGCCCACTCCAGCCAATCACAAAGTACAAGGTATAGTGTAACCACTTTATTCTTCCTGGACCGAATATGCATACAAATGTCACTCCAGTAATAATGAATATCCATTGAATGATAAACAATACAATTCCTAATACATTTCCCCAATATACTAAATATAATGGTGCAAATGTTCCTCCAATCAAAAGATAGATAGAAGAATAATCAAAACGTCTCCAAAGTCTTTTTACTGTGGATCCACCTTTAAAGGAATGATACAAACAGCTCATTAACATCATAAAAAACATACTAAAGCCATAAACAATAGAGGCCGTAATTTTTAGTCCTGTATCACTTTTTAAAATCAAAAGAATAAATCCGACAATTGCTAGAATAGCTCCAACACCATGTGTAACTGCATTTCCAATTTCCTCTAAAACTGGACGCTTTGGTGGTTCATTTAATTTACGAATCTTCTCTTTCTTTTCCCTTTTCTTTTTTCTAACAGGCTCTAAGCGAATCTCTTCTTCCTGCCTAGCTTCAGCTTTAATGCGTTTATGCTCTTCTTTTTTTTCAACTTTTCTATTCTTCTCATTTAGTTTTTGATTCTTCTTTTCCAAATCTAAAAGTTCTTTTGATTCTTCCATAGTCTCACCTATTCTTATTATATCACAAACATATCACACATTCAACATCATTAGATTATCTAGTTTAAAAAACTATATGCAAATTTAATTTTAAGGTTCCTTACACTTCTTTTTTAACCACCCTTTGCATACTCTTAATTAGGTGATTCATATGTCTATAGCTAATTTTACAATTTATGATGATCAAATCATTGTAAATAATATTACAGAAATTAAAGAATTTTCAGAAACTATCTTTATTATACGAGTAAATGACATTCCTTATGAAATTACAGGAAATAATCTTGTATTAAAGGAAGTCAGCAACGACAACAAAACAATTAAAATTACAGGTACACTTAATTCCTTAGAAAAAAAGAATGTTCAGGTAAAGAAAAATAAGAGCTTTATAAGAAAACTATTCGCATAACATGGCATCCTTACAAGCTCTAATTAAAATATTACTTGTTCTTTACTTAGGCATTTTCTCTTATATTCTTTATCAAATTATATTCTATCGTCAAAAAAGACTGTTATTTATTAAGACGGTTCTCTATTTTGGATTTCTATCAGGTCTAATTATTTATGTATCAAATCAATATGATATTCCTATATTTCATATTTATATTTTATTTTACTTGTTAGGATTATATCTAGCTAAGCTAGCTTTTTCAAAGCTCATTTTAAAGCGTAATATAGAAATTAACACACTTCTAAAACCATTAAAAAAATGGATCTATAAGGTATTTAAAATTATTTCTATTCCGCCCTTTATTTATTGGATTAAAGAAAAAATGCGCTTGCGTAAATACTACAAGCGACATCCTAATGAAAAACCTAAAACGATATATGAGCTATTTTAACTTATGCTTCAAATAGAAGTAATAAATCCACACTATAATGGCGCCAATACAAAGTGAATTAGAAATAAGATAATTATACCAAAACTGATTGACAAACATCTGAATAATTATAGCAGCTAAAGAATTAATACAGAAAGTATAACAAGCAAATCGATTCATACTATTCCAGGCAATATCATTTGAACAAGTAAATTGTGTTCTGAATCCAAAAATTCGATTTCTCTTAGCAATTGATGGATGCATAAATATAAAGAAACAAAATAGGAAAGAGTAAATCATACCATTCATAATTGGGCACCAAGTATCCTTCTTTAAAAATCTTACTGCAAAACAGAAGAAAATACCAATGCCTATAATTTGAGCAATCCAACAGCTGATTTTTGTTACCCAAAATCCAACCTTGCTAGATTTAGAGTCTGCTTGTTTTATAAACAAATGACAACAAAACAAATCTGTACTTAAAATAACTATAAAATAAATTAGCAGAAATAACCATTCCCACTTTGAACCAAAGCGATCTATTTCTCCAGCCCAATTATAATGCATAGGTATTTTGTTATATAAATACATTGTAAAAATCACTAAAGTTAGACTCACAAAAATGCAAAAGGAAATGGAAACTACATTGCATATCTTTGCAATAAAAGGAAACCTGTCTGCTTTCTTTTGTTTTTCTTTCCCTAATAATTCATCTACAGAAATCTCAAAAGCTTCACTCAATCTTTTTAAGGTGGATACATCAGGCTCATTAATATTTTGTTCCCATTTAGATATGGTTTGTCTAGTTACACCTAGCATTGTTGCCAAATCTTCTTGAGTCCAATTTTTAAGACAACGATACTTCTTTATATTCTCATGAAGTTGCATCACTCATCACCAGTATAATTGTATAAATACATTTCATAAAAGTAAAGCACCGTTTCGGTGCTTCTATCTTTTTCAAAGATTGTAATCCATATTCTTATTTGTTATAATAATGATACAAGGAGGGATTAAAAAATGAAAGCATTTAAAATATTATTTCTTTTACCACTACTCCTTCTTTTTACAGGCTGTTTCCAAAAGAAAGCATATATTCAACCACTTAGCGAAGGAATATATGTTTTTGAAGAAAAATTCACACTTGAAGAAAAGGAATATACGGGTTCAAAGCTCATCATTTCTGAAATCTCTTTAAAAGAATTTAATCAGGCAAATAAATTAAATGTATTACAGGATTACGCTTTAAATGTGGATGATAGAAAATTTTACTCCTTTCAATTTTATTTTCTAGAGGATCAAATAGAAATACCTATTTCCATGAAATTTGAAAAAAAGTGTAACCCTTATGCTACAGGACCAGATATATACATTATAAGCTTAGATGTTCCTAATGGAGATGAAAGCAAGCATTATGATGCAGATTTACACGTTGCATTACTTGGACCTGATCAGCCATATTATTATTATCTTAGCATCGACTATGGTAGATATAAGAGCATTGGATTAAAATACTTAAAGGCTTAAGGTTAAACTTAAGCTTTTCTTTTGCTCATTTATTGTTTTTTAAAACCTAGTATGCTATAATTAAATACGTTATAAAAAGGAGGCTAATCTTATGGAAAAGAGACCTGAACAAGAAAGAATTCGTATAGAAAAAATAAAGTATTTAGAGGATAAAGGCATTCGTCCTTTCGGACAAAGATATGATCGTACTGCAAATTCAAAAACAATACTAGAACAATTTGATTCTTATACAAAAGAGGATTTAGAAGCAAAGGAATTCAATGTTAAAATTGCAGGACGTATGATTGCCAAAAGACGTCAAGGAAAAATCGGCTTTATCAATATATTAGATAAATTTGGAACCATTCAATGCTATATTTCAAAAGAAATATCAGGTGAAGATGCATATGATGTTTTTATCAAATCTGATATTGGTGATATCTTAGGTATTGAAGGTAGCATAATGAGAACAAATACTGGTCAATTAACTGTTCGTTGTAAGGTATTTACGCATCTATCTAAGGCAATTAAGCCACTACCTGAAAAATTCCATGGACTACAGGATATTGAAGAGGCTCGTCGTAGAAGATATGTAGATTTAATAGTTAATGATGATTCCAGAAGAGTTGCATTTATGCGTCCTAAAATCATTCGTGCAATTCAACACTTCTTCGATAACCAAGGCTTTGTAGAGGTGGAGACACCTGTTCTTCAGCCTATTTTAGGTGGTGCAGCAGCACGTCCTTTCATTACTCATCATAACGCACTTGATATGCCATTTTATCTACGTATCGCAACCGAATTACCTTTGAAGCGTCTAATCGTTGGTGGCATGGAAGCTGTTTATGAAATCGGACGTTTATTTAGAAATGAAGGTGTAGACTCTAGACACAATCCAGAATTTACTACTGTTGAAGCTTATTTAGCATATTCTGATATGGAAGGTATGATGAGCTTAGCTGAAAACTTCTTTAAGTCTGTTGCTTTAGAGGTTTTAGGCACTACTACTGTTGAATTTGATGGGCATACCTATGACTTATCAAAGTTTGAAAGAATTCATATGGTGGATTTAATTAAAAGAGAATGTGGTGTTGACTTCTGGAAACAGATTTCCTTTGATGAAGCTAAGGCTTTAGCTAAGGAACACGGAATTGAGGTTCCTGCTCACTTTACAGGTGTTGGTCATATTATTAATGCATTCTTTGAAAAATATGGTGAAGATAAACTCGTAGAGCCTACAATTCTTTATGGTCATCCATTAGAGATTTCTCCACTTGCAAAGAAAAATCCTGATGATCCAAGATTTACTGATCGTTTTGAAATCTTTATGGGTGGAACCGAATATGGTAATGCCTTTACTGAATTAAATGACCCATTAGATCAAATGGAACGTTTTACACGTCAATTACAGGAAAGAAATTTAGGAAATGATGAAGCTTGTGAAATTGATACAGACTTCGTTGAAGCACTAGAATATGGTATGCCACCTACAGGCGGTATTGGTATTGGTATTGATAGAACTGTTATGTTATTAACTGGAAAAACAAACATTCGTGATGTTCTTCTATTCCCTCATAATCGTAATCGTAATTAAGAGGTTTTTATGGATATCTTTACAGATTATGCCAATTGGAAATTTGAAAACCATGATTTCATTTTCCAGCTTGTAAACACACAAAGTAAAACGATATCTCGATTTACTGCAGTTATTGCAGTGGTAGATTATCTATATGATAAGTATATCAAAAAAGGAACTTTGACTTCTGATGAAGAAGTCTTCTTTTCTGTTGGCTTCGACTATATACACGATAATTTTTATACCATTAAAACAATTTTAGATTACAAATTTAATGGGGACTATACTGAAATGGAGCGCTTTGCAAAAACTATCAATTTATTATTGTATGTTCATGAATTTCAATCTGAATTATTAAATCAAAATTTAGACTTAACAAAAGATATGAAGCCTCTAGACACATTTGAAGAAACAATAAATGGATATTTAGACCGTAAAGAAGAAATTCCAGATGCTCTATTTCCTATGCTAGATGATATAGTGAATCCTATCTTTGAAAAAAATAATATCGAATTAAATCCAATCGAATCTATATATTATGAAATAGCTTTAGAATATGGCATATATAAAAACAATGAGTTTGATATGTATAATGCTGTATTCAATCTTCAAAAAGAAAAAAAGCATAATTAGATTAGCATACTTATGCAATCTATTATACTTCTTTTATCCTAAAGAGAATACAACATATGCCCCCCGACAATAGGGGGTTTTTATTATTCACCCATTCAAATATAATTACAAGGACTTTACTTTCTCTATACTAAGACCTGTTGCCTCAGAAATAAATTCATCAGTAGATCCCATAGCCTTAAGACGCTTGGCAGTAGCTATATTGGCTTCCTTCTTGCCACGGGATAGACCTTGCTTCTTCCCTAAAAGAATACCAGCCTTCTTTCCCTCATCCTTCCCATCATAATATC
>CAMWKG010000031.1 GCA_947174785.1 uncultured Mollicutes bacterium
ATTTTACCACAAATGATTTGGATTTTACAAACATTTACAAAATTTTATTTTTGTTATATAATAAAAAATGTAAATAAAGGGGGTGGTATCTTGAAAGCTCTAATTAAAGCTCTTATGATACTTCTTAGGCTCCAGCTCGGTTTTACCACTGGATTCCCCTTTATCTCCAAATATAATTTCTAATTCAAATAAATACAAATAGTACTAAAAACATTTTAGTATCCATTTTGAACGTTATTGCAAATATATTGATAAATCAATATAAAATCAAAAATAAATAATTTATCCTAATTCAAAATAGATTATTTTAATTTATTGTGCAAAGGTACTTTAAAGCTAACAATAAAATCATTAAATGTTGTCCAAAAAGTTGTCCATCAAAATAGACTGATTTAATTCAATTTGAAAGGATTTTCTACTTCTACCAACATATTGGAAACCGAATAAAATTCGATATAGCTGGTTTCAAACTATATAGGGTATAACTCCAAAAGCGACGCTCTACTGGAGATTAATATTCGCTAAACATCTAGTCATAATTTCTTTATTTTTTACATACTAGATAGGTTGAGGATTTGCCAAACAACATATGATTTCATCTAGTCATAATCTTTTTCCGAATACAACCTCTAATTATTTTTTTGATTTTAGGTTAAACTAAGACAATAACCGGACGAAATGCAAAATTAAAAAAAGGGCTAAAACCACTTCAAAATCGCTGGTTTTAGCTTTATTTTTTACTTTTTAAGTTCTTTTAGATCTAGTCTTACCACGCTCTCAACATGAGAAGTTTTACTAAAAAGATCGCAAGGAGTGACTTCTTTGATTAAGTATCCTTTTTCTTTTAAATATGTAATATCTCTTACTGCAGTTGCGATATTACAAGAAATATAAATTATCTTAGGGATTTTCATTTCTATGACAGTATCTAAGAAAGACTGCTCGCAGCCTTTTCTAGGTGGATCAAAAAAGATACAATCTATTTTATTTAAGTGTGTTAATTTCTTAATTTCTTCTTCACAAGGTCCACATATAAAGGTGGCATTTTTAATATCGTTTAACTCTTTATTGTAATTTGCATTGATAATGGCTTCTTCTACAATTTCTATTCCATAAACATGATGAACTTGTTTTGCAATATTTAGAGTAATACTTCCCATTCCACAATATGCATCAATTACATTCATATCCTTGGTAAGCCTTGCTAGACGGAATGCTTCTAAATATAACTTTTCACAGGCATAATGATTTACCTGCATAAAGGATGCTGCTGATACACTAAATTTTAATCCTAATATATCTTCCATCAGCGTTTTATCCTTATAGATATGGATGTATTCATTTGAAAGCATAACATTGGTTTTATTCGGATTAATATTCAAATACATAGATTTCACTAATGGAAATCCATCCTCTATATACTCAATCAATCTTGAAAAATCATAATATGTGGTCGTAATCAAAACAACCATCATTTCATTTTTATAGTTGTTTCGTACCATAACTCCTCTAAAGATACCTGTATGTGTTTCTTCGTTATATACTTTAATATGCATAACACTTACAAATCTTCTGATAAATTCAACCACTTCATTAACAAAATGATTAGAAATTTCACAACGGTCAATTGAAACTAAACTATGAGATAATTTTTCATAAAATCCATAGATAACATTATCATCCTCATCATAGCCGAAAGGCATCATCACTTTATTTCTATAGCCAAAAATATTTTTATTTTTAATAATCGGATTAAATTTAATAGTATTCTCTTTGTTAATTTTTGCAAAAGCATTTTGGACTTTATCCTCTTTTACCTTGCATTCTGTTTTATATTGCATATGTAAAAGATCACATCCACCACAGCCTTCTTCATATGGACAAGGGCTTAAAATGCGTTCTAAAGAAGGTGTGATAATTTTCACAGCTTTTGCAAAGGCATATTTCTTATGTACACTTGTAAGCTCGGCCATAACGACCTCACCCTTTAAAGCCTTTGAAACAAAGATGACTAATCCATCTAGCTTGGCAACACCTAAACCATTCATATCATAGCCTTCTATTTCCAGCTTAACTATCTTTCCTTCTTCCATTATTTTACCTTCTACTCATAAAATGTTTTTGCAAGTCCACCCTCTGAGGTTTCTCTATAATTTGTTCTTAAATCATGGCCTGTTTTTAGCATCGTTTCTACAACAAGATCAAAGGATATTTTTGATTCATTACTGTTTAAATAGGATGCTAGCTTTGCAGCATCTATTGCACGTAAAGCTGCAACTGCATTCCTTTCGATACAAGGAATTTGCACATATCCATCTATTGGATCACAGGTTAAGCCCAGATGATGCTCTAAAGCAATTTCACTTGCACGCTCTATTGTGTCTATGCTACCACCATCTAGATAGCTTAAAAAGGCAGCAGCCATTGCACAAGCTGTTCCAACCTCTGCCTGGCAGCCTGCTTCTGCACCACTTATGGAGCCATTTGTTTTTACAATGTTTCCAATAAGCCCAGCAACCTTCAATCCGTTGATAAGCTGTTCTTTTGAATAACATTCTAAATCAATAGCATATTTTAAGCATGCAGGTAATACTCCTGATGCACCGCAGGTAGGAGCTGTAACAATTTTACCACCTGAGGCATTTTCCTCACTTACTGCATAAGCATAGGCAATCACTTTCTTTCTTAAAAGCTCTAACCCTTCATCCTTACTATTTTGCTGATAAATGTAGGCAGCCTTTCTTTTTACCTGAAGCTTTCCAGGAAGAACGCCTGTATGCTTTAAACCCTTTTCTATGGACTTAAGCATTGTCTCAAAAATGGTTTCTATATAGGAATCAATCTCTTTTCCTTCCACAGAATCCACATATTCTGCTAAAGATATTTTTTCTTTTTTACAGTAAGATGAAATATCTTTATAAGTATTTAGCTTATAGATTTTTTTTAGAATATATTCTGGTTCTCCTGCAATTTGAATTGCTCCACCACCAATGGAAAACACCTTCATACTTCCAACAAGGGTTCCATTTTTATAACCATTAAAAATCATTGTATTGGGATGCTCCATCGTCGTATGGATATCAAACTCTATGTGACAAGGAATAGGAAGCAATGTTTTTTCAATAATATAATCTGTTAAATGTCCTCTACCTGTCAAAGCTAATGACCCATACAAAATAACCTTTACCTCTTCTACATCAGGATATCTTTTTAAGAATTCTTTAGAGGCTTCTAAAGGACCAATGGTATGAGAACTTGATGGACCATTCCCTATTTTAAATAATTCTTTAATTGAATACATTTATCTTCCCGCCTTTAATTCTAATATTGCATCACGAATTTGAGCTGCCATTTCAAAGTTCAAATCCTTTGCGTAAGCACGCATCTCCTCTTCAAGTTCATTGATTAATTCAATCTTCTCTTCTAAAGAAAGTTTCTTCTTATTCTTTTCTTTCTTTGCATCTAGCTTCTTGATGCTTACCATTTCTGGTAAAGCCTTCACAATCGTAGTAGGTGTAATTCCATGCTTCTCATTGTAGGCCATTTGAATATCTCTTCTACGGCTAGTCTCATTAATAGCCTCCTCCATAGACTCACTTAAAGAATCTGCGTACATAATGACCTTACCACTTGCATTTCTTGCAGCACGACCAATCGTTTGAATTAAGCTTCGTGTACTACGTAAGAAGCCTTGTTTATCTGCATCTAAAATACAAACCAAGGAAACCTCTGGTAAATCTAAACCTTCTCTTAGTAAGTTAATACCAACTAAAACATCATATTTACCACTACGTAAATCTCTTAATATCTCTAAACGCTCTAGCGCCTTAATTTCAGAATGTAAATAAGCTACCTTTAAACCTAGCTTCTTTAAATAAGCTGTTAAATCCTCACTCATCTTAATGGTTAAGGTGGTAACTAATACACGTTCATTTAAAACCATTCTCTTTCTAATTTCGGCATAGATATCATCCACTTGACCTTCAGTTCTTCTAACCTCAACGATTGGATCAAGTAGTCCTGTAGGACGAATGATTTGTTCTACTACAGGATAATTCTTTTCATAATCTCCAGGAGTTGCAGAAACAAATAGTGCCTGATGAATTTTACTATCAAATTCGTTATATTTTAATGGCCTGTTATCTAGAGCCGAAGGAAGTCTAAATCCATATTGTACTAGGGTTTCTTTTCTGGAACGGTCACCATTATACATACCTCTAACCTGAGGTAAGGTCACATGGGATTCATCTACTATAAGTAAGAAATCATCTCCAAAGAAATCAATTAAAGTTGCAGGAGTTTCTCCTTCTCCTCTTAAGGACAAATGTCTAGAATAGTTTTCTACTCCACTACAGGAGCCTGTCTGTTCTAACATTTCTAAATCATATTTTGTTCTTTGTTCAATACGTTCCGCCTCTAAAGGCTTTCCCTCTAATATAAATTTCTTATGTGTAATTTGAAGTTCTGCCTTAATACGCCTTAAAGCCTCTTCTAATTTTTCTTTATTCGTTACAAAATGAGTTGCAGCAAAAATATTTGCAAAAGCAACATCTGCAATCTTCATGCCCGTTGTTACATCAAAGGTACGAATCCGTTCAACCTCTTCTTCAAAGAATTCAATACGGATTCCCTTCGCATGTTCATTAATCGGAATGATTTCTAATACATCCCCTCTTACACGAAAGCTACCTCTTTTAAAATCAATATCATTTCGTTCAAACTGCATTTCTACTAAACGTGTAAGTAATTCTTTTTTATTATAGGATTCCCCAACCCTGATATTCAGCATAGAATCTCGGTAATCCTCTGGATCACCTATACCATAAATACAGGAAACAGATGCCACTACAATGACATCCTTATAATCCATTAAGGCTGCCGTAGCACTATGTCTCATCTCATCAATTTCTTCATTGATACTAGAATCCTTTTCAATATAAGTATCACTACTTACAACATAGGCTTCGGGCTGATAATAATCATAGTACGAAATGAAATACTCCACATGATTATTAGGAAATATAGATTTTATCTCATTATATAGCTGTCCAGCAAGAGTTTTATTATGTGCTAAAACTAACGTAGGTTTATTTAGCCTTGCAATGACATTACACATCGTAAATGTCTTACCTGTACCTGTAGCGCCTAATAATACCTGACGATCTATTCCATTTTCAAAACCCTTTACAATAGTATCAATAGCTTCAGGCTGATCTCCTGTAGGTTTATATTTAGATACAATTTCAAACATAAGAACCCTTCCTTTCTCTCTATATTTTTATACGAATATTACTCTCTATACTTTACTTATAAATCTTTGTCACTTTAACATCAAAACGATCTAACTTGGTTTGGATTTCATTTAAATAGTTTCTTGTAATCTGATCACAATAGCCCTCAATCTTTTTAGAAGCATCCATAATCTTAGAATTTTGACTTCTGATTTCATCGATATTCTTTTCTAAGCTTTCTAAAGGCTTATCTAAATATGTTTTCTTTAAATCTTCAAAGGAAGATTTTAAATCTAATAAGCTCTTTATTTCTAAGCGTTCTTCTTCCTTAGCAAGAACGATATCTGCAAATCGTGTTGTTAAAGAGACAAGCATATTTAAGAAAGTCATCAAATATGCAGGACGTACTACATACATCTCTTCATATTCAGTCACTTTATAAATTGGAATATCATTAGGCTTATCTAATTCCAAATTAGAAACAAGTACTGCATATTTACAATCCTTCTTCTTACGGTTATTGTCTAAAGCCTTATAATAATCTGCATTCTTTTTACGGTTGACAGAATCAGGGTTTTCATCCTTCATATCTAAGCAAACCTTCGCAAGTAGCATATCCTTTTGACTAGAAGAAAAAATACTGAATATATAGTCTGCCTTACTTCCCTTTGTTTCATCTTCATTACGGATTACTTGGTTATCCTTTTCCCAGCTACAATTGAAAAGTCCATTTTGCATATAGCTTCTGACCTCATTATCACACCAGGATTCTAAATCCTCTCCTGTCTGTTTTACATTTAGAGAAGCCTTCTGTCTTTGTAGAAGCTGGTATTGCTGATTTAAAGCATCAAGCTGTTCCTTGAAACGAGATCTTTCTTCTGCAAACTTTTGTTCCTGTTTTCTAAGCTGTTCTTCTAGCTTTAGTTTTTGTTCTAATTCTAAACGTTCCTTTTGACTAAAAGCATCCTTTAATTGCTGGTTCAACTGGTTGACCTGATCCATATATTTTTTCTCTGTTTCTAAACGCTCGGTAGAAAGCTTCATTTCCATCTCGTTTTCAAGGATAGCAAGCTTTGATTTCAAATCAGAAATCTCCAACTGATGCTTAGCTGATAATTCATTTTCCTTTTGGGTGTAAGCTTGTTTTTCTTGGTCCAAACGTGTATTTAAGGCTTGAATTTCAAGAGTATGCTTATACTCATCATTTTTCTTTAAAGACTCAAGCTCTTGAGTATGCTTGGCTTCTAGGTTCTTTAATTCCAAATTCTTTTTTTCAAGCTCTAATGTATACTCATTAGAAATAGAAATTTTTAAGTTTTCCATAGCCTGCTGATTTTCTTTTTTCATTGAATCTATTTGATGGTAAAGCTGTTGCTTATCCAAGGCAAATTCGTTCTCCATTGCCTTCTTTTCTTGATTCAATTGAAGTTGTAGCATTTCTTTGTATTCTTCTAATTTTTTATTATATACAGTGTCCTTACCTGCTAAAACTGCATTTTCAATTTGCTTAAAATCAACATTCGAGATACTGGTTAAATCAATATAATCTCCCTTTGCTGCATCTTCTTCTAAAACTAAAGTGTTTTTATCTCTTACGATGACCTGAATTTTCTTCATCTTACTCACATCCTTACCTTGTATTTTACCATAAAAACTTATGAATTTCGACACCTTTTCATATCTTGCTTTAATTTCTTAAATTAAACCAAGGCTTTTGCCGTATAAAACATTCGTTTTTCAAAATACTAAAAATAAGAGATGATGAAAATGAACCTACAAGAGCTTTACCCAACCTTAGGACTGAATACGGAAGTATTAGGAATTACAGCGAATTCCAAACGTGTCAAAAAGAATTTCATATTCGTGGCAATCAAAGGGAATAAACATAATGGTAAGAAATATATCCAAGAAGCTTTAGAAAATGGAGCTTGCTTAATTGTTACCGATCAAATGGTATTAAAAAACTATAATCATATTCGCGTACGAAATGCCAAAAGAGAATATATTAGACTTTTACAAGCTTTTTATCATTACCATCATGATATCTATACTGTGGGAATTACAGGTACAGATGGGAAAACAACAACAGCAAATATCCTAAATCAAATTTTTGATGTAGCTAAAAGCTCTGCCTATATTGGAACTAATGGAATTTCTTATTTAAAGAAAACTATAAAAACAAAGCATACTACTCCTACCCCCGATTTATTTTATGAAGCATATAGTGTTTTAAAAAAGCATCATATTAATGATTTGGTTATGGAAGTATCCAGTGAAGGTATTTTAGATGGCAGAATTGAAAAGCTAGAATTTGATGGAGCGATATTTACTAATTTGTCTCATGAGCACTTAAATACGCATAAAACAATGGATAATTATTTTAAAACAAAAGCCAAGCTATTTGAAGGCTTAAAGACGAATAGTCTTGCCGTAATCAACAGTGATGATTTTTATGCATCTGAGGTCGCTTCCTATACGAAGGCTAGAGTAGTTACCTACGGCATAGATACAGGCATCTATCGAGCTAAAAATATTAAGCTTGGACTTTTAAATTCAGAATTTGATGTATATTTTAAAGGCTTATTTTTGGAACATTTTAAGTTACCTCTTTTTGGTAAATTTAATATTTATAATGCTTTAGCAGCCATTGCCTATGCAAGTGAACTGGGAATTGATTTAAAATATATTAAGGAAGGAATAGAAACTCTTCTTCCCATTGATGGAAGATTCATGCATTTTAAAAATAAAAACAACATTACAGGTATTGTTGATTTTGCTCATACACCCAATGCGCTAGAAAATCTTTTACAAAACATCAGAGAATTTAAAAAAGGAAAGATTATTTCTATACTTGGAGCTCAAGGGGAAAAGGATAAATCCAAACGCTCAAAAATGGGTTCAATCGCAACCAACCTTTCTGATATTACTATATTTACCTCTGAGGATCCTAAGCATGAAAGTCTTTTTGGTATCCTTTATGATTTAACAGAAAATCTAAAAGATAAGGAATACTATATGACACTAAGTCGTAAAGAGGCTATCTCTTTAGCAGCTAAGCTTGCTGAGCCTAATGACATCATAGTAATCACAGGTAAAGGAAATGAAACCAGCGAACAAATCTATGATTTCCATTTTAAGCATAATGATTATACACTATTAAAAAACGCTCTAGATGCCTAGAGCGCTTTTTGCTAGCTTGTCTGCCATATCATTATACTTATCATTACTATGACTTTTTACTTTAATAAAATGAATTATGATTTTATCCTTTACTTCATTTTTAAATTTTACATATGCTAAGGCTATTGGGGAAGATGCCTTCCACACACCCGTATACCATTTTTCTATACCTTCATAATCATATATGATATTTAATTCTTTTATGCCTTGATGGATTGCATAATTTATGATATATCCTGCTCCTTTAATTTCTCCTGCTACATTTCTTGCCTCAGAAAACTCATCTGCTTCATATTTCCTACAAAAGCTTTGATAGCTTCCATCTTTTATCAAAACACCACCAAAGGAATAACACCCAGTATTTGCATCATAAGAACCATCAATATAGGCTGTAGGAATTTTAAACTCAAGCTCAAGCTCTTCATCATTTAAGAAACACTTTGCCTCTTCTAAGGTTTTGAAGCTTTTTTGCAAAATTCTTTTTTTACCAATCATATATTCCTTACATGCATCCCAAGAGGTAAAAATATCTTTTCCATCCTGATGCTTCACAGCATAATATTTCATAAATATCACCTGATAAATATACTATCAAATTTCACAGTTTTTTTCAATAGAAAAAGCCTTTCAAAATGAAAAGCTCCTTCTTTATACTTTCTCTATCGGTGCATTATTTTTAAATAATGTTTTACATTTATCAACTGTTTTTGGAACTAGATCAATGAGCTTCTCCGCAATATGTGTACTTTCATCAATAGAAAGCAAGCTCACTTCTCCATGGCTCACTACTAAGAAGGCAATTGGTGTAATACCAAAGCCACCACCAGCTCCACCGCCAAATAAAACCTCTTCTTTACTTGAATTTGGTTTAATGTCGCTTCCACCACTGACAAAGCCTAAGTGAAGTTTTGAAACCGGAATAATGAGTGTTTCTCCTTCTACAATAGGTGTTCCAATAATTGTATTAGCATCAATCATTTCTTTAATTTTATTCATTGAAACATTTAACAAATCCGTAATATTTCCCATAATATCATTTCCTTATCAATATTGCGGTAAGAATGCTAATAAGATCTGCTTTAACACAAATAAAGTAATCAATGTTTTGGTAATGTTCATCATAAATAAGCTTTATATTTTTATTATCTACTATTTTAAAATGATGATTAAAAAATGCATGTATCTGGTTAGAAACCATTAAATAGGCACCATTTTGTATAGGGTTTAGATAAAGTTCCTCTTTTGTAAACCTAGCCATGTAAAACATAGTCAAGCTGGAATGTTTAAATAGTCTATTCAAATAGTGTCTTTTTTTAAATAGCTTTTTAAAATCATCTCGCTGTTGCTGCTTGTTCTTAAGCTGTTCACTTTGTAAAGCCTTTGATATTAATCTTTGATGAGGTATAACAAATCTTATTAGTCCAATTTTAGCATCAATTTTAATGGTATCATTCGCACTTTTTACATTGATTTCTATATCAATAGCCAAAATAACGATTAGAATAACAAAAATAAAGATGGCTAAATACATATTCTCACCATCTTTAGTATTGACTATTATTTGACAATTATTCTAAATTTTTTATAATTTCTAAACAAATTTTACTTGACCTTTTTGCCATTTCACTTTCAAATGCATTATAATCAGCAATTTGATTTTCTTTTCCAACAATATCAGAAATATAACGAAGAACAATAAAATCAACACCTGATCTTATACAAACCTGGGCCACAGAAGCTCCCTCCATCTCTGCAATACAGGGAATACTGGTATCTACTTTTGAAACCTGTTCAAGGCTTGCTACAAAAGAATCTGCAGAGTAAACCTTCGCTTCCTTATAGCTTAATCCAAGCCGATTTAAAACTTGCTTTACTCGAAGGATGCCCTCTAAATTTGGCATATAGGTTTTAGGCATTCCAGGTATCTGTCCATAAGCATAGCCAAAAGGAGTTGCATCAGCATCAGAATAGGACAGCTCTCTTGCAAGAACAATATCCTTTGTCTTTACACCAGTGATTCCTCCTGCTATTCCTGTATTTAAAATAAAGGAACAAGAATAATATTCAATTAAAATAGTTGTCGCCATAGCTGAGTTTACCTTGCCAACACCTGAGGTACATAACACAACTTCTTGAGAACCTATTCTTCCTTCATAAAATCTGATTCCACAAATCTGATTTGTATTTTGATTTCCAATAGCCTCCCTTAATATAGACATTTCCTCTTCCATTGCCGCGATTATACCTATCATATTACCAACTTCCTTTCCCATGCTCCACTTTTAAACCGTATAAAGAAGATGACCGCTCGTATACATTCATCTAGCGCCATCGCTATCCACACACCAATTAATCCTAAATTTAACCAAACATCTTTTCCACCAAACAAATAGCTTCCCAATACCGCAACACCCCAACAAAAGATAACAGATAATATAGTTGGAAATGCAATATCCCCACTCGTCTGTAAGGCTCTCACAAAGACAATATTAAAGGCTCTTCCTAGCTCTAAAGCTATTTCTATAAGTAATACCATTTTACCTATATGCAAGAGCTCCTTATCCTCTATTCCAAATAAGCTGTATGCATAATCACTAATAAAATACAAAATAGAAGATATGACTATAGTTGTAAGAACACTAACTAAAAGAGTTTGATATATCTTCTTCTTGCTCTCTTCTACCTTGCCCATTCCAAGTAGTTCCCCAATGACAACCTGCATTGCTTGAGATATCGCTGAAGTAAACATAAAGGAAACATATGCAAACATAGATGCATAAGACTTGATATTTACTACTCCTTTATTTCCTAAGCTATTGACAACAAATAGGATTAGAATTTGACTCGCATTATAAGATAAAGCTTCTCCTCCTGAAGGTCCACCAATAGAAAGAATCTTTTTTAGGGTGTCCTTATGAAAGTCTTTAAAAGGGTGTAAAAATATATTTATCTTTACTCTCTTTAAAAAGACAATTGAAATGATAATGACACCAATTCCTCTAGAAACAACACTAGATATAGCAACACCCATAATTCCTAGATGAGGGATTAAAATAAAATTACCAATAATATTTAAAACATTCACTATTGCATTAATAATTGTTGAATCCTTCATATAAGAATTACTTTTCAAAAATGCAGATAATGTGGTTAGGATTGCCTGTAGAAATAGACATCCTCCTACAATCCTAATATAGATTAATCCTTTTTCCATACAGGTAGGATCCAAATGAATCCATTCGAAAAAATACTGTGAAAAACATAATAGAATAATACTAATGATTATACCAATGCCTGTAGATAAGACAAAGGCTACACTATAAACACTTTTCTCCTTATCATAATTCTTAGCACCCTTGTAATGCCCTATTAAGATAATGGCACCCATCGAAAATACTTGAAAGGCAATAATAAATACATTGACAATGGTATTTGTGTTCGTTATAGCCGTAACTGCATCCTGATCTCTTGAAATCATAATTTGATCGGAATACCCAACAATAATCTGTAAAAGTAACTCAAAAAAGATAGGAATGGTTAATATGATTAAATGCTTAAAGCTAATTAGCTTATTATACTCTGTTGTTTTTTGCATATTATACTAAAAACTTAAGTTGTAAAACCAAACGGTCACTCTTTGTTTTTCCTCCTACTGTTCCTACGTAAAAGCGTCCCTTATGTCGCACACTTATCACATCATCTATAGCAACCTGCTTACTAATAGATTGACAGATAATATGATTTACCTGAACTAATCCTTCCGTAATCATTTCCGAAGCTTCATTTCTAGATAATTTATAAGCAGAGGCTATAATGACATCTAAACGTAAGCTAGACACAATGTGCTTTTCTTCTCTCAACTCACGCTTTATGGTAAGTCGTTCGGCTAATTCCTTTAATTCGATAGCCACACCACTAATCGTTTTAAATTCTTGTTCAATATAAGCAGAGATTTCTTCTGTACAGGCAAAATAGAAGGCTTGTCCACTACATACTATATCTCCAATGCTTTCTCTTTTGATGCCTAAGCTCATTAAGCTTCCCAATATTTTCCTATGATTTAATTCAAGGTACCTTGAATTATATTGAATCTCATACACTTTTATTTTAAAATGGTTGGCCTCAAAATCCAAAGGTGAAAATAGAGCTCTTTTATGCTCTGCCTCATCAAATCCTCCATCCAACTTTATCCTAACGTCCTTAGAGTGAAGTGTTTCTAGATAGGCAAGCTTTGTTTCATCCAGAAAGCTCGTCAAGACAACGCCACCCTGGCTGGCTTTATTCAGGTTAGAATCCATTTGCTTATAAAAAAACTCTAATTCTCTTGACACCATAGCATTCGTCCTAATCGCACAGTTGTAGCCCCTGCTGCGATAGCCTCCATATAATCATCACTCATCCCCATAGATAATTCTTTCATATCAAGCTTAAGCCTTGCATTCATTTCCTGCATTAGCTGATTTAATTTTGAAAATTGAATTCTTTTTTCTTCTTTTGTGCTATCCTTAGTCGTCATCATCATTAAGCCAACCACATGCACCTTAGAATAATTCAAAACATTTCTCAAAAATTCTTCACAGTTCTCTATAGCTATGCCATCCTTTGATTCCTCTTGATTAATATTCACTTCAATAAAACAATCCAGTGGCGTATCTCTGTAATTTTCAATAAGTCCTGCAAGCTTTAAGGAATCTAGGGAATGAAGAACATCAATTTTTGAAAGAACCTGTTTTGCCTTATTGGTTTGAAGATGACCAATAAAATGCCAACAAACATCCTCATCCTTTAAGGCTTCATATTTCCTTAAAAAAGAATCTACACGATTTTCTCCAAATTGATGGATTCCTAAAGAAAATAATTTCTTCATATCCTCTGCTTCCACATATTTTGTGGCAGCCACTATTCTAACATGATTTGGTATGAAATTCAATTTATCTTTTATATCTTTTGCCAATTCCATCATGATACCTCCTTATTCAAAAAGAAAGAGATGATTTCTCATCCCTCTTTCATATGTACACAGATACCACCTTGAATTACAACTAATAGGCAACTTCTTTACTAAAATTATAACTTTTTACTGCTAAAACAAACTCATCAGATAAAATACGGTATAACTTTAAAAGCTCTTGCTTTAAATCTTCTAAACTGCAATTCTCTCTCAAATCATCTGCTAAAAACTCTAACAATACATCAACTTTATTCAATCTATATATCTCTTTTATGATGTAGCGATAAATCAAATGATTGTCATTACAATAGTGATATAAGCTTTGACATTTTTTGATTTCTCTTAAAAGCTCAGATGTTTGACAGATCATATCTGTTACTTTCATTTATGCTTCCTCCCTTAGTTATTATTTTTAACAAATTGAGGAATGAAAGTTTGTCGAAAGAAATTTAAAATATAAAATTGTATAAAAAACTTTTATCGCTTAATTTCAATATATTCTACGGCTTCTGCAATTTCTCCATCCTTTTGTAAAATATTACAATTTTGGGGTTTTACGATAATATGCTTAGCCTTATAAAAATGAATATATTTTTTAAAAATAAAACGATGTAAGCCTAAAAACACAATAGGGAATACAAGAAGTAATTTCCATAGTTTAACTTTATGCACAATACAAATATCTAGATGATCATCTTCTCGTTTAGCCATAGGAGTAATTTTCATACCACCACCAAAATAACAGCCATGATTACAGACAAAGAACCATACCTTCTCATAGTGATGAGAAACACCATCTATTTCTATATCCAGAGAATAGGGCTTAAAATTTTTAAACACACGTAAAGCAACCTTAAAATAAGATTCTTTAATTTTAAGCTTCGCATTTTTTAACTGTTCTAGACAAACAAAAGAATCAACACCCATTCCAATGCCATTTAAGAATATATATTCTTCTTCATTATTTATTTTAAGTTTAGGGAAATCATTGACTAAATGTGTGATTTCAAATAGCTTATGCTTTTTATAATCTCTGGCAAAATCATTTCCCCTACCACAGGCTTTAACGAATACGCGATAATGAATAGGATTGGGATAGATTTGATTAAAATAATAATGTAGTGTCCCATCTCCACCAATTAAAACTAGCTGATCATTTGCCGTTAAACGATTATGAAACTCTACTTCCTTTTTGTCGATATCAAAAATACTAAAAGAAAGATATTCCTTCTTTTTTCTTCTAAACTTCTTTTCTAGCTTTTTTGCTTCCCGTATAGGTCTTCCCCGATTGCTTTTATCGTTATATAGAATATAAATCATATTAACACCTGCTTATATTCTATTATACCAAAAAAGAATTAATTTGTAATCCCCTGCTGATTGATTTGTAAAAACATTTCATATTTTGTCATACTATTTTGTTCAATGAATTGATCTTCTGAAATGGTTTTTCCAAAGAATTCTACCTCATCTTCTATATGTACATCTTCATCAATTAGGATGAAGGATTGATCCATACAACATCTTCCTACAACAGAATAATATTTATTATTAATTTGAACATTTCCATGATAAAACAAATTAAGACCATCACTATAGCCAATATTGCATACGCCTATAATTACATCCTGAGGAGCCATATATAATCCATCATAACCAATCGTTTCCCCTTTTTTTAAATGCTTAATATTAACAATTTGTCCATAGAAATATAAAGCATTCTCGTATACCATTTTTCCTACACGAAGCATTTCTTTAGTTTGATTATAGGCAATGCTCCCTCCAATATGAAGTGGCTTTAAATAATCCTTAGCTAAGCGTTCCATAAACTTAATTTTATGCCTGTTTTGATTATTATAGCAATGCGTATATATCGCTTGAACTATACTATCATTAATCATTGCTAAATATCCACTTTTCATACCAAATCGATTCATTCCTGTATCAATAGCCAAATGACAAGGAATTTTATTTTCTTTAAAGGTGATGTAATCATTATAGTCATTAATTGTTGGAATTAAGCTATACTTCTTTAAATCTATAACATCCTTTTGTTTTACTTTTCCTAAAATTAATACATTAGCTTCCTTAAAGATGGTTTTAACAAGCTTACCTTCTTCTATAGATTTAACCGCAAAATCCTTCACTCGTAATTTTTTTGCAAGGGGGACCATTCTAGTTATTCCAAATCCATAAGCGTTGTCCTTTACTACAAGCATAAGCCTGTTTGTCTTAAGGATGTTCCTTATATTTTGTTCCAAAACCTCTTCCTTTATCTTTTGCATATAAAATCACCAATAAATTCTATGCAATTTGAAAAGAAAATAGATACATTTTATGATTTATGCATATACTATTATTGGTGATACTATGGAAGATAAAATCATTTTAGGTCTAGTACTTTTTATTTTACTATATGCTATCTTGAAGCTTCCAAACCAAAACAGAAAAAAATAACTCATTTTTTTCATATTAAAAGCTTGCCAATATGGCAAGCCCTTTTTCTTACTTTAAGATATTTTTGAAGATTTCTGAAGCTAAGCTAGAATACTGAATAATACCATTCTTAATAAATTCTTTTGTTCTAACCTTATCTTTATTAGATGTATCAATATCTACTGCTGTAGCCTTAAAAGTCATAAGGATAGGACTTCCATCCTTAGATGGGTCATGCATACGAATAGCATCCTTAACCTCGCGACATTTAGAAGTAGTATCATAATCTTTAGAATTTAAGAAGTAAATGGTTGCTTCTGTATTTCCTAAATATTCAGCTTGAGCCTGTAAACTAGTAACTAAAGATACACATTCTGAATTTGCACTTGAGCCATACAATAAAACAAATGTATCTCCTTTTTCTTTTTTCGTTTTTGCTTCTTCTAATGTGATTAGTTCAAATATATTTTCCTTTTCAATGTCTGCTCCTGCATCGTGAAAATCCTTATAAAAACTATATCCTGAACAGCTAGTCATAGCCAATATCATAATAAATAAAATCGACATTACACTAATTGCTTTAATAAACTTTTTCATTTGTAAGCCTCCAAAATAAAATACTCTAGAAAATATTATAACTTAAAACGCTCATTTTATCAACGTTTTTTTACTAGCTTATAACAAAATTCAAGTTTTCCTATCCAAAAAATATAGGGTTTAATCCACATCATATTCTTTAGGAAGTAAAAATTCTCCACGATAATTCGAAAAACCATCATCTGTATATTTGATATAAGGTGTAGGTTCTGTATGCTGTTGTGCCTTATAAATCCACATTTCTTTACTATCAAAACAAAGAATCTCGTCTATTCCATCCCCATCAATATCAAATACCTCTGCTGATAAAGTTGGATGCCCATCCTCTGGGAAGAATACAACAGAATCTAAATCTCCATCAATCAGTCCACCCTCCAAGCTTGCATTTAGCAAGGCTAATATATGTGTACCATCATAGTTCACAGGAGAAATTAGATTTCCATTAAAAGGAACTTCCTTTTGTTTTAATAGCCTACCTTCGCTATCGTAGATACAAAGAATACCATCGCTTCCCCAAAAGGCAGTAGCCATAATTTGAAGACCTTCTTCATCTTTTAAATATTTAGCTACACTAATTCTTTGAGCATGTCCAATTTCATTATGCTTATAGATTGTACCATCTAAAGAAACAATATTCATTCCTTCATTTCCAGAAGCCAATATAAGACGCTTTGGTTCATTTTGTTTTAGCCTAGCATAGATAATTTCATCTGTATGATCGCTATGCATAGGTAAAGAAAAAAGCATTGTTCCATCATGATCAATCAAATCATATCCCACAAACATTTCATCCTTACCATCCTGGTCAAAATCTGCAATATAAGGAAAGTGTCCAGTATTCTTATGATGGTATCTCCACATCAATTCAAGCTTCTTATTATAGGCCCAAACATTTTGATAGCGATCCTTTAAAATAAAGTCTCCCTTATAACCTAGACCTTCAAAATCAGCCACACGAATTGCATCTACATTTAATCTATAATAGGGTTCATTTAAAACATTCGGATCTCCTTCTATTATAGGAGTAGGCATTTCTTTTAAAATATTTCCTGTAAGTAAATCGCAGATATAGACCATAAAATCCATAGAATAGATAACCTCAAATTTGCCATCCCCATTGATATCAGCAATCTGGAAGGGTAAATCACAAGAAATTAGAGTGTTATCCTCAGAAGAATTTGCTTCTCCCTTTTGCCATAAAACATTCCCCTCATAATCAAAGCAGGTTAAACAAGAAAGTCTTGCAAAGGAATCACGTATCATACGCTTTTGATGCTGAGCAATCAAAAAAATAGGTTTCCCATCAACCATACGAATTCTTAGCTGTCTTCCACTACCAAAATTTTTTAAATCAATTTTATGGATACATTTTAAAGCTGGATAAGCCTTTTTCTTTTCTAAAAGACGTTCTTTCTTTTTTTGCTCTAACAGAATATGCTTTTGATAATTCTTTTCAGTCATTTGAACTACCACATCACTATAACGACATGCACTTTTAGCAACTAGTCCAAAGCCCAATCCTTCCTGGAACATAAAATTTTCCTCAAAAATCAGCACACTATCCACATATATCTTAATTTGATTAGAAACACATAATATAAAATGATAGGTTTTTAAATCATCAAGTAAAAATTCTTTTTTAGCATATTCAGTAAATGTTTCTTCATTTCGATGATAAAAAACAATTTCATTTTTTCTTATTCCTATAAAATCGTAAACTCGAGAGGTAAGATAATTCAAAGCCACACCACAATAGTTTTTTACTTCAAATAATCGTAAATCAAACTCTAAAGTAAAATCAGCATAAAGCTTTTGTCTATGCACTAGACAACAAAATACATTTTCAAATGCACCCTTTGACTGATGCCCTCGATTTTGTTCCATATACCTTTTCTTCCCATCTGATGTCACTAGCCAGCTTCCATCTAAGCTACGCCACTGATGTAAACAAATTGGATCATACCAATTGGCATAGGTTCCTTCTTGTTTTATATAATGATATTCTCCTAAAGCCGTATGTCCTCTATCATAGGGAAATTCATTAAGTTCCAAATCTGTAAAGTCTTCATAAACTACTGTTTTCACTTTACATCCTCCATTAATTCAACTAAAGAATAAACACTTGGAAGAATGGGAACATTCCCCTGTTTTAGAACTGAGGTGGATTGATGTCCACAGGAAACAAGCATACAGCTTGCCCCCATTGCTTTTGCAACCTCTAAATCATGCAAGGTATCTCCGACAAATAAAATATCTTTTCCAGAAATGTGCTGTTCTTCCATATATTTTAATGCTATGCCTACCTTAGATGCAGCATGAATATTATCAATTCCTAATATAGCATCAAAATAAGGGATAATTCCAAAGCTTTCACATTGCTCTAACAAATTGTTTTTTTCGCTAGCGGAAAGAATCACTAAACGATATCCCTTTTCTTTTAATTTTTGAAAGGCTTCAATACAATTGGGATATAATCCACATTTTAAGGATAAGGGCTGATAAGCAGCAATAAATTTATCTGCTAAAGATTCAAAGGATTCGATAGAAAAATCTACTCCTGCAAGCTCATAATACTTTTTAACAGGGAAGGTAAAAATATTCTTGTATTGCTCTTTTGTAACTATTCTTTTATTTTGATTCCTTAACATGTCATTTAATAAATCCAAACATAAATCAACATCATCTATGATAGTTCCATTAAAATCCAAAAAAATATATTTACTCATTTGTCTCACCTAAAATCCTTTTTGCTTCTAGTTCTATTTGTGACTTTAACCATTCTGGTTCAAGAACCTTAGCCTTGCTTCCAAATCCCAAAACAAAGCTTTGAATAATATTTTTATTTTGCATACTGCATTCTAAAATCGTCTTATGCTCATCAATTTTCGTAATTCTTTGATTCTTTCCATAAATACGTTCAGAGATTACAGTATATAAATCTGTAAGCTCTAATTTAATATCGTAGTATTCTCCATTTTGCTTCATACCATATTGATCAATGTAGTCAGAGCTTTGATATGTTCTTAAAATGGTGAATTTAGAAGGTAACACATGAATATCCTGCATTCGATTTAATTTGAAATATCCAAACTCATTTACTGTTTCATTCCAAGCAAGTACTAGCCATGAACCATTAAACACAAACACCTGATAAGGATGAATGATATGTGTACTTTCTTTATTCTTAGAAGATAAATACTTTATCTCACACTTTTTACGAGCTGAAATAGCTTCTGTAAATGCTGTATATCTTTTTAATAATTCTTCCTTTGCCATAGTAAGAGGATATCTATCGATAATTTTTATATCTGTACTAAAGGATTCCATATTTGTACTCAATACCTTTGATATTGTTTTCAAATACTCCTTATATTCCAAGTAATCAGATTGTCTTTCTAAAAAAGCCACACTGGACTTTAACAAATCAACTTCCTTTTGATTTAGCTTAACAGCTGGTAAAAGGCTATCCTTATTCAAATGATATCCACCATATACTCCACGGACAGATTCAATATCATATCCACAGTTTTGTAAAGTTTTTATATATTCTATTACGTTTCTTGGGTTAATCTCTAATACTTCTGCAATCTCATTTTTGCTCATTATGTTTTTGGCAGAAAGGAGCTGAAGTATCTCTATACAGAGCATTGTTTTGTTCATGTTTACCACCTTCTATCATTGTATCAAAAAACAACAATTTATTCAATTTCTTTCAAAAGAAAAAAGAGAACAAATCCATTTGTTCTCTTTCCTTTTCGTTGTTATTTATGCTTATTTAAAATCTCTTTCATATCTTCTGCTAAATCGCTTCGTTTTAAAGAAAAATCAATTGTAGCATCTAAAAATCCCTTCTTAGAACCAATATCATATCTTCTTCCATCAATAGCTAAAGAATAAACCTTTTCTTTTGACATTAATCTTAATATAGAATCCGTTAATTGAATTTCTCCGCCTGCACCTCTTGTTTGAGTTTTCAAATAATCAAAGATTGCAGGTGTTAAAACATATCTACCACCAATAGCTAAATTTGATGGAGCAACCTCTTTGGCAGGCTTTTCTACTACACTTTCTAATTCTACTAAAGAATTCTTAGAAGTGCCTCTAGGTTTACAAATTCCATATTTTGATACATCCTCATCAGGAACAACTAATGTTCCTAAAATGGAGGATCCTGTTTGGTTATAAGCATTGATTAATTGTTTTGTAGCAGGTTCTTTTCTACCAACATATACATCATCACCTAATAGCAATGCGAAAGGCTCCCCATTAGCAAAATTCTCTGCACAAAGTACAGCATGCCCTAAGCCAAGCTGTTCCTCCTGGTAAGTAAACTCCACATGAATTTGTTTAGGCAATGCTTCAACAATCTCTAGTTCCTTTGTTTTATTTTTTGATTTTAAAAAGTTTTCTAAAACTACATTATGTCCAAAATGTGTACGAATGCATTCTTTTTCAGAATTGATAATAATTAGAACCTCTTCTATACCACTTTCAATTGCCTCACGAACAATATATTCAATTGTAGGAGTATCAACAATAGGAAGCATTTCTTTTGGAACTGCCTTTGTAAATGGTAAAAAACGTGTTCCAAAACCAGCTGCAGGTATAACTGCTTTTCTAATTAGTTTCATTTTTATTCACCTTCCACTTTAGAATCTGTCTTTTTTGTTGTTGGTTTTTTAGCGGTTGTAGACTTTGAAGCTGTAGACTTCTTAGCAGCAGGCTTTTTTGAAGCTGCTGAGGTTGATGTTGTCTTTTTAGCTGATGGTTTCCTTGTTGAAGTAGCTTTAGTTGTCGTTTTCTTTGGAGCAGGTTTTACCTCTTCTACAGTTTCAAAAGCTTTATCTTCTTGACTAGCTGTAGGCTTTTCCTCTAAAACTGGCTCTTCAACAGCTTCTACTTCTTCATTCTTTGTTCCTTCTATAGACTCTTCAGCAACTGGTTCTATTTGATTTTCTGCCTCTTCAGTAGAAACAGCTTCTGTAGCCGGAGCTTCGATAGCTACTGGTGTAATAACTTCTCCAGCAGTAACAGTTTCTAGAGCATCATCTGCAGTTGTATCAGGCAATACCTCAACTTCTGGCTTAATTTCTTTAACTGGTTTTCCCTTGGTTCTAGATACAGCCTTACCATTAACAATAATTTTAGAATCTCTTGAGTAATCCTTATAGGTTTCTCTTGAGAAAATTCTTCTAATGGCCCCAAAATGGAACAGCAACATATAGAATAATAAAATTACTACAGCATATAAGATTAACATACCAATCGTTTGCCATACTAACTTACTTGGAGTAACATAACTTCTTTCATATCCAATAGTATATCCTGTGGTAGGACTAGCTTCTGTAAACTCTTTTTTCCAAGTATCAAATTCTTTACCCCAAGTACCATTTAACTCTTTTAGCTTACTAGAATCTCCTTCAGCTGCTAAATAAGCACTAAGATAAGTATTATACTTTGTTAAAATTTCATCTATCTTTGTATCTGCAAAAAATCCTTGAGAAAAATCCAAATTGACATTTACACTATAAACAACGTTTCCATCACAATCCTTTACAGAAAGCTTATGAATATTTCCGTTCATTTCTTTTGTCATTTGCTTTAACATAGTCTCAGTAAAGGTAATACGCATAAAATTCCATGTAGCATTTGTATTAGTTACTTCTCTAGCATTATTCAATAAAACTTCCTCTACTGATTTTGGTTCTTTAACATAAACGTTACTATTAATATTTTCATTTACCACAAAATAATAATCATATGAAGAAGATCCTGCATCGTTTGAAGAAAATTCAATCGCTGTCTTATTAAAGCTATTTTTACCATCTGTTGCAGTGTCAACAGAGAATTTAGCATTAAATATATAAACATAATATGCTTTTTCAAATTCTAAACATCTAGTAGAATTATCTTCTCCATAAGTAACATCTGTTTGTGATGTTGCAGGATAAATCATCAAGTCCAATTTATCTGAATTGTTATCACAAATTGATTTTGTGTCAAAACAACCTCCCCACACCATTGGAACTTTATAATATTCTTCTTTTTGTATTGCACCCTTAACTATACCCTCTAAATGATTCATTTGGTTAGAACTATATCCTATGATATATACCAATATACCAATAACAATAGCTATACCAAAATATAATATCTTTTTCCACATAATGTATTAATTCCTTTCATATATACTATTTTACCTTATTTAAGAAAAAAATCAACAAAACTAACGAAAATTATAAAATAATATTGAAAATGTTAAAAAATAATGTATAATAATATTGCACGTTTTAAAACGGGTAAATATGGCGTATATGGTGAAGTGGTTAACACAGCGGATTGTGGCTCCGCCATGCGCAGGTTCGATCCCTGTTATACGCCCCAGAATGAAAACGAAAGGTCTAAGGATTTCCCTAGACCTTTTATTGTTTTTATAAGTGCAATGATTACTTTATTTGAACTTAAAAATAAAGTTCTAATTTAATTCACTCTATTGGATACACATAAGATTCTATAATGCCTTTATGATCTAAAGCATCCAAAAACTCTTTTTTTCTTTCTTTGGGTATAATGAATTTAATTACAAATTCTTTTATCCGTTAATATTGCATAAATATATGCCGGCCCTCTACAAATGTCGTTTATTTCTTTAGGACCACTTAGCGGCATCAAATCAAATGCTTTCTTAAAATCATTCTTACTGATTTTATAATTTGTACGAGAAGGTTTTAAATAATCACCTAAAACGCTGTATGTTAATTTTAAACCACTTTGTGTTCTAAATTCTTCTCCCTCAAACTCTTTTATTATATTCCAGATTTCATCAAATTTCATTATTAGGACTTCCTTTTTACTATAGAAATATTTTACCATAGAGCACATATTTTGACTAATAAAATAATGAACGCTTCCTTAGAATACAAACATATAAATAAGTTTTCTCTTATTTTTTATAAAACCTCATACATTTTTCTTTGTTGAAGACTTACCATTCAGTGACTACACCATCAACATAATGCCAATAGTTCCCAAATTCTGTTGGTTTGGTTTCGGAATAATAGTAGTATGTTGCTGAAGTTAAATCACTATTATTTGAATATATAGAAATATTATTCCATTCTGTAGATGTTCCTTCATAGTAAATACTTGTTAGACTACTACAACCTTCAAATGCAGATTCTCCTATGCTTGTGACACTGTCTGGGATGGT
>CAMWKG010000032.1 GCA_947174785.1 uncultured Mollicutes bacterium
TTCCAACCAGTAAATTCATATCCTTCTCTTATGGGGGTCTCAATACCTGTAAGTACCCCCCCCTTTTCAACTTTTTTCGTTGTTGGGTCAGTGCCATCATTTAAGTCAATCGTTACAGTGCAATATTCTTTTGCTGGAGTTACTTGCTTTGGTGTCCACTGGGCAACAATCGTAATATTTCCTGTGATTGCAGTATCCATTGTCCAAGTAGAACCATTGACTTTCCAGCCTGCAAAGTCATAGCCTTCTCTTGTTGGCGTTGATACTCCTGTTAGCTTTTCACCCTTTATAACATCCTTTGTTGTTGGTGTAGAACCATCATTTAAGTCAATGGTTACCTTCCAGTATTCTACTTCTGGAGTAACAGGATCCTTGGTACCTGTTTTACAGCTGGTTAATGCAGTAGCAGATACTCCTAGCATCGCTAATAAACAAATCAAAGAAACCAAAAATTTTCTTTTCTTCATATTCTTTCTCCTTTCATGCTATGAATGATATGTAGCAAAAAACGCTTTCTATACATTTTAATTATACATTAAAACACTAATTTTGGAAACCTTTATTATGTATAAATCTTATTTATTTGAATAAAAAAAGTCGAATTTTGTCTTTTTTCTATTTATATAAACAGTAAAATTATTCCAATTTCACAATAAAAAGAAAAAAAGATATCAAAAGCCTTGATATCCTTTTAAATTTTTAATCCTTTTAAAACATCATTGATATTGATGTTTGACATTAGACTTGGGATAATGTCAAAGAATTCTTCTTTAGGTGCTTTATCCTCAAACTTTAAAATGGTTACATTCTCATTCTTTATCTGGAGGATGCATACAGGGGTTATCAGTAGAGAACCACTACTTCCATCTCCTGTAGTATTTTTGATATCTGTATTTACATTAAAGAAATTCACTTTAACCTTATATACAGGAACTATACTTAGGTTATCTGTTAATTCTTCCTTTTTCCCTAACATAATTCGTTCATTTAATAATTTAGATATTAAATCTAAGCTTTCCAAGTTTACTCAATCTCCAATTTAATTTTGTAGGTTTTGAACCAATAATCTATTTGATAAAGGTAGGCTAAAAATGCTGTTTTACGCATGAGCTGACCATACCATGGAACCTCTAGCTCTTCGGTTGAATTTAAAATTTCATTAATCTTATCTATATCAAAGATTTCATATAAGATACTATTCTTATCTTCTAAGACCTCTCTTAAAAGCTTTACAACTTCATCATGATACTCCGTAGAATTACTCTTAGGATATGGACTCTTCTTACGGTCAATGACCTCATCAATCACAGTTCCCTTATAAGCATCTCTTAAAAGCTTTTTTTCCACTTTACTTCTATACTTATATTTAAATGGAACATTATATAAGAAGTCCACTAAATCCTTATCACAGAATGGAACACGTACCTCTATACTTGCTGCCATAGTCAGACGGTCTTTTCTATCTAAAAGATTTGTCATAAAATATTTCATATTGATATAGCTTAATTGACGCTGCCTAATCGTTGTTTTAGAATCCGTTTTTAAGACTGGTGTTTCTTTAATAGCCATATCAAACTCATTCATAACGTATTGTTTCAAATTCAAGATTGTACGATATTTGTCATTTAATAGGCTTTCCTTGTAATCTAGGTTACGAATCCAAGGGAAAGTTGTAAGCTTTTTCTTTTTCTCATAGAACCATGGATATCCACCAAAAACCTCATCTGCACATTCTCCAGATAATCCTAATCGATGCTTCTTTCTAATGTTTTTAGCTAAGAAATACATAGAGGAATCTATATCTGTCATGCCTGGAACATCTCGTATCAAAACTGCTTGCCTTAGACCTTCCACAAGAGATTTATTATCAATCATTATATCATGCTGGTTTGAACCAATAGCCTCACTCACTAAATGAGTAAAATCTGAATCTCTTGAGCGCTCAAAAGCATTTTCCTTAAATTCTGAATTTTCATAAGAAATACTATAAGTATCTAAGGTATCCTTATTTCTTGCTACAATTGTAGAGATAATGGATGAGTCCAAACCACCAGATAGGAATGTAGATAAATCCACATCTGAAACCATCTGTCTTTGAATTGCTCGATCTAATAGAATTCTTACCATTCTTTTTGTTTCATCATAGGTGTATTTAAATTCCTTTGCCTCAAGCTGATAATATACATGCTCTTCTATTGGTACGCCTTTTTTAAATTTCAGATAATGTCCTGGTCTCAGCTCATATATCCCTTTAAATACTGTCTTGGCTTGGCTATGAGATGGTCCCATACCTAACAATTCACATAGTCCTTCTTTATCTACAACTCTTTTATCCGTATATTCTAATATGGATTTAATTTCAGAGGAAACAATAATGTCTTTATCATAGAAGGTATAATAAAGAGGCTTTACACCAAACATATCTCTTACAATCCATACCTCATCCATATGCGTATATACAAATGCAAAGATTCCATTTAAATCCTTTAAGATATCCTCTTTATACTTAATCATAAGCTTTAAAAGTAATAAAGTGTCACTATTGAACTCCAGTGGAGTATCTAATTTTTTTACTAATTCATTTTGATTGTAAATCTCCCCATTGTAGATTAAATGATCATTTAAAATACTCATAGGCTGCTTTGCATTTAATACATCACGAATAGCTAAACGCTTATGTCCAAAGGAATGCTCCTTATTGAATAGAAAACCATAATCATCTGGACCACGATGATTTAATAAATTACACGCTCTTATAAACTTTTCTTCATCTGTATTTGTATAAAAATTACTTTTATAAAATATACCACACAATTTATACCACTTCCTATATTAAGGTATGATAAATTCATTAAAGTGTGACTATGGACAAAAGAAAAACCGTATCATAAAGATACGATTTTATAAGAATTTACGAATTTGGATAGCAAGCTTTTCTTCTTGATTAATTAAACGCTTTGTAATATCCTTTGTGTATTCATCTGCTGCCTTATATTGATTTAAATATCTGTTTAAGGATTTTACACCCATATTACATCCATCTGTAATTAAATCTGCAATAGTGGTGTCACATTCCTTCATCATAAGCTTCATATTCGTTTTCATCCAAGACATACCCTTTACCATAGGATTTGGATTCTTTCCCTCATCCTGATACTTGTCCAATAATTCTTGAATATCTTCTTTCAGCTTATCATGGTCTTTCTTACATTCTTTTAAAACTGTTTTAAATTCTTCATCCTTAACATAATCTAAAACCTCTTCAATTGCAGAAACACCCATCTTAATTCCTGAGTCACACTCTCTTAATAATTTTATTGTATCTGATTCAATCATATTTTCACTCCTACCTATAGTATGGGCAAGAAATAGAAATATCATACAAAAAAGTGAAATGACTATATTTCAATCATTCCACTTTTAGCTAACATTATGATTGCTTGAGTTCTACTTGTAACTCCAAGCTTTCCAATCACATTTGAGATGTGATTCCGAACTGTTTTATCACTGATATGTAGTTTATCAGCAATTGATTTTGTTGTTTCATTTTGAATTAATAATTTAAATATTTCTAGCTCTCTAGGAGTTAAAAAGTGACCGTTCATAGGAACCTCCATTATTTCCATTTTATAGTATGCAACGAAAATATAAAAGGTTAATGGTTTTACAGCATTTTATTCTTCTACTAGTTCAAAACGATACTTTTGAGTAACTTCTGGATATTTTTTATGATCTACTTCACTTAAAAACATTTCAAGTGGCCGAACCCAGAGACTTCTATCTTCATATAATCTTCGATAGACTACCATTTTCTGTTTTGTTTCAGAATCATAGGCAAGGTCTTCCACAAAATAGTATTTCCCTTTAAAATGACGATAGATTCCTTTAATTTTAAGTTCTCTCATAATGACTCCTATTGTTTAGTAATGAAAAGTTTTTGATGGTCGGTTCCATAATCAATAATCTCAATTTTATAAATGCCTGAGGATTTTGCAGCTATATTCTTATTTCCTCCAACAGAGTTAAATAAAGTCTTGTCAACCAAATCCTCATAATTAAATTCAGAGCTCCAAGAGGAATCAGCAACCTTAAATTTTTGATTTTCTTCTAAATGAATCGTAATGGTAGGTACACCATTTTCAAACTTTAAATTATACTTCTTTTCAATACCATCCCAACCATTCATTTCTCCTCTTAGATAATAGTTGGAATAAGCTACTACTTCCTCTTTATCCCATGTAAATGAGGTAAAGGATTCCTTTTTCTTTTGAAAATACATATCGATAGATAAGTTCCAGCCATCAGACAAACTATCGGTTTCCTTCAAAGAAAATTCAACTTTACTGCCATTGACTTTTTTTCCTAAGGCTAAAGCTGTACTATAATTTTTCTTGGCTTTATTATAATATGCTTCAAAGGTTTCTGTATCTAGCCATTTTTTAGATAGAATAGAGGAAATGGCTTCTAAATAATCTTCTTTTATAGTTACATTTCCAGATTCTAAAATACTTTTATTGAAAAAGGCAGTTGTATTTTTGGCATAGCCAGTCGTATCATCAAATGGCTGATTTAAAGCGCCATGATGATTGGTTGGATTACCAGTTCCACCTGTTGAGCCTAAGGCTCTATCATGATCAGTAGGAATGAAGATAGCTTGATTTGTATCCTTTAAAAAATACAAGTAGGTATTGTTTGAATTCCCTCTCAAATCATCAGGATCTCCTAAAAGATAGGAGATTGCAAGATACTTTATCGTATAATCATAAATCATATCTGATTTCAAGAAGGCATCAAACTGATTTGTAGGAGTATCTATAATTTTTTGAATAAAACTCTTGATTAACTCATGCTTTGAAGTTTTTTTATTTGTTTTTAAATCATATGTATAGCCGATTTGCTTAAAGCCTTGGTTTTCCTTAATCTGATATTCCACACCAAATAAAGACGAATTTAAATCATCTAAGGTAGCACCAACATTAGTCCATCCCATTTTATACAAATCTCCGCCAGCAGAATCTTTAACTAAGTTTCTCTTAATGAAACTTTTGTCTACATCCTCCACTCCTAAATATATTCCTAAGTTTTGGATGTCTCCATCAATCTTCATTTCTACCTGCATAGGAGCAGAATGTGGCGCCAAAACACCATTTTGACGATACATTTCAAAGGCATAATATTCTCTTAAATAGGTGGATTCTTGATTTCGATTCCAGCGGATATTCAATTTTTCTAATCCAAAGAAATTCCTATTATCTCGATATTCATAAGCTGCATCATCAGTCCAGGATATAGGTGTTTTAGTAAACTCATCATCAAAGGTTGCAGTAAAGTTTAGCTTGTAATGACGTAAGTTTATATTCTCTTTGTTATCTAAGATAGCACCTCTAGATGTATTTCCCTTTTGCCTAATTCCGACTTGTTCATAATGAAATAATAAATCTCCCAACTCAATATCTAAATTACAAATTCGATAGGATTCCTTATTTCCAGTTTTATAATCCTCATCTAGTTTTTTTAATTCTTCCTTGCTGATATCAATAGAAAGCTTAATCTTTTCATCTATAGAAAAGAACTTCAATAATCCTAAGCAATAGTTAGATTGAAAAACACCATTTGCAGTTTCTTTCTTCTTTTCAGTCAAGCTTAAGTAATCTTCTTCTAATGTAGTTGTGTCCTTCGTTTCATCTACATATGTAACATAATCACCATATGCTCCAAGCGGATAACCTTTAATCTCTGGTTTTTCTTTATCTGTTGGCTCTTCTGGCTTTTCTTTGTCTGCTGGCTCTACTGGTTTTTCTTCATCTGTTGGTTTTTCTGGTGTAGGAGAGTTTGTTTTACAACCAACAAGAAAGAGGATCAATACCAAAAAGCAAAAACCTAATTTTTTCATATTTCATCCCTCATATCGTTTTATTTATTTTTATTATAGTATAAAAATGGATTTAATGCAAATTAAAATCATTTAAAGAATTCCATAAAAAAAGATTATTGATGTTTTCATCAATAATCTTCTATCTTTAGCTTTAGTTACTCTTAGTAACCTTTGTAATATGTGGTTGAGCACCATTATACCAGTATAAGAATGCCTCAATTGTTATTTTATCGCCAACAGCTAATGCCTCTACTGCCTTATAAACTTCAGAATCCTTATCACATAAATAGGATTCAACTACAGCAGAAAGTGTATTTGTGCCATCAGTTAAAGTGATATATAGGTCATCTCCTCTGCTACCTGAATTATCCCACTTATAGTAAAATGCTGATGTCTCATCTGCTTGAGCTACAACAGTTAAATTCTTAAAGGTAACTGCCATATTCTGAGAAGCTAATAAATCCTTTCCTAATTGATCAGTTATATCCTTAGGATTCGCAATAAATTTCTTAGCATCTAAAATCTTATAGGTTGCCTCAGCACCTGCAGATAATCCTTCAATTTCAACTTCTCCAGACCATTCAATCTTTTTTCCTGTAACCTGAATTTTAGTACCTGCAGTTAATTTTTTATCATAATCATCCTTTGTACAAGGTAGATTATAAACAAAGTATCCACCATCCTGATCTTGTAAATAGAAGGAAGCAACGCCTACTCCATCACTTTCCCACCAAGATTGTTTTCCTTGAATATAAGCTTCAATGGTAACAATAGAATCCTTTTCTGCAGCTAGATATTCTGCATGTGTTAAAGCTTTAGTATCTTCTGGTTTGCTGCAAGAAGCAAATAAGCATAAAGACAATATAGCGGTAAATATTGCAAAAACTTTTTTCATTTTGAAATCCCCTCAAATCTTTTTAATTTCATACTTATTATATTTTTTTTGATAAAATATGTCAATAAATCTATAAAAATAATTGAAAAAACCATATTTTTTCTATTATTTTGTCTCATATGTCGAGAGCTTATACCTAGTATTCACTATAGAATATAATTCTTTAACACCCTTTTGATCCTGATATTTTTTATTAAACATAGCTTCTATAAGATACCCAGCAGCTGATCTGCATAAGGAAGAACCATTAAATACAGGTGTCACAAAGGTATGATCAATCTGGTCCATAATGAGCTTGGTTGCAGCTCTCTTTACTGCATATTCTTCTTCGTTTTCTAAATAGGTCTTAAACTCTATTGATTCTACTGCTGTGCTTGTGACAGGAAGATATCCTTCTGTTTTAGAAAAGGCAATCTGGGTTTCATTAGTTAAAAGATACTGCATAAATAACCAGGAAGCTAAAACCTCTTGTGGGTCTTCCTTATAAAATAAACACATAGAAGGCCCTTGAGATATCATATAAGGATGCTTATCATCCACTTGAGGTATCATAGTAACAAGAGTATCAAAGCTAACGAGTTCAGATTCAGGTATATCCAGTAAAGGTGCTTCAGTACCAATCCATGTTGAGCCAGCTGTAGAATCAATCGCAAAAATACATTGTCCCTTATTAAAGTAATTTCCTGGATAGCTCACTCTCTTAAAGGTATCAAAATAGCCCTTTTCTATTGGTTCTACTAGGCTAAGAAGCATATCACTGATATCATCACTTAAAAACATAACCTTACCTTTTGAATTCGTATAATCATATTCATACTGTTTACAAAGCTGGATGAACATATTATCTGTAGATTTATAAATTAAAGGTATCATTGTGGCTCCTTCTTTTAGAGCTTTCTCTTTTGCATAAGCACAAATCTCCCAAATATAATCCCAGGTGAAAATCTCTGGAATGGAAAATCCATTGTTCTCTAAATAGGTTTTATTCACATATAATGCTTCTGTTGAACGCATGAAAGGTAGAATACAATATCGATCGGATATCTTACATTCCGATAAGAATTTTGGCAAAATATCTGCTTCCTTTATAGAATCAAATTTTACCTCAGTTCCACCAAAGCCAAATTTTTCATTCTTCATTAATGTATCTAGCGGAACAATAACGTCCCCACCCTCCATATAGGTTGCTACATGATCTGGATAGGCTATGGAAATATTTGGTGTAGTCTTTGTTGCAATATTGGTTATAACATCAGAATATATCTTTGTATAATCGTTATACTGAACAACATTGATATGGATATTAGGATAAAGCTTTTCAAAGCTTTCTACTGCTTGATTGAATATTGCTTGTTGTACCTTATTAGTATCGTTCTTTGCCCAAAAGGTAATCTCATGCTCCTTTGTCTCATCGAAGGCTTCTGGAACCTCAAAATCAATGAATTCCACACCATTTTTTTTAGGAACAAGCTTCCCATGACAGGAAGTAAATACTAGTAAAAAAGATATCAAACTTAAACATAACATAAACTTCTTCTTCATATTTTCTACCCCTTTGATCCACTTCTAGCAACGCCAGACATAATTTGCTTTCTAAACACAACAAATAATAGGAGTAATGGTAAAGACACACAAACAACGGCGGCCATCATCCCTGGAATATCAGCCTTTCCCATACTTTGTTCTTTAATCAACTGGATTCCATTACTTACTAAATAAAAGTCTTTATCTGTTGTGATCAATCTTGGCCAAACATAAGAATTCCAACACTCTATCAATTTTAAAATGATAATTGTAATAATTGTAGGCTTAGAAAGTGGAACCAAAATCTTCCACAAATACTTAAAATCAGAAGTGCCATCTACCTTAGCAGCAAAATATACATTATCTCCTACCTGCATGAAATTTTGTCTTAATAAATAAATATAAAATACAGATAAAATAGAAGGCAAAATCAAACCAGTAAAGGTATTTCTCCAGTCCAAATTGACTATACTTACATAATTTGTGATAATTACTAGTTCATTTGGAACCATCATCATTGCTAGGAACAAAACAAATACTACATTCTTTCCTTTAAAGTCCAGTCTTGCAAAGGCAAAGGCGGCCAGTAAAGAAACAATTACCATAAGAAATGTAGTTGTTATAGAAAAAACAATTGTGTTTAGCATATACTGCCCAAGCTTTGCCACTGTCCAAGCAGAGATATAATTCTCAAAAGTTGGTTTGAGAACAAAAAATTGTGGCGTAGTTTCTGAGTTATAGGCTGCATAGGTTTTAAAGGAAGTCAAAATCATCCAAAAGAATGGAAAGATGACTAAAATTGCCCAAACGGCCAAAAGGATATAAATGAGAATATTTCTAAATATTTTACTTTTATCTTTCATCCTAAGACCTCCTAGTAATACACTTTCTTCTTACTGATAAGTAAGTTAATACAAGTGATCGTAAGAATAATACAGAATAACAGTATTGCCGCTGCTGAAGCATAGGATGGATAACCACCCGTTTCAAAATATAGCATATTGTAGACATATCCTACAATTGTATTCATTTCTGAAGAATTTAAATCTTCTCCAAATAATGCAACCGCATTGTTATATTCTTTAAATGCACCAATGAAGCCAGTGATAATCAAATAAGAAATCATAGGAGAAATCATAGGTACTGTAATTTTACGAAACATTGTAAAACGTGATGCATTATCTAGCTTTGCAGCATCATAATATTGCTTATTCACAGATTGTAAAGCACCAACTAATACAAGAATTTTAAAAGGCATTACTGTCCAGATAATATAAAATCCTAACACAAGCATTTTCGCCCAATAAGGCCCACGAATAAAATCAATAGGATTTATATGAAACCATCCTAAAATCATATTTGCAAGACCATTACTCATTGGTGTTTTATCAAATATAATCAAAAAAACCAAGCCAACCGCTAAGGTATTGGTTACATAGGGTAAAAAGAATATCGTTTGAAATATTTTTCTTAATGGCTTAATACTATTTAAGCCAACTGCTAATAAAATTGCTATCAAAGTGGATATAGGAACTGTAATTAATATAATAAAGGAGTTTTTTACAGCGCTTAAAAAATCTGGATCCTTTAAAACATACTGATAGTTTTCCACACCCACACCTGTATAGGTCTGACTGACAAATGTAAAGTTTTCTTCAAAGGAATAAATCACTACATCTAGCAAAGGATATAGCATAAATACCCCTAACAATAGTATAGCAGGCAATAAATAAAGCCATGCCTTCCAATTATTCTTTTTCATATGGGATTCCTCCCCTCTTACTTCTTCTCTTCTTTTATTTCACGAAAATATTCGTAGATTTTATGTGCTAAGGGCTCTGGCATACCTGACTTTTTCAAGTCACCTACTGATGCCTCTTTAATATGATCTATACTTACAAAATAGGTTAAAAGCTGTTCCTTTCGCTTTGGTCCTAAGCCTGGAATAGGATCTAGCATAGAGGAAAATAATCCTTTTGCCTTATTGCTTCTAAAAAAGCTGATGGCAAAATCATGTACTCTTTGGGAAATATCTGCTAGTAATAAATAAATAGGTGAATTTCTATCTAAATCGAATAAAGTTTCTTCAAAGAATATTTTAGAAGCCTTATGCCTGTCATTCTTTTGAATTCCCATAACAGGAATAGATAAATTTAAGCTACCTAGAACATCTAAGGCCGCATGAACCTGAATTTCTCCTCCATCCATCACGATTAGATCTGGAAAGGGTCCCTCCTCCATTAACAACCTAAAATATCTTCTATAAATGACTTCCTTCATTGACTCATAATCATTAGCACCAACGACAGTCTTAATATGGTATTTTCTAAACTCCTTAGGAGCAGGCTTACCATTGATATAGCATACCATAGCTGAAACCGGATATTCTCCATACAAATTAGAGTTATCAAATGCTTCAATTCTTCTAGGCGTAGGAATCCCTAATAGATTGCCTAATTCATCAATGGTTTCTAATTTTTTCAAGACTTGATTTCTATAGATATTTCTTTTATTTTCTAAATTAAATTTGGCATTATCATTCGCCATATCTAGGATTTCTTTTTTCTTACCTAGCTTAGCTTCATAAATGGTTACACCTAAAGCACTTGAAAGCAATTCAGAATCAAAAGCCTTAAAGCATATTTCCTTTGGCTTAGAATTCACTTCATAAAATTGAATTAAATAGTTTATCGTTTCATCCTCTAAACTATCATACTTGTTGATAATTGTCTGATGATTTTGAACAATATTACCATGCCTTGTGATAATGATATTAATAGAGATATCATCTTCATCGGTATATATCCCTATATAATCTCTACTCGTCAAATCATTGATAGAAATCTTTTGCTTGGCCACTGTATCTTCTATAGCTATCTTTAAATCACGATACTCCTTAGCCTTTTCAAATTCTAGATTTTCTGATGCCTCTTGCATTCTAGATATGATATCATCTAAAACTTCCTTAGCATCACCATTTAAAAAGCTAGATACCTTTGTCTTATAGCTAGAATAATCTAGCTTTTCCTTATGAATGCAGGGTCCTAAGCATTGATGCATATGATAATACAAGCATTCTTTTTTAGGAATATTAAAGCATTTACGAAATGGATAAATCTGATTTAAAACATCGATGGTAGTTCTGGCTGCCCTAACGTTAGGGTATGGACCAAAATATCTTGCCATATTTCTCTTTCGCTGATTTCTTGTGACAATCAAGCGAGGATTCTCTTCATTGGTTAAGGCAATATAAGGATAAGTCTTATCATCCTTTAACATGATGTTATATTTAGGATCATATTCCTTGATCATATTAATTTCTAAAACAAAGGCCTCAAGCTCACTTGCCGTAATGACATAGGTAAAATCTGTAATCTCGCTGACTAGCTTTGTTGTTTTTGCATTATGCGCACCATGAAAATAACTCCGCACACGATTCTTTAGATTTTTGGCTTTGCCTACATAGATGACTGTATTATCCTTATCACGCATTTGATAACAGCCTGGTCGGTCTGGCAAAAGCTTTAGCTTTTCTTCAATTATTGGAAGCACTATTTTTCTTCCTTATCATTCAGATGCTTTGCAATAAACTCACTGATACTCAAGCGTTTCTTTCCTTTACCGACCTTACGTAAAGAAACGTTAGGATATTTGGATATAAATTCCTTTAGTTTGATTGCGATTGCTGTATTTGATAAATATTCTTTTGTTTCCGAAATTTTTTCAGAAGCATTGGCTTTGAGCTCCTTTAATTTATCTGTAGCCTCTTCTGTAAGCTGATTAATTTTTGCAACCACCTTAGCAATATTGATATTCTTAATCGTTGAAAATATAAAATCAACAATTAACCCAGTCAATAAAATACTGTTAATAACACGAATAGGAACTGTACCCATCAGCTCCATCAACCTTGACATTAACGGATGGAGTCCATAAATAACAAGCATAACTAATGCACCAAACATCAAAGAATTTCTTAAACACACTCTACCGTTAATATTGAACTTTCTTTTAGAATAATCCCACCAACGCATGTGAAAGATAAGCTCCATAATATAGCTTGTCAAATATTCTAATCCTGAAGTCAATACTATACCTAAAATTAAAACTAGATACCAAATTTTTGCGATTGGAAGCATAGATAAAAGAATGATAACTGCACCACAGCCATAAATAGGACAAATTGGCATATATAAATAGCCGCGATTGACGAGTTTTCTTTGACAAATAGAACAATATGCTACTTCACATAGGTAGCCTAAAAAAGCATAAACAAAAAAACAAAATATGTATTGTTCAACATTCATCTATAAACGCCTCCTTCTAGAAAAAAATGTGGCTAATAGCTTAGCTCCACTATTAACCACAAATATTACTTAAATGTCATCTTAGTTTTGCCAACTAAAATTTCTTCTAACGCTTGACCTACAGGCTTAACACACATTCCATCTTCATAAGAAGTGAAATCTTCTTCTTCAATGATTTTAGCGCGTTTAGCTGCTGCATAAGCTAATTTATATTTTGAGTCAATTTTATCAAGTAATGCATCTACTGAAGGATAACGCATACCATCATAATTCTTCTTATTTGACATATTCATCTTCCTTTCAAGGTCTAAAAATATTATATCATATTTAAAGAAAAAATAAAGAAAAAATTTAATTTTCCTCTATCATTTCCATATATTTATGGATAGAACGTTCTGTTTTCGCATGCTCTGCACGGATAATAGCCATAATTCTGTCAGCGGCGTTATTTACCTCATCGTTTACAACAATATAATCATATAAATGAGCAACCTTAAATTCACGGTTTGCCTTTTCGATTCTTTCCTTAATAATAGGCTCAGATTCCGTACCTCTACGCTTTAAACGGTCATATAGAGCTTGCTTCCCAGGTGGAACAATGAAAATCATAACACAATCTGGCACTTTCTTCTTTACCTGTTGAGCTCCATCGACCTCTATTTCTAAAACAACCTCATTTCCTAAATCCAGCTGTTCATTGACTTTATCTAGTGGGGTACCATAATAATTTCCTACAAACTCTGCGGTTTCTAAAAACTTTCCATTTGCTTTACGCTTCTTAAATTCCTCTTTAGATACGAAATAATAGTCTACTCCATCGACCTCTCCTGGCCGTTTTTCTCTTGTTGTCATGGAAACACTATAAACCAAATTGTTATTCGGCATATTAAAAAGAGCTCTACGTACTGTCCCCTTACCAACTCCAGAGGGACCTGATATAACAACTAGTAAACCGCGGTCATTTAATTTCATGCTTACTACCTTCCCTTTGACTTATTTTATCACTATATGATAAACTATACAAGAAAAAAACCTTTAAAAGCGTTTTTATAAAGCGTCAATTATAGTCTCAAGTGCATATAAACTGTCGAATATTGCATCAAAAATGTCTGCATCAATTTCATTTAAAATGAATCTATACTCTAAAGATACAATTCCTTCTTCTGTTAAATAAGCTTTAAAAAACTTAGATTGTTTATTGAAATCATTGATTTTTTCATAATTAAAGCCTTTAATAGGATGCTCAATGACATTAATATTCATACTACATAAATTATCCTCTATCGTAATATAAGGATAAAGCATATAAGAAAGGTTATTAAAATATAATTCCAATTTAATTTTTAAATTTTCTTCATCATACTCAAAAGGGATTTGCTTGTTTTCTAAATACTGTCCTAGCCTTGCTAAAATCTTTTTTCTTCCCCAAGCCATTTTCATCAGCTCCTTTTTACTATTTTATCATATTTTTTCACATATTAAAAGAAATATCCATTTTATTGTTTTATAATTGCTAAAAATTATGCTATACTTAAAGGTGGTGATAATAATGAGTTTTGATGGTGTATTTTTGCATAAACTAATCCAAGAACTTAATATTTTAAAAACGGGTAGAATAACAAAGGTTATGGAATCTGGAGACACAGATTTTATTTTGGTTGTTCGTTCTAATCATCAAAACCATTCTGTTATGATTAGTCTATCTTCAGATTATGCAAGAATTCATTTGACGAATAAAACCTATGATGCACCAACCAACCCAAGAAGCTTGACTATGCTATTAAGAAAGCATATAGAAGGTTTTTTTATTGAGGATTTATATCAATATAAAAATGATAGAATTGTAGTATTTAAGCTTGCAGGATATAATGAGATGAGAGATTTCACTCATAAATACCTCATCTGTGAAATAATGGGAAGATACTCTAATTTGATTTTAACAGAGGAAAGATACAAAATATTAGAGGTTCTTAAGCATACAGGAGTTACAGAATTTGGGCGCACTATGCTTCCAAACGCAACCTACCTTTTTCCAGAAGGAACTAAGCTTAACCCTTTTGATTTATCTTTAAAGGAATTAGAGAATTTAAAAATTGAATCTCCTAAGGATCTTTGCATCAAATTAGAGGGAGTTTCTATTGCACTAGCAAACTATGCTTTTACCAAGGAACAATCCATTTCCTATTTTTATGACTTATTACATCAGGTAGCTTCTCCTTCTATTTTTACAAACACTCAAGGAAAAAAAGATTTCTACTATATTCCCTTATCTAATTTAGAGAATGATGCCTATTCTTCTTTATCTGCCCTTTTAGATGATTATTACTATCAGGCAGACAATCAATCTAAAATAAAGCTTAAGACAAATGATCTTGTCTCCTTTATTCAACGCCAAATCCATAAAAACGAAAAGAAAATAAAAAAATTAACTGCTGAAGCATTAGAGGCATCTCATGCAGAGGAATATAAAATAAAAGGAGAACTCTTATTAAGTTATCCTAATTTAAAGGCGAAAGAAGCTAAGGTATCAATCTTTAACTATTATACAAATCAAGAGGAAATCATTGATTTAGATATCAAATATGATATTATTACGAATAGCCAAAAGTACTATAAAAAATACCAAAAAACAAAAACAGCCATCCATTATATTGAAGATCAATTAAGGTTATCAGAAAGTGAAATTGAGTACTTCCAAATGCTTTTGGAGCAACTCAAATGTGCAAGTATTAATGATGCTATAGAAATTAGACAAGAGCTTATAGAAAATAGGTATCTTTTAGACACACCTAATAAATCAAAGAAAAAGGCAAAACCAAATTATTTAACCTATATTGTAGATGATACACTCATTTATGTAGGTAAAAACAATTTACAGAATGAATATCTTACACATAAGCTAGCTAAATCAACAGACTATTGGTTCCATGTTCAAAATGCAAGTGGAAGTCATGTTATTGTATGCGCAAATGAACTAACAGAGAATTTATGCAGAACTGCTGCAATGCTGGCTGCGAATTATTCTTCTTTAAATGAATCCTCTTCTATTCCAGTGGACTATACCTTAGTAAGAAATATCAAAAAAATTCCTGGAAAAAGAAATTGCTTTGTAACCTACACAAAACAAAAAACTATCTATATTGATATAGATAAAAAAATCCTAGACAGCTTAAAGGTGAAAAAATGAATGCATATAAACATTTTTCCTACTACTATGACGATGTCTATGAAGAATTAGATTATACCTTATGGTTAGATTTTATAAAGCCTTATCTAAATCCTACTTCTTCTATTTTAGATTTAGCATGTGGTAGTGGCACATTAGCCATTCTTTTAAAACTAAATCATTATTCAGTTGAAGGCTTAGACTTGTCAGAATCTATCATTGAAATTGCTAAAGAAAAAGCAAAGATGAATCACTTGCACATACCTTTTTATGTAGGGGATATGACAAACTTTAGTTTAGATAAAACCTATGATGTTATCACCTGCTTCTTTGATTCAGTTAATTTTTTGAAAACAAAGGACGATATTCAAAATCTGCTTTCTTCTGTAAACAAGCATCTTAATCCAAATGGATTGTTTATTTTTGATATTTTCTCAAAAGCATTGTTAGAAGAATATAGACATCATCGCCTTAAAAGGAAATATCCAACTCACTCAATCAAGTGGACTACAAAAAAGATAGATTCTTCTACTCTTATGCATTCCATTCTCATTAAAGAAGGAAACCTAAAATCAGAAGAAATCTACTTTGAATATTATCATCCTATAGAAAGCCTAACCTTTCCTGGTTTTGAGGTGGTAAAAATGTGTGGAGATTTTAATGAAATCTTACAAGTACAAGATGAAAGAATCTTAATCGTTTTAAAAAAGGTTGCATAAAGCCTCTTTAACATCAGTAATTAAACAAAATTTTTGAAAAATTGCATTTCAAGTAACATCAAAAAAGATCTCGGACAATTTGTTCGAGATCTTTTATCTACAAATAATAGAAAATATTAAATGCCTTTGAAACTTAGTTTACTTGAATTCATTTCAACTTAATTCAAAAAATAATTTTAAACTAATATCTTTGCAATCATACGCAACAATCTTAAATCGATTTAGTCCACTAGTAAAAGAAATTATTTTTGTCCCTGACTGCTTAGTAGAATTATCTTCTGAGCATTCTACTAAAACAGTTATATTATTATCACTGTCAATATGTACAATTTTTGCATATCCACTTGAAATACTTATCTCAAATTGTATTTCTACATCTACATTTTTTGCAAGGCTTTTTTTCCAAAGTGTTTTTCGTCCATTGAACTTTGAAGCTGTAAAAGAATGGCTGTCATTTATAGATTTAAATGCAGAATTACTTTCCACGCAATGATCTCCCATTTGAACGATTTTTTCTGCATCATCGTATTCTTGTTTTGCAAATTCAGTACTGCAGCCTGAAATACCCAAAATTATAATCCCTAATATTAAAATAGAAAAAAATGCTTTTATAAATGTCTTCATTATTAAATTATCCTCCATAAATCAAAACTTATTATTTACATTCTATAACAAATGCTTCAAGCTTGTCCTTGTTTATCTAAATTCTTAATTAGAATGTAATTTTTTCTTCTTTTATCTCTTCAACTTTAGAAGAGTAGAATTCCTTTATAGCCTGAATTAAATAGGCTAAATCCTTTGTTCCAGCAGTCTCATAGGAAGAATGCATTGCAAGCTGTGCTAAACCAATATCTACAGATGGAATAGATACATGAGTTAAAGAAATTGCTCCTAGGGTAGATCCACCTCTTATATCACTTCTATTCGTAGTAAGCTGTGTAGGTACACCTGCCTTTTTACAAATGGCTTGGAAGAGTGCACTAGATAAAGCACTTGTTGTATATGAGCCGTTTGCAGCATTCTTAATCACAATTCCTTCATTCATAAAACAAGGGTTAGATTCGTCATATTTAGAAGGATAATTTGGATGAAAGCCTTGCGCATTGTCAGCAGAAATTAAAAAGGAATTTCCTAATGCCATAAAATGTTCTTCTTCTGTTTTATGTAAAGCTATGCTTATTCTTTTTAAAGTATCTGCTAAGAAGGTTGAATCTGCTCCTTGCAAGGTAGATGAACCTATTTCCTCATTATCAAACAAAGCACAAACACTGACTGTATCTTTCGCTTTAGATTGTAGGAGTGCTTCTATCAAACCATAAGAGCATTCTAGATTATCAATTTGTGGTGCCATCATAAATTCTTCATTTGCCCCAACGAAACAACCACGATCCAAGCAAGTAAGATATAAATCACTACTGATAATAGCCTCCTCTTTAATATCTAAAACCTCTGCTATCTTTTGATATAAAGAAGCTATTTTACCTTTAGATTCTGCAAATAAAGGAAGCATATCTACTTGTGGATTCAACTCTACTCCTTTATTCACATTACGATTATAATGAATAGGCAAATTAGGGATACAAAGTACAGGCTTATCTATGTTTACTAATCTTGCTTGAATAGAATTATTTTCTAATACTAAAACTCTTCCTGCAATTCCTAAAGGACGATCCATCCATGAAGAATAAATGGGTCCGCCATAAACCTCTGTATTCAATTTGATATACTTCCCTTTTTCTAATGTGAAATTTGGCTTTAGCTTAAAGGTTGGAGAATCAAGATGAGCAGCAGTAATATGAAATCCCTTTGGACTATCCTTTGGTAATACAAAAGCAAGTAAGGAAGACATATTTCTTCCAATAAAATATTTTCCTCCTAAAGTTAATTTCCAAGACTCATTTTCTTTTAATTCTATAAAGCCTGCCTTTAAAAGCTTTTCTTTTATTTTTAAGCTTGCATGAAATGCAGTTGGTGTATCCTTTATAAATTCTAAAAATTCTTTCATAGCTTATCTACTCCTATCAAACATTCAAAACATATTTCATCATTTACAAAGCCGATAAAGGCTTCCTTATCTTCTAATTTAAAATGTCCTATGTGAATTTCATCCTTGTGCTTCGTTTCCTTCACATAAGCAATCTCTACATCCTTTATATATTCTTTACTACCATATTCAAAAAAATGATTTTGAATAATATTGATATATCTTGCATTGTTCATATGTCCATTATGATCAATATCTTCTAGCGTCACCTTATAGGAAAAGGTATCTGTTATTTTTGATGCATCTAATCCTAGCTTACGCTTACATTTTTCTGGATAATTTGTAAAGTCTTCATATTCTCCATTAAAGTTAATTTTATCAGAACGAACTAGTCCTCTTGTATTTAAATCAATGATGACCCAATTAGAAATTCCTTGTACTAACGTTTGTCCTTCCTTATTTGTCAGAAGATATTCACGTTCAAATTCTAAACGATTTTTCGGTTTAGGCCAAGTGATGAGTTCAACTGTATCTAAATAAGGGGGTATTCTTTTTATTTCATAGCGTTGATATAAAACAACCCAGGCATAATTTTTTTCCTTTAAATCCTGATATCCCACACCTAAGTCTTCTGCGTGAAGACCAGCTAAATCCTGAAACATATCTAGTAGAGCTGTGGGTCTTATGACATCATTATAATCGACATCCTTCGTATGAATGAAAAATTCCATTGTTCTTTTCATTAAACTCATTTACATCACCCTATAAAATTATAGAACAAAATTGTAAAAATTGCACGATATTTTTAAAATAAAAAAAATATCAATAAAGGACACGTCCTAAATTGATACTATAATTATATTCACTTTTACAAAATGTGTCAATAAATATGCTTATGAAAACGTAATCATAGATTTTATTTTTCAAATATGATACAATAGTTGATGGTGATAAAGTATGAACAATTATTTACAAAAGGCCTATGCCTTTGATGGAACAGTAAGAATATATGCTGCAATTACAACTGAAATGGTTCAAGAAGCAAAGAAAATTCATAAGCTTTGGCCTACTTCTTGTGCAGCTCTAGGAAGATGCTTAACTATAGCAAGCATTATGTCATGTACCTATAAATCTGGTGAGCATTTAACCATAAAGGTCTGTGGAGATGGACCTATTGGTCAAATTACAATGGAAGCAACAGATGGACATGTTCGTGGATTTGTTCATAACCCAGGAGTTTATCTTTCTTATAATAACGGAAAGCTCAATGTTGGGGACGCTGTTGGAAGAAACGGCTATATCGAAGTCATTAAGGACCTTCATATGCGTGCTCCCTTCTCTTCAACCTGTGAAATCATCAGTGGTGAAATTGCAGAGGATTTTACTTACTATTTTGCAAAATCAGAACAAATTCCCTCTTCTGTCGGTTTAGGTGTCCTCATTGACCCTGATGGAAATGTCTTAAGTGCTGGTGGTTTTTTACTTCAAATTATGCCAGGCTGTAAGGAAGAAACACTTCTTAAATTAGAAGAACGTTTAAAGACATTAAAAAGCTGTTCTGAAATGATTGCTGAAGGCTATTCTGCAGAAGAAATGATTGAGGAAATCACTGAAGGGGATTATGAGCTTTTAGAAACTAAAGAGCTATCCTACTTCTGCCCTTGTAGTAAGGAGCGCTTTAAAAAGGGACTTATGAGTCTTGGAAAAATTGAACTTGAAGATATTTTAGCCACAGATCACAAAGCCTCAATCACCTGCAACTTTTGTGGAAAATCCTATGAATTTGATTCAAAGGAACTGGAAGAAATGATTTCTTCTCTAGCCCTTAAAGAAGCTTAAATTAGGTGGATAAAAGCTAAATACAGAAAACAATACAATCATAATCAAAAGGAAGACGACACTGTTAGAAATGCTAACAAACGTCTTTTTTTTATAAATTAAAAGAAAGCCTATAAGGACTGCAACATAATAAAGAATGATATTCACTGCATCAATATCATACCCTAGAATTCCACTATAGGTATAATACCCTATAACTATAATTGCAATAGAAACTAAGATTGCAGAAAAAAAGGAAGAAAAAAGCACGCCCTTATTTTCTTTGTAGAAAGGAAGACAGCAAAGATAAAAAATTAAAAAAGGAAAAAGAACAAGCTTGCAATGCTCAAATATACTTTCGTTCATTGGAAAGATAAAAAAGGGTACCCATTCATACATAAAATGAAAAAGAGTTCCTAAAGAAAAAACTACAAGAACTCCTAATATCGTTAATTTTTTCATACCATACACCTCTTAGTAATAGTATGTATGAAGAAAATCCTTTTATGCAAAAAGCTTTAATAGTAATGCAGAAAAATCATCAACATAATCATCTGCTATTTTCACAAAGGTTTCCATAACATAATGATCCTTTAGTTGATAGGAAATACATTCAGTAAAATACTGCCATAGCTTTAAACAAACATCCTTCTTAACTTGAACAGCCAAGGATTTTGTCTCAATTACTTTTTTAATTTTATTCAAAGTTTCATGCTGAGCCTCTGTTAATTCTCTATACTCCATTCCCATTGTCTGTTCAGTAAACACATCATTTAAAGGACGATATTTCACAATATGGCATGGATACGTATAGGTTTTACCATCCTTTATTAACTCCTCAGTATATTCTTCTTCATCAATTTCTGTAACTACATAAATATCTTCCATATTTTGAAGCTTAAATATTGTGTTAATAGCTATATCATTTTTAAAGGAAGAAATCGGAATATAAAGCTGGTTTTCTCCCTCAAATACCTGTTTCGTAACAAATCCTCCTAAGATAGGCTTACTATAGATAATCATCTGAAAGCTTGCAGAATATCTTTTTAGTTCACTGTTTCCTTTTTCAATTGTCTTTTTTATTTTTTGCTTGGCCTGATTGAAAGCTTCTTTTAATCCCATTTAAAACACCTCTACTATATATTATAAGACAATTTCACTAATTTATCTACACATTTTACTACAATTATCACAAGAGACTTTACAGCTTTTTTCTCTTTGACCAAAATACGAGCTAATAAAGCTATGCCTACATTTTTTAGTTAAGCAATAATCAACCAAGGCTTCTAATTTCTTTTGATTTTGTTTTTGAATTTTAGAATCCTGTTGTTGCCTTATAAAGTATTCAACTGTATTTATATCCTGAAAAGAAAATAAAACAATTCCTTCTCCATAGGCACCATCACGTGATGCCCTTCCCATTTGCTGAACCAAATCCTCTAAGGATTGTGGTAAATCATATTCTATCACAAAACGAATATCTGGAATATCTATTCCCATCCCAAAAGCGTTAGTACATATCATAATTTTTTGTTCGCCATTCGTAAAGGTATCTTGATTCCTTTTTTTAAGCTCTATATCCAGTCCGCCATGATAATATGCATTTGGAAAACCTAGTTCTATGAGTTTATAATGTAACTCTTCTGTTTTCTTCCGCGTAAGACAGTAGATAATTCCTCTATCATTTTCATGATTTTTTAAATATTTTATAAGAAAATTTATTTTGTGCTCCATAGATATCACCTTGTAAAATAAATTGGGTCTATCCATAGGAACCTCAACTACTATTGGGCTTTCTAAATGCAGGTATGCTTTTATCTTCTGCACAGTAGAATGTGTTGCAGTGGCTGTTAACGCAAGAAGCTTTGGTCTATCATAAAAGCTTTCAATAAAAGTATAAATCTGCCCAAAAGCCTCTCTAAAGCCTTCTGCCCATAATATCGTATGCGCTTCATCTACAACAATCATTGAAACTTTTAAATCCTTCATATATTTTAAAAATAACTTATTCTCTAATCGTTCAGGTGAAACATAGATTAGCTTATATTTTTTTAAAGAAGAATAAACTTCTAGCTGCTCTTCAAAGGACAAATTTGAATTCAGTACAGCAGCATAGATTCCTTTTCTTTTTAAGGCTTTTACTTGATCTTCCATTAAAGCAATTAAAGGAGAAATAACAATACTCACTCCTTCTAGCATCAAAGCCAGAACTTGAAAGATAATAGATTTTCCAAAGCCTGTAGGCAAAAGACCTATAACCTCATTATCCTCTAAAACCAAATCAATGATTTTATCTTGAGGAGTCTTGAACTCTTCATAACCAAAATACTTTTTTAGCACACTATATTTATCCATTTTACCACCTAAGGCTATTATATAAAATTGTTAAGAAAAAAGCTTTTAAAATCATATGGATAAAATAATTTTTTTTACAAAGAAAAACCTCTTAGTTTTTCACTAAGAGGGGAAATCTTATTCATTTTCATAT
>CAMWKG010000033.1 GCA_947174785.1 uncultured Mollicutes bacterium
TCTTCTTTAGAATTTGGTGGATGCATCAATTATATGAAGGCAGGTATATTAGAATCAAATATTGTGACTACAGTATCTGAAACTTATAAAAATGAAGTTTTAACAGATTATTATGGGTATCGTTTAAATAATATATTGGGATTACGTTATTTTGATTTCTATGGTATTGTTAATGGAATAGATGTCGTAAAATATGATCCTGAAACTGACAAACATATCTATTCTAATTATTCTATTAAAAATGCAACAGCAGGTAAAAAGAAAAATAAAGAAGCTCTTCTAAAAGAATTTGGATTAAGTACAGAAGATGTTCCACTATTTGGTCTTGTTTCAAGATTAGTTGATCAAAAGGGTATTGATTTATTAATGCCAATTCTTGATGATGTTATTAATTATAGCAATGCAAAATTTATTCTTATGGGTTCTGGAGATGCAATGTACGAAGACTTCTTCCGTTCTATGGAGGCTAGATACCCTGATCGTTTCAAATGCTATATAGGCTATTCTGATCCAATCGCACAAAAAATTTACGCAGGCTGTGATATCTTCTTAATGCCTTCTAAATTCGAACCTTGTGGATTAGGACAAATGATAGCTATGCGCTATGGTACTCTTCCACTTGTACGTGAAACAGGTGGCTTAAAGGATACTGTTCAACCTTACAATGAATTTACAAATGAAGGTACAGGCTTTAGCTTTGCAAACTTTAATGCTATTGAATTAAAGGATGTTATGTTCATTGCCTTAAATACATATAACGAAAATAAAAAAGCTTGGAATACCTTAGTAAAACAAGCAATGGAAAAAGACTATAGTTGGTCTTCTTCTGCTGCAAAATACTTAGATATATACAAAAAAATTATGCTATAGTAGGAGGGAAATAAAATGGAAACTTTAGCTTTAATTTTAGCGGGTGGACGTGGATCTCGTTTGGATATTTTATCTGAAAAACGTAGTAAACCAGCAGTTCCATTTGCGGGAAAATTCAGAATCATCGATTTCGCACTTTCAAACTGCTGCAATTCTGGTATTTTCCAAATTGGTATTTTAACACAATACCTACCACTTTCATTAAATGAGCACATCGGTGTTGGTAAACCTTGGGACTTAGACCGTCGTGATTCATTTGTAACACTTCTTCAGCCAAGCAACTCTTGGTATGAGGGAACTGCGGATGCAATTCGTAAGAATCTAGAATTCATTAAGCGTTACGCATCTAAATATGTTCTTATTCTTTCTGGTGACCATGTTTATAAGATGGATTACTCTAAGATGATTGAACAACACAAACAAACAGGAGCCGACCTAACTATTGCAGCTAAAATAGTACCTATAGAGGAAGCAAGTCGTTTTGGTATTCTTGAAACTGATGCAAACTTAAAAATTAATAAGTTTGTTGAAAAACCAAAAGAGCCTAAATCAAATAAGGCTTCTATGGGTATTTATGTATTCTCTACGCAAGCTTTAATTGATCAAATTGAAGCACATCCTGATATCATTGATTTAGACTTCGGTCAGCACATCATTCCTGATATGATTAAGGATGGTAAGGTTTATGCCTATGAATATTATGATTACTGGAAGGATGTAGGTACTTATGATTCTTATCTAGAGACCAACCTAGAATTAATCGAAGATACTGCCCTAGATTTATATGATCCATCTTGGAAGATTTATACAAAGAGTGAGGATCTTCCACCAGTTAAATTAGGATCCAACGCTGATATTAAGAGATCTTTAATTTCAAATGGTTGTCAAATTGATGGTACAATTACCCATTCTGTTATTTCTCCAGGCGTAAAGGTTGGAGAGGGTTCTGTTATTAAAGACTCTGTTATCCTAAACGATGTTGTCATAGGTAAGAATTGCCGTATTGAAAATACAATTATTGATAAGGAAACTGTAGTTGGAGATTATTCTGTTATCGGTACTGGTAAGGATTATCAGCCAAACAAAGAAAAACCAAAGATTTTATCTTGTGGTATCAATGTAATTGGTAAAAAATTAATTTTACCTGAAGGATTGGTTGTAGAAAGAAATGTTAGAATCTTCTCTTCTCCTAATGTTAAGAATGTAAATGAAAAACACATCACTTCTGGTGAAACTTTAAAGTAAAACAATAAAAGCGATTCAAATTCGAATCGCTTTTTTATTATTAAGAATTATTATTTAAAATTTATTTTATATCAATCCAAATTCCTATATCTCTCATGAAAGAATTTGGAATATTTTTATAAAAGTTCTGAGCCTCTTCATTGGAAGCTGTTAGGGCAATTAAAGTATCTATATTATTCTCCTTTAATTGTTTTCTTAAAGCTTCCAGCATTTTTTGGGCAACACCATGGTGTCTATAGCTCTTAATTACACAAATCCAATCTAAATATGCTTTCTTAGAACCATCAAAATGGCTTGCAATAATTGTTGAATCAATTCTTCCAATTACAATATTTTTGTCATAAGCCAGCAGTGAAATTGAGTTTTCAAAAGCACTATCATCAAAGCTCTTTTTAACCGCTTGGATATAGGCCTCATTAATTTCCCATCCCCAAAAGTTTTCTTCTTCTCTTAATCTTTCTTCAAAACTCAATACATCCTGTATTTTATCTTTTGTGTATTTCTTTATTTCTATATCCATATAAAAGTCCCCAATACATATTTATTTGTCGTAGTTATAGCGTAGAATACTTAATATAGCCTTTTCTTATTTTGTTCTTCTTCTCTTCTTTTTCTGATCATTCTTTTTTAAACGACTGGCAATGTCATCAATCTTTGCCTGCATTTTTTTCTTATAGCCTGGTGAAACCTTCTTAGGTTTAGGCACAAACTTCGCTGCTTCCTTTTGATAATCTGTTTTTGGTTTTACACGTGCAGCTCTTGTAGCTCTACCCTTATAAGGAATGAGCTCTTCATTTTTAAATTCATAATATTTAGGTGAAATTTTTTTCTTGGCCAAATTGTCTAAGTACGCATCATCCACCTCTTCATAAAAGGAATAAACAATTCCATCTCGATGCATACGCCCTGTTCTTCCACTTCGATGGAGATAAAATTCATAATTATAAGGTAATTCATAATTGATTATATGACTTACACCTTCAATATCTAATCCTCTAGCTGCAAGATCTGTAGCTACAAGATACTGATATTTTAAAGCCTTACAATCATTTAATACACGTTTTCTTTCTCTTGGAGTTAAGTCTCCATGCATAAGGCCAACAAAATATCCTCTGCTTGATAGTTCTTTGCCTACTTCAATTACTTTTTCTTTCGTATTCGCAAATACAATAGCTAAATAAGGCTGAATGGTGTTTAATAAATTCAAAAGCATTTCTAAACGAGGCTTATGCTTTAAAGGAATCCAAATATGTTCAATTTGGGCATCATTTGTTTCCTTTATATCAATCATATAAGGATTACTTAAATACTTTTTAGCAAAGTGGAGTACTCTATCCTCCATTGTTGCAGAAAAAAACATCATTTTAGAATTTACTAAAATTTTTGAAATTTCATCTAAATCTTCCTCATAACCACCATCTAAGGCCATATCCATTTCATCTACAATAAAATATTTAGAGGTATAAATTTTTAATACATTTTCAGTAATAGCTAAATCTTTAATTTTACCTGGTGTCCCAATTACAATCTGGGGAGTAGTACTTTTTAGCTTTTCTATTTCCTTTAAACGATCTGTACCACCTGAGAACAATTTAATATCTATTCTTTTTCCAGAAAAGGAGGCTATATGCTGAGCCATCTTATAGGTTTGCATAGCAAGCTCCTTAGTAGGAGAAAGTATAGTAGCAAAAACAGAATGCTCCTCTTCATTTAAAGACTGAAAAATAGGTAAAAGAAAAGCATGAGTTTTTCCACTACCTGTTTTTGATTTTGCTAAAATATTTTTATTAATATGTATTCCATCCAAAACTTCCCTTTGAACTGGAGTTAAATTTTTAAATTTCAAATCCTCTAAAGCATGGAGGATATAGCTTTTAAATTCATATCCATCAAATTCCATTAAAATCACCTCTTGTATAATATCATTATTATTTTAAAATTACAAGTTTTTCTTTTTCGTCTGGAATAACGCCTTTTCTCCATATTTCTTCTGATATTCCTTTATGATACGATCAATTTCTACCTGTTTTTCATTTTCATCAGTTATAGTAAATAGATTGTATTCCTTTGGTAAATCCTTTTCTTCCTTTAAATTAGATAAACCCACTCCCAATAATCTAAGAGGTTCCTCATGATAATGCTCTTCCACTAAATCAACAACAACATCATAGATATCATCAAACTCATCCGTATAGTCAATGGATTTACTTCTAGTTATGGTTTTAAATTGGACATTACGCAAAGTGATAGTTATCGTCTTAGTAAAATAATGGGATTTCTTCAATTTACTAACCATTTCTCTTGTCATTTTTCTAAGCTCATATAATACTTCGATATTTGAATTGATAATTCGATCAAAGGTTTGAGAGGTAGAAATACTTTCTGATTCACTTCTTCTATTTGGATCCACCACATTAGAGGAATTACCTAAAATATGGGAATATGCATAATCATAGGTTGTTTTTCCTATTAATTTAATAATTTTTTGTTCATTTTGTGGATTCATAAAATCCGCAATGGTTTTGATATCATTAGAGATTAATGTGGGATAGGTCTTCTTTCCAATCCCAAAAATATCTGAAACAGATAAAGGATATAATATTTCCTTCACATCTCTTTTACGCAAAACCGTAATTCCTAATGGTTTTTTCATATCGGAAGCCATTTTAGCTAAAAATAATGTGGGAGCAATTCCTATAGAACAGCTTAAGCCTACTTCCTTTAAAATCCGCTTTTGAATTTCTTTTGCAATAACTAAAGGATGTCTAGTTAAAGACATTTCAGTAATATCTAAGTAGGCCTCATCAATACTAGCAACTTCCACTAGCTTTGAATATTGATTTAAAATTTTTAAAAATTTTTGATGATATTCCACATAGTATGAATAATCCAAATGAACTACAATTAAATTTGGGACAAGATCATAAGCTTCTTTCAAGCTTTGAGCAGAGTGAATTCCTAAGGCTCTAGCCTCATAGCTTGCAGAGGAAATGACTCCTCTATAGCTATTTTCTCTTCCAATGGCAAAAACCTTGCCTCTTAATGCAGGATTTAACAAGCAAGCTACAGAGCAAAAAAAGGCATTCATATCAACATGGAGTATAATTTTTACATTGTTTTGCTTACTCATAAAAAAAATCCTTTCCTTTTTGCAAAAAATATTATATAATAAATCTATATGTATATTATAGCATTTTTCTTGAAGTAGGTGAAGATATGGCACAAAATAAAAAAACAAAAAAACAAGCAAAAAAAGAATTAAAGAAAAAAGGATATAAAAATCCTACAGATACACATTGGGGTAAGATTATCATCCTTATTCTTACTGCAGCTATGGCTTTAGCCTCTGTAGCAACTTTAATTTATTATATTGTAGTTTTAGCAAAACGCGTATAAAAATCAAAAAGATGCCATTTGGCATCTTTTTTTATTCTACAATAGTAATACCCATATCCTCTAGCATAAACTCAAGATAAATTCCATATCCTCTTTTACTGTTATTGATTAAAACATGGGTTACAGCACCAATAATCTTATTATCCTGAATAATTGGAGATCCTGACATACCTTGTATTATGCCACCAGTTTCAGCTAAAAGAGTTTCATCTGTCACTTCAAAAGAAATTCCTTTGATATCCTTCTTACTCTGCTTAGCTAAGCCTGTAATATTGATTTTGTATTTTTCTACGGTTTTACCTTTTATACAAGTCCATATTTCTGCTTCTCCTAGATGAATTTCATCTCTAGTTTTCATCTCAAGAGCTTCCATCTTACTATAATCGAAGTTAGAATTTGTATATCCATGTACACCAGTATTTGTATTTTGTTCTACCTTACCAATGGACTTACTATCTATACTAGCTCGTTTTTCTCCAGCTTCACTACGAGTGGGCTTTATAATTTCATTTACTTTGGCTTCATAAATTTCACCACTATAGAAGTCCTTTGAGGTTATTTGATGTCCTAAGCTACCAAATGCATTAATCTCTTGGATATAATAAGTTAATGTTCCAACACCTAAGATAGAATCCTTAACATATAAACCTAAGGAGTAGCTATTAGATGAATACATAGGTGTAATATTTTTTCTAAAAACTTCGTTGTTTCTTTTATATTCAATACTACATTCTTTTCCACCTGTTTGTTCTAAGGCTTTCAAAAGACTTTTTATATCTGTAATCTGCATATTGTTTAAGCTTGTAATTTGGTCTCCTTCTGTTATGCCAGCAGCTTCCCATGGCTTATGGACCTTCCCATCCTCAAGAATTCCATAGGAGCCTACAACAAGTACACCTGTATTAAGCTTTATACCTATAGCTTGACCACCAACATAGATTTTATCATCCTTAGATAACTCATAGGCATGAGCAGTAAAAATACCTAAGGATAAGAATAACATACTAATAAAGGCAATTATTTTTTTCATTTTTACACCTCCACATCTTTTATTTTCCTCGTTTTTTCTCTTTTCATATACCCAATTTTTACCAATTATGCTATAATGAGACAGGTGATAAAATGATTAAACTTTGTACAATTGATTTAGATGGAACTCTTTTTGATAACCAAAAAAGAATTTCAGATGAGAATAAGCAAGCTATTTGGAATGCTAAAAATAATGGATGTAAAATTGTAATTGCCACTGGAAGACCTTATCATGGTGTTCTTCCTGTTTTAAAAGAACTCAATTTAATTTCCGAAAACGACTATGTGATTTGTTATAATGGTGCAAAAGTATTTAACACAAAAAACCTAGAGATTATCTTTTCCTCTACCATATCCGGTAAAACTATAAAGGAGCTTTATGATGAATCTAAACGCTTAAATACGTACTTTCACGCATTTAAGAAAAATGAAGATTTGATTACAGATATTCATAATCCTTATACCGATGTTGAGGTTCGGATTAATAAAATTATGGATCACATTGTTCAGTTTCAAGACATTAGGGATGAGGAAGAATTTTTAAAGTGTATGATGGTTGGTGAGGATTCTTGTGTAACTTCTGCCATGAAGGATTTAAATCCAAAATATTATGAAGAATATTCTGTTGTTCGTTCCTCTCCAATCTTTTTAGAATTCTTAAATAAAAAAACAAATAAGGGAACTGCCTTAGAAGCACTGGCGAAATACCTGAATATATTGCCATCTGAAACTATGGCAATTGGAGATGCAGGAAATGATTTAGCTATGATAGAAAAAGCAGGTATAGGGGTAGCTATGGAAAATTCTTTTAAAGAAGTAAAAAAGGTAGCAAATTTCATTACTACCTCTAATGAAGACTCTGGTGTTGCCAAAGCCTTAAATAGATTTGTTAATAAAAAATAGGGCATAGCCCTTATTTTTTTATTCTGAAAGCATAGCCTTGGCATGCTCTAGAGCGTATAAGCTCATCTTATCCCCTGAAAGCATTAAAGCTACTTCTTCTACACGTTCTTCTTGTGAAAGATATTTATAATGTGTTGTAGTTCTATTCTGCGCAAGCTCTTTATATATATGAATATGTGAATCACCCATCGCTGCTACCTGTGGCAAATGAGTAATGCATAATACTTGATTATATTTAGCGATAGCCTTCATTTTTAATGCTATCTTTTTCGCTGTTGCTCCAGATACACCAGTATCAATTTCATCAAATACCATTAAAGATAAATTAGATGTCTTTGCAAAAAAGCTTTTAAAAGCAAGCATGATTCTTGACATTTCTCCACCTGATGCAACCTTATGCAAAGATTTTAATGGCTCCCCACGATTAAAGCTAATCATAAAATCAATTGTGTCAATTCCACTTTCCATAAATACTGAAGTATTAAATGGATCTGTCAAAGATACATCATTGAAAGCAATACTAAATCTTGTATCCTCTAAATCTAAATCATGACACTCTTTTAAAATGCCTTCTTCAAGGGATAGAGCTATTTTCTTTCGGTAGGCCGAAAGCTTAAGGGCTTTATCTACTAAGGCTTTGTGAGAAGAAATAACTTCCTCTTTTGCATGATTCAAAACATCATCATAGTTGTTTACCATATCTATTTGCAACGTGATTTGTTCTAAATAAGCAATGAGTTCATCTACACTTTTTTTATATTTTGTTTTTGCTTTTTCAATAGTATTCAATTGTTCTATTTTAGCATTTAGTTCTTCTTGATCAAAATCTAGACTTTCAATTTGACTAGAAAGACTCCCCTTAATCTCATCTAAAATATAATAACAGTCTAAGGCCTTTTCATATGCATCTTGATAGTTAGGATCTAAATCTGAAATTTTTTTCAAATGATTTGCAGCCTCAAAGATAGAATCAATGGAAAAATAGTTATTTTCTAGATTTGTGTATGCTTCATTTAAATTCGAAAAAATCTTATCAAAATTTTCAAGCTTTGATATTTCTGCAGCCAATGTTTCATCTAGATGTGGTACTAAAGCCAAATTCTTTAATTCTGCTTGTTCATATAGCATATATTCTAAACGCTCTTGACTTTCCTTTTGGCCTTTAACAATAAGCTCATACTTACGATATGAATCTAGATATTTAGAATAGGCAACCGTATAGGAAGAAACGATTTTATCATAAGACATATCTTGATTTGGGCAAATCATAGATAAATAGGAATCTTGATTGAGCAATCTAAAAGTATCATTTTGAATATGAATGTCTGCTAAAAGATTAGAAATTTGTTTAAGCATAGTTAGACTAATAGAAATATTATTTAGCTTAATCACATTTTTCCCATTATCTTGAATTTCTCTTACAATAGTTAAATCCGATTCTTTAGGTATAGAAAAGCGTGATAAAAGCTCATCAAGGTTAGAATTAGTATAGGAAAAAACACCTACAATAGTAGCCTTTTTCTCTCCATAACGAATCATATCACTATCTGCTCTTTGACCTAATAATAAAGAAATCGTATCTATTATCAAAGATTTTCCAGCGCCAGTCTCTCCCGTTAAAACTGTCATTCCTTCTTTAAAATCTATATGAATATCTTCGATGATTGCAAAATTTCTTACGCTTAAGCTTTTTAGCATTTTTTCACCTACTTACATACTTCAATAACATTTATCCTTGTTTTTGCATTCTTTCTAATGCAAGCTAAAAATTCTTTATTGCCACTTCCTCCTAAAATAGGAGATGCGATAAGTTTAGTTATCCCCAAATGGTACATCTCTAAAACTGCAATGTTTTTTTCTAAAACCTTAATATGGAGTGTTCTATCCTTAACAATTCCATTTTTTAAATACATCTTTCCAACTTCAAATTGTGGCTTTATCAGACAAATAAAGGTAGAGTCCTCTTTTAAAAATCTTTCAATCGCCGGAAGAATTTTTTCTATACTGACAAAGGACACATCCATCACAATAAAGTCAAAGTCAACAGGAAAGGCTGCAACATCAAGAATATTTGTCTGTTCCCATACGATAACATCTTCTCTTTCTCTTAGGCTATTGTCTAATTGATTGGTACCAACATCCACAGCATAGACAAGTGCTGCACCATGCTTTAAAGCACAATCTGTAAAGCCACCTGTTGAAGAACCAATATCTAAAACTTTTTTATTTTTAAAGTCTAGCTGAAAATTTTCTATTGCTGCCTCTAGCTTTAACCCACCCCTTGACACATACGGATTGGTATCTTTAATAATTTCTAGAGAATCAGCTTCAGAGACTTCAAAATTAGATTTTGTAATTATGGTCCCGGATACTTTTACTGCTCCTGCTTCAATGGCCTTTTGAGCCTTGGTTCTGCTAGCAAAAAAACCTTGCTCAACCAAAAATAAATCTAGTCTCATTCCTTATCACTATTAAAATCCACAAGTCCGCTTTCGGTCATCTTTTGAACAACAAGCTGTTCATTTGTGTTTAAGATGTCATAACAAACCTTAGATAATTCTAATCCTGTTGTATAGTTCTTAACAGCATCCTCTAATGTAATATCTTTATTTTCAAGACTGCGCACAATCTCTTCTAATTTCTTCAAATTCTCTTCAAATGTTTTAGTTTCCATTTGTCTTAACCTCCAGGATTCTACTTTTTATTTCACCATTTTTCATCTTTGTCGTTAGGATATCATCCTTCTTAACCTTAGTGACATCTGTAATAATCACTCCATCTACACTATTAATTGAATACCCCTTATCCATAATAGCTAAAGGATTTAAAGCACCAAGCTTACTATCCAATATCTTATATTCACTTTTCTTTTCTAGTAAAATTCTTTGAATTAATAAAGAAAGCTGCTTCGTAGATTCCTTTAATAATCTTTTTTTATGTTCAAGCATAGACATTGGATTTAAAGAATCAATTCGTCGATCCATATTAGCAATATATAGTTTAGCATTCTGTAGAATTTGCTTGATATGCTTTGTCATACGATCTACATAATAGGAAACATTTCCTTTTAACATTTCCAAAGAGGGTGTTGCAAGCTCGGCGGCAGCTGTTGGCGTTGCAGCTCTTACATCTGCCACAAAATCAGCAATCGTAAAATCTATCTCATGTCCAACTGCAGAAATAATTGGTATTCTACTTTCATAAATGGCCATAGCCACACATCGCTCATTAAAAGCCCAAAGATCTTCTATAGAGCCTCCACCACGACCGACAATTAATACATCACACAAGCCTTGTTCATTAGCAAGCTTAATTTGTTTTACAACATTATCCTTTGCATCTTCTCCCTGAACGATTGCAGGATATAAGATAATTCGTGTTAAAGGATATCTTCGTCCTACTGTATGAATGATGTCTTTAATAGCAGCTCCAGTAGGAGAGGTAATTACACCGATGGTTTGTGGGAAGAGTGGTAAGCTTTTTTTATGTGCTACATCAAACAATCCTTCCTTTTCTAGCTCTGCTTTTAATTTCTGGAAAGCTAGATATAAATCTCCTACTCCATCACTTTTCATTTCCCTAATATTGATTTGATAGGTTCCAGAAGGTTCGTAGACAGTAACATTTCCCTTTACAAAAACCTTCATACCATCCTTCGGCTCAAATTTGACTAATCTTGCGAAGCTTGAAAACATCGTAACAGAAATGCTCGCATTTTCATCCTTTAATGTAAAATAAAAATGCCCACGTGAATTATGCTTAAAATTAGAAATCTCACCTTCCAACAAGACTTCTTCTAAATGATGGTCGTGGTCAAATTTATATTTAATGTATTTTGTCAATGCGGTTACAGTTAAATAACGTTCTTCCATAGTACCTAATCCTGCAATTTCTTATTGATATTATCTAACAAACGGTTGTTAAAGCTAACAGCCTTATGATCACCTAAGTCAGTATAAAGCTTTGTAATTTCCAATGCTTCATTGATGATGACTTGACGTGGTTCTTTACCCTCAAGCATTTCTGAAACAGCCAAACGAATTATAGCCTTATCTACCAAGTTTAAACGATCAATTGTATAATATTCTAGTGTATTTGAAATTAAATCATCTACTCTTGCCATATTTGTATAGCAATATCTAGCTAAAGCTATCCCTAGTTCATCATATTCCTCTTCCATTTCCAAAACTTTATCTATCTCTATTCCTTGGAAATCACATGTATATAAAATTTGCATCGCCTTAATTCTTGCATCTCTTTTCATAAAGCGTACCTCTTCTATTCTTATCTTCTTTACCATTTTACCATAAAAAACGATTCTCTTCAATTTAAATAAACAAAAAGCCATCTATTTTTCATCAATCGAAAAATAAATAGCTTTTTGATTTTTTATTTTGTTTAAATTAAATTATTCTTTATTTTTTTCTCAAATTTTAATTTTCTGATTTAGCAAGAAGATTGGTTATAAGAATGCTACCTCCAATGAAGATTGCTATAAAGAGGAAGCATGGCCAAACAATACTCAAATATTGTCCAAAATGGAATGCATCAGTGGTCTGGATGTACTTATTTGCTAAAACGATATAGATATTAGGGAAAATATGCCCAAAGGCCTTTGTAGCATCAGGAAGTAATTCTATTCCAACGAATGATCCACAAAGAAATGCTGCCACCAAAGGTAAAACATTTGCAAGACACATATACGCCATATCTGATTTAAATAAGCTGGAAACAAAAAGTGCCATAAACACCATAGTCACTGCAAACAAGCATATGTTTAATATATATAGCCATAGTTTTTCATTGACCTGTTGAGGGAACATGCATATTCCTACAATTGTCACAATACAAATAAACACTACTGCTAAAAGGCAGTAACAAATGCCAAGCATCACATTTCTTTTGGCTGTAGAATAAGGAGTAATTCTTAACCTTCTATTGATATCTATCTTTCTCATATTAAAGGAAACCAAGCCAACAATAAGCATAAGTAAAGAGCTTACTATATAAACAGACATATCATACATACCACGAAGAAGCCCTGTATTTTCCTTCTCTTTAATAGAAACTACAGCATAGTTTTCATTTACAAATACTTCTTTAGTGTAGGTTAGTGCTTCCTCCTTTGAACATATCCCTAGACGAATATTTTCTTTCACAAGATTTAAATAGGTATTAATCGTAGAAATCAAAGACATAGCTTCTAAAGAATCTGGAGCCGATTTCATTGTGAAGGATTCCTTTTCCTCTAAAATGGTATTATAGAAATCCTTTGGAATGAAAATATATAAATCAATATCATCCCAAAATAATGCATCATCAACAGAACTCTCACCATTTAATTCTACCTTTTTGATATAATCATCCAAGAAGGATAGGAAGGCTTTAGAATCTTCTGTTTCTTCTTCTACAAGAATGTAGGTTGAAATCTTTTGTTGTTTATAGTTATCTCCTTGGTTTTGACCTGAAATCATAAATATTGTAATGAAAGTAAAAATTCCAATATAAAGAAGGAGTAAGCCAATATTTTTCTTAATAATCTTCAAAAATAATTTACAAACTTGCATATTTTTCACCTCTTGTTTTCAAGATAACACCTAATATGGCAAGTAATGATATACCTAGCAACACACAACTATAAATAATATATTTCGTATAGGTATCATAGTAATAAAGTGCGTATAAGCTGTTCGTAATCAATGCGGCAGGGTTGATATAATTAATAAAGCTCATATATTTATCTACTAAATGTTTTACATCTACTGACATCAAACCAGCTAGACAGGAACAGCTAAGTGTAATACTAGTGATGATGCCTTGACACTTTGCTTCACTTCCCTTAACAAGTGCACCTATAAGCATTCCTATCGTAATTCCAGCAATACCTCCTAAAATTAAAGTGATTAGGATAAGACCGACATTTCCACCTAATGCCACCTTTAATATAAGGGCTAAATACACATATAATATAGCAGAGGAAATAACCTGCAATAAGGCACTTGCCAAAAAATAGGTAATAATTAGCTTATGCTTTGAAACAACACTGGATGAAATCCTTATACCCAAGCTTGAACGGTCTGCACGGATGTCATTTATAATACTAACACCAAATAAAGCAGCATAAAGACAAGCCATCGCAATTAAGGAATAAAAATAAAAGGTATAGAAGGTTGCATCTTTAGAACTGGAGATGTCTTTAAAATAATCCTTTTCCTTAGTAATATTTTCAAGGATTTCTTGCGGATTAACCTCCATTGGATTCCTTCCAGCTGCTAAATCTTCATAATAGATTTTATAAGCATCTGTTATCGTTTTTTCTATAATTTTTACTTCCTTAATTAAGGAATGTGTTATGGTTAATGCAGTTGAATTTGAATTTGCAACCACTTCTATCTTCTCTTCTTTTTCATAAATATAGAGTTCGATTTGCTTATCCTCAAGAGCTTTATCTACACTTTCAAGATTAGCATAAGCAATTACCTCATATAGATTTTTGTCATCATCTATTTTAGCTTCCTTTAAAACATCTTCTAAAAGCTCAGGAGTATTATTTTCAATTATACCAATTGAGATTGTTTCAATAGGAGTAGACTTAATAAATTTTCCAAACGCAAAATATTCGGCTGAAGCCAGTAATATAGGAAACAGGAGTACCCAAAACAGAGTAGATTTGCGTTTTAATAGTACTTTCAATCTTGTTAAAAACAGCATATTAATCACGCAATTCCTTTCCTGTAAGCGTTAAGAAAACATCGTTTAAAGTAGGAAGCTCAGAGTATATTCTACCAATAGGCATCCTATTTTTATGGAGTTCATCCATAATAATAGGTAAATAGGAATCTCCTTTTTTAGTTTTTATAATTAGCTCACCATCCTTATAGGTCAGCTCTAATACATAGTCCTTCTCTTCAAAAAGCTTTAATGCTTCTTCATTTGTTTCAACTGTTATCGTAGAACCTAAATCAATAGATTCCTTTAATTTTTCTTTTGTTCCATGGGCAATAACCTCACCCTTATCCATTACAACAATATAAGAACAAATTTGTTCTACTTCCTCCATGTAATGAGATGTATAGATAATGGTAGATCCAGCTGCATTGAGCTTTAAAATTCCTTCTAGAATCTTATTTCTGCTTTGAGGATCTACTGCTACCGTAGGCTCATCAAAGATAATTAGACTTGGTTTATGGGCAATTCCACAGGCAATATTTAATCTTCTAAGAAGACCACCAGATAGTTTCTTAGGATAAAATTTTTTGTAATCCTCTAAGGACACAAATTCGATAGCCTCCTCAACATATTGCTTTCTTAGCTTTTTATCCTTGATATATAATCCACAAAAGAAATCAATGTTATCATAAACTGTAAGCTCATTAAATACAGCAACATTTTGAGGAACCAATCCAATCTTAGCTTTTAAATCTAATCGACTAGGCTTCATTTCCTCATCAAAAAGCATAATCTCTCCCTTATCAAAATTTAAAAGCTGTAAAATACAATTAATGGTGGTTGTCTTACCACTACCATTAGGTCCCAACAAACCAAAGATTTCCTTTTCTCTAACCTCTAAATTTAAGCCATTTAAAGCCTTTAAACCATTCTTATAGGTTTTCTCTAAATTCTTAACTTCTACTATCATATTTTTTCTCCTTTTAATTTTATTGTAATAATTCTTTTGTATTCATCAATAATTTTTTCTACTAAGTCTTTCGAAACAATATCATAAGGAATTGTCTCAGTCTCTATTCTTATAAGCTTGAAGATTGCTTGCTGAAACTTAGTAAGAAGAGAAAGTAAAGTATTTTCCTTAAGTATCTCCATCATAGGAATTAAATCAATTGCAAATGCGCGGAATAAGGCATCTCTTCTTTCCTTTATTTCATACTTGGTTCTAGGCTTAGAGCAGAAGGCATCAAACTCTTTCAAATAGATATCTAATCCTTCTAACGAAGCCTCAAAATCTACTTTCATTTTTTGGCTGTGACATTTTTGAATTCTACCAACCATTATTTTCTTTTCTAAAAGCTTGGAAAGCTGATTTGTTTTTATTTGTAAGAAATCTTCTTTACCATCATTCTCATAATGAGGATTTAGAAAAACCAATTCATCTGCTTCCTGTTTTAGAAAGACTACAGCATGCTTACCTGATTCACTCTTTATTCCAAGCATACTTATTGGATGAAGCTTTAAATAGGGTAAAAGATTTATAACATCTAATTCTTCCTCTACAAACTCAAAGCCCATTTCCTTTAAATAATAGTTATAAATACTTGCATTTTGATTCATTGCTCCTGCACAGAATTGATTCTCTTTATACCTGAAAATATAGGGGAGATTCAGTCTTTTTGCAAGCTCTCTATCGGTAACATCATTAATATCTAAAAGCTCTAGCATATTTGCAACAGCTGTAAGAGTACATGATGAATTAAAACTCATATATTTCATTTTTCTTACTCCCCTTAAATATTTTTGATTAATAAACGGTTTAGCATATTAAAATCATACCATTCTAAAGTTTCACTAGATATATAATTATGGGAAATCGCAAAAACTAATCCCCAATAGCTTACAGCCATTTTAGTAGGATTTCCAGGATGAATCTCTTCTTCCTTCTGTCCCTGCTCAATAATTTTTGCAAGCCTTTCTATGGGCTCGTTAGACCAATCATAGAATAATGTTCCGTTCTTCGTACCTGAGGTAAGACTGTCATTTTCAAAAATCGTAAAGAAGGAGGCAAATTTCTTATCCTTCTTCATACTCGTTTCGATATACTTTGTTAGATGGATAATTTTTTCCCTTCCAGTCATAGGAGCACTAACTAACCCCTGCAAATTGTTATCACGCATTTCTATCCATTTTTTAGAAACTGTTTTGAATAAGTCTTCCTTTGATGAATAATATCGATATAACAAACCTTGGGATATTCCTAAATAATTTGCTAGGTCACTAATCTTAGCTCCAGCTAAACCATGCTTAGCAAAATAGTATAATGCGCCATCTTCTATTTTCTGCATAGTTTCTTTTCTCTGTTCTAAATTCTTCACTTCATTTCTTCCCATATTTCACCTCTATTGAATGAATATTTATTCATTTAAATTATACTATAACTAACTATAGATTGCAAGAAAAAAGAACTTCATTTTAGAAGTTCTCTAGTTTTTATTTTAAGAATGGCGCTAAATATTTTTTTAAAGTGGTAAGCTGCTTAAAATATTCTTGTTCTATTTCTTCAGGACTTTTCAAGTTTTCAAACTGATTTTCTTGGTTCGCTAGAAAAATATAAAAGTGTGTTCCTAAATGGCATATCATACTATTCTTGTTTTCAAAAAAATTGATTTCACTGCAATTTTTGATTAATTTAGGAGTGAATATTTTATATATCTCAACTATATCTGTAGCATACAAATCGAACTTTTCATTCATCTCTATACTTTCTAAATCCAATTTTGTAAAGCCATCAGGATTAATTTTCTTTCCATCCTGTTTTAAAATATAGTCACAATAGGTTTCGCCTAATTCTATATCATACACCTTACCTTGAAAATCTATGACTGTTCGAGTGGATTTTCCACTGCTAACCTGATGACTAGCAATCAGATCAAAGGAAGTGTAGGAGTTTTCATCTACTATATCCTTGATTTCATCGTTAAAATTAAACTTTTTTGCAAGAGGGAACAGCTTATATTTTTTTATAATTTCCTTATATCCCATTTCATAAGTAACTATGTAGTTATATTTTATGCCATTACGTATATTTTCAATAGTTGGCTGAACTATCATCATTTTATATGGTAATTTGATATAATGATGATACCCTAATAAAGATGCAATTAACCATAGAATTGCAAAAATAACAATAAATATCAAAAACTCTGGTCGATATAACAAGGCTAGTATCGATAAAATAATAACTATACTTGCGAATATACTTTGTAGGACAATAAATTTTGTTCTTCTATTCTTAATTTCTTCCATAACTGCTCACCAAAAATATTATATCAAATTATGTTATTTTTTAAAAGATAATATTAAAAAAGAACTACATTTGTAGTTCAACATAAAACTATAGTTCTTAATTAATATCTTGGTCTTTCTTCTGTGGCATCTGCAACATGGTTAACAATCCCCATTAAAGCAGCTAAATTTTCTGCCTCTGTTTTTGCCAGCTCATGCATCAATGTATAGACCTCATGTTCATTGTTATCCTTTGCTAGAAGCTCAATCTTTCTTGCGAAGATAACATCTTCTTCAGCACGCATTAAAACATTGTTTAAGTTTAAACGGATGTCATCCTTCATTCCAAATGCTTCCATTAAAACTGCCTCAAAATGCATCTTTGATTCAGCAATCTTATCAAGTGCAATACTAAGCTCCATATGGCCTAGTCTTTTAAGCTCCATTGCACAAACCTTAATATAAGCAGAACTATGTGTCTTATTGTCTAAATACTTTTTAATTTCGTATTTTAATTCTTCATTATTTGCTAGTCCTAAGGTATGTGTAGGATATTTTGTCATACTTTGATTTTCAAACATTTTAAATCACCCTAACTATAGTTTGTATCAAAGAATAGAAATTATTCACTTAAAAAATTATAAATGTATTTGATTACGATTGGACTCCTTACAATATTAAAATGATTATGTCCTTTAAGCTGAATATATCGTCTATTCCGATTGGCTATCATTTGATAAAGGAGAACTCCAGATTCCTCCTTCACTAAATAATCATCCTTTCCCCATAGAATTAAGGTTTCAGGATGAATTACATGAAATTCATCAGATAAATCATACATAATTTTAGCAAATCGAAAAACATGCATATAATTTTTTTTAGGAATTAAAGAGGTAATATTTGGCTGCTTTCTTTCTTTTTTCTTTAAATGATAATTCTTTAAATTCAAATATCTATAGCTTGGAGCAAGCAACACCATCTTATCCACCTTACGAACGCTTTGTAAATAGCAAGCCATAACTCCACCCATAGAATATCCTATAACATCTATTCTATCATGCTTCACTGCTAAAGAATCATAAATATCCAATAGAAATTTTTTTATTGTAGGTGTATTATATTTTAAAGTATTATATCCATGTCCAGGCAAGTCATAGCAAGCAATTGTATCATATTCATCTTTTAGAGCATAAGAAATCTCTTTATAGTCTGCCTTTGTAGATAAAAGTCCATGTAAACAAATTAAAGCTTTCACACCATCACCAATTTATGATATGCAAAAGCTTTTCTTCTGGTTTATAAACATTTAACAATCTGAATTATTTTCTGACTTAAATCTATAAAAAAAGCCTTATAAACAGTGCAAAGTCTATAAGGGCTTATTTTTTTATTTTTTAGAATTATTTGAGCGTCGCATATTTGCTAAATTTGCCTCAAGTCTAGCTATATTCTCTTCAAGAGAAGACTTCTCTTTACTAACAGGAGGTATACTAGTTTTAGTTGAATCCTTTGCTTCTTTACGTCGATTAGAGGCTTGTAGCTTTTGATATTCTTTATTCTCTTCTAACTGAACAAGACGCAAATCTATCATTTCCTTTGCAGTTTGAAAAGATATATCATCAACAATATTTAATATTGTTTCCTTTACTTTAATCTCGGCTCCATCTGTAGTTGCAGTACGTCTTAATCTTCTTAATCTTTCATCCTCTAAACGAAAGAATGTAACAGTAGTTCCATTTTTAATCATAAACTTTACTACTATTTTCTGACCATTTCCAACAGATAGATGATATTTTGCAAGTGACTCCTTAGCACCACTTTTTTCAATCGCATAAGCACGCAAGCTATCACAATATTTCTTTTGTGGTTTGCTGAGAATTTCATATGCCTCTTCAAAAGTAAGACGTCTTGGCTTTAGAACTGCCTCTGATGAGTCATCGGACTCTGAAGAATCTGGGAAAAGCTCAGATGGCTCATCAAGAAATGATGCATCTTCCTCCTCTTCTATTTCTGGTAGAACGATGCGAAATTCTTGATCGCGCTCTTGCTCTTGTACAACTTCTCTTTCAGGCAAAGGCATAGCAGGTCTTTCTGGCATACTCGTATTTTGCGTGACGTAAATATTTGGTGTAGGTGCTTGGTAATGCGGATATTCTGCCTGCGGTTGTGGGGGATAAGGATTAGGCGGATATGGAGATGGATTATAATTATAATTATATGTATTATGATTATAATTATGATTTTGAATTTGCATCTTCAATCGCTCATTTTCTAATTCCTGCTGGCGAATTTGTTCTTGTAAGAACTGAAGCTGAGAATACTCATACTCTCTTTGACGTGTGTCTTGCGCTCTATAAGAAGGATAATAAGACTCCCTATATTGCCTTTGCTCTTCACTTACCGATCTGAATCTTCGTCTAGCTTCTTCTTGCAAGAGACTAAGGCGAAGTAACTCCTCTTTTTGCCGTCTAGATTTTTCTTGCGCTTCAAATTCTCTTTGAATTTTCTCATTTTCTATTCGACATAGATTTTGTAATCGCCTTTCCTCAAGCTCACGTTCCATTGCCCGCATACGGCTCTCATATTCAATTATTAAATCTCGAGAATCCATTTTTCTCTCTCCTATTTCTCGCCGTAATTACGCTAAATTGTTTTTTACTCTTGCTCTTTAAGTTCTTCTTCTAAAAGATGCAAAGATTCACGTTGTAATCTAATAAGTGATGATAAAGTCTTAAAATAATCCACATCACTTTTAGAAGGCTCCTTTTTGTCGACAAGAGCCTCAAGAAGATTTCCTTGAGATCTTAATCTCTTTTGTTCAAGGCTCTTTATTTCCCTTTTTGCCTTTGCGATTTTTTTCTTAATTTCCATTTTGTCAGCCATTTTCATTTACCTCTTTCTCTAGTTTTGTTTGCTGAATTCCATCTACATTTTAGAATTCATATTTGTTTTTTGCTGATATTGTTCTTGTAGTAACTGATTTTCAATTTGCTTTTGATGCAACTGTTCTTGCAAGAGTCTTAGTCTTTCTTGCTCAAAGCCTCCAGATGCTGCAGGGTTTGGAATTTCTGGTTCTATTGTAAGCTCTTGTCGTCTTTGAACTTCTAAATCTTGTAATTCTTGCAAATAGCGAAGATCCTCTTGTTGCTGTTGTATTCTTGATGCTTCTTCAAGTTCTTTTCTAGCACGCTGATTTTCTTCTCTTACCATAGATGCCATTTTCTGTTCCTGAAGCTCACGTTCCATACTGCGTAATCTTTCCTCGTATTGTCTTAATCGGAAATAATCATCTACATTAGAAGATGGCATTCCATGACCGTATGGAGCTTGTTGTGCTTGAGCTTGTGCTGCAAGCTCTGCTTTAACCTTAGC
>CAMWKG010000034.1 GCA_947174785.1 uncultured Mollicutes bacterium
CGCATCTGTGTGGATATGATAATTGAGTTTGGCTAGTTCTCTTTTCGCATCCCAGTCAAGTTCTTTTTGTTCGTTTTTCTTTAAACGCTGAAATTCTTTTATCAGATATAACTTAAATTCAGCAGATATCCAACTTGCAAATTCAAAAGCAATATCTTTGTGAGCAAACATTCCACTATTATAACGACCAGCAGATACTACCAAAGAAGTTACCCCACATTTTTCAATCAGAGTGTACGGCGAAATCATAAAAGTATTTAACCGTATCGAATTCGACACGGTTAAATGAAGGATTATTAAGTTTCTCCCATATAGAAATAAACCGTAAAGTTTCTTTACTTTTGAGCCAACTATAAACCACAAATCTTGGATCTTTGCAGTTTTTTGTTTTTGCCATATCTGTCAAAGATATATAATCTTTCTCATTTATTATTTTAAATCGTATACCAATACCTTTAACTACTACTTCATTATTTGCCATGATTATCTCCCTCTTATATACAAAATATTCTTACTAATATTATAGCATTTTAAATAGAGGGAATCTATAATTTGCCTAATTGATGAAAAAGAATTTTTAAGGTGTTTTATTACAATTTTTTGATTAATTTTTATCAAATCATTTTTGCAAATAAAATTTAAAAACCTTCTAGAATAAAACAATCCAGAAGGTTTTTGTTGTAATTATTAAATTATATATTAAACATAATTCTTTCACTATTAAACATCTTAGTTAGACCAAATACACCTAACCCAATATAAACTATACTAGATAAAATAAACATTGCAAAGCATAACGGAGATATGGTCATACTCAAGATTCCTGTCAAGCTTTGGATAGCTCCATAAACAGGAATTAAATAAAGTGCTGGATTAGTTTGAGCAGTTGTTCCCATAAAGCTTGTGGCACCTAAAAGCATTACAAGTATCATTACAGGTATAGATAAACTAGATGCTTCTTTTACACTCTTGGCGAATGTCGATACCATAGTTAATACAACTGTAAATAGTAATACTGTTAAAATGATTACTACAAGCAGCATGAAAATAGTCTGTACATTATAAGCAGATAAAGATAAATTTGTACCTACTAGCTTTGGTAAGGAAGCAATGAGTCCTAAAAAGCTTACTAAGGCTGAAGCTAAGGCTGTAATTCCTAAAGCTGAAACCTTACCAATAGCTATATGACTTCTCTTTGTAGGAGTAACGAGCAGGGTTGCGATTGTACCTCTTTCTTTTTCGCCCGCAATAGATTCTGAACATATTCCCATAGCTCCAGAAAATAAGAAAGTCATAAGTAAGAAGGGTAACATCATTGTAAATATACGGACAGTAATATCCTCTTCTTTTGCCAAGTCGTATTTCTGATTTCTGTTGTTAATATCAAAATAGTTTGGCTGTTGTGCTTCCTCAAAGGCATTCAATATACCTGTATATAGTGTATAAGCTGTCATGGACGCATCTGATACACTATTGTAGTAAATATCTACATTAGGTATAGAAGATATGGATGGAGATAAAAATTCTTTAGGATAAGAAACATAAAGATCAAGTTCTTGATTCTCTATTTTCTTTAAAATTTCTTCTTCTGTAAGCTTTTCTTCAATATAGGTAACCTCAAAGCCCTCAAAGCCTGCTTTAAATATATCCTCTAATACTTCTGGTTTATTTTCTACAATAATAGAAAATTCTTTAATATCTGATGAGGCATTATTTCCCATAAAGTTTCCCATTACGCTATACAAGAAGAAAATTAGTATACCTGGTAAAATAATTCCAATAAGCATTCTTACATCTGTAAAATATCGCTTCAATTCTTTTTTCAAAATAATTCCAATAGAACGCATTATTCCTCACCAACTTCCTTTTCATATATTTCAAAGAATACCTCTTCTAAACTCTTATCTTTAACGATTTCAGATAGAGTATCAGAAACAACCATTTTGCCATTTATGATAATACCAACTCTATCACAAAGCTTCTCCACCAAGGAAAAAATATGGGTAGAAAGTAAAACTGTTTTCCCTTCTTTTTTTAGCTCCATTAAGAAATCTGTTACTACTTTGGCGGTAATAACATCTAAGCCATTCGTTGGTTCATCAAAAATAACAATATCAGGATCATGAACAATCGAAATGATTAAAGAAATCTTTTGCTTCATTCCAGTGGAAAGGTCTGCAATTTTAACTTCCTTAAAGCTATCCACACCAAATTTTTGAAATAGCATATTCTTTCTTTTTTCTGCTAAATCCTTAGGAACTTTATGTAGTTCTGAGAAATAGTCATAAAGATAATTTGGAGTAAAGAAATCCTCTAGTTTTAATTCACTTGTTAAAAATCCAATCTTGCCACGAACCTGATCAGGAGATTTTACAACACTTACACCATCCACTATAGCATCTCCACTATCCGCTTTTATTAATGATGCAATCATACGTAAGGTTGTAGTTTTACCAGCACCATTAGGTCCTAATAAGCCATAAATCTCACCACGATAAACTTGAAAAGATAAACCATTTACAGCCACCTTTACATTCTCATTTGTTTTATTAATCTTCTTTTGTTTCTTTGTTAATTTAAATGTCTTTCTTAAATTGTCAACAATAAGTATCTCTTCCATTATAGATTTATCCTTCCATAAATTGATTTTTGTTCTACAACCGGTACTTCCTCTTCAAACCAAAAAATTTGGTCTAAGGTCTTTCTTAACACCTTGCATATAGCAATGCATAATTTAATCGTAGGATTATATTCTCCACTTTCTATTAAATTAATTGTTTGTCTTGTCACACCGACTGCTTGTGCAAGCTCCGCCTGTGACATGTCTAGCTCCGCTCTAGCAGACTTCAGTTTCAAATTCTTCATCTTCAATAAACACCTTTCTCTTATCTATTTTATATTTCACAAATAAATTCACTGCCGTAACAAGTAATACAATTCCACCAGATAAGTTAATAAAAGAAACATCAACTTGTCCATTTATAATCAAACCATGCCTAATTATCTCAACTACACCCACTATCGTATCTAGTAATCCAATTACACCTAGAAAAGCACAAAGTCTAAGCTTACTTTCATTTCCGCTTGTATAAGCATCCTTCCATATTGCTGTAATTGCAAAAACACCAATGGATAACATTCCCCAAGTGAAAACACCAACTAAATAGTTCGACCAATCATAGGAAAGCATATTTCTAAGGATACCATCAACTAATAAACATAAAAGTAAACAGAAAAAGCTAATGCAATAACAATCTCCTCTACTCTTTAATTGTCTTTCATCAAATTGTGCTTTAACAAGTTGTTTTTTCCGAAACATTAGAGAAACTAGCGTTATACTAAGAATAGAGATAAATAATCCTGTGCATAATCCTAAAGGATAGAGTAATTCCTTATTCTTAGTAATTAACCATACAATAAGTAAAGATAAATCTACTAATCCAAGCACAGCATTAATTAAAATAGGAAATATATATTTTTTCATAAATAAAACCTCCTAGATACTATTATACGCTCTTTTTTTGTTATGTCAACTATATCCGACATTATGTAAATAATATTTTTCTTTCACAATTCACAAAAATAACAAAAAAGCCTTTAAAGTATTGAAAAATCATTAAAGGCTAAATATTAAATCTCGAGGTATGTAAATCAATTTATTCTCTTGTTTAATTTTCTTCTTCTGAATTTTGTGTATCTGTTTGGGAGGATTTCTTTTGAATAAGTTCTGTAATTCCCTTAGCATCCATAAACTTTACAAATAGCTTCCAACACATTAATCCCTTTACAGCAAAGAACGCAAGTGTCCCACACAAGATTCCTACACAAAATCCACCAATAACATCAGTGGTATAGTGAACACAAAAATATATTCTTGTAATTCCCATAATCAAAGGAATAAATAAAAATGACCACGAATACTTTTTATTACAAACGAGAAACAGCCCAAATGAAAATGCCATAGATGCAGTAGCATGTCCTGAGGGGAAGGAATATCCACTTTCCCATAAACATCCTGCATTCTTCCAAATTGTATAAAATTCAGATGTTTCATCTGCAAATGGTCTTGGTCTTGCAACAATATTTTTAAGCAATAGATTGGTTAGTATTGCTCCAAAGAATAAGGCAACCAAAGATACTGTGCCTAATTTTCTTGTTTTTTTAAATAGAATCAAGATAATACAAGTAATAATAAAACCTAAACCAGCTGTTCCAAAATAAGTTATAGTCTTGAAGAATGGCGTAAAAAACACACCTGCTGCTTCTCTTAATGATGCAAAAAAACGTGCAATTGTTAAATCAAATTCTAGCATTTTCTATTTCTCTCCTTTATGATTTATGAGGATTTTCAAATTTTTCTTTAACTCAATACATAGTTTGAATTTAGATAATTATATCATTACATGCCGTTTTCTTCAAGCATAGTTCATTAAGCTAGTTCACTTAAATCGCTAAAAACAAATCCCTTTTCTCTTAGCTTATCTATTGCCGTACCTAATACCCTCACATTTGATTTAGTAAGTGTATGCATTAAAATGATAGACCCATTCTTAGTTTGTTTTAAAATATTATTTAAAGCAAACTCTACTCCTCTATCATCATAATATACATAGTCATAATAAGAAACATCCCATTTAAAAATCGTATACTCTAATTCATTTAAAATGGCTTGTTTGTTCTTATTAATTTTTCCCATAGGGGGTCTAAAATATTTTGTTACAGGCTGCCCTGTAATCTCAAATACAGCCTTTTCATATTTTTCTATATCTTCACGAAATTGTTGATTTGTTAATTTTGTAATATCTTTATGACACATTGTGTGATTTCCCAAGGTTTGTTCTTTTACAATTCGATTTATTAAAATAGGATTTTGAACTAAAAAGTCACCTTCAATAAAGAATGTTGCAGGAACATTCTTTTCCTTTAAAATATCTAATATATCTCTAGTATTTTTATACGAATGTCCATCATCAAAGGTTAAATAAATATGATTAGAATTTGTATCACCTTGATAGATAATTTCTCCAGCTGCGCTTGCAGGCAAAGACAAGGCACATAATAGAACTAATACCAATAACCATATCTTTTTCATACTATCACCAAAGATAGTATGCCCTATTCTTCGACAAATTATTTATCTATATCCTGAAAGTAACTACATATTTCTTTAAAGTAATCCAGTTTATTTCTTGCTTGAACATCCAAAAGAATATGAATTTCACTTTTATTATAGGTTAGCTTTAAGTTAGTGTATTTAAGCATTTCTTGAAATAAGAAATTTCCATCCATCTGATTTGTTTTATCTTCTGTAAAGATAAAATCATAGTATCGTTTATTTGTAGTATCTATCTTATATATGTCAAGCTTTTTACAATAATTCTTCATTAGCTTCTCGTACATATATAAAGATAATTCTTCATCAATCTCACCGAAGCGGTCCTTTAATTCCAACTCTAAATCCTTTAAATTCTTTAAGGACTTTAGCTTGTCAATCTTTTTATGGATTTCAATTCTTACATCTTCGTTTTCGATATAGCCCTTAGAAATTGTTCTAGAAACCAATGGTGTAGCAATGGAAGGATCTACGATCTCCTCTGGATGCGCAGAGATGTGTTCAATCTCCTCATTTAATATCTTTAAATACATATCTAATCCAACAGATTCCACAAAGCCTGATTGTTCTTCTCCTAATAAATCTCCACTACCACGAATAGATAAATCACGCATAGCGATTTTAAAGCCACTACCTAATTCATTAAACTCCTTGATGGTTTCTAGTCTTTTTTCTGCTTCCTCTGTTAAAATCTTTCTAGGCTCATACATCATATAGGCATAGGCAATCTTATTTGATCTTCCAACACGGCCACGGATTTGATAAAGCTGAGCTAGCCCTAGTCGATTAGCATCATGTATGATTAAAGTATTTGTATCAGGCATATCAATTCCTGTTTCAATGATTGTTGTACATAACAAAACGTCATATTCATGATTAATAAAATCACGAATACGGTTTTCTAATTGGTCATGAGTAAGTTTACCGTGTCCTACACAAATTCTTGCCATAGGAACAAGCTGTTTTAATTTAGTTTGCATCTCCTCAATGGATTCTACAAAATTATATAGATAAAAGACTTGCCCACCACGAGATAATTCTCTTTCTATCGCATCGGCAATAATTCGATCATTTCTTTCCAAAACGTAAGTTTGTACAGGATATCTATTTTTAGGTGGTGTTTCAATCATAGATAAATCTTTAAGTCCAAGCATTGACATTTGTAAAGTTCTTGGAATAGGTGTTGCAGATAAGGTAATGCAATCCACATTGACCTTTAATTCTTTTATCTTTTCCTTATGGGTTACCCCAAAACGTTGTTCTTCATCTACAATCAATAATCCTAAATCCTTATACACTACTTCATTAGACAATAATCTGTGAGTTCCAATAATGACATCTACTCCACCCTTTTTTAAATCTGCAAGGATTTGTTTTTGTTTAGAGGCAGGAACAAAACGATTTAATAGCTCAACTCGTATACCATAATCCTCCATACGAGCTTTAAAAGTTCTATAGTGCTGGCTTGCAAGGATGGTCGTAGGTGCAAGCATCGCAACCTGTTTTCCACTATACACGGCTTTGAAGGCAGCACGCATCGCAACCTCTGTTTTACCATAACCAACATCACCACAAACAAGTCTATCCATTGGGCGTGGAGATTCCATGTCTGCCTTTACCGCATCAATCGCGTTCTTTTGGTCAGGCGTAAGCTCATACATAAAATCTGCCTCAAACTCTAGCTGCTCCGTCGTATCAGGTAAGAACTCAAAGCCCTTCGCATTTTGTCTTGCTGCATATAGCTTAATTAAGTCTCCTGAAATATCATGAACTCTCTTACGAACTCTAGCCTTTGTTCTTGCCCAAGCTGTAGAGCCTATTTCATGTAATTTTACTCCTTCTACATCTTTAGAGGCATACTTCATAATAGAAGATATCTGTTCTAATGGAATATAAAGGCTAGATCCCTTATTGTACATCACATATAAGAAATCCCTTTTGATACCACTAGATTCCATAGTCTTCATACCCAAGTATTTTCCGATACCATAATCATAATGAACAACATAATCTCCAACCTCAAGCTCATCGTACTTAGAGATTTTTATCGCATTCTTATAAATAGATTTATATCTTGCTTTTCTAGGGGCATAAGATACCTCAAATAAGGATGCCTCATTCAAGAATATAATACCATCATGAATTAAATCAAAAGCTGGATAATTTCCATAAATACAGTTAATCTGTCCATATTCTATTTTATCTACATTATCTACTCGGACTAAGAATAAGCTTTCTTCTAGACAGACTTCTAATAAACGCTTAAAACGTTCTTCATTGGTATAACTAAAAATAATATATTTGTTATCCTTATATCGTTTAAAATCCTCTATAATTGTTTTTTCCTGAGCCTTATAGGCGGCAATCTCTTTAGCGCCTACAGTATAATCTAATCCACCAATAGAACGCAATCCTTCTAAAGTGACATTGGCTTCTTGGAAGATTACATCCACATTTTCATAAAGCCTCATATTAGCAATGCTAAAGCCACCAATTCTTCCACAATATTCATTTAAATCCAATTCTAGCTGTTCAAACATTTCTCTAGATTTTGCTGGATCAATCACATAGATTCTTTTTAATTCTACAAAATCAAAAATTGTAGAAATATTAGGATTGAAAAATTCTAAATATCTAGAGATGTTATCTAAATTCTGATGATTCTCTAAGGAAAATAAATCCTTATTCAGCTGTTCTGTTTCTATCGGTGATAAAGAAAAGCCATCCATAAAACTCATGATCTTCTTTTTGGCTGAGATAAAATCTGCATCATCATACATAAATTCAGTCACAGGCAAAATGACACATTGATTGGTTTCCTCTAAGGAACGCTGTGTTTCCATATCAAAAAATTTGATGGTATCTATATCATCACCAAAAAAATCAATACGGATAGGACGTTCGAATCCTAAAGGAAATATATCTACAATGCTACCACGTCTAGAAAATTCTCCAGTTTTGGTAATCGTAAATACACTTTCATATCCTAAACGGATCAAACGATTTAATAGGTCATGCAGCTCAATTGTCATATTCTTCTTTATTGTAAAAATATTTCCCAGCCATGCTTCCCTAGGTAGTTCATATTTTATCGCACCATGAATATTCATAATGACAATTTTCTTTTCTTCTGTTAATAAAGTATAAATTGTTTGAATACGTTCAAAAAGAAAGTCACCTGTAGATGCCACCATAGCTGCAGAAATCAGTTCATCTGCAGGAAAGAATAGAACATCCTCTTCCTTTACAAAGCCAATTAATCCATCATAATATTTTTGAGCCAAATAAAGACTTGGTAAAACGACAAAAATGCTTGAAATTCCTTTATAAAAATCACAAGCAATCATCATCATATTAAAATCATCACAGGTTCCGCCTAAGCGGACCTTACTTTTGCTAAAGTATTCCTTGATATGAGGACTCTTTAACAATAATGGATAAATATCCACTAAAACACCTCCCAAAAAAACTTCGATAAATTCCTAGTAGTAAAACTGCTACTAGGTACTTATTTTAAAGCTTAAGAGACTGTCCACTAGACAATTTTCTTTTTTGGTCCTCATTAATAAGTTGTTCAATAACCAAATCCAATTTACCATCTATAACTGCATCTAAGCGGTTAATAGTGAAACCTATACGGTGATCCGTAACGCGGTTTTGTGGATAGTTATATGTACGAATCTTTTCAGAACGATCGCCACGTCCAATCAAGGATTGACGCTCAGCTCCTTCTTTTTCTTCCTTCTCTTGTAACATTTGATCATACATTCTCGTTTTTAATAATGCTAAAGCTGTAGCTTTATTTTCATGCTGAGAACGATGAATTTGACATGCAACATACATTCCTGTAGGAATATGAGTTACACGTACTGCAGAATAGGTTGTATTTACGCCCTGTCCACCAGGTCCTGAGGAACAGAAGGTATCAATACGAATTTCTGCCATATCTAATTCAAAATCAATATCTGCAGCCTCTGGCATAACAAGTACAGTTGAGGTTGAAGTATGAATTCTTCCCTGAGCTTCTGTTACTGGAACGCGCTGAACACGGTGAGCACCAGATTCATACTTTAAGTAAGAATAAACCATTTCCCCGCTTACCTTAAATTGAATTTGAGAATATCCACCCATCTCTGATGGCATAGAATCTAATACTTCAATCTTCCAACCTTTAGATTCTGCATACTTAGAATACATACGGAACAAATCTCCAGCAAAGATGTTTGCCTCATCTCCACCTGCAGCTCCACGGATTTCAACTATAACGTCCTTCTCATCATTAGGGTCCTTAGGAAGTAAAAGAATTTTAACTTCTTCTTCAATTTGTGCAATTCTGGCAGTTGCTTCTTCTAATTCTAAAGCGGCCATTTCTGCCATTTCTGCATCATCAGAATTTTTCATTTCTTTTAAATCAGGAATAGAATTCTCAAGCTTAAGCTGTTCACGATATAACATGACAGGCTTTTCTAGACTTCTTTGTTCCTTAGAAAGCTCTGTTAATTTTTTAACATCACATACAATTTCAGGATCAGATAGAAGCTTATTGATTTCTTCATATCGTTCATCCATGATTTTTAATCGATCTAACATAATATCTCCTTATTCATCTTTCTTTTCTGTAAAACGAGAATATTCTCCAGTAAACATAAATGGCAAACCATTATTTGTTGAGCCAGAACGGTTCTTTGAAATAATTAAATCTGCTTCATTTTTACGTGTAGAGGATTTATTATAATAGTCCTCACGATATAAGAACATAACAATATCTGCATCCTGTTCAATTGATCCAGAATCACGTAAATCCGCCATAATAGGTTTCTTATCGTCTCTTTTTTCAACCTCACGAGATAGCTGTGATAAAGCAAGTACAGGCACACTTAATTCTCTTGCCATCAGCTTTAGACTACGAGAAATTTTAGAAACACGCTCTTGTTGTGTGGCTCTACTATTCGCATTATCACTTTCTATAAGCTGCAAATAATCAATTACAATAAAATCAAGACCTATATCACTAGCAAGCTTACGACACTTTGCACGAATTGTTGATATGCTTGCATCTGATGAGTCATCAAAGTATAGATTTAATTGTCCTAAATTATTACAAGCTGTATTAAAACGAGTCCAATCATTTTTGGTTCCAATTCGTCCACTCTTAATATTGTTTAGACGAATATTGCTGTCACAGGCTATCATACGTTCTACTAATTGCTCTGCTGACATTTCCAAAGAAAAGATAGCCACTGTAGCATGACCGCCCTTATTCGCTCTAGCCATACGTACAGCCAAATTCATAGCCATAGCTGATTTTCCCATCGCTGGACGGGCAGCTAAAATAATGAGCTGTCCTGGTTGAAAACCTTGTGTATATTTATTTAAAGAACCAAAACCAGTATCCAAGCCAACAACCTCATCTGTACGACTAGAATTTTGTTCTGTATTGGTTAATACGGTTTTACTTACAACAGAAATAGGCTTAAAGCTATCTACCTTTCTACGCTTAGATAACTCAAAAACTTCCTTTTCTACTAAATCAACATAATCGAATGCTTCTACTTTACTGTCATAACCATCCTGAGCAAGCTTTGTAAGCTTTTGAATTGTGGCTCTCTTAATGGAGGCTTCACTGACTAAATCACAATAAGATTCAAAGTTTAACGTTGAATAGCTTCTATCAGCAATAGAGGATAAATATTCAATTCCTCCACATTGTTCTAATAAATGATTTCCTTCCAAAGTAGAAACAACGGTTGTAACATCAATGTTCTTTCCTTCCTTAGAAAGATTTAACATTGTACGATAAATCAAACGATTCTTAGCATCATAAAAGTCATCTGGAAGAAGTATATCAGAGAGCTCAACGATTAAATTTTCATCCATTAAAATACAACCTATTAAAGCAATCTCTGCCTCAACGTTTGCTGGCACACTTGGCACTTGCTGTTGCATACTACTCCTCCTTATTTTTCAATAACATTAATTTCAAATGTAGCAATAATATCCTTATCTAAACGAACATTTGCGGTAAATATACCTACAGAATTAATTTCAGCTGGCAATTCAACTTTTTTCTTATCTAGATGAATTCCTGTTTGAGCTTCAAATTCTTCACAAATATATTTTGTGGTAATGTGACCAAAGTTTTTACCTTCAGCTCCAACCTTAATGTATACAGAAATAAATTTATCCTGAATTTCAGTCTTTAGTTTTTCTAAGACATTTCTTCTGTTTTCACTATCAATACGTGCTTGTTCTTGTTCAGCAGCAAGCTTCTTTAAGTTTTCTTCAGATGCTACAATAGCAAGTTTATTTGTAATAAGGAAATTACCATATCCGTTTGCTACATCAAGGATATCATCCTTTTTACCTTTTCCTTTAACATCTGCAATTAAAATAACCTTCATTTTACCATCTCCTAAATCAACATAATCTCTTTTTAAAATTTCAATTAAACGTGTTTTAGCTTCTGCTATTGTAACACCCTTAATTTGAGTAGCGGCGGCATTGAAATGTCCCCCACCTTCCATCTCTTCCATAATAATTTGTACATTGATATCAATACTTCTTGCTGAAACACCAATGTAGTTTTTATCAATACGACCAATCGTAAAGGCTGCTTCAATTCCTTCAATAGTTAATAGCTTATCTGAAATCTTAGCCAAGGTTGTACGATCTGGAATAAATCTATCCTCAGGCTCTGCCACAATCGCAAATCTTTTTTCATAAATAAATGCATTTACCATAGCTTCTGCTAAAGTACGTTCCTCATCGTAAGAATCTCTTAATAATCTACGTACTAAAACCATATCAGCACCCATAGTGTTCAATGTAGATGCTGCTTCAAAGGTTCTTGTTCTTGTACGATATGTAAAGTTATTCGTATCAACAACAATACCTGCAAGCATAATAGAAGCAACTAATGGATCAAGTTCAAAAGAGTTATTATAGAATAGGAACATCTCTGAAACTAATTCAACTGTTGATGAAGCTGAGGTTTCTACATAATAAGATACAGTTTGTGTATACCCTGCATCACTAGCACGGTGATGGTCAATAACAGATACGTTATTACACTGTGCTAAAATATCAGGGAACATTGCAAGTCTTGGAGACTGAGTATCAGTCATAATTAACAAGGTGTCAGGACGAATTAACTCTTTAGCCTGTGCTTTTGTGACAAAAGCACTATAAATCGTTTTATCGGAATGGTTCTTTATCTTATCAAATACCTTTTGAACGGTAGCATCTGCAAGCTTAGGCTCAAATATCATCTTACAATCCTTAGTAGATGTGCTTGCTAAATACCATACCGCAAGCATAGATCCAATTGCATCACAGTCAGCTAAATCATGACACATAATTAAAACATTACTACTAGATTCAATTGCTTCTCTTAAAGCCATTGTTTGAATACGGGCTTCAACCAATGTATTCTTCTCTAGTGAGTTTGTATTACCACCAAAATATTGAATCTTTTGATTCTGAATATTTACTACAACCTGATCTCCACCACGCTTTTCAGCAAGCTCAATTGCATTTTGAGCTAAAGAAACTAATTCAGCAGCCTCAACATCAAAACATGCAACTCCCATAGACATACTTGCCTTCAAGTGATTCTTGTTAGAAATCTCTCGTACCTGGTTTAAAACAGAAAACTTATCTGCAATCATTTTGTCTAATGCTTCATGATCTAATACAACAAACATTTGATTACTAGACAATGTTTCCAAACAGCAGCCATGACTATGTACCCAGTCAGAAATCACACCTAGAATTTGTCCACGAATGCTTGTTTGTTCTTGCATATCATATCGCTTTAAGGATCCTTCTAGATTGTCTATATCTATTAATGCAAAAGCTGTAATTCTATCATTATACTTTTGTATTGTTTCTTCACGATAAGTAACATCAAAGAAATAAAGAATACGGTTTTCAACATTGTGAATTACATCGAACTTGGAATCATAAGCCGTAATCAAAAGCTTTTCTTTTCCTTCTTTTAGCTCATCAATAAAGCCACTTGTAATAGAATCTAATGAATTATTTATTAGATTGTCTTTAAATACCTGTCTTGCATAATCGTTAGCCCACTTAACTTCCATACTCGCATCATAAACAATGATGCCAATAGGTAATTTAGTGAAAGCTTCATCTCCTGCAGCAGATACATGGTGAGATATGGAATTCCAAACGTTCAATCTGTTTTCCAACCATGTTATCTTTTCAACATTCTTTCTGTTTAAAACCAACATAACCAATACTACTGTACAAACAATAAAGGCAATAGTAAAGGATAAATACACAAAGAATAGTATTGTGGTTTCATAATTATAATATGTAAGGTATGCAAATACGATTGTTATACCTAAAGAAATAAGTGCAGCTATAAATTTTTTCAAATTCGTCACCCTCTTTTCTAATTTAACATTATATCAAATTAATCACAAATAATCAATTAACTTGTGTGTTTCCTTTTGAAAAATCTACCAATAAAAAAAGACATATTTCTAAACCAAATGCCTTAGTCGTAAAAAATATGTCTTTTATTTAATTTTATTAATAATTGTTTTAATCTAATATCTAAATAAACACTACTATTTTAATCTGTATACGTTAAAGTAGTATCTACTTTCTAAAATCATTTGGCATCCATTAATTATTTCCCTGAATATACCAATTAGCTTTTTCAACATCTTTGCGCAAAATTTCACAATCAATACCATACACGCGAATAACTTGCTTTTTCAATCCTTCACTAACATAATTATTATCTTCTGGAAGATGGTCTTGTATTCTTAAAAACAATTTGCTTTCTTTATTCATATTAACAACCAAAACATTTTTTAATAGAGAATAATTGATATGTGTTGAAATAGGCAATTCAAATTCAAAGCCCTCAGTATGATGCTGCATCAAAATAACCACGTCCTCATATGTGCAGGCATCTATCCATGAATTTGATACAGTGAGCTCAAATTCTTCTGAAAACACCTCTACCTCTAAAGTGAACCCTTTCAATTTACTCTGATTGATTACTCCTGCAAAGGAACAAATTTTGTATTGGCTGCTTTCAATAGAAAAATTTTTAAAAGACATATTTCTAAAATAAGAATAGTCTACAAAGTTTAGTATATAAGCAACATCCGCATGCAAATTTGTAAAAGAGAGATTATCTAGATAACTTGACTTCATCTCCCCAATGAATTCATGGGTTATTGTAAGTCCTCCAAAATCTATTACATAGTTATTAGGATTAATTAGAAATACTGCTGTAATATCTGGAGCTTTCCACTCAGAACTAGTAAACATTAAATCATTATCCAAGATACAATATTCTATCGTTTTTGAATTCAATGTTGTTAGCCAATCCTCAACAGTTTTAATTTTTCTAAATCCGCTATATTCTTCATTTGTAACAACATAGTCACCAATGTATTTGTATTTTCTTTCTTTTCCTTTAACTAATTTTAAATACACTCCATAATGACCAAGTTCTTTACCAATTATATCACTTTTCTCAATGTCAAAAGCAGATTCATTTATCCATTCTTCATCTAATATAGCTGAATTGCTTTCATATGCTTTAGAAGGGTTTACTTTTTTAAACTTATAAGAATCCCAATTCCCTTCTTTCATTATTGCATCCAAATCTATATCAATTGTATAACGTCGCCCAACAAATATTACATTTCTATCCATTGCTAATGCCGTCTCAGGATTTTTATAATAATACATTTTTGATTTAGAGATGTTTTCAGTAATCACTTGGTCTGAATCTTGAAACCAATACTGTCCAAAAGAATAATCAATAAAATTCAACTCATTCTCTGCACGACATGAAACTAAAATTGCAACAAAAAAAACTAAAATGCTTATAAATGATAATTTAAGTTTCATATAGGCACACCTCCCATATAATATGTAAAGTATAAGCCTTATATTTTACATATTATTTCTTTTATGATTTCTTTTCTTAAATTCTCTTGTTCCTCCAATTTGCGAGGCAAATCTGAATCAGTATGATATTTTTTTTCAATTCTTCCATCTCGTAATAATAATATATCATCTGAAAGCAGTAATGCTTCATCAATATCGTGTGTAACAAATATAACTGTTTTCTTAGTTAAATTCCATAAATCACCGAAATAAGAAATCAGTTTATATTTTAAAGATAAATCTAATGAAGAAAAAGGTTCATCCATTAAAATTATATCTGCATCATATAAGAATGCTCTTGCTATAGAAACTCTTTGGGCTTCTCCACCACTAAGCTTAGTGGGGTAAGTATCCTTTTTATCCAAGATTTCTAATCTTGTAAGAAGCTCTTCTATTCTTTCATCTGATGCCTCTGGAGAGGTAAATTTCAAATTCTCTTTTACTGTTAAGCTGGGTATTAATCTAGCTTCTTGAAAAATATAAGAAATCTTATCTCCACTTTCTATTTTACCCTTATAGCTTGTCAAACCGGAAATCATATTTAAAAGTGTTGTTTTTCCTACACCACTTTCTCCTAAAATACAAGTGATTTTATCTTTAGGAAATTCTAAATTGAAGTGATCAAATATGATATGCTCATCATATTTCTTACAAATATCTATAAGCTTAATCATGGCATATCACCTTCTTTAATAAGTGTAAAATAGCTTCACTAAGTATACTTAATATAATTGCAACAATTGTCAAAGCAAACAGTTTTTCAACTTCAATATTTACCTTTGCAAACTGCATAAGCTTACCAATGCTGTTTCTTGTTTGAGCTAATGCTTCAGCAGCAATCACCAACTTAATGTTTAAACTAAATGCTGTGGCAGCATTTTCTAAAATAACTGGCTTCATACAAGGAATATAAAGCTTTAGAATCTGATTCTTTTTAGAGACATGATAAACATTTGCCATTTCAATTAGTTTATGATCTATTTGATGAAATCCAGATAAGAAGGCTTGATAAAGAGTTGGACATATTACAATGCCTGCAATTACAATTGGAGTTTGACTAGGACTAATCATAATAATTAAAATTAATAATATAGCCATTGTAGGTACAGCTCTCACTATAGCCATAAAGGGGTTTAAGAATTTCTCGATTTCCTTATAGGCATAAGCCATAACAGAACATACTAACGCAATACTAAATGCTATCAGGAATCCTTCAATACATCTTAAATAAGTCCAACCTAAAGATATCCAAAAGCTAGAATCCTTTAATAGTTCACCTAAATTTAAAAATGCCTGTGAAGGAGTCGGTAGAATTAAATCCACCCCTATCCACCAACAGGCAATATACCAAATGAGTAAAATCAAAAGAATGACTGCTAGTGGATATATTAAATTAACTAGCAGCTTCTTCATTATTTACCTCCAATTAATTCAAAAAGAAATTGTCATCTAAATCTAATTTTGCTAACTCTTTTACATATTCTTTTACAGAATCTTTAACAGAACTTGCACGCTCTACTCTAACATTACATCTTGTGATTGTATCTGCAGTAAATGTCATATTTCCTAAATTACTTCCATACTTCTTAAATACATCTGGCAGTGTATCTAAATGACTATTTAAATAAGCTGTATTTCCTTCTAATTTCTTTAATAATGCCTTTACATAATCTGGATATGTACTAGCAAATTCTTCTTTTACCACCAAACAAGCTTGTGGGTATCCATCATATGTAGTAAGCTTTTTATATTCTGCTTGTAAATCAACTGTGATTTTCATTTCAGGAATCAAGGATTGTGCACGAGTAACCTGTGGTTCTCCTAGTACGCCATAAATCTCCGTTCCCTTTAGTACTGCTTGTTTAATTTGTGGAATAATTTCAGATGCATCATTTACTGTTGATAAGGCTACCTTTCCTGAAACTGCTTCTCCTGCTTCCTCATAAGGAATCTTATTTCCATCTAAAATATACTTTACCATTTGGATTGTAGTTGCAGCAGTTGTTAAAATTAGTTTCCCTTTTAAATTCTCTAAAGAGGAAATTTCATGGGTACCTGTAATATATAGATTTCCAAAAACATTCACACTAGCTAACTGAATTTTAATTCCTTGCTTTACATATAATTGAGCTGCTGCAGTGGTAGGCATAATAGCCAAATCACAAGTATCCTGTGATACTCTAGCAGCGATTTCTGTAGCTTGAACAATGTGGAAATTTGTTTTACTTTCCTTATATGTGAATTCTTCATCTAAAACACTAGCTAGTGCTAAAGCTGGAGTTCCATCTGGCATATAAATATTCACTTCATTAGGAGTTTGTACTTCTTTACTACAAGAGACTAATCCTACTCCTAGAAGCATCATAAATATTAAAATTAATTTTTTCATTTTTACACCTCACACCATTTAATATCATACACCTTTTTAATAATAATTAAAAGTAAATTTAATAAGATTTATCATTTTAATAGTAAATTCAAAATTTTTATGCTATAATAAACTCAAGTAAATTGGAGGTGGTTATAATGCTTATCATCTATTTTACAATTTTATCTATCTATCCCGTAAAGTGAAATGCTTTACGGGATTTTTTTTATTGAGAAAAGAAAGGAAGGATTTATAATGTTAAAAGACGAACAGACTAACATTTTAGAAAAAAACTATGTTGAGGATTTAGAAAAAATCAAAGAGACTATCAAAGTTAACCAATATAAAGCTATGGTTGTCGTGAATAGTACGATGATTCTTACCTACTATGAAATAGGTACTATTATTAATCAAAGAAAATCTTGGGGAAGTAAGTACATTGAAAGACTATCAAATGACTTAAGGGAGTATGGCACTGGATATTCCTATTCTAATTTAAAATATATGAGTCAATTCGCAGAAAATTTTAGTTGGAATGAAATTAGCCAACAACCTGTTGGCCAAATTGCATGGGGCACTAATATTCAAATCATGTCTCATTCTAGTTCACATGAAGAAATGTTATGGTATATCAATGAAACTCATAAGAAGGGCTGGTCCAGAAGTATGGTTTTAAATCAGTTTAAGCTTAA
>CAMWKG010000035.1 GCA_947174785.1 uncultured Mollicutes bacterium
TACCTCCTATGAAGCTCTTTTTTGGCTTCATATAAATAATTACCAAGAAGCATCTATTTTTTTATTCTATTTTTAAAAAAAGTAAAAAAAGTTGCAGATTTTTGTTTTCTACAACTTTCTTTAAGAATTATATAAGCTTATCTACTGCAGTTTTTCTAGTCTTCTTATACCAAAGTGTTTCTATCAATTTCAAATCAGCTTGTGAAGCATAATCGATTGGACTACTATTCGCTTCAAGTAAATAATTTGTCGTAGCTCCATAGCCATGTATACTCTTTATTATTTCTCCATCTGTAATAAACTCTAGAGTACCATTTGTTCCATTATAATAAACATTATCATTAAATTTCAAGAAATTGGCTAAGCACTTAATATATGGATGTGGTTGTCCTCCAATAAATTTTATCTTGTCATTCGCATCAGTACCAGAAGGATATGGATAATCTCCTGAACACATTGCTGCAGAAACAAAGAAATAATCTGGCTTTAATGCTTGTAAGAATGGTAACTGATTTCCACCATTTGTACCACCATTGTTTCCACCTGGATCAGTACCATGGTGGGCAGCCTTGTATAATACCACATTATCATTTGTAATATCCTTTAAAGGCGTATTATTTCTATTGTTATATAAATTAGCTTCACCTTCATCCTCCAAATCTCCAGCAAAGAAAAATTTAAAGTTTTCATATGTCAATAAGGTAGCAATTGAATATGTATTAATTTTTTTAGTATTTGCTACTTCTTGACCAGGTAAAAGATATGTCTGGGTATCAAGGAAATCAAGACTAAGCTTGCTATCAATTTGGTGATGTGATTTAGCACCATTAAGATTCATTGCAGCATCATAAACAGGGTAATATTCTGCACCTTTATTAATATAAGTTTGTCTCAATGAAACCCAGTTATTATGTAAAGCATTAGTGCTTCTATCATGACCATAATCAATAATAGTACCTATTGTTGCAATACCATCCAAGGCCTTTGCAAAACGATCTGAATTACTAATTTTAGCTAGACCACCCATATGGTCAGAATGACAGTGTGTAACAATAATCATATCCAAGTGATTATCACTAGAAATATGTTCCTTTAAGAAACTATTTACAAAAGGACCATCCTTTTGATCACCTGCATCAATTAAGATGTCATAATCACCATATGTAATTAATGTTGAGTCTCCATATTGCTGATGCATTTCAATACTATAGATTTTAAGTTCTGCAATCTCTTCTTTTAAAACTTTTACTGCAACAGTTTTTTCACAGTATGCTGTACCTATAGTAAAACGAACCACAAGACTTACTGTTACATCACCTGTTTTTGATGGTGTAATCTGATTTGTGACAACATCAACCACACTTGAATTAGATGAGGAAATATAAGTGATAGATGTTTCAAATGGAGCAGTTGTCTCCATTACTAAAGTATCTTTAATATCCTCAAAGATATAGACTAAAGCTTCAGCATATACCTTTTCAACATCCGATAAATCTGCAGGATTAGACCCTATTAAAGCATATGTATTTCCATAGAATATCATATTTACAGAAACAGCAGTTTGATTCTCATATGCTGTTTTATAACTATTATCTAAAATGATGGAATAGGTATCTTCTAAGGCTAAAGCATATTTTCCTTCCTTTAAAATAACCATTCCTTTTAAAGAAATGTATTTATATAAATATTCATCTAAATGAGTCTCAAAATCAATTAGAGAAACTTCTTTAGCAGAAAGGGTTTCTGCTTCTAATTTAGTTTTCTTTAATACAGATGCACAAGCTACAGCAGCTGTATTATCATAAATTCCTACCAAATCATATTTAATATTCATTTCTAGTGTTGGATCTAAAACAAATAGCACATCTTCTCCATTTACAACATAGCTATATGTTTCATCCTTTCCTACAACTGTACCTGTGATGTGATATAATCCATTATCTAAGTCTGAGATAGATTGTTCTTCTGGATAAATATATAAGCTTATCATCTTTTCTACAGAATGATAGGTATCATCTTCTGCATATGAAAGCTTTATAGTATAGATTCCCACTTGATTAGGCTTTTCTATTTCCACATCATCAAGATAATAAGAAACTTCTAATTCCACATCATGATTTGTTGTATAGGTAGGTGAATAATCTGAACCTACTTCAGCAATAACATCATCTGCATCTATAGATAATCTATATTTATTATCTACAATCACTTGAATTTTATGGGTAAAATTCTTATAGATAGGATGATTTTCAAAGGAAAATATAACATCATATTCTCCGACTTCAGAAATTTCATTTACTTTAACATTGTTTAAGAAGTATTCTATTTTAACAAATTCATCTACTTCAAAGCTTACTGGTTTACCAATTAAAACAAATAAATCCTCATAATCTAAAGAATACTCTATTTTATTGATAGTAAACTCTATCATTTTGCTTCCACTATAATTAGGATCTGTTACCTGAACCATAACAGAATATGTACCAGGTAAAGTTGGTTTTTCTGATAGTTCTACATCATTTTGATAATAGGTTACTTCATAATCAACCTTTATATCAGGTGCAATAGTATATTCTTCATTATAATCCACACTAAATACTTCTAAAGGAATATCCACCTTGCAAGGTGTAATTGTTAATTTACGTTCTATACTTGCAGGATTATATGTATCATTTCCTGCAAAACGAATAACCACCTTGTATTCTCCTACATTTATAGCTGAGGTAACCTTATCACCATTTAGATAATACGTATATTCTAGTTCATACCCACCATCTATAGAAGCGGATAATGTCTTTGGCTTACCATCATAAACAAAGGATGCATCCTCACAAGCAATTGTAATATCTACTGTGGAGGGTTCTTTTGTCTTTACCGTTTCTGTAGTAATTTTGATATAGGAATCTGTATTATATTTGTAGTAAATATTGATTTGATATTCTGTATCGGCAGTTAGTCCAGTAAAGCTATACTTGGTTGTTTGATTTATGGCCAAAAATACAATTTCTCCAATAGCTTTACCATCGCATTCCAAAACAGCTTTAGCAGTGATTTCAAAATTACTAGTCGTTGTTTCATAAAACTCAATTGTTTCATCCGTTGAACTCACGCTCGTAATTTTAGAAGAAACCTTTAGTTCCTCTTTTGTTTTACATCCTACAAATAGCAAAATTAAAACGAAAGAAAATATATAAAAGATATATTTTATTTTTTTCATTATCTTCTACCTCCTAAGGCCCATAATAGGATGGACAAGTCCACCCTATTATAGTTTTTTATAAAAATTTAGTTTTTGGAAATAATCTTATAACTTAAGAAAGGATAGTCTGCCTTACCAACATTTGATGCAGCATAAGGACCAAATGGCTTGTTATTGGTTCCAGAATTACAAATAATTGCACGATTAGAATTAAGAAGATATTCATTATCACCAGATTTTGTTATGGTCCAATCTGTTGCTGTATCCACTTCTTTAAAATTAGTACCACTACCATATGCTATATATTTACCATCAGAAAGTTTAATCTGAACAGTTCCTGCTTCCTTATTAACTATAATAGTAAAGGTATACTCGGACTGATTAGTAGCTGTGCTAGCCTCCACAGTTTGGAATTTACTACTAGTTAAAGTATTCTTTGCTACATAGGTTGCATCCTCCATCACAGCAGCTAACATCATAGTATAGGTTCCACTTTCAAGTGTACTCCAACTAGTTAACCATTCGGGTGTATTACTTCCTTCTGGTTTAATAGTAAGAGTTACAGTTGTCTGCTTGGTGCTTGAGCCAAGAGTGGCAGTTATAGTTACTATCACAGTTGCATCTTCTTCAACACTTGCAAAGGATAGTGTATTTGCATTGATTGTACCACCTACACTCACATCATATGTTAAGGAAACATTTGAATATGTAGTTCCAGCTGCTGGAAGTGAAACTGTTTGATTGCATTCATATGAAGAATTTAGTGCAACCTCAGCCAATGTTGAAGTTAATTTATAATCATCTGAAACAGTTGTCCCAGTAATTTCATAAGAGGTTACGTAGACTTGAACATTTGTCTGATAAATACCAACTGCTCCTGTAAAGTTAAGGGTATATCCTGGTAATAATTCTCCGAATGCAGTTAAGTCAGAAACATATGAGGTATTTGCATAAAGATTAAATGTATTCTCTCCTACTTTTACAACAGCATTATTGCCAGATGCAGATTCGACTACTGCACCTGTTAACTCAATTGCTTGACCCGCGTTTGCAGTAGTTAAAGCAACTGAACTTGTAATCTTAGTTAAGCTTGAATCCACTTGTCCTGTAGCTGTGACTCCTGCAATAGTGCCGATTTGAGGCATATTATTTGAAAAACTAAATTTACCACTTATATAAATCTTTGAACCAAAGGCTAATGCATTAAAGACTGTTTCAGTATTATATCTATATACTAAGAAGCCTTGAGAGGATTGAGAATCTACTACAAAGAAATTACCATAGCCATATGATGACCAAACACCCTTTGCACTAATACTTACAACAAAAGTATAAACTAAACTTGTATCAAGATTAGATAAATTACTTGTATCTGCAAAACGTAAATCAACTGCTGAACTAGCTAAGCTGTCAACATAATCTGCAGAACCAGCTGCACATTTTGCTACTACAGTTATTGCATAGCTCTTTACTTGTGTAAAGGTGCTTGCAAAATTGCTGTCATATAGATCATAAGTTAATGCTGTAGTATTAGTATAGAAAGTACCATCAATGTAGATATCATAATAAACAGCATTAGGTACTGATGTCCAAGTTAATGTGAAATGCTCTAATGAAACTTGAGGTGCATCTAATCTTGTCTTATTTGAAATAAATACATTAAATTCAAATCCTAGTGGATATCCTGCAATAGTTCCAATAAGCTTACCATCACACTCAACAGCTTTATTTACAGTAACAGTTCCATCAGCAGCAATACTTAAGCTGTCTGCATTTTCAGTTGTCCAAGTGATTGCTGTACCCTCAAATGACATTGGTAATGTAAATGAATTAGGTAAACTATTGAAATTAAGGTTTTGAGCCTCTAAAACTGCTTGTGCATAATTATATGCTCTATGTCCCTCTCCTAAGAAGGTAAAATCATTTGCACCAGTAAAATCAACAAGTTCAAAATCTGCTGAATTGTCATTTGTATCTTTTAGTGCCTTTCTTCTTATATATGCTGTTGCGCTTGGAGCAGGTGCTGCAGCTGTCTCTGAATGAGAAGCCGTACCTGCACCAATCATATCTACATAACTAGATTGGTTATAAGAAGATGGCGTAATCTGTGTTGAAGTTGTAGATAAATATAATTGGAAATTTGAAGCAGCTAAGTTCAATAAATTGCTACTATCTGCTGTTTCAAGGAAAGGTAATTCACTTGCATCTCCTGCGGAGGCTGCAACAATAATATAAAAGCCATAACTCTTAATAGTTCCTTCTAAAGAATAAATATTACCTTTATTTATTGTATTGTTTGTGCCTGCAGTAGCATATTGCAATGACCAATCTGTTAAATCAATATCCTCATTAGAAGCATTGTAAAGAATAATAAAGTCATTTTTATATGATGCGCCACTATTACCACCAGCACCATACACTGCATAAATCATAACCTGTGGTACTGCAATTGGAGTAATAGATACTGTTTTAGTTTTTTCATCTAATTTATAATTAGAATCTGTAAGTGTTACATCTACACTAAACTGTGTTGTTGTACTAGAAACTGCGCTAGTAGTAAAGGAAGGTGTTACAACCTTTGAAGTACCATCATTATATAAATATGTAATAACGATATTTCCAGAATCAAAATCTCTTCCTGAAATTTGTCTTCCACCATCAGCTACAGTAAAGCCTGTAATTTGGGCATTACATTTTAATGTCACTTCTACTTCTATATCATTATAGTTATCACCTTTTTTATAAATTACTATAATTGCATTTTCACCAGAGTGTAAAACTACGGTATAGTCCTCTAAATAATAAAGGTTTGCATCCAATCTTTCTTTGAATACTTCTACTGTCATATCTGGTGTATAATCATGAATAAAGGTAAGCTGTAAGCCTTCTAAAGAAGGATCTGCTTTTGCAATCGTAAGTATTGCTGTTAAATCAGAAATAACATTATAATTATCAGTATCAGCTCCAACAAAGCTAGCTTTTGCTTCATAAGTTCCAGCATCTGTTCCTTTGTTTGATGTATATCCAACAAATGTTACACCTGCTGGAAGTGTACCAGTATATACTAATTCTTTTTCTGTTCCATCATAAGTGTAAGTTACATCTGCAAATGTAATGCTAGATAAATCATAATCTGCCTTAGCGATAGTTAATGTAACTGTCTTTGATGCTGGATTTAAGAACTTTTCTTCGTTTCCAGCATAAGATATTTTGATTTCATAGCTTCCAGCATTCACTGGCTTTTCAATTTCTGTACCATCTAATTGATAATATTTAATCACTAAATCCTCTAATACTACACCATGATCAGCTGTAGGAGCAACTTGATATGTTTGTCCGTATACTGTAAAAATATTATCTAATGTGATTGTCACATCAGCATTATCAGGATTTGTAATTAATAAAGCAATTGTTTTACTAGATGCTTTATAATTATCATTTCCATCAAAGATAACCTTTACTGAATAAGAACCAATAGCGGTAGGTTTTTCATCAAGTTTGGTTTCACCTTGATAGTATTCTAAAGTTAAGCTTGCATCAGCTACAGAGCATGTTCCAATAACATCATACTCTTCACCAAATTTTATTGTAATGTCTTCTGCAGTAACTGTTGAAGTCGCTTTTTCAATTTTTAAAGTAGCTGTCTTTTCAACTCTAGCATGATTCTTATCACCTGCATAAATTGCTTTTACAGTGTAAGTACCTGCATTCACAGGGGCAGATTCTAGCTTCGTCTCTCCTAAATAATACTCATAAGTTACTTCTAAATCTGTTATAGCTTTAATGGTTTGAGCTTCTCCATTATAAGTAACTGTCTTATCAGAGATTACGAAATCAGAACTTACTGGAGTAATTGTAATCTTCGCAGTTAAGATTAAATCTTCATAATTTTCCTTAATAACTCTTGCTGTTACAGTATATTCTCCTACTTCTGTCACTCCGTTACCGCTATATACGACAGAGTAATTGCCTGCCACATCAGGTATATCACTGACTCCTATAGACTTAGCATTACCATCATAAATAAAGCTTTGAGAATTAAATGTAACTCCTGTTATTGTGCCCTTCTTTGTTTGAATATCCTTTGAGGCTAAAGAAACATCCCACTCAGTTTTATTAGTAACATAAACTTTTACTGTATAACTAGTATTTAAATCTAGGTTACTGAATTGACCTGCAGTGATATCTGTTGTAGAAACTTCCTCTTTAACAGATGCTTCTCCTTTCAAGATTTCAATTTTATAGTTTGTCTGTTTCTTACTTAAATCCTTAAAGGATAAAGTATAAGAAACTGAATTCTCCGTACTAGTAAGTGTTAACTCACAGCTTGGAGTCTTTTTACTGCTGCAGCTAGTCAGTAAAGCAATTGTACCGAATAGCCAAATAAGTACTGCAAAAAACTTCTTCATGAATTTTTTCCTCCGTGTATTTTTGTATGAACATCATACACTTTGATTATACCCCCCCCTCTATCGAAAAGTCAAACATTGTTTTTATTTGACAATAAAAAAAAGGGAATTTCTTCCCTGAAAGTGTTTTTATAATTCCTTAATTGTAATATTTCCTGTCATTATGTCAGTAAAGTTTATTGTGAATTTTTCCACATACGTATTGACCTTTGCCTCAACACACAAAAATCTTTGATAAATTCCCACAATTTTAGAGGGTGCATCCAATATCTTGTTCCTTCTATTATGAATAGACACATGAATTAAATTTGAGGATTTATAAACTGCTTCCAATTTTTCTTTTATGGTATTTAATTGTAAGTCTGCTATAGTTGATTGCATATATTTCTCCTTCTTTTTTAGAAAGACGCTAATAAAATAGACGCTTTATCTTTATAACGATTATACCATTTTTTCAGATTTGATGTAAGAAAAAAATTAAAAATTGCTTTTAAATTTTTGAGTATTTTGAATTATAATTTTCTATTTCAGTAACTCTGTTGAAAAATATCTATCTCCAGAATCAGGTAAAATAGCTACTATTTTCTTATCAGGAAATCTTTTAGATAACCTATACGCAGCAAAAAGTGCGGCACCTGAGGATATCCCAACAAATATCCCTTCACGTTTTACAAAGCTTCTTGTTGCCTTGATTGCTTCTTCATCTGATACTGCCATAATTTCATCTAAGAAAGCTAAATCTAAAATTGAAGGAATAAAACCTGCTCCGATTCCTTCAATATGATGCTTCCCCGCATAGCCTTTAGAAAGCATAGGAGATAAGGCTGGCTCAACACCAATAATCTTTAAATTAGGATTTTTTTCTTTTAAATACTTACCTGTCCCCATAATGGTACCACCAGTACCAATTCCTGCAACTAAGATATCAATTTGGCCTTCCATCTGTTCCCAAATTTCTGGACCAGTTGTTAAATAATGGGCCATAGGATTGTTTGGATTATCAAACTGTTTAGGAAGAAATGCATTAGAATATTCTTGAGCAAGCTCTATAGCTTTTAAAACAGCTCCTTGCATTCCTTCTTTTCCTTCTGTTAAAACAAGCTCTGCCCCATATGCCTTTAAAAACTTTCTTCTTTCTTCAGACATTGTTTCAGGCATAGTTAAAATCACTTTATGACCTAAATAAGCTCCTATTGCAGCAAGCCCTATTCCTGTATTACCACTTGTTGGTTCAATAATAACAGCATCATTTTCTAGGCTTCCATCTTCTATAGCCTTCAAAAGCATTTGCTTAGCAGCACGATCCTTGATGGAGCCTGTAGGATTAAAGCATTCTAGTTTTACATAAATGTTTGTATTTTGAATATTTAGTAAAGGGGTATTCCCAACTAAATCTAATATGGATTTATTCAATGCACTGACACACCTTTCAAAAATATTTCTACACCTATACCTATTAATATAATTCCACCAATAATTTCAGCAATATACCCTAATTTTGTCCCAAATCGTTTTCCAATGTAAACTCCTATAAAACACATACCCATAGTGATACCTCCTATAATAGCTACACAAATCAAAGCCTCCGTTATTGTATAATCTGAAATTGTAAGCCCAACCGTTAAAGCATCTATAGATGTTGCGATAGCTTGCAATAGCACACCATTTTTAGATAGGGTTTTCTCCTCTTCTTTATGAAAGGCACTTATAATCATATTCATTCCTAAGCATCCTAAGAGGAATAAAGCTATCCACGGAATATACTCTTTGATATAATCTAGGATTGCGTGTCCAATTGCATATCCTATTAGAGGCATTACTCCTTGCGCAATACCAAAGCACATACACATTTTGATAATAAATGTTTTTTTCATATTAGAATATTTTAATCCATTTGCCATAGAAACTGCACAAGCATCCATAGCTAAGCTTACACCTAATAAAATACTTCTTATATAAAATCTCCATATTCTTGCCATAATATAGTATAGAATAAAAAGCATAAAAATATGTTTTACAGACTTCTTAATTTCTTTTTTCTTTTCGTTTTATTTTGATATATTCTTTGTTTTTCTTGAAATATAGTAGATAAATCCTTATAAAAAGTGTATAATATAAATACTTTTATGGAGGTAAATATTATGAGAGTACTTGCTATGATATTTGACGGATTTGAAGAATTAGAAGGAACGGCTCCTTTTGCATTATTAAGAAGAGCTGGTTTAGATCTTACCATTGTTTCTAATCGTAATGAGGTTATTGGAGCTCATTATCTTCATCTTACCGATATTACCTTAATTAATGAGATTGACTATAAGGAATATGATGCTTTACTTCTTCCAGGTGGACCACACTATCGTTTTATGGAAAACTTTGGATATGCTATAGAAATTATAAAGTATTTTGTAGAGCACAATAAGGTGGTTTGTGCAATATGCGCAGCACCAACTATTTTGGGGCATTTAGGATATTTGAAAAATAAAAACTATACATGCTTTACCTGTATGGATGAAGATTTTGGTGGAACCTATATAGATAAAAAAGTTGTTGTAGATGGAAATTTAATTACTGCAAAAAGTGCTGCAGCAAGTATAGAATTCGGATATGAAATCATTCGTAAGCTAGCTGGTGAGGAAGCTCTTCTTTCCTTAAGAAAAAGAATATACGATGAAGAATAAACTGCCAATTCGATTGATTGAAAAATATCAGCAGGGTATATCTCCTACCAAACCACCAAGATGTAGGTTTACTCCAAGTTGTAGTCAATATGCAAAGGAATGCTACCAAAAGTTTAATTTTGCTAAAGCTTCTTTTCTAGTGACAAAACGTCTTTTAAAATGTAATCCTCTATTTAAGCCTGGTTATGACCCTGTGCCATTAACTAAAGAAGAAAAAAAAGAAATTGAAATACAAAAGCAAGAAAATCCAGTCAAATAAAAACTGGATTTTCTTTTATCTTTCCAAAAGAAAAATTAGCAAAACTTCTTTTCTTTTGGCAGCTTTTTATGTATAATGTAATAAAGAGGTGTACATATATGTTTTTATTTGAAATAATTGATCCCATAATCAAACTTTTTCACTGGGATGTTTTAGCAGAAATCAATTTTGGTTCTGTTGTCTTTAGATTAATTCTTGCCGTATTATGCGGAGGAGTCATTGGCTTTGAACGTGCCAAAAAGCATCAAGCTGCAGGATTTAGAACCTACATCTTAGTTTGCCTTGGTTCTGCTATTGCGATGCTAACGAATGAATTTATCTCACGTGCTACAAATCTAGGAGATGGTGCTCGTCTAGGTGCACAGGTCATTTCTGGAATTGGTTTCTTAGGCGCAGGAACAATTCTTGTTACTTCTAGAAACCAAATTAGAGGATTAACAACTGCTGCAGGATTGTGGGCTTGTGCCTGTTTAGGGTTATCCATCGGTATCGGTTTTTATACGTTAGCCATTTTAGGAACTCTAGTAATTTCCATTGTTCTAGCAGTACTTCCAAAAATTGAATCTACATTCAATCGTAAATCTAATTACTTTGAAATTCATATTGAGTTCCAAATAAGAGAAAATTTAAAGCAATTTATTAACCTAATTCGTCAAATGAATTTCCAAGTCATTTCCATTGAGCATAATGCAGCATATTCTGCTTCTGGTCTAAGTGTTTATACTATAGCACTAAAGGTTAACGATAAGAAAAAAAGAATTAATCATCAAGAATATTTAGACATATTTTCTAAACTAGATTATGTAAATTATGTTGAAGAACTATATTAAAAAACCGCTGATGCGGTTTTTTTTATTCTTCTATTTCAAATACATTGATTCCTTTTTTTATCTTTTCTTCTTTTATTTTTCCAAAAAGCTTAATTCTTATATTCACGGAACGAGTAGCCTCAATCGTATATTTCAATTTGCCATTTTGATACTCTAAAGATAGTAACAAATTTCCTTTCAATAAAATATTAAAAAATTTTACACTTAGGATTTCTTTAGGCTTGGCAGGAAAAATCTCAATGTATCCTTCCTCATCATAGACAAACATTTCTTTAATAGCTGCAGCTATACCAAAATTTCCATCTATTTGAAAAGGAGGATGCAAATCTAATCCAACTCTTGAAGTAGATTTCTTCATAAAGCTTTTAAAACATGAATACGAATTTTCTCCATCCTTTAACCTAGTATACATTGCACATATCCATGCCATACTCCATCCTGTATGACCGCCACCATATTCTAGTCTACGCTTTAGGGTTCGTTTTGCCAAATCAAATTCTTCTGTTCCTGGATGAATTTGATTTGATGGATATAATCCATATAAATGAGAGATATGACGATGTCCAGGCTCTGCTTCTTCGTAGTCCTCATGCCATTCTCTTAAAGTCCCATACTGACTCTTTGTAAAAGGATAAAGACAACTAAGGGCTTCCTTCAAGCTTTGATTAATGTCTTCATGCTGATGAAGAATTTGATTCATTTGAATTGTTTTTGTAAATACATCATAGATGATTTCATCATCCATAACACAGCCTAAGGATAAGTGATGCTTTGAGCCCTGATGATAAAAGCTATTTTCTGGAGAAAGGGAAGGGCATAAAACAAGATAGTTCCTCTTGTCCTTTATGCATATATTCAATAAGAACATAGCAGCATCCTCCAAAAGATATCCATACCTTTTTAACAAGACAATATCTTGTGTATAGATATATGCATCAAATATAGTTTGACTTAACCATGCAGCACCAAGCATCCAAGTCGTTGCAGGCAGATAATGATCCTGTAGTCCACAATCTCCATATATATCTGTATTATGATGAGCAACAAATCCATCTACATGATAGAGTTCTTTTGCAAGTTCTTTTCCTCTAGGATACATCGTTTCAAGTAACTTTAAATATGGTTCAAAACAAGGCACTAAATTAGATGAAAATACATTCCAATAATTCATTTGCAAATTAATATTGATTGTATACTTGCTATCCCAAGAAGGGAAAATATCTTGATTCCAAAGTCCTTGCAAATTTGCAGGCAAATTCTTTCTAGAAGATGAAATCATCAAATATCTAGAAAAATTATACATATAAGTCATATCCTCATCATCACAGATAAAGGATTGTTTATGATAAAGACTCATATAATCTTTTTTAGCATTTTCAAAAATATCTTGCTTCAAGCACTGTTCTAAGCATTGGTTCACATACTTCTTTGGATTAGGATTGTATAGTGAAGTTGCCATAGCAATATGTAATTTTATATGCTTGCCTTTAAGTATTAAAGATGCTCCTAAGGATTTCACTTCATCAGCATAACCTCTCACACATATATGAAACTCATCACTTTGATTAAATTTGCATTCTAAATTGATTTGATTAGCTGTTGCTTCAATCCTATCTACAAGCTTATCTCGGTCTAAAGAGCATACTAGTTCTATCTCTTTTAAAGCTTCTAATTCTACAACAATGACATCATCTGGATAGCTTGCATAATATCTTCTGACAATACGATTTTCTTTAGATTCATATTTAACAGAAACGAATCCCTCATCTAAATGAAGAGTACGCTCATACTTGTCTATCTTTTCTTTAGGAAAGGACAATCTCATTTCCGCACCAACTGTGTAGATAGCTTCGCCTTTTGGATTTGGAAAGAGTCCTATCTGTGTTAGGTGTTCTGCTTCACTATACTTTTCTTCTAATAAAAGTCTTTGAACTTCTTTGTAATTTTTATAAAAATCCTTAGGATACCTTACTCTATCTTTATTTCCTAGCCAAAAGGTATTTTCATTTAAAACTAGTTTCTCTTCAAATGGATTTCCATAAATCATAGCCCCTAAATGACCATTACCAATAGGAAGTGCATCAAAAAAGGCTTCCTTATTTTTTTTATTTGTATCTGCATAAAAGTCAAACACCTTTTTCATAGGTTCACCCCTCTTCTATTTAATCATCATCCTTAAATATCTTTATTATACAATAAATCATTTTTTTTATAAATATTTAAATAATATCTTTTTTATTTAGTGCCCCTTATATCTTCTATTTATATTATGGACCTTGGCAGGGAATGGAATTCTTAGCCCCTCTTGGAATCACAGCCTTTGTAAGCTTTATTACTTATTTAGGATTCGATATTTTTCTTCTCATTTTATACTTGAAAAAAGGAGAAAAAAATCTCTATAATATAGGAAGTTTTTGTTTAGTGTTAGTAGCACAAATCTTGTCTTTCCCCACAATTTATGCACTATTTGATTCTATCCACTATGTTACTTGGATATTCCTAGGAAGCATTTATGTTCTTCTATTTAGTTTAAAAGTATTCTTTTATATAAAAACTAAAAAAGGAAATTTATTAAATTAATAAATTATATATATATGAAATAGAAAGTCTTTCCACTCATCATATCCGTCTTAAGGGAAGACTTTTTATTTGTATAAAATATTAAATTTAGACTAAAAGGGACTATGAAAATCCAAAGTCCCTTACATTTTTTAATTATTCTTATTTACACATTAATAATTTGATACAATTTCGATGGTGAAGTAGAATCTAGTATGTTTACCCAATGAAATAGCTACATCAAATGTTCTACCAATTTCAGGGAAGCCTTCATGGAATTCTTCATAATTTTCAACTTCAATAGCAATAATATCACTCATATAGTACCAATACTCTAGAGAATGCTCTGGATCATAAAAAAAGATACAATTTAAATTCATTAGCTCACCAGTTGTAGTCTCTAACCATATATATCTTAAATCCAATTTACCATAATAAGATCCAGTTCGATAGTAAGCATAAGATTCTCCGATAAAACGAGTAAACTCAATTTCCTTTTCTACTTCATAGAAGACTTCAATATAGTCAATATTTAATTCACCTGTCCAATTTAAATAGTATGTTCCTGCTTGTAGTACATCACTAGTTAAAGTACCCCAGGAATAACCCACATATTCAGAAGATGCTGGTTCAAGTGTAATGCTACCATAGGATGAATACGTATTTGTTATATTTATAGAAGTATCAATAAACGCAGTAGGGGATTCATTTGTAAAATTATCTAAAAAAACAACAATTCTACCTTTAGAAGGTAAGGTGATTTTAATATTTCTATTTGCATTAGACTCACCACTCATTGCTATACCAAACGTCTCCATAAAACTATCTCCATCAAAAGTATATTCAATGATATCATTATTTTCTGGAATCGTGGAAGAATAATCCCAACGATGAAATTCATTTATCTTTTTTATAATATCATGCCATTGTCCATATAGGGTATAGCTTTGATTTGGTAATACATTAGAAAAGTCAAATTCTTGATTTGTATCTTCCTCCACCCAGACAAACCTCTCATCTGCATCTCCTACTCGAATTCTTCTATCAATTTCTTCACCAAATGCATATGTGACTGTATCTACTGCATCATCATAGGAATATGTAATCGTTATATTAGATTCAGTTATAGCATCAACCATAGCCTTTAATTCTTTTAATTTCTCTATAACTTCAACAACTGTTGTTAATCCATCAAAATCATGTTCATGATCTATCCATACTTGATCTAATGCATTAAGAGCATAATCTTGGTTATAATTACTCTTCTTTTGATCGATATAATCTTCTAATTCCGTTTTGGCATAAAGAATAATATCGGCTAAACTCCAACCAGCAAATCCTGCTAAATCTTCTATTTCATTCATTGCAGTATTCTTAATGTAGTCTACTTCATCTATTGTAGAAGCATTAGTGATTGAAAGTATTGCATTATCTTTAACATTTCCGATGGAAGCAATAAGCTCTGCATCTGTCTCTGCATTTAAGTCTTCTAAAGCTAGTTCTGCACACTCTTCTATTTCAGTGCAAGCTTCTTGTTTAGTTCTTGCCAAAACCTCTTCTTCAGTTTCAAGTGAATCAAACAATTCAAGATATTCTGTATAGCATGCTTTCATTTCCGCCTTAGAATCTAAAGCTGCTAACTCTTCTTCTAATGGCGCAATAATGTCTTCCTCTACTTGGGACATGCTTTCGCCAAATCCATTTTCCCAGCCATAGTTTCTTGCTTCATCAACTAAATATTGTCTATATCTTTCTAAAAGTGTTTCATCATTTTGGAGCCAACTATTTTCTTCTGTAAGTGTATTACGAACATAAGCTACTTCATTTTGAACTTGTTCAACAGACCAAGGATTTTCCAAGTTTCTAAAAGCATTTAAAAATAACTCATCAAAGCTTTCCTTATTCGCATGATAGTCATCTTCAGAGTCTTTTGTAATTGTGTAGGAATTTTTATACTGTTCTTTTAATTCTGTAAGCTCCTGAAGTGCTACTTCTACCATAGCTTCTGCTTCAAGCTGTGAATCGCTCTTAATTTTTTGGAATGCTTCATCTATTTCATTTAAAGCTTCTATAACTTCTGCATTCGTAGTACAAGCCTCTATAGCAGCAACACCATCAGCATAAGTCTTTTCTAATAACTCTAACTGTTGAGTATACTCAGACTTGTCATAGTCTTCATAGTTAGCCTCTAATTGTGCTAAAGCTAATGCCTTTAATGCTTCTACATTTTCAGAAACAATTCGAGCACCTAGCCAATCCATCTTGATAGAACGTGATTCTGACTCTGCAGTCACAATCTGCACACCAGAAAATGTAAGTGGTAAACCCTGATTTTCATATCCTTCTTTATCTATTGTTCCAGTTAAGGTTTTTGTTTTACCCTCTTGTGATAAGGTAACTGTAATTTCACCTGTGCTTAAATCAAAGGTTGCTTCAATAACAAGGTCCTTATTCTCGACAAATACAAATCCACCACTAGTTGGTAATATAGAATCTTTATAATCCTCTTCAGTTTCATCATAAACTCGAGTTTGTAAACAAATTTCTTTAGCAGCATTTGTCTTTAAGTTTAATAAATATTCTGATGAGGAAAAAGGACTCATTATAGTAAATATAGACCAGTTTTCTGCAACAGTTGAAGTTTGAATTACTGCCTTCACCTCAACAACACTTGCATATACAGGACTTAATATAAGCTGAGCATAAGTTGTTTTGTCACTATTATCAACCACATTTAAGTATCCATTTTGAACAAATACTTTATTTAATTCATCAAAATCATCATAGTCGTTAACAGTTCCAAACCATTTGCCATAAGCTTCATCATATTGTTCAAAGCTTCCAATAATATTACTATGCAAAACATCATTAGCACCTATAAAGTCACTAGCATAAATTATATTACCTTTAGAAACAAATATTTCATAGTCTGAAACTTTTCTCCACTGGGCAACAATAGTGATATTTGCAGTAATTGCAGTATCCATTGTCCAGTCAGTATCATTTGC
>CAMWKG010000036.1 GCA_947174785.1 uncultured Mollicutes bacterium
TTTTTCTTTTTCGTCGTTTTCTTCGTCATATATAGTTTTCAAAGACTAAAAATTAGGTCACATTTTTTTAGCGACCTTGTTTATGATACTACAAAATCGTATTAAAGTCAACTATAATCTTTAAAAAATCACAAAAATATTGACTAGAAAAGCATTTCTGTTTTCCTAGTCAATTTTCCATTATTTCAACATTATAAAGTATGCTTTAACAAGGAGGAATATTCCTCAACTGATAAATATTTAGGAGCAATATCAAAAACAGTTTTACAACCCCAATTCTTTTCTTTAGAAAGGCGATAACAAGCTCTTGCATAAGCCACCATAACACTACCAGTAAATTCAGGGTTAGAATCCAGCTTCAAACTAAACTCTATTTTATGCTTCACCCCATCCGTTGTGTTTCCTGTACGAATAACAAAGCCTCCATGAGGGATTCCCTTATGATTCTTATCTAATTCCTCTTGGGAAATAAAATGCACATATGTATCATAATCTGCAAAATAATTTGGCATTGTCTTGATAGCATCTTCAACTTCTGCAGGATTTACTGTCTTATCTAACACTACATAACAATCTCTAAGGTGTTTATCTCGAATAGACAAATCAGGATTTTTACCACTACGAACCAGCTCTAAGGCCTCTTCCTTAGGGATGGTGTATTGTCTAGCATCTAACACACCTGGTATTCTTCTTATAGCATCACTGTGCCCTTGACTAACTCCTTTACCCCAGAAAGTATAATCTGAACCATTAGGCAATATTGCCTCCATTAGAATACGATTTAAAGAAAATAAACCTGGATCCCAACCAGTAGAAATAATAGCTACTGTTCCACTTTCTTTAGCCACATCATTCACATTGTTATAATGGTTATATATATTTGCATGAGTATCAAAGCTATCTACCACATTAAAGTATTTTGCTAGAGCTGGTGTTTGTGTAGGCAAATCTGTTGCTGAACCACCACATAAAACCATAACATCAATTTTATTCTTAAAGCTTTCTATATCATTCATTCCATATACAGGAGTATTACTGTTGACTTTTACATCCTTTGGATTTCTTCTTGTAAAAATTCCAACAAGCTCCATATCTGGTGCTTGCAAACAAGCAGCCTCTACACCTCTTCCTAAATTACCATATCCACATATACCTATTCTAATCATTTTATCTCTCCTTAATTACTGTCTACTCTTTTAATTGAATCATTTTTATCAAAGCCATTTGGAAAACGGCATTTGAGCTTATCAATATTTCTTTGCAGTACTTCTTCCAAATCTACATCAACCGCAGTACAGGCTTCTGCCAAATACCAAGCAATATCTCCAAGTTCTTTTATAAAATCCTCTTTATTGAAATCATGATTTTGAAACAAGTGCTTCTTCACTAAATCCGTTGCTTCTCCTGATTCTCCACACAACCCCATAACAGCATTAACTAATATTTGGTTTTTATCCAAACTGGGATTTAATGTTTTCATCGCAAGTTTTTGATATTCATTAATTTCCATTATACTCTCCTTTAACAAAAGAAAATACCTTTATGCAAGGTATTTCCAAATTTAACGATTGATTCGTTTTACCTCTGTGTAAGCCATAATGAAAGGTCCAACGCCCTTAGCATCATTTTCTACAATAGGCTCTGACATATAATACTCATATGTACCATCACGTCTCAAATTATTTTCAGGTCCTAAACCAGCAACTAAGCAAATACCGCCCAAATTCAAATCATCATTTTTTACTGTTAAATAGGTATTACAGATTCCCTCAAAGATTTCTAGACCAATCGTTTGATATCTAGGAGGCAAAGCCTTTAAACGCACACCCTTTAATATAGCATAAGCTACCATGCTAGAACCAGAGGTCTCTAAATAATTCCCTTCTCTTCCAGGGAAATTTGGAACTTGATAGAACATCTTAGATTTTGGATCCTGTACCTTTAATATACTGTCCACTGTTTCCTTAAACATTTCCATAATCGTATGACGTTCATCAAACATTTGTTCATCCATATATTCATAAACATCAATCATTGCGACTGTAAACCAACCTAAAGATCTTAACCAGAAATTTTTAGATAAGCCTGTTTTAGGATCTGCCCAAAACATTGTCTTAGCACTATCATATCCGTGATAATATAAACCTGTTTTAGGATCTCTCATGATGTTATAAACATTTTTAAATTGGTTTACAATATCACTATAGTTTTGCATCTTATTTATTTGTGTTTCATAACGAGTATAAAAAGGCTGCATCATATATAATCCATCTAACCAAACCTGATTAGGATAGATTTTCTTATGCCAGAAGTTTCCTTCCTTTGTTCTTGGATGAGTTAAAATTTGTTCATGAACAAGCTCAATTGCCTTTAAATATTTTTCTTCCTTTGTATAGGCATATAAATCAAAAAGTACACGTGTTTCAGAAACATCATCCGTAGAATACTTTTCCTTTTCATAGCCTAAAATTGTTCCATCCTCACGAACATAATAATCTACAAAGTTCTTAACAAATGTAAGATATTTTTCTTCCTTTGTAGTTTTATAAAGTTCTAATAAGGATACCATCATACAACCATCAATATAATTCCATGCAGGTTTTTTTCCTTGCTTAATGGACTCAATGTTCCAAAGAGGCATATCTGGTTTTGATGTCATAAGCTTTTCAATATAGCTGTCAATGATTTTGTACATAGTGTTCCTCCTAGTATTTAAGTTACTTCTATTATACAAAAACCATAACAGTTTTACAAGAAAATTAAACCAAAAGCTTATTTAAAAATAAGGCGGATTTAAAATTCGTACTTAATACATTTTCTTCATTTATAAAAATTTTTGATTCCTTTAAAGGGTAAAATTCTAAAGATTTAAAAAGGTCTTCAATTTGACTACACTCTGCAATACATAACAGCATTCGTAATCCTTTTTCTCTAGCACTATCCTCTAACATATGTAAAAGCTCTTCTAGACTGTCTAAGGATAAAGCTTTTTTAAAAACAAAATAACGTATTAAACCCTTATCTGTAAACTCCTCAAAGGAAATACAACCTACGATTTTATCCTCATCATAGGCAATACATGCATTGTTTAAAATCTTCTCATCTATTTTATCTATAGAAGGGACCGAGGTAAGAAATTCTATAGCTTGATTTAGAATAGATGCGTTGATTTTTTCAACTCTAATCATTTTATTCTCCTTTTATCTTTTTAAAAATACTTAAAATAAGACTTTCATATTTTACTTCTTCACTACTATTTACACTTAAGAATTCAGGATAAACTGTTCCCCACCAGTTTGAGCCCTTACCCTCACCAATAACAACGTATAAAGTCATTTCACTTGTATTTTTGACTGCACTATTATTATATGTTTTATTATATAAGGTATGATTACCAAGTTGAACTTCAACATCTTCTTTCAGTTCTTTTTCTAATGCTACCTCAAATAAAGAAATAGTTTGCTTTAAGTTTTTCAAATAAGTATTATACTCTTCATCATAAGCTTCCTTTAAATAACAGACTGTGATATTTTTGGCTTTTTCCTTTACCTTTAAATCAGACGCTTCATCACTATTAGGGATAATTCTTACCCGAATCTCTTTTTCTTCTTGGCTTCTTGAAAATAGCATAACAGCACATAAAATAATAATTCCAATAATTATAATCTTTCTCATAAAAATTCCCCCTTAAGATTATCGTATCCCAAGGGGTAGGCTTTTATACATTCCATAGTTCATTAATTTGTTTAAAAGAAATAGTTCCTTCTCGAAGAAGTTTTAGGGTTTCTTCAGTACAATCAATTACTGTTGAAGAGATATTAGAAAACTTCTCTGTTGCAGGATAAACTCGATCAACCAGCTTACCAAAAGCTTGTACAATTTCTTCATAACTACTTAGTGGTGCTTCACCACTTTCATTTACTGATGTGGTAAGCATAGGTCCATTTTCTTTTAATAGCTCTAATGCAAGCTTAGAATCTGGGATACGTACTCCAATCGTTTTGTATCCAATCTTTGCAGTAACAATAGGTTTAGCCTTTAATATTAGAGTCAATGCTCCTGGCATCAATGCAGTAATAATTTGTTTAACCCTATCATCTACTTCTGCAATTTCTTCAATTTGTGCTAAATCGTAGCATAAACAAGCTAAAGGCTTTTCTAAACTTCGATGCTTTATATCGTAAATCTTATGAATGTTTTTAATATCAAAAATAGGACATCCTATACCATAAACAGTATCCGTTGGAAAAATAATTAGCTTAGACATTAAAATCACCGACATAAATAAATGTCATTCTATCCTTTCCTTCTAAATCCTTTAAAACCTCTGCCTTAGCATTAGGAAAATAAGTTTTGGCTAATGCTAGCATTTCTTCTCTTTTATCATACCCATGTTCAAAGCAAATTATAGCTTTTTCTTTTAATAAAGGCTTCACACCACTTAATATAATATGATAAAACTTCATACCATCTTTTCCGCCAAACAAAGCTATATTAGGTTCATTATCCTTAACCAAAGACATTACATCCTCGTCTTCTGGGATATAAGGCGGATTAGAAACAAATATATCAAACTTACGATTTTCTACAGGCTTCAACATATCGCCTTCTAAAAATTCTACATGAGCACCTAATTTTTGACTATTTTCTTTAGCCACTTCCAAAGCTTCTTTAGAAATGTCAGTAGCAACAATATTCATATTTTTTTCTTCTAAAGCAAGCGTAATCGCAATGCATCCAGAGCCTGTAGCTAAATCACATACATCTACCTTTTGACCTTTAAAATGTGCATCATAGCGATATAAAATCTGTTCTACTAATTCTTCTGTTTCGTATCTTGGAATGAGTACATTTTCATTCACTTTAAAATCATAACCATAAAAGCATGAAGATCCGATTAAATATTGAATAGGTTCATTTTTATATATATATCGATTATATAAATTATAGAATGCATCATATACTTCTTTAGATATCTCTTCATGTAGTTTTATGTAGAGTTCTGTAGGAGAAAGCTTCGTTATATGTTCTAATAACAAGAAAACTGCACTTTCTTCTTTTTCATTAGCAGTGGCTAAATCTTCTGCTTCTTGAATAAATTTTTGATATTTCATAGTAGCTCCCACTCCTTTAAACAATCATTTTTATAAACCAGCTTCATCTCAAAATATGGCTCATTATTTAATAGCTTATTTAAAAACAAATAATCTCCTTCCCATAATGGCAAATTTAAAATTTCATTCTTAATTACCCATTCTAATCTACCTTCATCACAATCGATTAGATTTCCTTCAAATTCTGTACTTTTATATAAATAACTTACTTCATAAAAATCATCAATATAAAAATGTAATTTTCCACAAAGCTCATAATTTAATAGTTTTAAACCTGTTTCTTCATAGACCTCTCTAAGAAGGCATTCCTCAATGGATTCTCCTTCTTCTTTATGTCCTCCAACACCAAGCCATTTGCCTTGATTCATATCATTCTTCTTTTTATTTCTGTAAAGCATTAAATATTTATTTTCTTTTTCAATGTAACATAAGGTTGTATATTTCAACAATGCCACCACTCTTCTACAAAATATTCTAGTAGAATTATATCACAAATTTAAATTCGCACACACCTTTTTCATAACTTTGTAGGAAATAAATTCAAAAAATGAATTTAAGGTTATTTATTATTTGAAATTTTTGGGGGTGTAGCACTCTTTTCAAGTGATAAAACCTATTTATAACAATCAAAAAAAGACTTTAGCGTGAAAACTAAAGTCCTTAGTAATAGTGGATTATTAGGAAATAAAAATAAATTCATTATCTACTTTACGTAATCTCTTTAAGGTAACCTCTCTACAAATATTGGATTCATTATTAGAAATAAGAATAAAACTTCGATTCCCGTCATCTTCTTGATTCAACTCTACACATGCATGACCTGTAGTTCCCGAACCAGCAAAATAATCTAAAACAATAGAATCCTTGGAAGAGGTTGCTCTTATAAATTCTTTTATTAGCTTTATTGGCTTTGGGGTAGAAAAAATTGTTCTACTTCCAAGTAAATTTGCAAGCTCATCCTTTGCAGAAGATGTAGTGCCAAAGCAATCCCACGTCAATGGAAAATCTGCAATTTTCTCTTCAAAACAATTGTTTTTATAATAAGGCTGCATAATTGGATTTAAAAGAGCTCGCCTATCTTTTTTACATACAATAATATATTCAAATACTACTCGTTTCTTATTAGGATGAACATCTCTATTTTGATCAAATAAGGGATGAAGCTTTTTCCATTTTGCGACAAAAACATTTTCTTTTCCGAAAACTTGCTTTGTCAATCTTGTTAAGTTCTTCAATTCACCTTTATCAATATTCAAAATCAAATGACCTTTAGAAGATAATAGTTGGTATGATATTCCCAATCTTTTATGCATAAAATTCCAATATCCATCTTTAAAGTTGCTATCTTGATATTCAATATAATTAATATGACTATTATAAGGTGGATCAATGACAATAGAATCTATCTTCCCTCTATAAGCATTTAGCAAACTTTGAAGAGTAAACAAATTTTCGGATTCAATTAAATAAGAACTTCTTTTTTGACGAATGATTATTTCCACTTTATTACTATTTGAAAATGCATTTTTATCGATTATACAATCCTTATAAACAGAAATAGATAATAGATTAGGACAATGTGCAAAAGCCCATTCTCCAATATAATAAACTAAATCACTACAATATATCTTTTCTAAAGAATTACAATTTGTAAAACAAGACTTATTAATTTTAGAAATGTTATGCAAATGAATCATAGTCATTTTATCACATCCAGAAAAAGCCCCACGCTCTAATTCAATAACTGAATCTTTTATAAAAATTTCTCCAATAGCTTTCCAAGATGGATAGCAAATAATTTTACTTTTTGTCTCATTATAAAGTATATCATCTTCTACAATAAACTTGTTTGTTTGAGATTCGAAATGAATATTTGAACATCCGACAAACGGATTATAACCAATATCCTCTAACGTATTAGGAAATATAATTTTCTTAATGCCTTTGCAATTCCAAAAGGAGTTACGTTCAATTCTTTTTACTGGCAAAATAGAAAGACATTCTGTTTCTATAGAATTTAAGCTTCCTATAACTGCAGTATGATTTTTATTATATATGACTTTATCTACAATATGGTAATAATCTGTTTCTGAAATAAGATTTAGTCTATCACAACCAGAAAATGGATTATTCTCCATTTTAATAATGGACTGAGGCAAAATAACTTCTTCTAAAGATTGACATAAATAAAATGCATGTTTGCCTACAATACGAACGCCATTTGGAATATGATATTTGCATAAAGTATTTGACATTGAATAATAGATTAATCTTTTCATATCCGATGTAAACAATACACCATCTTTATAATTAAAGTGGAGTGATTCATTTACAATATGAAGCTTAGGGCATCCTGCAAAAGGGTTATTTCCCATTTGCTTCACATTGGATGTTATTTTTATTTTTTTCAAATTAGAGCAACAGTAAAATGTATCTCCACCCAAATTTTGCAATGAGTTGGGTAGGATAACTTCTTCTATAATTTGATTGTCCCAAAAGCAGCCAGATTCTAAAATCTCAATTCCTTCTGGAATAATTACAACCTTATCTTTCCCTGTGTATTGAAGTAGCGTATTTCCGGAAATAACAAAATCACAATTGTCGGATTCAATATTTTCTTGGTTGTAAAATTTATACTTGTCTTTTTTATAATCATTTTCAAACAAACCATAATTATAGATGACATCATTATCCACCTTGATAAATGTTTTACGCTCAATAACTCCACTTATTAACCTGGATTCATATCTTACTGAAATGAATCCTTTATTTTTAATAGAGACCAGATCTTCTTTAGGCATTGTACCCCATTCAAAGCATTTAATATAAATATTACCAACGTATATATTATATTCATTATTTAAATCTAATATAATTTCTGATGATTTATATCCCATTGATAAAAGCTTATCTACACATTCTAAAATTACAAAGCTTTGATGTGTATTAAGTTTCAGAACCCTACCATTAACTATAGTTATAGTATTATTGAAATCTACGCATTGATGTTCTGCATCTATTTTTACCTCTTTGTGATTATACCTTTTGATGAAAATATCTTCTTCTACTTCTTCAAAACTTAAAGCCCAATATAAAGCCGTATATTTCAAATTTTTACTCAACCTTAAATCTTCAATATTTATCATAATAACTCCTTGATTTTTTCCATTATTTCTTGAACAATTCTATTAGGTGTTTTATATGATGAATCAATTATAAAATATGGCATATTATACTTCTCACAAAAAGAAATCATCTTCTGATATTTGTCTTCAGATTGATGAAGTTTTGTTAAATCGGAATCATATTTGTTCCTTTTCATTAGTCGTTTTTTTATTTCTTCTGGATGTGCATAAAGTATTATAGTTACTGTTGGTAGACCTATCTTTTTAATAATGAGATCATAAATATCCAAATTGTAATCTGTACCACTCCAGCAATAATTTGAAACAATATGTCGATCTGTAATAATATTACAATCTTTAAATTTTTCATAGGTATACAAATTATTTAGCCCATAATACCATGCAGTAAAATTTCTATTAGGACTTGCATTAACTTTCGTGGCAACATTTTGATAAACATTTATTTTATCCTCTTCTTCATATAAATAATGAAGGGCTTTTTCAACGAATTTATAATTTGTCTTTTTAGCAAGTAATTTACAAATAGTTGATTTTCCAACCCCATCCATTCCTTCTATAGCGATATGTTTCATAACAACTTCCTCCTAAAATATATCCTATGTGATATGCTTAATTAGCCTTTCTAGCTTTGACCTCATTTTTTTTGCCATTGGTAAAACCATCTAGAATTTCCAAATATCCAGAAACTCTTCGAATATGAGTAATTTTATCATTTCCACAATTTGGACATACATCAAATATTCCACTTGTTTGGCAATTTGAGCATACATCTTTTGGAAAATTAAATCCTAAATAATGAGTCCCTGCATTAATTGCAATTTCCAAATATTCTAGTAAACCTTCATCGTTTGATATTGGTGCTTCTCCTAATTCAATATATGTAATGCATCCCCCATTACATTGTTCATGGAATAATCCTTCTAATTCTATTTTTTTATAGCCAGGAAGATTACTATCTACATCAATATGAAATGAATTTGTATAATAGCCTTTGGAAAAAATATCAATTTCGGGGGTGAATATTTTTTTATCCAATTCAATAAATCTTCCACTAATTAGCTCTCCACTTGTTGCTAACAAGGAGAAATTCAATTGATATTCTCCTCGTAAGAAATCACAATACTCTCTCATATATTTAACAAACCCTAAAGCTAAAACATAATTATCCATATCTTCATAATACTTTTTCCCAGTAATTATTTCTATTGCTTCTGATAAACCAATAAATCCTATAGAAAGTGTACCATGGCAAAATATTTCTTTTAAATTCTTAGCTTTCTTAAAACTTTCACACCATAATTGATATTCTAGATTAGTAGGAAAATCCTCCTTCGATAAGCTGCACAATACTTCATACCGATCAATTAAAATATCTTTAACAACTGCAGCTATTCTATTCCATTTGCCTTTAAAATATCTAAATCTAGTCTCAGCAGATTTATCAGGATAATCTTTATCTACTTCTAAAGCTATTTTAGGCAAATTGATAGAAATGTTTGCAACGTTGCCTCTTCCAATTGCTCCAACATTTCCATATAAATCATTGACTACTCTAGTACGACAGCCCATAATAGATAAAACATTAGGATCAACATTGTTATTAACTTTAGAATCACAAAGTAAATATGTTGGAATCATTTTTTTAGCAGTGCATAATAAAGATTTTTTCAATAAATCAAAATTTTTATCCTGTGAGAATCGACTTATTCCTTTATGCACTTTAAATACGATGTTTGGTTTAAATACTAAATCACCCAATTTTTCAAATTCATCTAATAATGTAAATGCAATAAGTCTTGCCACTTCATCCTTGGCTAGTCCAATATTAAAAGTAATATAATAGCTTGTTTGCCCCATTCTTGTATGATTGTTATTACACCATAAAATAAGTTCTCTAATACAGGATTGCAATATTTCTTTATACTTAAATATGTCTATATTTAAAGTCTGAAATACTTCAGCTAATTCATTATCAAAATTTGCAAATGCCATGCCACCAGACTGTTCATTTCCCAAATTTGTAAATAATTCTTTTATAAAACTAAACAGATGAATTATTTTTTCTATATCATTCAATCCGTTAAATTGCTTATAAGGAAAATCAGAAATTATATTCAATGTTAAACAGTTGTACGTTAAACCATGTGCATCTAAATCATGAATATGAATATATCCCTCTCTATGAAGCTGTGCCCATTCCTTAGGCATTTTATCTAAGATTTCATTTTTATAAACCTGTTCTCCCTTGTTATAAACAAAGCCTACATAACTGTTTCTGTTTGCTGCATTGTCATTGTTTAATTGTTTCATTATCTTTTATCCTCCTAAATACTTGATTGCTAGAACCAACATAAGGCATAACTGAAGTCCTTAATTCCTGAATATATTTTCCCGTTTTTAAATATGTTAAGTATTGAATGATTTCTGGATTAATTTCTTCATAATCATAGCTCGTATATAAAGTAATATCAAAATCCTTTAATTGCTTTATCAATGCTAGCACTGCATTCTCTTGCATCAATGGCTCTCCACCAGAAATTGTCAACTTTTTATTTCTGCAATTTGCTATTAATAATTCAGCCAATTCCGTAATTTCTATAGTTTTACCTTTCTTTATATCCCATGATGATTGATTATGACATCCCTTACAATGTACATTACAACCTTGTAAAAATAAAACTGTTCTTATCCCTGGACCATCTACAAGGCTTCTATTATACTGAATGCTATTAATTACTATATTCATATTCATCACTCTCTTCGTCTATAATATCGTCTATTGTGTATACCAGCCATTCTGTCGAAGCTTCTAAGCACCTATTTTTCTTTTCCTTATACTTTTTTCTTTCCTTATGAGTATTTTTGACTCTATGATCATGATGAGTATCATGTACAAGCCTTCCTTCTAAATTAATTTTATTTTGTTCATGAGTAGAATGACAGTTAAGATACGGATCCTTTTTGTTTATTTCACTAAGATCAAGATACTCCTCATAGCTTATTTCCTCACAAGATAATATAGCATCTTTATGATTATGCTTTACTCTTGGAATACTTCTAGTGACTCTCGAAGCATCCTTTCTACTTTTGGCAACAACTGCGAAAGCAATAGGTACATAATTTCTTTTCCCAACATGTCCACATTTGGCAACAACTTTAAAATACTTTGCTTCATTCATAGAACATCCCTCCTCTCTACAGCATAATTGTAATAAATGGGCGAAATGTAATCGAGGGTTAAAATTGCCCTTGACAAAAGTTTATTTCTATGGTATGGTTCGTAGCCCAATTATACCCCCCCCCATACATTTTTGTCAATGCGGAATAATTTAGAATTGCTTATAAAAATAAAAAAGGACATTAGTCCTCATTAGAAAACATAATGTCCTCAACCTCTATTTGAAAGATTTCAGCAATACGAAGAATAATTCTAACATCATCTATGCCATTTTGTACCCAACGACCTACTGTCCTGGAATTACAAGGCATAAGCTCCGCAAATTTCTCGTACGTTAGACCTTCCTTTTTAAGAAGTTTTTTAAAATTTTGACCAATTCTCTCAGTCGAAATTTTATTTCGTTCCATACGCAGTCTACCTCCTTTGCGAAGCAACGTTTTGCAATGCTCCAGAGTCGCGTATTATATTGGAACATATATATTGTATCAAAAAAAGTTGTATGTTTCCATACAACTTTTAAAATTTTATATTATTTATTAAATTTTCCAAACTGTTCATTAAACTCTTCAAATGACATTAGCTTTTTATGTAACCCATCAAAAACAAGTGTCTTCAACTTTCCGTCTGTTTCTAATTTGTTTGTAAAGAAAATAAAGGCTCCATACATATCAGAAAAATCACTATAGAAATAATTAGCTGCAATTGATAAACCTAAAAATAATAATTCAAAGATAGTAGCCACAGCTGCCAATGGTCCTGGGGAGATAACCCATAAAGCTACTATATTCAATAACACAGCTACGTGTGATAATCTTCTAGACCATTTAAACCTCTTTTTTTCTTCTCCTGTACTTCTCCAAGAACCATCACTAACTTTTATGTATATAGTGTTATCATGGTTGGCCAAATCTATGTCGAGTATTTTCTTTTGATTGTGTTGCAAATAGGAAAATAAAACAACCGAAAAAATAAGCCATATATTTTCCACAAGAGTAAAAGTAGAATACATTTTAAAGGCAATTGAAGATATGATAGTTGATAGTACTCCAGCAGCAAATAATGCGTATAAAAAGTACTTGGCACGCATTTTAGTTTTTTTAAACTCAGCTGTTGACCCTAACCAAAAATGCTCCTTTTTTGCCGTTTTAATAAACCTTTCTAAATCATTATGTTTTCCTTTTGAAACCTCTACACTAGAGTTTAATTTTTTTTCTAAAGAACTCACTTTGTTTTGAATAGCATCTAAAGAGTCTAATTTATTTATAATCATATCTAAAGAACCCATTTTGCTTTCAATGTCTTTCAACTTAGAAATGTTTTCTTGTAAAACTTTATTTTGTTCTTCTAAATTTAATAATTCAATGTCTTTTAAAGAAACTATACTTTTATACTCCTTTATTTCTTCTTGGGACAATTTATTCTGTTCCAAAAATAAATCAAGCTTCTCTTCTAGTTTTTCAAAAGTTTCTTTATAATCCTTATTTTTTTGTTCTGTAATTCCAAACATATTTTTATAGTACTGTTCATCAGGAATATCCTTTATTGGAATTTTATTATATTTTTGATATGCTTGAATGAATTGAAAATAAACATTCATATATAAAACAACAACATCTTGATTCACATATTTTTCATTTTTATGCTTATGGTCATTAATTTTTTTTATATAATCCAATACTTTATTATAAAGAGAATCATTAACTCCCAATTCATTCATATAAAAAGAAGCCACTTTGTCTTCTTTCAAAATACTTCCGCAGGTTCCACTCTTATCATAATTAATTTCATTTTTGTTTAAAATAATTTTAATAGTAGATTCTAATAAATCTAAATAAGAATCATAAAAAGAATTACTTTTAGATTTAATATTTCTTTCAACAGTATAATATCTATATTGTATGGAATCATCTAGTTCTTTTAAAAAATTAATCATAATATTACTCCTCATTAAGCACATCAAAGTTTGCTAAAATTTATTATACCTTTTTAATTTTAAAATTACAATAATAAAAATTTCCCATGCATAGTGAACAAATCTTTTTAAAAAAATAAACAGTTCACTCTAGTTGAACTGTTCACTGTTTTTAATATTTTCTTGAATAAAAAATATATACAAATAAATAGATGAGGAGTACAGCACATAATATACTTAACAATGTGTAAAATACTGCTGAGCTAAAGAAGCCTGCTGTAATTAATGCTATACCACAAACATAAATAAATATCTTAATTACCATTGCGTTGGTTTTAAGTCTTATAAAATTTAATCTTTCATCTGTTTTTCTTAAAACAAAGAAATCTGCATATTCTGTGTCACAAAAAAATCTTATATAGCGATAGATTTTAAATCCAATATAGCCTTCAAGTAAAACAAAGATTGCATATCTTAAAACTGATAAATCACTATATACTTTAAACTCTTTTTTAAAGAAAGGCAAGTTAAATAAAATAAGTAAAATGATTGGTAATAGTGTTGATAAGCTCATAACTATTAATCTTATTTTTATACCTTTTCTTAGTTTCTCTTTTGTATCCATTAAAATTCACCCTCTTCCAAATCAAATATTTGTTCTACAGGAACATCAAATATTTTTGCCATTTTTAAAGCAAGTGGTAAGGAGGCAATATATTTCCCTTGTTCAATGGAGATAATGGTTTGTCTAGTGACGCCTAATTTTTTCGCTAATTCTTCTTGTGTATATTTACAACTTTTTCTTAAGCTATATAACGAATTTTTCATCAAAAACCACCCCTTTAGGATATTATAGCCTAAAATTGTCAATTTTTAAAGAATATTATAAAAATAAAGGAAGATTTATATGCCATATAACCTAGAATACCATAAACAATTAGATAGAAGTCATATTCTTCCAAACATTTTAAAGGGAGCACAGACTGGGGTTACCTCTCAATTTTTGTCTGATATTTTTATTTCTCTTTTTCTTTACAATGAAAATATTGTCATTGAGGATATACGTATAAGTACTGTTCCAGCTTATTATGCTTCTGTTGCTGCTGGTATGCTTGCAGGTCTACTTATCATTTATTTAGATCCAATTGCAGTTGTAGCATTTACTACTGTAGCTTATGATTTTGTTTTTGAACTTGTAGATTATCATATAAATGATGATCCCGTAGAGCTTACGCCTGTAGAAACAACATTTGATATTGGAATAACTATGTTGCTAGTTGTTCTTTTCGATCCAACAGCTAGACACCAATATCTTCGCTATGAACAAAAAAGACATTTCATAGAACCAACATTAGGACGTGAAGACCGCACCGCTACACTAACTATTTTCATTACAGTTCTTTCAAGCACTTATAATTTCTTAAAATTAACTTCTAGACAAGAGGAAGAAAATAATAACGAAACTTGTGCCTAATTTTATTTGCGATTCAGATATACTAATAATCACTTTCTTTTTATAACTTTAAGAATTTCCTTTTTTAATTTAGGTAAATCAGACTCAATAATTTCATCAAAAAAAGTATAAGAAACATTGTCATAATCATGCGTTAATCGATTTCTAAAACCATTTAACAATTTAACATTTCTTGGTATCGATGGGTAATTATTCAAAAAATCTTCTGAAAGATTTGCTGATTCCTCCCTCAACTGAATAAACTTATAAATTACACCATCAGAAGCCTGATCATTAGGTTTTAAAATTGAATTTTCTTTCTTAATATTATTCACATACACCATTATATATTCAATATATATTAACATTTTATTAAGATAATACTCATCGTTTTTTATCTCTTTCATATATTTTTACTCCCGTTTCTAAAATCTCATTTAAAAAATTAAGATTGTTCCTTAAATCATCTATCCTTATAATATCAAGCTTTTTATGTAATTTTTTTCTTAGATTATCTACAAGTCCAACAAATTCCAATCCTTTTTCTCCATCACTTATAAGAATATCAATGTCAGATTTTTCTGTTGGTGTTCCACTGGCATAGGAACCAAATAGATATGCATATCGTATCTGAGTGTGTTTTAATTCAGAATAAACAATATCCTCAATTTCTTTAATAGAGAGAATTCCTTTATCTTCTGTTATTCTTTCATATTCGGTTAAAATCCTTAAAATTTGTTCAAATTTGAATTTATCACGTTTAGATACCTCATATTCATAGTTCTGATATGTTCTTAAACTTAAACCCGTTATTTGTGCAGCTTGTGCTTGGGTTAATCCTTTTTCTATTCTAATTTCTCGAATTGTCATTTTTCATCACCATATTTATTATATACGAAAACTTTACGTTATACAACAATTATAAAACGAAAACTTTACATATATAATTTTAGGCATTCTTTGTAAAATCAGTTTCTAGGCAAAAGGAAGAAAATAATAATGAAACAGAGTGTACAAATAATGCTTAATATACTATATTAATTTTTATTCCCTATAAGAATTTTAGGTTGATGATTCTTTAAAACTGTAAGCTCTAGATTTAGCCATCTGATTTAACTGAATTAATCTTTCTTTTTGTGGTAAGTTTTGTTCGATTAGTATTGCATTATAGCTTTCCATATTGGCTAACACCAATAATTGATCTATAGAAGCATAATCTCTTATATTACCTTTTAGACTAGGATTATCATTTTTCCACTGCAAAGCAGTTTTGCCAAATAAAGCAACATTTAACAAATCCGCTTCATTTGCATAAATAAAATTGATTTGTTCCTTAGTTAAATTTGGTACAATAAGATTATCCTTAATCGCATCTGTGTGGATATGATAATTGAGTTTGGCTAGTTCTCTTTTCGCATCCCAG
>CAMWKG010000037.1 GCA_947174785.1 uncultured Mollicutes bacterium
AAAAGATAATTCAAAGACATATGGCTAAATTCTCTCTAAATGGAGATAGTCTAGTTGATGAAACATCTGACCCCCTATTTAAAAGAATCCTACAAGAAAGAGAAGATTGCTTCAGGAAGGGATTGGCTTTATTATCGGAAGCCTTATCTAATCTAACTCCTCAACAAAGAGAGATATTTCAATTAAAGGAAAAAGATAATTTAACCCTAGAATCTATCGCAAAACTTAAAAAAATCACCCGCCAAGCAGTTCAACAACACTATCATGCAGCTATGAAAAAGCTCCGTGATTTCTATTCTCAATATCCCTTCTTTTTAGAGTTTTTTCCAACTCTTAAAGGAGGTGGTGCCAAATGAACTAGTATAAAGGATTCTAATACAAAAGAGTATCTAACCAGAACAGAAGAAATGTTAAAGAAATAATTGAAAGATAAAAGATATTAGAATCCACCTCTAAACCATTACTAAAAAAAACATTAAAAGGAGAATAAAATTATGCAAGGAAAAATTGACGTAATCTTTACGATTACAAATTATGGAAGTGATCCCAAAATCACAATGAGAGCCTTACTCAAGAAAAAAGGTGTTATCTCTAAGAAAGGCAGTATTGCAGGAGCATTACTCTTAAAGCCATATCATGAGCTTGCCAAGTATGAAACCTTCCAGCTTATTGCTGCTAACTACAAGAAGCTAGATGAACTCGATCAAGCTGTAACTGACGCTAAAGGTTCTATCAAGCTCGTCATTGAAAACATGCCAGCAGAGTTCATTCATGCAAAAAGAAAAACAGATGGTTCAGAATATGATGCAGTCCTAATCAATTTAGGAACAACAGAAGCACCACATAACAGAATCTTCTATTTATCTGACATGCAAACAGAACTTTTATCTAAAGGCTTTAAGCCAGAGTATGAGTTCACTCTACAAGAAGAACCTGAATTAGATGAGGAAGATACAGAAGAGGAAGAGTAATATGACCCATGGAAGATATATTTTCTTTCCTATCTAAAATCTTCTCCACCTTAGGACAGGCTCTGCTCCTAGGGTGGAAGCTCATCAAACACATACTTTCTAAAGTGTGGAAATTTATCCTAGTATTAGGCTCTCTAATTCTAGGATTCTTCACTTTTAAAAGTTTGAGAGAAAAGGAGGAATAATTATTTTAAACCAAATCTACCATATGGACTCACTTGAAGGAATGAGACAATTAAAACAACAAGGTATCATTGTAGATTTAATTGTGACAGATCCTCCTTATGAGATAACCAATACCACACCAGGTGGTAAAAGTGAATTTTCTAAAAGTATTGAAGGAGCTTTTAAAGAATTACAAGAAGAACACCTTACTCAAGGAATCACTAAAGAATATCTAGACTGTATGGTTTCTCTTCAATCCAAAATAAATATTTATATCTGGTGTAATGGAAGTCAAATTCCATTTTACCTAGATTATTTTGTTAAAGAGAGAAAATGTAAGTTTGATATTCTCCTATGGAATAAAACCAATGCGATTCCTACCTTCTACAATAAATATCTAACCGATAAAGAATATGTCTTATATTTTAGAAAAGGTGGATACTGTAAGCCTAATAGCTATGAGGATGCGAAGACAATCTATTTTTCTCCAATCAATGCTAAGGACAAAAAGAAGTATGGACATCCAACCATAAAGCCTCTTGATTTTATCAAACGAATGATAAGGAATAGCTCTAAGGAAAATGAGATTGTATTAGATCCATTTTCTGGAAGTGGAACCACAGCCCTAGCTTGTAAAGAGCTTAATCGAAGATTTATTGCTTTCGAGATAGTTGAAAAATATTATAAGATTTCTTTATTAAGATTACAGGAGAATGACCAATGAAAAAATATAAACTACTTACCACATTACTCCTCATCTTTTCCCTATTCCTTCTATGTAGCTTCACATCTAATGCTTCTGAAGAAGTAAACCTTCAAACCTCATCCTCTAATGAGAATTGGAAGCTCATCTTAGAAAACATTGACATAGATGTCAAATACCTAGAACCCAATAAATATCTAGGACTATATTGGGATTCTTTTGTAGAAGGAAACAATAAAGAAAGCTATCTCTACCTGTGCTGGACAAGTACCTACTACACCAGAACAGATAATACGATACTCTATTTATCTGAATCCAATAAATCCTATTATCTCTATTCTTCTAATGAAGATATGAAGAACAAACGAGGAAATTGGCTTTCTTCAACTGTTCAAACCTATCCAGAATATGACCTATCTATTTATATGACACCAATTGCCGGTATCATTGATGGACAAAGCTTTGGTCTCCCTCTAAAAAGAACTTATACATTTACCAATTTAAAGTATGGCTATGAGGGAACAAACAAGGCCATAGGACAGTGTAAAGAAACCATGACCTTTGATTTAGGATTAGTACCAAAGCACGATGGTAAAAATAGTATGCAGCTCTGTACCCATGGCTATGAAATCATAGAAGCCTGTGAAGCTCAAAGCTATTTTGATCTATTAAAATATGGTGGCTATGGACACTTTGTTCACTTCAACACCAAAATCAAAATAGACAAAATCTATCGTGTAGATGTAGCCTATAAGGTCGTAAATGATGATAAACCATGGTATCAATTCTTCCTGCCTTCAGATGAACACCAAATCAAGAAATCCTTGACAGCTGAACGCGTATCAGGAGGAATCTTTGGATTATACAAATTTCAAGGCTTCACAGAAGGTAGCTTTCAATCTACCCTAAGCTCTAGTATCAATTATAAATACAGACTTCATTTAAACTACGATGATGATTCCTGGAATATCTTTGAAGGCAAAGAATATTACGAATCAGACTATAGAAGAATCAGTCAATTTCAAATCCTAAGAATGAATTATGTCATAGATGGTGAAACCTATGATGTACCTATCAAGATGGACACCATCGAAGGAGAAACACTCTTTATCTTAGACCCTAAATTAATCCTAGATACTCAAAACTCTTACTATAAAGTCAAGAAACAAATTGATGATTTCATCTTAGGATTAAAGGATAAGCTACAGTCCAAAATGTGGATTTTATGGACCATTATAGGAGGTTTAGGCTTTATTATTCTTGTAGTCATCATCTTAAAGATAAGGAACTTTATTCGCCTAATATCCGCTAAAAAAGAAAAGGAATAAAAGAAAGGAAACCAAATGAAAAATAAAATCTTATTTTCTATATTATCTATTTTAGGAATAGCCGCTTGTTTTTGGCTATCCTTAATACCTAAGGAAGAATCCCCTCTTCCTACAACTCAAAGTATTAGCTTAGCTGCCCAAACAATTACCACTCCAACAAGCGTGGTATCCAAAGAAAATATTCCAATATATGATTGGATAAAAACGGCAAAGATGGATGATTCCATAACCTTTAATCATTTGACATACACACATGAAGGGGCAAGAATCACTGTTACCTGTTCCAATCCAGAAGAGATTGAAACCCTTTATTTGTATTATTTTTTAGAAGCAAAAAGCTCTGCATTTATTCCAGTAAGACACTTTGGTCTGGATTTTACAGAGCTTACGAATGTAAAGAAAGTTGTTATCTTTAATAATGACCCATTTTCTTGTTTTGGTACTGAATTAAAGGAAATACCTAACTCCTTTGATTTATATATCAATGGATATTTTGAAAGTCTAGAAGAATATCCTAACATTAAGGAATTATATATCTGTGAGGTCTATGATACAGATAAATCGGATATATATGCCTCAAGTGATCCTCATGACCTTGCTTACTCACATATTACCAAAGTTCATTATGCTGATTGGAATAAATTATGGACAAGTGTCAATCGTTTTTCCAATAATGAAATTGAAAATGCAGATGGAGTATCTATATCAGTAGATTTCTTAGATGAACAAGCCATTGGTTTTAGTAAGGAATTGTTTGCTCCACATGAAGACTATATCTTTCAAAAAGAATATTTAGGAGTAGTGGCTTATCCAATTTACAAAGGTACTGCCACTAAGGTTTTACCTAGTGATTTAGAATATATAATTGATTCCATACCAAACAAGATTAAAACCTTTATTTTACCATCAGATATTAATGTTACAAATTATGGATTATTTTATCCTGATACACTTGTCATAGATAATGTAGATTTCAATTTTACATCATTAATGAATGCGAATATTAATACGCTAGTTTTTAGAACGCATACAGATGATTTCTCTTTTACTCATATGTCTTATGTTAAGAATATTTGGTTCGCTCCTACAGAAACTCCACCTGCCATAAAACACTTGGGAGTTAATAAAGAGCGTAATGCACAAATTGAGCATATCTATATTCCAAGTGTTTATAAGGAAGAATACCATATGCTCGAAGGAGACTTTTTTGAATCTAGAGTTACATATTACAACATGTCAGATTTAGAAGATTACCATTATTCCTTCCAATCTAAAAATAACAATGTGTACTTTGTAGAAGATGCAACCCTATCTATTGACACTCTAGAATCCTATATCACAGAGATGACTGAAGGGAACTTTGACTTCACTACCACCGAAGCTCTAGATACTCAGTATCAAGCCTATTTAGAAACTAAGCCAGAAGTACCTACACCAACACCATCAGATAATGAAGACTTCGTAGATGAAAGTGAATTTATTAAGGGTTATCAGGCATTAGGCTCCATCTATTACACTTCATCTAAATCCTTAGATGATATCTTAAAGATAGCTTCTAACTATATGTTACAAAAGGATGGTGTAAGAAGTGATGAAGAAAAAGAAGTAAGTTTTCATGTTGATGAAGATACATTATCTGTCATCATCAAAGTGGATGGCAAGATTGTAGCCTCAACAGTATCTAAACTTCATAAGCTAGATACCAAAGACTATGGAGAATTTATCTATCTAGGGAATGTTGCTACATTCAACGGAGTATTATTGTTTGATACAACCTCAACAACAACAAAAACTCCAGCACAAATCTATGATTATCTTTTAAATGAGTTAACCAATGCGAAAACTGTGCCAACCCCAGATTTTAAAGATTTCTCTTTAACTACTCCATCAGCTGTAGATATTTCCTCATCCTTAATTCACACCAATGGAAACAAATACAAAGTAGAAATGGAATGTCTATCCTTTGACCTATCTCAGGCTAAAGACTTATCTAATCCTGATATCTCTCATAAACAGGAAGATACACCTAACACCCCTGATAACAAGGATAAGGACACAAATAGTTCTACAGATAAGGATAAAGACAAAGAAGAAGACAAGAATCAATCTGATGTCAAAGATGAAGGGACAAACAATATCTTTAATGATTTTAAAGATAACTTTGAAAACAACAAAACCTTCAAAACTATGTCTATCATCTTAGGAACAATTCTAGGTTTAGTTCTAATCTATGTTGGCTATCGTATCATCAAAAAGATTCATAAGTGGTTAAAGAAATAATATGAAACTTAAACTTAAAATCTTGACCTTTATATCTATTCTATTTGCCTGTCTATTTTTCTTTACTCCTAAAACTTATGCAGCTTCCAACTATGCCATAGCCACACAGTTTACCTTTTCTTCCGATATGAATATAGAAGAAGGCTTTAATTTAATTAAACCCTATATCCTATATGAAAATGATACTATCTCTACTAAAGACTATACCTTCCAGGCAACTCAAGAAGGAGAGAATAGATACCACTATTCAGGCACCTATCCAGATGGAACTACCTTTAGTATTCATGCAATTATTCGTATCAAAGAAAACGCCAGTGGTACATATGTAGAAGCTCTTAAGATAGAACCTTATAGACAGTCTATCTATGTCAAAGGCTTAAAGGAAAATAAAACAGCAAATGACTGTTTACTCGAATGCTGGCAAAATAGATTTGTAACTATTAAAGACCCAACCTATGTCGTCTCAACAGAAACCACAACTCGTATCTATAATCACATGACTACATTTACTATTTCAACAGGTGAAGTAAAGAACCTACAATACTTCGCCATGGTAGAAACAAAAGAATTACCATCTGAGGATCTTGGCTTTCCTAAAGAAGATGTAAACACCTCAAAACCACCTTTACCAGATGATGAGGAAAAAGAAAACCCAAATCCATCTGAATCCAAACAACCAGATGACACCACCAATACTCCACCAGATTCAGAACAAACTAATCAAGGCTCAGACCCTTTCTTGGCAGCTCTTATCTGTTTAGGAGTTCTTTTAGGACTAGTACTTATATATTTAATTTATAAAGGAATTAAGGCACTAAAGGCATGGTTAAAAAAATAATCTATATTACGCTAGGAGTGGGAGTATTCCTACTCCTAGTTTGTTTTAATCTTTCAACATTCAAAGACACCACCCAAAGACTACTAGACCTAAAAGACCTATCTACCCTTAAAAATTATTTTGAAATCTATAATACAAAATCAACTATCATCTATGATGAATCTGTCAAAGAAATCGAAGGCACTATTACAGATGTCATAGATAAAGTTCAAGCAGTATCAAATAAACCTATATCAGAAATCCTACTAGAACTCTTATCTAACCTATTAGATTTCACTTTAAATTTTCTAATCTATTTCTGTAACTTTGGAATCAATATCCTATTTGTTACATGGCTAACACTTCATGAAACATTAAATGGAACTCAAACCACTATAAAGACAACCCCTCTAGCAACTCTTTATATAAAGTTCCATACAGGTTTAGATAAAATAAAACAAGCAGTGGTAAAAGCCTTAAAAAGACTTTTATCTCTGCTTCAAAAACAAAGAAGAAAGATAGCTTTATCTATTTTAATCATCCTACTAGCGAATGGGTATTTATACTATTTCGCTACTGAAGTCCTTATCTTTATCATAACCTACCTTAGAGATATGATAAACCTAGAAACTTATTTAACTATCTTTACTATTCTAAAGTTCCTTTTCTTAATTACTTATCCAAAGCTAAAGTATATCCCAACCTATATCTGGATTCCGCTCATTATAATCCTTATCTTCCTAAGAGCTATCTCTAGAGCCAACTACAAGCTAAAGAAAAATCATGAACGCTTAAAAGCCTTTGCTAAAGATGACCTAACGCAATCTACATTTATCAATGGCCCACCAGGAACAGGGAAGACACTTTTAAATGTATCTCTCACTTTAGTCTCTGAAGAAAACTTCATCGAAGAGCTAGAAAAGAATCTTCTAGACTATGAGTTAAACTACAAATACCTCAACTTCGCAAAAGTGCGAGCTAACCCAGAATCCTTTCCAGAACATAAAGACTATATAAGATTCTATGAACTCTTAAATAATAGAAAAAGTTTGAACATCTCTAACTACGCAATCTACTCTCCTCTATTTGAAGACTTCTCTAAAATCTTTAACTTTGAATATATGAGAGTAAATAAACCTACAGAAACTTATCCTCTAGAAGAGTATATCACAATCTCTATCTCTGAGTTTGACAAAGAATATAACTCCCATGACAACAAGAAGGAAGTCGGTGAAGATGGAGCTGCCACCTTCTTTTCAACTATTTCTCACAATCTAAAACGACACGTCAAAATCTTTGTTGATTATCAATTAAAAGATCAAGTGCCTTTAAGAATCAGAGGGAATGCAGAATACTTCATCACCATCAAAAAAAGAGTTAAGAAGTACCCAATCTTACTCTATCTTTATTATATACCTTTTAAACTCACCTATAAGCTACTAAGAAGTCTAATCAAAAGATACGAGCTAAAGAAGAAACCAATCTCTAAACATTCTGATAGAATCTCTAAAGGAACCTATAAAAGAAATGACATTACACTCATTTATGCTGCCCTTAGAAATACAGCAAATTTATTCAAGAGAATCTGTGATTGGTTTGACAGCTTCTATTACTTCAAACTTACAACCATTTTATCACAAGAAGGAGAAGAAAAAGGTTTAGTAAAGAAACTCTGTATCAACATCAGAGATTTAACCCACAATGACTCTAATCTCTATGATTCCACTTTCTTAAGCTATGCCTATGAACAAAAGAAAAACAAAGCCTTTAAAGACTTAGACACCTTCACTAGTCTAACTCCAAGCATAGAAGAGCTTAGTAAATGTAGTTCTAGATTTTATGATAAGATTAACCAAAAATGAGAAAAAAGTTATTTTTTATTGCATATATGCAATTATTAGTATATAATATAGGTGTAAGAAGTAAAATAAAAAAACAAGGCTAGGTAGTTCTATCTAGAATTGTTTTTAAGGAATTTTAGAATAAACTACCCTTTTGCTTGGCGGCGTCGGGTAGTTTTTTTCTTTTTGTTTGATTTTTTCTTTTTAGAAGAAAGAATCAAATACTGAAGCTTAATTTCTCTTTCAATAGAAATCCATTCTATAATGGCTGCTATAAAATTCAAAATTGCAACAACAATAGTAAAGATCAAACTCATTCTATCCTCACCTCATTTCTTGTTGTGCAACAAAACTGTCACAAACAATTTGCACGATTTAGATAGAACGGTTTCCCTAGCCTTGCCCAAGGACTTGCCTTGTGGTCTTTCGACCAATTTCTATTATACATATTTCGACTAAATTTACAATACACAAATTTAAAAACATTTTTAATTTCTTGTCTAGAATTTTCACTTGCCAAGATTTTTTTGTGCACCAGTTTAAATTTTGAATAAAATTTTTAAGATGACTTTTAATATATGGTTTATTATGCTATAATAAGTGTAGATAAGTATAGATAAATGTAGATTACTTTGCGTCGATTTAAATGGACTTTTATACGGAAAAATGTTAAAATGAAAGAGTGGTTTATTTGAAACAAATAAAATCTAAAAAAAGAATAGGTGAATATGGAGAAGTATTCACAAATGATCGAGAAGTAGAAGCTATGCTTGATTTAGTTCAAGATAGTTTTAAATCAATTGATTCTACATTTTTAGAACCATCTATTGGAGAAGGAAACTTTGCAATTAAAATATTGGAAAGAAAGATTTCTCTTATAGAATCTAAATATGCCAAAAAATCACAATCTTATTTAAGGGCATTAATTAAGGCGGTTGCTTCTATTTATGGAATAGAACTTTTAACAGATAATGTGCTTGTTTGTAGAAAGAGATTATATGATTATGTTACTCTTTATACTAAAAGTAAAAAGACTTTAAATACCATTCAAATGATTTTAGAAAAGAACATTATTAATGGGAATACACTTACAATGAAAACTGTTAATGATGAACCTATTACATTTTTTGAATGGAAATATAATAAAAATAAATTGATAGGAGTTCCTCAAACCCTAATTTCAATGTTATCCTAGGAGGCAGTATGGAAAAGGATCAAGTAAAATCAAAAGAGAGAGTTAGAGATCATGGAGAAGTATTTACAAATGAACGTGAAGTAAATGCTATGCTTGATCTTGTTAAAGAAGAAACAGAGAATATCGAATCAACTTTTTTAGAACCGGCTTGTGGTGATGGGAATTTTTTAGTTGAAATATTGAGAAGAAAACTTAATATTGTTAAGGAGAGATACCATAATCAACTTGATAACTATGAAATGTATTCCATATCTGCAATAGCTTCTATTTATGGTGTTGATATATTACAGGACAATGTCAATGATTGCATTGAAAGGCTTTATGACATTTGGCTTCAAGAATATGTTAAAGTAATGAAAAATAATGAAGATCAAAGAGTAAAACAAGCATGCCAATATATTTTAACTAAAAATATTTTATGCGGTGATGCTTTAACAATGTTAAAAAATGATGGCACACCAATTGTATTTGCTGAATGGAAATTTGGCACAGGAACTATGATTAAACGTAGAGATTACGAACTTTCAAAAATTTTAGAAACAGAACAAATCACAAATACAGAAGAATTCAATCTATTTACTTATGATGATGATATAAACCAAGGTGTACGTGATAGCTTAGATAAACCTATAAAAGAGTATCCTTTAGTGGATTATAGGGAGGTAGTAAAATATGAGTGAAATTAATAATTATTTCAATCCAGATGTTTTAAATTGCATAGCCAATTTATCAAGTGATGAAGTATTTACTCCACCTTCTATCGCAAATGCAATGCTTGATTTATTACCAAAAGAAATATGGAAAGATAGAAATGCTAAGTTTCTTGATCCATTCACAAAATCAGGAGTATTTTTAAGAGAAATAACAAAAAGATTATTAGAAGCACAAATGCCAAATTATCAATTTATTCTTCAGCAAATTGAAGATAAAAAGAAAAATAGTAAAGCATTAAGTCAAAAAGATAATGAATTTCTAAATTCTTTACAAGTTAATATAGATTATATCTTGCATAATCAGGTTTATGGAATAGCTATAACAGAATTAACAAGCTTACTGTCAAGAAGAAGCTTGTATTGTTCTAAATATCCTAATTGCAAATATTCTATTTCTAAATTTGATAATGCTGAAGGAAATATAAGATTTAAAAGAGTAGAACATACTTGGAAAAATGGCAAATGTATTTTTTGTGGTGCATCTCAATCTGAATATGATAGAGATAAAAATCTTGAAACGCATGCTTATGAATTTATACACGTTAATGAACCAAAGGAGATTTTCAATATGAAATTTGATGTTATTATAGGTAATCCTCCATATCAAATGTCTGATGGTGGAAATGGTGCTAGTGCAATGCCAATTTATCAGAAATTCATTGAACAAGCAAAAAAATTGAATCCTAAATATTTGTCAATGATTGTTCCTGCACGATGGTATGCTGGGGGAAGAGGATTAGATGAATTTAGAAAACAAATGCTAACTGATTCCTGCTTAAGGATTATACATGATTTTCCCAATGCTTCAGAATGTTTTCCAGGAGTTGAAATAAAGGGTGGTGTATGCTATTTTTTATGGAAACGAGATGAGAAGGGGCTGTGTAAAGTGATAAACCACTCTAATGGTAAATTATTAGAAACAGAAAGAGAACTATTAGAAAGAGGTTGCGATACATTTATTAGATATAATCAAGCAATTTCTATATTACATAAAGTTATTAGTTATCAAGAGAGTACTTTTAATTTAATGGTTTCTCCTAATGATCCATTTGGATATGATGTTAGAGTTGAAAATAGTTATTTAAGAATAAAACCCGACATTAAGTTAGAATCATTTTCAAATTCTGTTAAAATTTATTATTATGGCTGGAGGAAAAAAGGTATAGGGTATATTTCAAAAGATACAGTGAGAAAAAATCAAAATATGATTTCGGGATATAAGATTTTCATTTCAAGAGCTTATGGAGCTGGAGAAAATTTTCCTCATCAAATATTAGGTGTTCCGTTCATTTCTGAAGAAAATAGTGTATGTACAGAAACATATTTAATGATAGGACCAGTCAGCGATTTAAGTATTGCAAATAATATATTGAGTTATATTTCTACAAAATTTTTTAGATTTTTAGTAATGCTAAAAAAGAATACACAAAGTGCTACTCCAGCAGTTTATGAATTGGTTCCTACTCAAGATTTTTCTAAACCTTGGACAGATGAAGAATTATATCAAAAATATGCTCTATCTCAAGAAGAAATTGATTTTATTGAATCTATGATAAAACCTATGGACTTATCGACTGGAGATGATGGAGATGAGTAGAAAATTTTTCCCTCAAAAGCCAAATGCAACTCCAATTATATATGCTTATTCTGATAGTCGATATCCAAACACCTATAAAGTGGGATACACTACGCGTTCAATTGAAGAACGCATGAAAGAGCATTATCCAACAATTGTGCCAAATCAATCCTGGAAAGTTGAATGGACAGCTCCAGCTGTAAGAAATGATGGAACTACATTTATGGATCATGAAATTCATAAATATTTAAATAAACATAATATAAGTAATGTTGCAGGAGAATGGTATCAATGCAGTCTTGATACTATTAAGTCTGCATATCTTGCTGTTTTCGATAGAATAGAGAATGAGGAACAAAGAACACTTAATTTTAAAATGCGTCCTGAACAAGAACAAGCCGTTTTAAAAGCATACAATTATTTTACAGACATTAAAAAGGAAAATATATCAACACCAAAATTTTTATGGAATTGTAAAATGCGTTTTGGTAAGACCTTTGCAACCTACCAGCTTGCTAAAAAGCTTGGGATTAAAAGACTTTTAATTTTAACCTTCAAACCAGCAGTTGAATCTGCCTGGAAAGAAGATCTTATGACACATTTAGATTTTGAAGGTTGGCAATATGTTTCCGATAAAGATGCTAAAGAAGATAATAGTAGGTTAGATTTAGATTTTGCTGCTTGTGATAAAAATAGACCAATTGTTGTTTTCGGTTCTTTTCAAAATCTATTAGGAACTAATGATAATGGTGGAATCAAAGCTAAAAATGAATTTATCCATGATACAAATTGGGATATGGTTGTATTTGATGAATATCACTTTGGTGCGTGGACAGATAATGCAAGAAAACTATTTACAGCCCAAGATGAAGAAAAGGAAGAAATGATAAAAGAAGATGTTGAACTTTTAGATGAAACATGGCTTCCAATAACTGCAAATCAATATCTTTATCTATCAGGTACTCCATTTAGAGCAATTAACTCTGGAGAATTTATTGAAGAACAAGTTTATAATTGGACATATTCTGATGAACAATATGCCAAAGAAAATTGGGATAATTCAAATGGAAAGAATCCATATGAAAGTTTACCTCGCATTGTTTTAATGACCTATAAATTACCTGAATCCGTAATTTCCGTTGCTAGAAATACAGATTTAAATGAATTCGATTTGAATGAGTTCTTTAGAGCAGAGGGAGATAAAGTAAACGCTAAATTTGTTCATGAAAATGAAGTTCAAAAATGGTTAGATATTATTCGCGGAGATTTTACAAAGGTATCTATTAATGATACCGCTGTTGCCACGAAAGGATCAACATTTCTTCCTTTTAAAGAAACAGCCCTATTAAATGTTTTAAATCATACATTATGGTTTTTGCCAAACGTTTCTTCCTGCTTTGCAATGAGTAATTTATTAGCACAAAGGCAAAACTTGTTTTATCATAATTATAAAATTATTGTTTGTGCTGGAACAAGTGCTGGTATAGGATTAGATGCTTTAAAACCTGTGCAAAAAGAGATGCAAGATCCATTAAACAGCAAAACAATTACATTAACTTGTGGAAAGCTAACTACAGGGGTTACTGTAAAACCATGGACAGGAATATTTATGTTGAGAGGGATTTCTACGCCAGAAACCTATTTTCAATCTGCCTTTAGAGTTCAATCTCCTTGGACTATTAAGAATGATGATGGTAGTGAAACAATCATTAAAAATGAATGCTACATTTTTGATTTTGCATTAAATAGAGCATTAAGACAAATTGCAGATTATGCTACAAAACTTGATGTTGAAGAAAGAAACCCAGAAAAGAAAGTTGAAGATTTCATCAACTTCCTACCAGTACTAGCTTATCAAGATGGAGCTATGCAAGAAATAAATGCTGGACAAATATTAGATATTGCTATGAGTGGAACAACAGCATCTCTTCTTGCAAGACGTTGGGAATCAGCATTATTAGTTAATGTTGATAATGAAACTTTATCAAGACTACTAGCTAATGAAAAAGCAATGAGTATTTTAATGAAGATAGAAGGATTTCGTTCTTTGAATCAGGATATTACAACCATCATTGCAAAATCTGAAGATGTTAAAAAGAAGAAAAATAGTGGAGAAAAACTTACTCCAAAAGAGAAAAAGGAAGTAAGTGAAGCGGAAAAAGAATTCAAGAATAAACGTAAACAAATTCAAGAAAAACTTATCAAGTTTGCAACGAGAATACCAGTGTTTATGTATTTAACAGACTATAGAGAATACTCTTTAAAAGATGTTATAACAAAACTTGAGCCTACTTTATTTAAAAAGGTTACAGGACTTGAAGTATCTGACTTTAATCTTCTTGTATCTTTAGGAATATTTAATGAAAGACTAATGGACGATGCGGTTTATAAGTTTAAACGCTATGAAGATTCTTCTTTAGAATATGCTGGTATCAATAAGCATAAGGGAGAACATGTTGGTGGTTTTTCAACTGTTATCACTGATGATGAATATAAAATCTTTTATGGTGAGCAACAAAAGACATTAGAAGGATTCATTCAACAGTATAAGGGAGTAGAAACGAAAACAGAAAATACGATTATCGATGAATCACAGGAAAAAGAAGTTTCTCAAAAGCAAGATAAGCCATCAGTTGTGCCTATCCAAACTATAAAAAAAATGGATCCTATCAAACCTGATTTTGATTACTCCATTGTAAAAAATGGCATGCGTATAAATCACAAAGCCTTTGGACTAGGAACCATTGTTGAAATAAGCGATCTTGTAAAAGTCAAATTTGATGATAAAAAATACAAAGAAAAATGCTTTCAAATGCCAAATGCATTTATTCAAGGTTTTTTAACTATTGTTAGTGAGGAGTAAATTATGCCAAAACCTAAAAAAGAATTTAAAGTTTTAAATATAAAGATTGATTTAGAAATTGCAAATTTGCTTGAAAAATATGCTTATGAAGCTGGACAAACAAAGACTATTGTTGTAGAAAGAGCTTTAAAAGAATATATAAATAAAAGCAAAGAATGTAAGAAACAATAAATGTTTGTTTTTAATGGGAGGACTCAATATGAACAACGATAATGTAATTGATTTTTATGAATCTTTTTTTCGTAATGAGGGAGATTTAATGTTAAAAAATGATTTTATAGAAGAATTTATTACTCATAAAAAAATATATAAATTTATTTCTTTTAATGATGATGCAAAATTAAATGATTCTAAAATATTTGCATTGAAAAATAATAAAATATGGGTTAGTTGTATTCACTCTTTTGATGATAAAAGTGAATTTGAGTGCAATATTGATTATTCTAAAGCAGTAAAAGATTTACAAACTTGCCATATTAATGAAAACGAAGACAGATTAAAATTTTTTATGAAAACAATTAAAGAATTACATGATGTAACATCGTTTACTAACTCTATCACAGAGGAAATGTGGAAAGAATATGGAAATAAACATAATGGAGTTTGCCTGGAATTTAGTCTTTTAAACAGTGAAAAGTTTTATCCAGTTATATATTTGGACAAGAATAATTATGATTATACGGATTTACTTGTAAAGGCTCAAAAGACATTAAAAGATGTTCAAACAATGAAATCTTTGAAAAGTTATGAATTTTTAAAATTCGCGCATCTTTTGTTTATAATGAAAGATGAACATGATTATAGTTTTGAATCTGAATTAAGGTATTTAGGGGATCCATATGATGATGAAATAAAGGCTCTTGAACCAAATATTTATGCGGGTAAAAAAGAAGAAATTAAATATAACGGACATTTAGAAGATTATAGTCAATGTGGAATTAAATTAGAAAGAATAATAGTTGGTTCAAATATTTCCAAATCAATATTAGAGCAATTAAGGAGATTAAATATCACATTTGAATAATGAAATTCAAATATTATACACGAATAATAGACCTTTACAACAAAGGAAGTGAAAGAAGTGAAATGTATAATTTGCAATCAAGAAATAAAAAAAGGAAGTAAAGAGCATATTTTTCCAGAATCTTTAGGTGGAAAAATAAAAATTAATTGTGTTTGTAAAGATTGTAATTCAAAATTGGGAGCATCGATAGAAGCTTCTTTTTTAAAGGATTCTACAATTCTTTTTTTAAGGTGGAAGTACAAAATACCTACTAAAAGTTTTGGAGAACCGCCATTATTATTTGATATGGATTTTTTTGATGATAAAACCAAAGAAAAAATTGTTTGCTATAGAAAAAAAAAGAAACATACAAACAAAGTAGAAATATCAACTCCATATTATTTAAAAGAACATACAGAACCTGAATTTACAACTATATCTACAACATTATCT
>CAMWKG010000038.1 GCA_947174785.1 uncultured Mollicutes bacterium
AACAATTATATATTCGGTATTCTCAAATCTTTTATATGATTTCATTAATGGAAAAGAAATCACGTTAATGCTTGAAAATGATATAAGATTCTTTCCGTTTAAAGAATACCAAAAAAAAATTTCATTTGAAATCATATGTGAAGGGCAGAATATTATGTTTATCGTTAATGTTTTTAATTATTTTATGTTTCCTTTTGCATTAAATAATGACCATGGTGAATATGATTTTATTAAAAATGACAAATATGAAGAAAACTTTCAATAACAATATTTAGGATTTGATAGAATTCGTAACATATTGAAAAAGTTAGAAAATGGAAGAAGTATTTCTCCGAAACAAGTGATTCAAGGTGGAAAGATTTGAGCAGATATTGTTAAACTTCAAGAAATATTGGATAATTAAAATTACCAAACCTTAAGTATTTCCCCCCCAAGTAATTCGTTAAGGGCATTTTTTTCTATCTAATTAGAGGAACTTTAGTTCCAACCTTTTTCCCCTCGGGGAAACCACTGGCAAAATCTCATTTTTGGGGGAGGACTATTTATTTCTTAGTATCCATACTAAGTAGTAAATAATAGGCACTAGGTTCGGGTTCAATACTACAAGAAGAAGACCCAAGGCTTCTTCCCTATAACTAAATAAACAAACTAATTGTCATTAGACATAAGGAATTTCTCCTTATATTTAATGACTTTTTTTATTTTATATACTTGCGTTTATATAAGAAAATGTCCAGTAGGGTGAAAAAGAGTATTTTTTCACTCTGTTTTTTTATCTTTTATATCTAACAAAACTCAAGTTTTTTCCAGTATAAGTGAAAAGATAAAAATCTTCAATATAACCCCATATCTTATTCAAACTAAAATCTAGGTTTAGGCCAACGCGTGAAAGGGGGCTATACTAATAGCCCCCTGCACGCGGACTAAACCACATTTAGTGACAAGATATTTATAAACGAAAGGAGAATACTCATGAACAAAATAGAAATTAAAATAGACTACTTTAGCGTAACATTTCCTCTAGATCTATCTGCCAATGAATCTACACAATTTAAAGTTCACGAAACTGTAGAAGAACTATCCACCTATTTAAATGTTCAAAATTTTGAAATTGAGAAAAACAAATACGCTCAAAACAATTTCAATTATCAATACCAATTAGGAGAACACATCACTCTAAGGTTAGATGGACCAATGAATGACTGCTACCAAAAGACATGTCAATTAGAAATGAAAGGAGAAGGCTGTAGAGACTTTGAAAAAAGAAATCCAGAGAAAACCTGGATCAATCTTATGCTTTATATGATAGAGCATAATGCTAAATTTAAACGAATCGATATTGCTGTTGACGATTATGAAGGAGAACATATTAGCTTATCTTATCTCTTAAATAAAATATTGAATAAGCATTATACCTCAATCTTTAAAAGTTCAGCTAACCCCTTAGGCACTCTAGAAACAGGACTAACTATCCAGTTTGGCTCGAATCAATCCTCTACAGAGCTTGTCATCTACGACAAAAAACAAGAACGAAAAAAGAGAAAGAAATTCTGTGATAAGGACTATTGGGTACGTTATGAAATGAGGTTCAGAAATGAAACGGCAGAAAAAATCATCTGCGAGCTTATCAAAACAAAAGACCTTCAAACATTCTCATTCCAACAGCTCTATAGAATTCTGGACATCAAGGAAGCCAATCACTACGACTTAACTCAACAACATAAAATACCAACAGATTCTAAATGGCTAGATTTCCTTCATCACGTTCAAAAAGGAGAACTCGCTAAACAGTCAAAGCTAGAAACAAAAACCTTCACAGACTACCTGAAGGCAGCAGGACCCTACATCTCCATTTGGCTATTAATCCGATACCTTCAGGTCCTAAAAGACCCCTACCTATTTGAAATAGAAATCTATAAATTTATGAAGAATGAATTAACCTTCTCTAAGAAAAGATTTCAACGCTTAAATATATTCTTAAGTCAATATAACTTAAAACCCATAGATGATATAGAGCTTGCTAATATTAAATTAGAATTTTCTAAAATCCTAGAAGAAAAGGAACTCCCCTTTTAATGTTTCAAAAAGAAAATCATAAGCTCTATCTAACTCTCCATAAAAAATATGGAAACCCCATATTCCCTGAGCTTCCAACACTCCTCTATATTTATCTAAAAGAAAATCCTACAAAAATTAATCTTTATCTTACTACTCCCCTATCCTTACAAAACCTCACAGGAAACAATATCTTACAATCTATCATTAAACAAATTGAAGGAGGCAACACATGAACCTACAAGAACTCAATCCAAACCAAAGAAAAGCTGTAACCACAAAAGAAAAAACGGTTCTCGTTATGGCAGGAGCTGGTTCAGGTAAAACCAAAGTTTTAACCGAAAGAATAGAATATCTACTCCAACAAGGTGTAGAAGAGTCACATATATTTGCTTTTACCTTTACTAATAAGGCAGCCCACCAAATGAAACAAAGACTATCACAAGCCCTACAAAGAGAACATAACTGCTCCATTCAAACCTTCCATAACTTTTGCTATAGCTATATCACAAGCCCCTACTTTTACCCTAAATTAGGTTATACCAAACCACCCACAATTCTCTTAGAAGAAACTAAAAATAAAATCATAGAAGATATCCTATTTACCTACAACGAAGCCTATTCTAATATCCCCTTTGTCAAGGCAATCTCTAAAATTAAGAATCAAGTCAAACTCAAAGAAATTCTACCTAAGGATCAGGTCTTATTAAACCAAGTCTTCCAGGAATACCAAAGAAGGCTAAAAGCCTCTAGTATGATAGACTTTGATGACATGCTGATTCTTTTTATAGAGCTTCTTAAGGAAGGAACTATTTATGAAACCATAACCCCAAAATATATCCTAGTCGATGAATGTCAGGACACCAATGCCCTACAGTATGAAATCATTCAAAGACTATCGAAGCCCTATGGAAATATCTTTATGGTAGGAGATGAAGACCAGCTCATCTATTCCTTTAGAAATTCCTCTATAGAAATTCTAAAAGACTTTGAAACGAAAGCCGATGAAATCATCATCCTAAACCAAAACTATCGTTCCACCAAATCTATCTTAGAAACAGCCAATCACTTGATTGCCTATAATCCAAACCGATTAAAAAAGGAGCTTACCACCTCTAAGGAATCCACTACTCAGGTCAGCTTTAAAGAATACGCCACTCAAACAGAGGAAGCTAGAAGTATTATCCAAGCCATAAAAGACTTACACCTCAACCCCAATGAAGTGGCAATCCTTTATCGAAATAATAATCAAGCCTATCCAATCGAATATGAGCTAAGCTCTCAAAAAATCCCCTATACTAAAACAGGAGGCAAATCCCTACTCGAATATAAGGAAATAGAAACTATCCTCTATACCTATAGATTATTATTCAATCCCAGAAATGAAATTGCCTTCTTAAAAATCTATAACCATCCAAAGCCCTGTGAATATTATCTCTATCAAAAATTCATCACAGACTACCACAACCAAAAAGAAGAACTCATCGTTTTCGCAAAAACAAGTCCTATCCCTCACTTCCAAAGATTAGGACAAAGCCTAGAAGAACTCCAAGCCCTATTTCCAAGACTACCCACTAAAACCTTTTACTTTAAGCTCCTAGAACTGCTAGGCTATAAAAAATACCTTAAGGAATCTAATCAACAAAAGCCACAATATAAAAGAATCATGGCTTTTCTAGAACTGATTCAATATATTCCTCAAGCCAACCTACAAGAAGAATTGGATAACTTCCTACTAGAAAACAACTCAACCCAAGCAAATGGAATCTCCCTACTCACAATCCACAAATCCAAAGGACTAGAATTTCAAACGGTCTTTATCATCGGCTGTAATGAAGGAATTATTCCAACTTATGCCTTAAAAGGTGAAGAGCTAGAAGAAGAACGTAGGTGCTTCTATGTTGCTATCACAAGAGCTAAAGAAAACCTATTCCTATCCTGCTCACAAGCTCACTTCATCAATGGAAACTATAAAAGATTAAAACCCTCTAGCTTTCTACTAGAGGCAAACCTAAACCCTACAACCAATTTCTTCGGAAATTATTTCTACAACAAATAAAAAAGAAGGAATAAATCCTTCTAACCTACTTTATCTCTAAAAAGACGCTTCATCAGGCGTAGTCATAAAAAGAAAAACTAGTTCTTTCCCTCATTTGAGGCAAGTTTAGGATCTACAAATCCTAAGGCTTCATGATACCTCGTGTGTGTAACAGTTAAAATAGTTTGCATTTTACTATGAGAAGGTAAAACGATACCAGAGCGATACTTTCTTACTGTAGCTTCATCGACACCAATCATTTTTGCAAAAGCTGTATTGCTTAAATTATTATCCACAATATATTTAGAAATAAATTCAGAAAAATTCTGAACCTGTATAGGATTTTCATCATTTCTCGTTCTGCTCATTTTACATCACCTAAACTATTATACCAAGTTTAAACGTTATCTTCAATTAAAATCGAGATTAAAAGTCGAAAATTTTAAAAAACATATTGACATTCGTCTTAATAAGTCGTATAATATAATCACAATCGGCATTATAAGTCGAAAAGGAGAGAAAATGAAAAAGATTGAAGAAATGACAGAACAAGAATTTAAGCAAGAATTTATTAAATGGTTTGATGAAGAAAAATGGAATCAAATTGAAATTCTTGGAAGACTAGACCATATAGTAGAACATATTTGTAGCACATGGTTAAATATTAAACCCATACCTGTTTTATTTGGAGAGAATATGGGAAAAATCTCTTCATATCTTGATTTAAAAAATCAAGTGATATGGTTAAATCCTAATAATCAAAATGAATATATAAAATTGTTAGATGCTACACTTCATGAGTTAGAACATTATTATCAAAATTTTTATGCTTTAAATTTCACTTCACCAAAAGCGAGAAGATGGAAGAAAGAACTAACCAATTATATTGGATTAGATAATCCAGCCGAATATGTTCTTCAAGAAATTGAGATAGATGCTTGTGCATTTTCTCAAATTGTTTTGGCAACAGAATTTGGAATAATGTATAAATATCCAAATCCTGAGATTCAATGTCTCATTGAAGAATATATAAATTCTAAAAAAATAATACAAGATGACTAAGAGGTGAATAGACTATAAGCCTCTTATTGAATTGATGAGAATAGGAGGAAAATGTTAGATGAACGTAAAGCCATCTCTTTACCTAACAATGTTAAAATTTCAAAATTAAATATTGCTTATGAACTTATGTGGCTTAATGTATTACATAAGGAAGGGTATATTACCGATGAGCAATATAAAAAGGTAAAGCTTTTAATCAAAAAGAAATACTGAAGAAAGAAGGAAATATTATGCAACAAAGTAATATTAAAGTAATCAAGGCTACTAAGCCTATAGGACAAGTATTAAGTGAAAATCAAAAAGTAAGAGTAGCTGCTTATTGTAGAGTATCTACAGATGGGGAGGAACAACTCAATAGTTTTACATCTCAAGTCACATATTATAAGGATAAAATCAATGAGAATAAAGATTGGGAATATGTGGGTATCTATTCAGATGAAGCAGTAACAGGAACAAAGGCTACTACCCGTGATGGTTTTCAAAAGATGATAGTTGATTGTATGGATAGAAAAATTGATATGATTATCACAAAATCAATTTCTCGTTTTGCGAGAAATACAGTTGACACCTTAAACTATGTCCGTAAACTTAAAAATTACAATGTTGCAGTATTCTTTGAAGAAGAAAACATTAATACACTAACCATGGATGGAGAATTGCTCTTAACTATTCTTTCCTCTGTTGCTCAACAAGAGGTTCAAAACACTTCAGAACATGTTAAAAAGGGTTTAAAAATGAAACTTCAAAGAGGAGAAATTATTGGTAATCCAAATTGTTTAGGATATAACTTTGACCCTGTAACTAAGAAAATTTCTATTAATGAAGAAGAAGCTGACATAGTAAGATTTATCTTCAATAAATATGTTGATGGCTATGGTACAGAGCGTATTTGCAAAGATTTAAGAACTATGGGATGCAAGACAAAACGAGGCAATGTAAGATGGGAATCACGAAGTGTTGCTGGTATTATTACCAATGAAAAATACAAAGGGGATTTATTATTTGGCAAAACTGTTACTATTGATCCTATTGAAAAGAGAAGAGTGAAAAACCTAGGACAAGGCGACCAATATTATTTCGAAAAACATCATGAACCAATTATATCAGATGAACTTTGGGAAAAAGCAAATAGAATTTTCAAAGTCAAATCAAAGGAAGCAAAAAGAATGCCTCAATGCAAAGGGGATATCTTTGTGGGTAAATATGCTATGTCTGGTAAAATAAAATGTGGATATTGTAATACAAATTTGACTAGACGAAGTCATATGAAAACTACTACTGAGTTTAAAAATGTTTGGAAATGTATCAAATCTATTAGAGAGGGTCAAAAGTTTTGTAAGTATTCAAAGTCTATTGATGAAGAAGTTCTAAAAAAAGGATTTATTCAAGCTCTTAATATGTTACTTGTTTGCGAAGATAATGTCCTTAATGGATTTATTAAAACATTAGAATCTGTAGAAATACAAGATGAGGAAAGAAATAACAGTAATCGGATCATTAGCGAAATTAAAACGTTGGAATTGCGTAAAACAAGAGCTTTAGATGCTATGATAGATGGAACAATCACTAAGGATCTCTATAATACCAAAATTCAAGAAATAAACAATTCGTTATTTCAGTTGAATGAGGAATTGAGTGAACTTGAGGCATTAAATAAAAAGAAAAAAACAATTAAGGACAAGTTGAAAGAATTTTCTGCAATGATAGAATCTGGTTCTAAGTTTGAAGAGTTTGATGAGGATGTATTCGAAGCAGTTATTCATAAGGTTATTGTTGGGGGAGATGAAGATGGACAATTCAATTCATATCTCATTACTTATATATTTAACTTGATAGGAACAGGACATACATCAGTTGATAATTATGTGGTAGTAGGCAAATTTGACTGTGACTATAAGCACTATTCCTTTGAATATGATTCTGTCTCTGAAACAAAAGTAAAAAAGCTGTTATATACTATGCCTTGTAGAATTGCACTGAAATTAGAATAATATTTTTATAAATTATCCCTTCATGGTATTGTGTAGGGATTTTTTATGTTATAATAAAACAAATAATTTAAGAATTTGGGTGATAAATATGAAATTTATCGATTATTTCAATAACGATATATCTTTTATTAATAATAATTTCAATGTAACAAACTTTGCTAAAACAGAACAGAAGGTTGCTAAGTTTTCTTATGATTGCATTAAGTATTTTCATTATATAGATTGTTATAAAGAAGAAAAATTTCGCAATTACCAAGAAGTTGATATGAAAACCATCTTAAAATACATTAATTTAGATTTGAATCCTTTGCTTTTAGCAAGGTATTATACTTACTTATATATGAACTTTAAAGATGACAAATATGTCAATGCACTCAGGGCATTAGAATATTATATTATTGCTTTTGAAAAGTGCAAAACTTATGAGTACAAATGTTCTTGTTTAAATAAAATTATTAGCATTTCAAGAACTTTTAAAATTGATACTCATCAGGAAGAAATAATTAAATTTTTGCAAGAATTATATGAAGATAAAAGAATAGATCACAATGCATTTGATTATCATATTTTAATAGCATGTTTTGATTATGGAGTGATTGATTATCAAAAATGTATAGACTGTTGTATAGATAAAATGAATGAGTTTCATAAATGCAATGGCTTTTTATTTGATGGATATTTTGAATTAGCTATTAAGGCAGTTGATGAAACTTTCAAGAAAAAAATTATATCCAAAGAAAAGAAGGACAATGAAACGAACAACCTCTACTTATTAAAGTCTAATCTTAATGAGGAGCATGCGGATGAATTAAATAATCCTATTCAACAATCACATTTTTATAAGATTGCTCTAAAAAGTATGAAAGATGCTAATGTTAATCCTTATTCTAGTGAATTTAAGAAGTTAAGAGATAAATTAGAAAATAGTCAAAAATCTATTAAAGATTGCATGGTAGTAACAACAGACAAATTAGACTTTTCTAAATATAATGAGAAAGTGGCGGATAAGTTAAATAGCTTAAGTGAAGAGTATTATATAGAATTATTAATTAATGCAGGATTTGAGCCTTATAAACAACGACAAATTGAACAGGTAGAAAAAGAAATGGAAGTTGCAGTTCTTGCTCCATTTATCTCATCTGCAACTGCGAATGATCATGGCAAGACTATATCTAAACTAAGGAGTGTAAATTCTGCTAAAACTAAAAAAGAAAAAAACGAAATAATGTTGGAGTATGCATTTGATAGTGTGAAAATGTTATCAATGATTAATGGACAACTGATTCGTAATTTAATAAATATGATAAAAGAAAAATGCCCAAAAATATCTGACTATATTGATGATGTTGTTTTTAAAAGTTATATTGTACCAGATTCTAGAAAACAAATAGTGATTAAAGGATTAAAATTGGGTTTAGAATTTGATCTAGAGTCTGCGTTAAATATCTTAATTCCACAAATGGAAAATTGCATAAGAGAATTAGCAGGATTTTGTGGAGAATCAAAATATAGAATGAATGATGATTATATAGAAAGTGTAAATGGGCTAGATTATTTGTTGAAGGAGAATAACATTTTGGCTCAAAGTATAGATGAAGATATTTATTTTGGGCTATGTTCCATTTTTGAAAGCGAATTTGGTTTGAATTATAGAAATCAACTTGCTCATGGCTTGATTGAAAATTTCAACAAATATAGCGATTTATACGTATGGTGGTTTTGCTTATTTCTAATAGGAACATATTCATAGTTTTAAATGGGGATAGTACAAGGAAATATATTAATTGTTAAACACTCAAAGTCAAAAGAATATAGTTATTTTTTCGTGTCAATCACCATAAAATATATTCTTTTTATGGTTCCTCCGCATATAGAGGTAATCACATTACTAGAACTAAAAAAATAAAAAAGAAACCTAAAAATACGCCTGAATATCAAGGTATTTTTAGGTTTTTTCTTTTGAAATAGAATCCTTTATTTCTCATCTATTCTTAATGTAATACAATCAACCTCGTGTTGGTACTCCTCAAAAACAAATAGATAAAAGTCTTTAACCTCGTTCTATGGAATAGAAAATGACTAGATGGAACTTCTAATATTTTTTTAGAATACATGAGAACCTTGTATTACTAAAAAACAAGATATTAATTTTATTTGACAGAAAAAGTTTTCCTATATATAACAAAACTTTCTGAAAACTTATATGAATAAAGCAATGCTTATTTTTGCTTTAGAATGCGTCCATTGTTATTAAGTACTTCTTGTACTATAATATAAGCACAACTTAAAGGAGGATTCATTATGAACTATTCAATAGTGGGCAAACAAATATTAAAATTTAGAAAAGAGAAGGGTCTTACGCAGAAAGAACTTGGCGAGGCAATCGGAGTCAGTAGCTCTGCTGTTTCTCAGTGGGAGAGTGGTGGAACGCCGGACATCTCGCTATTACCAGCTTTGTCTGACGTTTTTGGCGTAACAGTTGATGCACTTTTTGGTAGGACCGAAGTGCGAAGGGAAAACATTGAAGAAATTATCGGGAAACATATTTTCTCTCTACCAGAGAACAAGCGGCTCGAGTGGCTTATTCCTCTTATGCGTAGGGTAGTGCTTATGGGATGTACAGATGCGATTTCGGATGTTGTAAACTTTGATAGTCGTGATAGTGAGATGACCCATATTGTCAAAGACGGATTTGTTACGGCTATATCATCTCAGGGCCAGACGTTTTTATCTGCCATATGGTGTGAAGAAAACATTTTTACTGATTCTTTATCTTTCGACAAAAATGTGACCCAATTGTTTTCCGTACTAGCGACCTCGAGTGCGCTAGCAATGCTTTCTAGACTTTATAGTGAAGCACCGAGACATCGTACTATCGGAGTTTTAGCAAAACTTGTTGGAATATCCCAGAGTGAAGCGGAAAAAATACTTCAAAAATTCACTGAACTTAAGCTTACAGAGGAGTTGGAACTTGAAACAGAAAATGGTAGTGAAAAGGTTTATGCAGTAAATCTAAATGGAGTAGTTGTTTCACTGTTGATTTCAGCGCGACTTGTAACACGGAAGCTATCAGAGATTAAGATAATCTCTGACAAAAGAGAGCATAGGAAGGAATTTGATTAAATTGTTCAGATATTTCAAATCTCATCTTTTGTTATTTATAATAGCTATGTTTATCAGTATTTTGATAAGATTACTTTTACCTATGACTGCAATTGTGGAACAGAAAATGATTGATTTCATTACCATTGGGAACTTTACAGAATTTCAGAAGTCTCTTCTTATGGCCTGCAGTGTGGTTATTGCATCTATATTACTTTACTTTATTGATGCACTTGTACAAAAAAGATTTCAAGTGCGTTTTGAAGAAGAACTTCGTAACGATCTTTATGATGCTGTGATGCAGCAAAGTATTGTTCAATTTAACGAGAAAGATACTTCAGAGCAAATGAGCTATATTAAGAATCATTCATCGACTATAGCCAGCAATCTTGCAAGTCCGATTTTTATACTTGTTGGTTATGCCGTGATGGGGATTTGCGTTCTATTTATTATGCTCTACTATAGTCCTCTAATTGCGCTTATATCAATTATTTGTGCGATTTTTTCAGCAATTCCTCCGCTTTTTTTTAATCGCAAGCTAGGTGATAATTTGAAGAAAAAGTTGAAAAAAGATGCTGTAATGACCCTTCAGTTGAAGGAATCATTGAATGGACATGAAACGGTCACATCGTATGGAACAATCCGTTGTATTCGGGAACGATTTTTTCTGTCTAGCAGGGATATGACAAATGCGGATTACAAGATGCAAATATTTATTTCCTTAATGCAGAATGTTGCTCAAGTCGCACAAAAAATCACATGGTTTATTGCCTTTCTTTTCACTGGTTATAAGGTGGCACGAGGTGAAATAACACTTGGAACAATGATTATGTTTATTACACTTTTTGGTGAATTCAATGCTTGTGTTACGCTACTTGCTCAAACAATCCCCATTTTACTTAGTACTCGCCCTAGTATCAAGGAAGCATTGAAAATTATTGACAGCAAAAATGTTGTGTTCACTGGTGAGAAAACACCATCATTTGAAGCAATGATAAGTGTCAGAAATCTTTCATTCTGTTATTCTGATGAAATTCCAGTAATTTACGACTTAAATCTTACTATTCATAAAAATGAGAAGATTGCTCTAATTGGGGACAGTGGTAGTGGGAAAAGCACTCTTATCAAGTTGCTTAGTGGATACTATGTCACATATACAGGTGATATATATTTTGATGATGTAGAACTACACGAAATCAATTTACAAGAACTTCGCAATTATATGACTGTCATCCACCAAAATACGTTCATCTTTAACGACTCCATTCGATTTAATATTTGTCTGGGAGATTCTTTTCCTGATGATAAGTTACAAGATGCATTACATCGTAGCGGTATAGACAAATTCCTTATGAATGTCCCTGGTGGTTTGGACGGAGCATGCGGTGAAAATGGTTCGTTTCTATCTGGAGGACAAAGGCAACGTATTGCTTTAGCTCGTGCAATCATCCGTGGTATCCAGTTTCTCGTAATAGATGAAGGTGTTTCAGCCATTGATGTTGAAACAGCCAATGAGATAGAAAAAGAGTTGTTGATTCGTAATGATTTAACTCTTCTTACAATTACTCACCGCATTAAAGATGGACTTATTGGGCAGTACGATCGCGTGCTCTTGATGGAGGAAGGAAGACTGATAGAAAAGAGTGTGAATTAAGATACGAATGAAGCAGAAACGCCTTACAAATGTTGCAGATAGTGAGAAACATTGCCACATGTATTCTACTTTATTCTAAAGGATACCACTAAATAAACCATCCCCCGAATAAGGGATAGAAGCGAGTATTACTCTAGTAATTCTGAACTGATAGCCCATCCTGTCCTACAGGTATTCCAAACTAAAACTTAATATTAACTCAAGTCATTAGACATAAGGAAAATCCTTATATTTAATGACTTTTCACTCTAGACTAGATGATCAGTTTCCCTTATTCCTGGAAGCCATCAAGAAAAATAACGACCTACTCCAAATGGTACAGTATCCTTATATGCTATTGATGAGTATGAACATCGCAAAAGGCCTCATTATGAATCATTTCCAAGAAGGATAGCAAATAAAAAAGTTAGATTATCTGACAAAATATATGTTTGATTTTTTTTTTATGGTATAATTTACTTATAAATTTATAGATAAGTGGGAAGAGATAATATAATCTTTTCGTATAAACAAGATGCATGTCTGCGAAAATAGATGAGTGTAAAAATTAGTAGTAAAAAATGATATGTTATTATTTAAACAACGACAGCCTAATGGTCTAGTATTTTTATAGATACCACACATATTGAGGTTATCTCCTTATTAGAATTAAGTAAATAAAAATAAAACCTAAAAACACATTGGATATCAGCATGTTTTTAGGTTTTTTCTTTTTAACACACCCTATTACTTTACCAAAAATAACACTTTTTTAATGGGTCAAGTTACATTAAGCCTTATCTTATTTCTTCAGAATTAGAGGATACGCTTTATAAAAAAACAAAAAGAAAACTAAAATCCTCTAGGCAAACTATAATAATTTATAAAAAAACTGGCTATTACAATAATTTTCGACTGAAAAAAATTTTTTGCAAAATTAGACAAAAAAATAAGATATAATATCGTTATAGTAAAATAAAGGGGGATATTATGTTAGAAGAAGTTGAAAAGGAGTACATAGAAAACTATGAAAATTATAGAACTGAGATTGTCTCTTTAATTGGTTTTTTATTAGGAGTGAAGGAGGAAATCATTGAGACTGAAGCCGAGCGTTTTAAACAAGAATATATCAATCGGTATAGAAGTGATGAGCAATGCTTGATTATACGGTTTTTATCTATTGTTAGAATGAATCTCATTCAAAATACAAAGGAAATAACTGCTAGGCTAAACGATTTGGTTGTATTAGAACAAATGCCAGATTTGGTTTGTGTTGATGCAATTCAATATTTAAGAGAAAAAGGAATAGAAATAGTAAGGGTAAATATTTCAGTAAATGAGCTTATAGCCTATGTGAATCAGTATATGCTAGATAATATTGAAAGAATAAAAAGCTATATTCCCAATTGGATTCAGTGGGAATATATCAGAAATTTATTTTTAATGCCAAGCTGTTATTCTGGAAATAATGGGATGTATTTATCCTCTATGCTGAATAAGAAGAAAATTATAAGAGCAATTAACGCTGAAAAGTCTACTTATTTTTTGAATAGAAGCTTTTATCCTTATGGCGTCTATCTTTATTGGCCAGAAAGTAAAATGAAATCACATTATGGTAATTTACTATTCAATGATGAAAAATTTTTAAAAATACTATATACACAATATGATGAAACCTTTAAAGCCAATCAATACGTGATTGATGCTCCTATTGAAAAGAAAAACCAAGTATATACCTTTTTGGAGGAGGCCATTAATGTTTGTGTATTAGTAGATTGTGAGAATGTTGATCCATATTGTTTTGCCTCAGTATTTATGAATTTAGATGAAGAAAAGCTACATAAGATAAAGAAGGTGGTCTTATTTGATGATGTGAATGCCTCTAATGCATGGGATTACTTGCATCATAATATTAATCTTCCATTAGAGCATAGAGAAGTCTCCAGAGTATTAGAAAATAAATCCTTAGTGGACATTGCTATGACAACAGGAGCTTGTAAAGAATTCTATGAAAATCATACAGAATCTATTATTTTAGCTTCCTCAGATTCTGATTTTTGGGGATTAGTATCTAGTCTTCCAAATGCCAAGTTTCTAGTTTTAAATGAATCTACTAAAACCTCTAACACTATATTGCGTGTTTTAAAAGATCATAACATACAGTATTGTTTTATGGATTGGTTTGCACAAGCAGAAGCGCAAGAATATAAGGAAGAGGTATTGATACAAAACTTAAGACTCATTTTAAATGAATTTAATGAATTAGGTAATTTCAACTATAGAAATCCTGATGAGTTGGTAGATGCTATTTTTATAAAAGCACATATACGTGGTCCATATGCACAAATTCAAAATGAAAAAGAAACATTTAAAAATAAATATTTAAAAAAAGGATTTACAATAAAACCAATGAGTAAAGAGAATCAAAATAATTACGTTTTAGAAATAATCAAATAAATTTATGGGTGATGTTTTATGAATTTAGGTATGGAGACTGAATACTTAGAGTTTAAAAGAAGTACAAGCGAACTAAAGGAGGCTATGCTGTCAATATGTGCTATGCTAAATAAACATCAAAGAGGTGAGCTTTATTTTGGTGTTAAGAATGATGGCACAGTTATTGGACAAATGGTTACAGAGGATACATTGAGGGACATAAGCCAAAAAATTCAAACCTCTATAGAGCCAAGAATTTATGCTGATGTTAAACTCATAAATTTAGATGGAAAGTCTTGTATTCATGTATCTTTTGAAGGAAATGATACACCATATTTTACAAACGGTATTGCCAAAATAAGAATGTCAGATGAAGATATTACAATTTCGCCATTGAAATTGTCAGAGATATATAGAAAAAAATATACTCAATTTGGAGTTTGGGAGTTACTGGTATCTAAAAAAACAATTGATGAAGTTGATGAAGATTTATTAAATAGATACATTCTTCAAGCAAAAAATTCAGGAAGAATTGTCATTGATTTTACAAATAAGGAAACTGTTTTAAATCAGTTAGAATTAGTGGATGGAAAGTTTCTTTTAAATGCTGGTAAGGTATTATTTTCTTCCGAGATTACACAAGATTTACAAATGGCAATTTTCGCAACTACAGAACGCTTAACCTTTAATGACATTCAGCGTTATCATGGTCCGATTTTAAGATTAGTAGATATAGCTGAAAACTATATAAAGAGCAATATCCATTGGGGAGTTGAATTTGATGGAACTATGCAAAGAAAAGAAGTTCCTGAAATCCCTATTAATGCTATTCGTGAAGCCTTGCTCAATAGCTTTTGTCATAAGGATTTTAGTGCGGGAGAAAGTAATGAAGTTGCTATTTACAAGGATAGAATAGAGATTTATAATCCTGGAGAATTTCCAGAAGGATTTGAGCCTGAAAACTTTATTGATGATTCATTAAGATCAATAAGAAGAAATCCTTTAATTGCTAGAATTCTTTATTTTTCTAAGGACATTGAATCCTTTGGTACTGGACTAAAAAGGATTAAAGAAGAATGTGATAGAGCTAAAGTAAGATACAAATTCAAAAAAATAAAAGGTGGATTTATAGTTTGTTTTTATCGTCCAAGCTATAAATCTTTGCAAGTCGCCCCACAAGTCGCCCCACAAGTTGAGTTATTAGACAACCAACAAGTCCCCACAACTGAACATGTATTACAAAATCAAATATAATATAAAGATGGAGCTAA
>CAMWKG010000039.1 GCA_947174785.1 uncultured Mollicutes bacterium
GTTAAAAAAATTTATAAATTATATTTTAGTTTTCTTTGTCAATTTGATTGGAAAATAGATTATAATTATTTTTATTATATTGTTACAATAATTGATATGCATGATATAGCAATTGATAGTGTACTAGAATTAGAGGATGTAAACAAAAATTATCATTTCAAAATGCTTTCTATAATAAGAGATTCTTATGAGGCACTAAATTATGGTAATTATATTAATAAATCGATTTTAAATTTTAGTGGTTTTGATAAAAATAAGGCATATTTACTTGCTACTAATAACAAGCAATTAAAGGATATGAATCACAGAGAATTATTGAATGCTTTGTTTTATTCAGAAGGACAGCAAGCAGAAATGATTGCTTCAATTGCTTCTCCAAAGATTCTTGATAAGAGGAATATGATTTTTCCACATTTTTTTGATTTAAAAAAATATTTAGGAAAAACACCATCTTCAAATTCCATTAAACTGGTTAGAAAAGAAAGTGGTATTGAGTATGATTCGGAAGAAAACTCAAATTTACTTACTCTTTCTGTTGATGAATTTTTTGAAAATAATACAGCATTCATTCTTTCCTCTGAAGTTTTAAGCTTATGCCTATATTCTAGAGCAGAAAATTATAAGACTTTGAAGGATTTTATAGTAAATCGTTCTAATGTTAGATCTATTGATATTTTTGATTCTTTTCAGGTGATAGAAAAGGATTGCTTTAGTAAAATGCATAATTTGGTGAATTTAGTTTTGCCATCTTCGTTAGAAGAATTAGCGGAGTTTTCATTATATGATTGTCCTAGATTAAAAAGCTTAACTATTCCAACCCAAACTAAAAAAATGGGAGAATCTTTTATTGAAGATTGTTCAAGTATTACAGAACTTAAATTACCTAGTGAACTTTCTTATTTAGGTGATTATGCCTTTGAAGGAATGTCGAGTTTAAAAAAAGTGGATTTTCAAAATAATAACATCCTATTAGGACAAGGTTTATTTAAAAATTGTTTATCTATGAAATCGATTCGGGATTTTAATTTTAATATAAGTTTAAATTCATTTCCTAGTCATTTATTTTTCAAATGTAAAAACATGGAAAAATTAGATTTAACTGTGTTTGAAGACCTATATTTTATAGATGATTTTGCCTTTGCAGAATGTAAATCTTTAAAAGAAATATATCTACCTAAATCTCTAAAAAAACTAGGTATGCTTGCATTTTATAAATGCGATAAACTTAATAAAGTAGTTTTCAATAGTCAACCACAATGCAGTGATAATGTTTTTGCTGAATTAGATCACAAAATAACTATTGTAATCAATAATAGAGAAGAAAACATTTATACTAATGATGATTTTAATAAACTGATTTCTAAGATAAATAGTTTTTCAAAAAGAGATTTTTTCGTGAATGATATAGCACTTAGAAAAAATATTGATGATAATAAATATTCTTTAGTGTATTCATTTAATTCGGAAAATCCAAAATTCACAGAATTTTCTTTAGATACATATGGGAATTATATTGATAATAAAACAGGTGAATTGTACCAGATTGATAAAACTATTATTGGGGCAATGGGGAATCATGCTTATTTGGATAGGGTTGTGCTACAAAGTAAAGATGCTTTTGCTTTATCTTCATGGCTTTTTGAAGATTGTGAATCATTATATCAAGTGGATTTTTCAAAATTAAACATTAAAGATGGAATTTTACCTGAAGCAATATTTATGAATTGCAAATCATTGAGTAATGTGTATTTGACTAATATTAAAAGAATAGAAGCTTCAGCATTTAATAACTGTATTTCATTAACAGAGGTTCATTTTTCAAATGAAAGAACGAAAGAATCTGAATATGGAGAGTTATTTATTCCTTGTCAAATTAAACATATTGGTAAAAGTGCTTTTAAAAATTGTAACAAAATAAAAAGAATAATTTTTGCCTCTAATGATATAGATATAGAAGAATATGCCTTTAGTGAAATGTATTCTTTACAGGAAGTCGAGTTTCCGAGTGACTTTAATATTGGAAAATTACCTGATGCTATTTTTAATAATGGTACAGAAATAAATATAAAAGGCAATGTGAAAATTGATGAAGATGAGAAGATAAGAATTGGCATAAACCCTAAAAAAAAAATTAGAAATCATAGGTGAGTATCCTAGCAAATTGGTAACAGATAAAGACTTGATTTCAAAATTAAAAATGTTATTAAAACAAGATTGTTATGTAAAGCAAAGTTTAAACTACATGCCAAACGATAATGAGAATTGGTTTTGTGATATTGTACACCAAAATAAAAAATATAGAGCTTTATATTTTGAGAATTATAGATCTCTAGAATATAATAATCTAGAAGAGATTGATGATTATCTTTGCCAAAAAGTCAATAAATTCATAAAAAAGAAAGTCTATTTTTTTGAATATGTGCCTGTGACTTGGAATACTCTTAAGGAAGATAAAAATACTAAAACACTAATAACGAAGCAAATCTTGGATAGTAGGCATTTTAATGATTCGCTTGTTGATGAAAATCACTCATATCCCAATGAATATAAACATTCTTCACTAAAAGTTTGGATAGAAAAAAGTTTGAGAAAAACGTTGTTTAGTGATTGGAAGGAATTGAAGATATTAGAAATACGTTTAGCAAATTTTGATGAATTTGAAGCTATTCAAAAATTGAATTTTCATCAGGTAAAACCAACAGATTATGCTAAAGCACAAGGTGTTTATTGCACTGGTAAATATGCAGCATGGTGGATTGATAAAAAAGGAGAAACTAACAATTTGGTACATTATATAACCGCAGAGGGAATAATATCTCCACCAGGACAACCAGATTCTATTGTAACTAGGACTGATGGCGGAATAAGAATTCTTTTAAAAATTCAAAAATAAAGTTTTTGAATTTTTAAATATAACCAGGGAGGGAATTAGAAATGATTTTTTATTATGATGAGACTTTTCATGATCGAAAAATTACTATGCTGTCGAATGGATATCCTAATATATATGAAATTAATGATAATGATTCTTTTGTCTTTGCTATATTAGGAGAAGAAGAAAATAAAATGGAATTAGTTTTAAGAGAATATGAAGAAATAGAAAACCTTACAAAAAAAGATTTGAAATTAGAGGGAGAATTAAAATCTACTACTTTTAAGCGAAAGTTTTTCAAGAATGGTTTTGTAACTATGGATTTAAATTGCAAGAAATTTTATACTAATCTTTTTATGCTCATTTTAAAGTATAATTTGAAATTTCAAGTAGGGTGTATAAGTAAAACGGAATATTTGGTTTTTCAATTTGCTAATGCATTAGTTCTTCCATCTAACATCATAATTGGATCATTCACATATAGTTTAACCAAATTTATTGAACAGCATAGATTATATAATTTATTTCAAGATTTAATTAAAGGGGAAACTTTTTTTCTTGAGAGGTTTAAAGTCTCTTTAATTCAATTATTATGCAAAGTTTTAGAAGAAATTAAAGGTGTTGTACGAGAGGAAAAGGAAGAAAATGCAATAAAACAATTAATTCAAATATTAATGGTCTCTCAAGTGAAAGTAAATAAATCGATCTGTAAAAGTTGGAATTATGATATAATAGCTGAGGCTATTAAATTAAGAATAGGTGAGTTGAACAAAAAAGATGTAACGGTTATTATAGATAAAGAGCCATTGACTTATGAAGCATTTTTAAATAGTGGAGTTAATGCTGAAGAGTGTGATTCTAAAAAAAGTTTAGGAATCAGAATGACTGATATGTTTATTGGATTTATAGGGAGATTTATATATTATCTAAAAAGTGATGTGCATGAACAAAATTATAAAAGATTAAGTGATATAAAGAAAAAAGATTTTGTAGATAAAAGACTAATAAATAATAATTGGTTTAATTTAAAAGAAGAAGAGTTTTACTTGATAAAGCAAATAGCTGAATTTTTTAATCAATCAACCTATTGGTCTGCCTTTACATTATATTATATGGATGACATAACAACGTTTTTTAATTACTTTCATTATATTATGCAATATAAAGATTATAATGAATTTTGCAAGAATAAAGATATGCACAATGAATATTTCAATTCTTATGCTTGTGAATACTTACTATCATCCTACAAAAATTTGAATAAACAAATATTATAAAAAGAATTAATTTTTTTATCGTTAGTAGATGAAAGTCTATTGACGATTTTTTTATTTCTCAACACCATTATTTATCTTTTTATTATACAATAGACAATACAATGTCGGAGATAGTAATAATAGTGAGTAAAACATAAAAAATTTAATAATTTTACCTTACTTGGGCATTAAAACCCAAGTTTTTTTATTTTTTTAAAATTTTTTTATCTTTTATACTTGCGTTTATATAGGAAGTTGTCCAGAAGGGTGAAGAAATATAAAACCCTAAGGAGGACAAGCTATGTCAAAAATAACAATGAAGTATGAGTTTGGAGGCAAAGGAAACTTTTTAAAAATTCAAGTAGAAGAACAAGACGTCCAATCTCAACATCAAGTCAAAGAAAACAATAGAGAAGTCTGGAGAAGTGAAAAGATAATTCAAAGACATATGGCTAAATTCTCTCTAAATGGAGATAGTCTAGTCGATGAAACCTCTGACCCTTTGTTTAAAAGAATCCTACAAGAAAGAGAAGATTGCTTCAGGAAGGGATTAATTTTATTATCAGAAGCCTTATCCAATCTATCACCTCAACAAAGAGAGATAATTCAATTAAAAGAAGTTGGAGAAACTGGTGCTATAATTTTCTTTTCAAGAATCTTTTAAAACTTAAATTATATCTAAAGATTTTTGTTGACTAGCAACTTAAGGATCTAGTACCTTTATTGATTAGAGGTAATGCTGAATGCTCTAGTTTAATCAAGAAAAGAGATAAGAAGTATTCAATCCTTCTCTCTAGTATTTTGCTTATCTATAAGCTATTTAAAAGCCTATATGAAAAAAAGAAAAACTCCTTCGACTTAGACACTTTCACAAGTATAACTTCAAGCATAGAAGATTTTGGTCAATTTAGTTCTAGGTTTTATAATCGGATTAATCAAAAATAAAAAATAGTTTTTTAAAATTAGAATTTATTGTTCCTCTAAAAGAAATAAAAAAATATTGAAGAAACTTGTCGTATAGTTAGTGTCCGTATATAAAATACTTGTGAATATGAAAAGGAGGTAAAAATGATAGTATTGCTATTTAGATTTAGTTTACTCTTCGATTTTAAAAGAGGTAAAAAATGTATAATTGTAACATTTGAAAAGAAATTTTAGGAGTAGTCCGTCTAAAATTTCTTTTTTATTTTTTTGTTTGTGGAAATTGTGTAATCTACGGATTGAATTTTTAGGAACCGCTAAAAGGTATATCTTTGAAGCTAATTTGAAAGAAACGTGAAAGGAAGTGATATTGAAATGTAGTGTTTGCTGAAGATGATGGAAGTAATCTTAAAGATATATAAGGTCATCTAAAAGGTAGTGAAATAGACTGGGCAAAGATAGTGTTTGATTTACTATTTTTGCCCTTTTTGTCTAGAAAATGAGTAAGAAGGGAGGTAAATTAGAAATGATGCATTTATATGAAGTTTTGATGAAACAAAACTACAAAATGTTATTTGAAGATTTTAAAATTTTAATGAATAGTGTATACAAATTCTTGATTGAATACGATAAATTTAAAAATGATAATTATCATAAAGTTTTTCATTATTCATATATGAAAAAGTTTAAATATAGTCAAGCATATATTGCCAAAAATCTCTGTATGGATCAAAGTACAGTTTCAAGAAAACTAAATGAAATTCGTAATTACATTATACTTAAAATCAATGAAGTAAAATAACCTTTCATTGTACCATAAAATGGTAGGTGAAATTATGCAAACATTGCATAATTTTCTTGGTTTTTTGTGTTAAACTTGAATTGTATTAGGTCGCTCCTAATATGTATTTTAAGATCTTAAAGAAATAGAGAAGAAAGGAGAATGAAGCAATGAATGAAATAGTTGTAGGAGTAATTGGGCTTTTAGGAACTTTATCGAGTATTTGCTTTGCATATCTTGCCTTTAGACGAAATCATAATCATGATACGAAAAAGGATGGTAAGGCAGAAGGTGTTTTGATTAGTGATATTGGCTATATCAAATCTTCTATTGATCGTATGGAAGGAAAACTAGATAAAGTGGAAACCAATTATCAGGATTTACTATCGAGAATAATTCGTGTAGAAGAAACTCAAAACTCTTTAGAAAAAAGACTAGATCATTCGAGTTTTAAATGACAATTATGGAATATGTAAGTATACCAGTGATAACAATTATTTGTTATTTACTTGGTGAGTTTTTCAAATTAGTAGTTTTAAAAAAGAAAAGAAGATTCAAGTATATTCCTGTAATTGTTGGGGGCATAGGAGGGGCACTTGGTTTTATTATTTATTTTGTTAGTCCTGAGTTATTATTTAATACTACAAATCCCTTTGTTGCAGTTGCCATAGGGATAGTGAGCGGACTGGCATCGACTGGTGGTAATGAACTGGTCAAACAAATTTTTAAAAAAGAGGAAGCTGAAAAATGATTTTAAGAAATGGAAGCTCTTATAATCCAAAAATTGATTATATGATATGTAAGTGTATTTTAAATGAATATCAGGATCAAGTAGATGAAAATCATTTAAAAGATTGTTTCTTTAATAAGGCTTCTTGCCAATCAGAAGAAGAGTTAAAGCTATGCATGATTAGAAATTTCTTTTATCAGAATGATATTTTAACCCTTTCCTCTGAACAAATAAAATCTTTCTTTTCCTTTATGAAATGGGATTATGAATTCAAAGGATTTGTGGGAGATACATCAGAAGAACAAGTTTTTCATTTAACTCAAACTCTAAAGGATAAAGAATCTGTTTTTTGTTTCTTACTTGTTGTATGTATTGCAAAAACGAAGAATGAACTTATTATTCCAAAATGCAGAGGGATTAGAAAATTACTACAATCTTCTTCAACAGAAGAGGTAAGAAATTGCATTTCTTATTTGGTTAGAAAAACAAAGCATTACAATGAAAAACAAGATAGTTCAATTCATCCTTTTATCCTACCTATTCTTAAAGTTTTAGGAAATGAATTTTTAAAACAAACAGGATTTTTAGGATTAGGGGTATATGGATCATTCGCTTTAGGAACAACCAACGAGTATAGTGATTTGGACTTAATGATTGTTGTTCATAAGCCTTATGAAAAAAGGCAAGTCAGAAAAATTACAAATGAGTTTTTCAAGCGCTTTATACCAATTCCTATAGACATCAAAGTAACTTCAATAGAAGATATGGCAAATGAACTGACGATTGGTATGAAAAAAACAGTAAAAGGTATTGCAGGAGAAGTAAAGTGGAAGAGATAGAGAAGAGAGCAGAGCATTGCGAACTGATTGTTCACAAAAAGGTATGTAAACTGATTGAAAAGATATTACGCTATTACGATATGGATATCAGTCATGAAAGGGTTAAAGCAGTTATTTTTTCTAAGGATGAATTTCAAACGCCTTTAGAAGAGAAAATTAAAAATTATTATGATGCATATATGTTTTTATTAATGAATCATAAAAGCCCTTTTACAACTTCATTAATTCAAAAATTTTATTATATTATTTTTGAAAAAGAATTGGAGGAATCCGTAGCTTTAAAAATATCTTCTAAATATATATTTCTATCAGGTAAAGAAAGAATTATGAAAGCAGCAGAACTTCATTTATATGTTTACTCTTTATTAACTGAATTAAAAGAATATGAGCGATGGTTGATTTCTTTGATGTTCTTTAATTATATTCTTGTTAAGGAGCACATTCCGTGTGTATATCTTATAAGAACAGACCTAGAGAAATATGAGAAGTATAAAAATGATGAAGCTCAATTAAAAATGCTACTATATAATGTAGTTTTATTTTCGAAGTTTCAAAAAAAATCTTATACGAATAAATTAAAAAAATTATCATCTGAGGATATAGAAGTTATGTTTAAGGAGAAGCAAGAATTTATTCAAGAAACGTATAGGGTAGAACATGCATTTCTTTATGGCTCTTTTGCAAAGGCTACTGCAAGGATAGATTCAGATGTTGATTTATTAGTCATTTTTAAAGAAGATATTTCCTATCACGAAAAAATGCAATATAAGGAAGAATTAGAAAAATATTTGACTAAGGAATTTTGCAGATATATAGACATACAAGAGATATTTGAATGTATTCCAAAGGACCTTATTTTAGAAGCTACAAAAACAAAAAAATTATTATAAAGGAGAAAAACAATGGCAAATCAAGGATTACGAAAATGTATCCAACAAAAACAAGTAAATATTGGTGGTGCTACAGCGTATGTGAATACATATAGTGAAGATGCAAATCTTATTTTATCTTTACCTCTATTTTCAACAGTAGGCTTTGCACCGATTGATTTAAACTTAATTTACAATCATCAAAATAAAAATGAACAAGAGTTATTTGGAAAAGGGTTTAAATTAAATTATTATAAAAAATTAGAATATGTTTCTACGACACAAATTCGTTTGACAAATCCAGATGGAAGCGTAGAAATGTATACTTTGAAGGATGGCTATTATATAAATTCAGAGACACATCTTAAAATATTAAGACATTATGATTATGATGAGGAAAGTGGATCTACTACATATTATTATGATGTTTCTGATGAGACAGGAAATTATGCAACATATGAAGAACCAAACCTAAAGTATCCAGGCTGGATAATGCCTGTTTCCAATGAAAATGTATATTTGGATCTAGAAAGTAACAAGTTTTGTATTACAAATGTGAATAATGATACTGTACAATTTAAAAAGGGAAATTCTGGCTTTGTAGAAACTATCGAATGGAAGAAAAAAGAAGGTTCTAGACTTACTGCAACCTTGAGTTATAAGGATAGTCAATTAGAATCCATTGTTGTTAAAAATAGTAGTACTGCAGCAAATGCATTAGTTGCTTCCTATAGTCTAAGCATAACTGCTTCTCTGATTGAAGTAAAAGACATTATGACAGGGGCAACCACTAAGTTTACTTTAGATGGAAACAAGGTGGTTAAAATAGAAGAAGGCTTTAATGACAATTATAATGAATCCCTTATTACTACTATTCAGTATAATGGTACCAGAACAACCATTACAAACCCACATCAAAAAGTAAGCACAATTGTGTATGATAAAGATGGCTTAACAAGATTGATAAAGGATGATAAAGAAACCTTTGTTGCCTATGCTTATGATTTCTATACAAAGGCACTGATTGTAGAAACACCGCTTCCTAAACCAAATCAAGCTAACAATTTACTTAAAGGAAAATCCATTTCAGATTTTACTTTGAATGGAAGTATTTCGCTTGCAAAGGATCATGAAAGCATAGATACTTTATATCAAACTCATGCAGGAAGCAAAGCATCTTACTTGTATGGAAATAGTTCTGCAACATATAGAGCATATGCAAACTTCTTGCCGACAGATACAATTACTTTGATTATATGGGCAAAACAGACAATGCCTTGTGTTCCAGGTAGTGTTTCTGGTTATGCACAATTAACTTCTGGAAATAAATACTCTAATAATTATTTTAACAAAACTAAAACGGATAACGAGTACTTTCCATTTGTTATGGGATTTACATTTACAGAGGCGGCAAGTTATATTGATATTTTAATTAGTTTTTCTGGTTTTTTTGGATTAGAAATAGGATCAATTGAACTATATAAAAGAAGTTTTGGAGCCTTCTATCAATATGATAGTGAAGGAAATGTAATTTCTTCAAGTGTAAGTGGTAATGAGAATAAGTATTCCTATGCAAATGGAGTAGTAAATGGAAAAGAATCTTGGACAAATCATGGTGTGAAATATAAAAGAGATTCTCGTCAAAGAATTATAGAAGCCGTTGGTGCTTATCAAACTAAGCAATCTTTAACTTACACAGCAAAGAATCAACCACAAACATCCAAAACAGAAAATTTTGATTCAACAGCAGTATATGAAACTTCTTGTAAATATGAAAATGATGATAAGAAGGTGACATTTACAGATGAATTAGGAAATTCTAGCATAGAGGAAAGTGATAATTTCTTAAATGTCATTAAAACAACCAATCAGGTAAATCAAATTTTAAAATCAACTTTAAGTGATTCCTTTGAACTTAAAAGCCTAGAACTGCTCAGTGGAACAACTCAGCATTTAAATGCAAGTTATACTTACGATTCAGCTCATCATGATCTTGTGAAAACAATCACAATGAAAAATGGAATGAAATATACTTTTTCTTATGATGAGAAAGACAGAGTAAATTCTATTTCATTGAATGATATTTTATTAGTGACATATACATATGATAAGTATGATCAGATTTTAACATTAAAATATGGTAAGAATAGCAAGGAAATCACTTTCACCTATACAGATTATGAACAAATTGAAACTGTAACTTCAGGGGCAACTACCTACACATACAATTATAATGATTTAGGAAGTTTGATAAGTATAACAGATGGAGCGAATATATGGCAATATGCCTATAATGAGGATAACAAGGTGGAAGAATTCGTACTAACCCAATCTGGTCAAAAAAAGATGGGAGTCCAATATTCTTACGACAATCTTGGAAATGTGAATAAAGAACAAGAAACTATATTTGACCATAAGCATATTAAGGAGTATGAGGGGTTATATCGTTCTAATGGCTGTAATGCAGAAAATCTAGCTTCTGAACTTCAAGAACGTAGTGATTTCTTAAGCTGTATGTTTATAGGAAATGATGTTTGTTTAAGAAACCAAAATACAATCATTGAGCCTTTCTTAAATGGTAAAGAAATAGAAACCTCAACCACAACGATGGATGAAGCAATTCCATGTCTTTCTGTTGGAAGCAATGCATTTGAGTATAAGTTTAGTTCTGCAAGAACTGATGAAGGTAGCTTTGGCTTTTGGTATAAATTTAGTTATTATCCAAATTCTCCAGTTTTATTAAAAATTGCAGATGTTTCGAATTCTAATTATATTGATCTTTACATCAATAGTGAGCATAAGTTGGCTGTACAAATGAAACAATCAAATACAGTTAGTACGGTTTACAATTCTAGTTTTTCTGCTGGTGTAAGTGGTTGGCATTTCTTAGGTATAAGTTGGTGCTGTGAAGGAAATACAACGTATTTTGTACTTGTATTTGATGGAGAAAAAGCAATCTTTTCTGTAGAAAAAAAGCTAAATATATCTTCTCCTAAATACACTATGTTTAATACTGTAAGTGGTAAAGTTTCTGGTGTGATAGCAGGAAACAAACAGTCTTTATCTATCAATCATCTAATTTTATTCTATAGAAGTACATTTGATTATGTGTTTAATAGATTAAAGCAAAATAATGCCTTAGATTATTCCTGTACAACGCATTATTTAGCTCCAAGTGGATTTACTCTTTACCCACTTCATCATGATTTGAAATCCTTAGACGGTCAAAGCCCATATAAATTTGGATTGAGAAATGTAATTGTTGCAGATACGGATAGAACCTTTAATTATAACTCAGCAATAGGTAGATATGCCTATATAGCTGATGGTGCAGAGTTAGAATATGATTTAAAAAATTCTGGTTCTGGAACAATAGGTTTAAGGGCTTATATTAAGTCTATAAAAGCAGAAAAACAATATCTATTTGAATTATACGACAGTCAAACCACTATAGCTTTATATATTGATGAAAACGGTAAAATATGTTTGGAAGCTTTAGGTAAAAGGATTACAACATCCTTATCCTTAAGAACAAACAATTGGAATTTTATTGGACTTACATTTAGTCAAACAATTGCAAGTGATTCAGTATCTTTAAATAGTTTAGCAGTAAGAATTGTAGTAGAAGGAAATGACTATGCAACTACAATTTCTTCAGGAAGATCAGTCTCAAGGTTATATTGTTCAGTAGGGCGTAAGCATAGTATATCTACTATTTCTACTAAATTTGGTTCTTATGAGGAAGCATACCCATTACATGGCCAAATTGAAATGCTTTCTTTAAATGGAAATTATTCCTCTTTGACAACATTATTATCTTTAAAATCTAATTTAGAATTATCTAATAAGATTACAGGTTATAATGAGTTTGGAATGCTTGCAAGTAGTGTAATCAATGTAAATCAGAAAGATATTATGAGGAAAACCATAAGCTATAAGTCTAAGCCGGGAAGTACGAAGAATAAATGCTTAGAAATAGCATCAGAAGCTAATTTCCTTTATGGAAAGGGAACAACAACTAGAGCATATGAAACAGATAATTTAGGAAGAATTACTAAAGTTACAGATGCTTTATTTGGAGATCATACATATAGTTATGATGAAAATGGATATTTGAAATCTGAAGATACCACAAACTTTAGCTATGATGCTAATGGAAATATTACTCAAGCAGGAACACAAAAATATGAGTATAGTGGAGCAATCAAGGATAGATTAACAAAGGCTTTAGGCTATGATGTTGGCTATAATGATACACATAATCCAGGAAATCCAACTAACTGGAATGGTAGAACCTATGGGTGGGATTCCAGTAGAAGATTAGTTTTATTCCAAAACAATGGAACCTACACTAGTTACACCTATAATGTAGAAGGACTTAGAACTAGCAAAACACATAAAAGTACAACTACAGAATATTTCTATTCAGAAAATAGATTAATTGCAGAGAAAAATCCAATCTATAAACTAAATTTCTTATATGATGAAAATGGATTACTTTATGGATTTATCAGAGATAATAATACAAAGTATTTCTATATCAGAGATGTATATCAGAATATCTTAGGAATTATGGACAATACAGGAGCAATTGTGGTAAAATATAGTTATGATGCATGGGGTAATCATAAAGTATTAAATAGTAGTGGAAATGTGAATACAGCAGATGGTTTTATAGGAAATATAAATCCATTTAGGTATAAAGGCTATTATTATGATAAAGAAAGTAATATGTATTATTGTCAGAGTAGATATTACGTACCAGAATGGTGTAGATGGTTAAATGCTGATAATGTTTCTTATATTAATCCACAAAACATTTATGAATTAAATTTATTTTGTTATTGCGGAAATAATCCAATGCTAAATATAGATTCTAATGGAAATGAATGGTATCACTGGTTAATAGGTGCCGCCATAGTAGTTGGATTAGCAGCTGCTTTAGTGGTTACAGCGGGAGGTTTTGCAGGTGCAGCCATTGCTTTAACACAAGTCGCATATGGTTATGTAGCTTCCACTATGGCAACAACAGTTTTAGCGGGTGCAACGATAGGTGCTTCTTTAGCGTTAGGTGGATGTGCCGCATACGCTATAGCTAATAGTTCATCAGCAAAGGATTTTTTAGATCAAGGAAATGGATGGACTATAGGAATAACTGCTACTGGAGGTTTATTAGGAGCTGCTGGTGGTTATTTAAATTTTGCTAACTACGGATATACGCAATATGGTGATAAAACATTTTCAACAAATTATCCTTTTGGAAGATATTATAATGAAAAATATGAAACTATTACTCATTATGACTGGAGAGGCAGAATGTGGTGGTCTAAACACTTAACTGATCATGGAAATCCTAATGTTCATAGTGTACCACATTGGCATATAGAAAATCCTCATAATGGTGGTGGATTTAATAGTTTTTGGGAATTAGTTCAAGCCATCATATCTAGATGGTTCTAGTAAAAATATATTAAATAATTTGAATGGGGGGGGATATTATGAAAGAAATTGAGTACGATTATCTTAAAAGATATTTGAAATCTGGAGAAGAAAATGTTTTAGAATTTAAAAACGGATATGTATGGTTGACTTATAATCTTTCCCCTGCATTTAATTATGTTTTTTATAATCCTACCTTTGACACTATTTTTTCAATATTTAGTAAACTTCCTTGCTTTCAAAATAAGCGCTCTATTATGCAATATACTATAATTTATTATCAGAATATAAAGCGGAGATTTCATTCCCAAGAGATAAAGCAAAGTTTTGGAAAAAAGATAAATATGACTCTCAAAGAATTATGTGAGTGTCTTTTGAGAGAAGATAAAATCAGTTTTAAATATGAAGTATATGAATTTTATAGATATAATTGGAATGGAAAGAAGTATTTATGTTTTTCTAAAGCATATAATACTAGACAGGAATTATATGATGAATTCATAAATTATAAGAACTAGTAACTAATAATTGAAATAACAATAACTTTTAGAAGAAGCAAATACTTATGCCTCCTTATTGGGTAAAGGGTATTTGCTTTTCTTTTTTGTCTAATCAGTAGGAACTTTAGTTCCAACTTTTTTTCTCTCGGGGAAACCGCTAGCAAAATCCCTATTTTTTTTTGGGGGGGGGGAGGCCTATTTATTTCTTAGTATCCATACTAAGTAGTAATTAAGAGG
>CAMWKG010000040.1 GCA_947174785.1 uncultured Mollicutes bacterium
AAAAAAGATGTTTATAAACACTTTTTTTGTGTCTACAAACATCTTACCACTTCACGATGGCATACTTTTTTTCTTTTAGTATGAATGAAATGAAATTAATCATTGATTTTTTAATGATTTTTATGTATAATAATCTAGCGTGAATACTGGAGGTATCCGATTATGAATAAAGATGAAGTTTTTGAATTATCTCATGCAGGTGCTGAAGCCCTACAAGAAGAATTAGAAAAATTAAAGACTGTAGATAGAATCCAAATCCGTGAGGCAATTAAAGAAGCACGTGAACAAGGTGACTTATCTGAAAATGCAGATTATTCCTCTGCAAGAGAACAACAAGCAAATATTGAGGCACGTATTTTAGAAATTGAAAATATTTTAAAGCATGCTAAGATTATGGATGTAAACACTGTAACAGTAAAATATATGGACTTAAACCGTGTGGCTACATTCCAAATTGTTGGTACGATTGAGGCAGATCCATTTGCTGGTAAGATATCTAATGACTCTCCTTTAGGCAAGGCTGTGTTAGGTCATAAGGTTGGAGATGTATTCCACATTTCTACAGAAAATGGAAAAGAATTAAAAGTTAAGCTTATGGAAGTAAAGTAAAAATAGGACACTTTTAGGTGTCCTATTTTTTAAGTAGAAAGTAGAGTTTTAATAAAGCTCGCTTTTCTATTCTAGAGACGTAGCTTCTAGATATATTCATATCCTTTGCAATTTCCTTTTGGGTTTGACTATCTCTAGCAATTCCATAACGTCTAGCGATGATTTCGTACTCCCGACTATTTAAAGATTTTAAAGCTTCATTTAAGTCCTGATGCATTGCCTTTTTCTCATAGGAGGCCATAATATCTATGCTTTTGTCTTCAATCAAGTCTAGGAGTTCCACCTCGTTTCCATCCTTATCCATGGCTACTGGGGATTGTAGGTAGATAAGATTTCGTTTGTTTTTTGTGGAACGAAGATGCATTAAGATTTCATTTTCTATGCAGCGTGCTGCATAGGTGGCAAGCTTATTATTGGCTGTAATTTGATAAGAATCAACAGCCTTCATTAGTCCTAAAATACCTATAGAGAGGATATCATCCTTATCTTCCTGTGTATTTTCATATTTCTTTGCGATATGGGCAACTAATCTTAAATTATGCTCAATGAGCTTAGCTCTTGCTGTTTCATCCTTAGTTTGTGCATACCGCAAAAGATACATCCGTTCCTCCTCATCTGAAAGCTTTTGGGGGTAGGACTCACTTTTGATTGCACCAAAAAGTGGTAGCAAGAAAAACAACATTTTAAAACTCCTTTATTTAAAAGATTATGGAAATATTGTATAATATATAAAGAGGTAAAAATTATGCTAAAAAAACTGATTCCAAATGACTACTATAAAACGATAGAAGATATTCCATACAATAAACTTTATGCAGATGGATTTAGACTTATTCTTACAGATTTAGACAATACATTAATTTCTTATTTAGAAAAAGAGCCAACGGATGTCCTTTTTGAATGGAAAAAAAGAATAGAAGAAATTGGCTTTGAAATCATTATTGTTTCTAATTCACGAAAGGATAGAGTAGAGCATTTTGCAAAGCTTTTAGATTTACCCTTTGTTAAGTTTGCAAAAAAACCATTACTTTTTGGTATGAGGAAGGCAATAAAGCTTGCAAGTAAAGAATACAAAAAAGAAGAGATTTTAGAAATTGGTGATCAGCTCATGACCGATGTTTTTGCCTCAAGACGTCTTGGAGTGCATACGATCTTAGTTAAGGCAATAGATAAAAAAACGGAAATATTGCCTACAAAAATCAATCGTAAGCTAGAGCATTTCTTTTTGAATCAAATTGAAAGAAGATATCCAAGACTTTATCAGCAGAAGTTGGATCAATACGTGGTGGATAAAAATGAGTAGAAAATGTGTAGGCTGCGGAGCCATTTTACAGACACAGGATGAGACGAAGCCTGGTTTTGTGCCAAGCATAAGTGAAGAAATGAAAATTTGTAAGCGATGCTTTCGCATGATGCATTATAATGAATTGCCTAAGATTGTTGCTAGTAATAAGGAATACGAACAGGTCATTGATGATGTCGTCAAAAAGAAGGCACTTATGATTTTTATCGTGGATATATTTTCCTTTAAATCCACCTTTCATCCTATGATGATAGAACGGCTTAAAAATAAGGACGTAATTTTAGTTGCCAATAAATTAGACTTATTACCAAAGAGCTCAAATCTTTCTAAGGTGGTAGAATGGATCAGTAGGGAATGCCAAAGAGTCAAGTTTAATCCACTTGCGATTGGGATTGCCTCTGCGAAAAATGGTGCCTTTATGGATGATTTGGTTTCTACGATTGACCTTGCAAGAAAAGAACGTGATGTCTATTTTGTAGGAGTAGCAAATGTAGGTAAATCAAGCATTATTAATGCTTTGCTTAAAAGGACAACATCTCTAACAACGGATGTTATAGCAACTTCCCTAATTCCTGGAACTACTTTAAATTCGATTAGAATTCCTTACTTTGAGGATAACTGTGCTTTAGTTGATACTCCAGGACTTATCAATGAACAGGATACATTGAACAAATTGCTACCTATTTCCTATAAAGCCATCATACCTAATCATGAGCTTAAGCCTGTAACCTATCAAATCACAGACCAAAACAGTATTTGTTTAGGAGGATTAGCCATCTTAAGCTTTACGGCAAGCAAAATGGTATCTGTAACGGTCTATGCTTCTAAAAGCTTATATTTGCATCGTTGTAAGACTGCAAACTTAAAGGAACTCCTTCATAAGCAGTTAGGTGAGCTTTTAACTCCACCTACTAAAGAAGAGATAGGAAAGCTTGAGTATGCGAAGACTACCTTCCAAATCAATGGCAAAAAAGATATATGGTTTGCTGGCTTTGGCTTTGTACAGATATCAGGTATAGCCAAGGTAGATGTGCAGTATATTAAAAATACGGAGGTTTATTTGACAAATGCTATCCTTGGGTAAAATAAAGAAAATAGTAGAAAATAAATTTATGGATAGGAATCACCAAGACCGTTACCAGCACACTTTAGGTGTTGTAAAAATGGCGAAATATTTAGCAAAGGAATATAACGTTTCCAAGAAAAAAGCTATGCTTGCAGCATATTTACATGATTTCTGTAAGTATGATGAAGAAGAGGACATTCTAAAACTTTTAAATGAAAAGGACAAGGAGGAATGTAAAAAGTATCCTGTTTTATATCATTCCTATGCCTCTGCAGAGTTTTATAAAAAAGAAATAGGCTCAGATGAAGAAATTTATCAAGCTATTAGAAACCATGTATTTGGAAGAATAGGGATGTCTAGATTAGAAGAAATTGTACTCATAAGTGATTATACAGAAGAAAACAGAACATATCCGAGCTGTATTCATTGTAGAGATATCTTGCTTGGTGGAAATTTAAATCAAGCAATTTATGAATCTACTTTACTCACTATAGAGTTTTTAAAAAAGAAAAATATAGAACCTCATCCTTTACAGCTTGAGGTCTTAAAGCATTATGAAGGGTTGTGTGAAAATGACATTAAATGAGATTATATATACTTGCCTTGGTAAGGTTAAGGCAGAAAATATATTAGAATATGATATGAAGGAATTTTCTCCATTCTATGATACGATGATACTTGCAAGTGTGGATTCTGAGCGTCAGGCTTCTGCAGGTGTTTCCTACATTGAGGAGGAGGCATCAAAGGCTGGTTTTAAAATTCGTGGTATTGAAGGGGAAAATACACCTTGGGTTTTAATTGATTTAAATGATATAATTGTATCCATATTTACAAAAGAAGAGCGTGAGCGTTTCTCCTTAGAAAAAATATATTTGGATATACCTTGTAAAAAAATTGAAGACTAAATTAATTATACAAAGCTATTAAAATTGTTTATTAATTTATTTTTTATTTGACAAATTCTAGTAAAAGATTTATTCTATACTATAGAATGTGAAAGGAGAACAATATGAAAAGATTTTTTAAATGGTTAGTAGGAGGCGTAGCAGCTTTAAGCTTAGTGCTATTAGTTGCATGTTCTAACGTAAACCAAAAATATGCAGATAAAATTAACAATGCTGCAAAAGATGGTGAGCCTATCACTTTAGAACAGGTTCGTAAGGATTTAGGTGATGACCGTGCTGAGATTATTATTTTAAATTCTGGCGTAATTATTTCTGTAAAAGGCTGTAAGAGTGTTGATGACATCAAGAAAAAAATTGATGAGGGCAAGGATGTAGAGGGCATCATCATTACAATTGCTTTAGGTAAGGCAACTGCTGCAGATTATCGTAAAATCACTACAAGTGATTTGAAGTAAAAAAGAAAATCGGGTATCTTTTAGATATCCTTTTTTTTATGTTCTATAAAGAAGTATAAAATTCTAGATAGAGAACTCTAAAAATACCCTTTTCTTCTTGTTGAAAAAAAGGGTATTTTTTTGTATAATAGAAGTTAGGTGATTAAAATGAAGCAGTACTTAGAATTATGTAAAACCATATTGGAGAAGGGTATTAAGAAAGAAGATAGAACAGGAACTGGAACGATATCTTATTTTGGATATCAAATGCGTTTTGATTTAAAGGAAGGCTTTCCTTTATTAACAACAAAAAGAGTTCATTTGAAAAGCATCATTCATGAGCTTTTGTGGTTCATCAGTGGCGATACAAATATTAAGTACTTAGTAGACCATGATGTAAGAATATGGAATGATTGGCCTTATGCCTCTTATCAAAAGTCAGCAAAGTATCAGGGTGAGTCCATTGAAGAATTTGCAGAAAAGATTAAGGCAGATGAAAGCTTTGCAAAAGAGTGGGGAAATTTAGGACCTGTCTATGGAAAACAATGGCGAGATTTTAATGGAGTTGACCAATTAGAGTGGTTGCTTCATGAAATTAAAACCAATCCAACCTCAAGACGATTAATTATTTCTGCATGGAATCCTGCAGAAATTGAAGAGATGGCTTTGCCTCCATGTCATTGCTTTATGCAATTTTATGTCAATGAAAACAAGCTTTCCTGTCAGCTTTATCAAAGAAGTGCTGATGTATTTTTAGGTGTTCCTTTTAATATTGCTAGCTATGCTTTATTTACAATGATGATTGCTCAGGTTTGTGGCTTAGAGTTGGGCAGTTTTGTTCATACGATTGGAGATGCACATATCTATTTAAATCATTTAGAACAAATCAATAGGCAATTAAAAAGAGAACCTAGAAAGCTTCCAACTATGAAAATTAATCCGGCTGTGAAGTCACTTTATGATTTTAAATTTGAAGATTTTGAATTGGATGGTTATGATCCACATAAGGGAATTAAAGGAAAGGTTGCGGTATAATGATTCATTTGATATGGGCCATGACTAAAAAACAGGTCATTGGTAATAAAAATCGTATGCCTTGGCATATTAAAGAGGACTTGCTTTATTATAAAAGCAGAACCGAAGGACAAACAGTACTTATGGGAGAGGCTACTTATCGCTCCTTAAAGGGATACTATAAGACAAAGCCACTTCCTTATGGAAAGATTTATGTTGCTTCCTTAGATCCAAGCTTTTCAATAGAGGATGGTATAGTTGTATCTGATGTACTTACCTTTATTAAAGAGATTCAAGAAGATTTGTGGGTTGTTGGAGGAGCAAGCATTTATAAGCTTTGCTTACCTTATGCAGATGCCTTATACATTTCATGGATTAAAGAAAATTATGCTGGTGATACATATTTTCCAGCACTTGATTTTACCAAATTCAAATTAACTTGGGAGAAAGAAACAGATTTGGTGCATTATACCATTTATGAAAGAGTTTAGATAGTATGATTTTATTATGTATTTTAATGCTCCTTGCAGGAGCTTATAGCTACGCATTTTATTATACAGGATTATCCCTATGGTTTTATTTCTTATGGGTACCTGTATCCATCGTTCTTTCCTTTTTAACCTTTGTTTTGTTTGTTATACTTGTTTTCCAGGTATGGATGCGTACAGACCCAAAGGGTAAGGTTAGGCATAAGATTTTATATCAGGTTTGTCAAATGGTACTGATTTTGTGTAACGTGAGACTTAAGGTAATTGGAAAAGAATATATTCCTAATGAAACCTTTGTTTGTTATTCCAATCATAAATCTGATATAGATCCTGTAGCCTTATATGTAGCTCTTCACAGAACCTGTTCAGCAGTAGGGAAGAAGAGTTTATTTAGGATTCCAATTATTAAGCAATGCCAGGCAGTTTTTGGTGCTATTTCCATTGATAGAGAAAATGATCGAGCTGCTGCCAAATCCATTATAGAAGCCATTCGTGCAGTGAAAGCGGGAATGTCTTATATTATATTTCCTGAAGGGGGAATTAAATCTAGAGAAACAGAGGAAATGGTGAATTTGCGTGCTGGAGCTTATAAGCTTGTTATGAAAAGTGGAGCCCTATTATTACCAGCAACGATTATTGGAAGCTCTAACACAAAGAAAAGAAAGACCATTTTAAAGCGTGTTAAGGTTACCATTATTTTCCATAAGCCGATTAAAGAAGAAGAGTATAGTCTCATGAATACTACAGAGCTTGGAAATAAGGTTATGGAAATGGTGAATGAGGATATAAGTAAATATGAAAAAAATAATCATTAGTAGCTTACTTCTTACATTTCTTTGTTTTTTCATTGGTATTGGTTTGATTATTTTCGCATCTAGCAGCGTAAATTTCACTATAATGGTTGTAGGATTATCCTTGTTAATTTTAGGCGTTTTAGGATATACAATTTTAGGATTTATTTTGTTTTTTTATTGGTATAAAAATAAAAGTGGGGTGAGATAATGGAATTGATCTATTGGATAGTAGGAGCAATTTTAGTTATTGCAATTACGATATCAATTTTAATTATTGTTAATAACAGAAAAATTCAAAAGCGTAAGAACGATATTATTAGGCTTTTTACGAATGCATGTAAGGAAAAAGGAATAGAAGACTTTAAAATAGAGCATGTAAAAAAGGATACACATGATTTTTATTTTGAGGATAAGGAAAACATTTATTACATTAAGGTGATTTATAATTTTTCTAATCAAGAAATATGTATCAACAATGCCATAAAATGGCAGCTAAGAAAACTAAGTGATCATAATGAGACTATGACATTTGTAGAAGGCATTGAGCCATTAATGCGTTTGGATCTGACAAACACAGAGAAAAAGGAACACAAGCTATTTATCATTTATCCTAATGTTACAGCCCTTTTAAAGGTGATTAATGAGTGTGAAATGGTTTTTGTATATCCAGATACAGAGGTATATGGTTCTCAAGTTATTCCATATAAGAAATTGGTTGAAAATATGGACTTATTAGAAATTTAATTTCTATTTATTTCTAGATTAAGAGAAAGGTAGGGATGAAGTATGCAATATGATTTAGAAGCATTGGAATTTTATGATGTACTTGCTATACTAAAGCGTTATGCTAAGACAAATTATGCAAAAGAATTGATAGATGCATTAGCTCCTACCAATGATTTTGATGAGGTATTAAAAAGAAATCAAGAGACAAAGGAAGCCTTTATGGCGATTGTCAAGCTTTCGGATATTCCTTTAGGGGGATTATTTCAAGTAAAGGGAAGTTTAGAAAGGGCTCAAATTGGAGGCATTTTAGAGCCACAGGAGCTTTTAAATGTTGTGGGGCTATTAGATTGTGCTTCTAATGCTTTACGCTATTTTAAGAGCTTAGAATCTGCTAAAATAGAGATACCTACTTTGAAAAAATATATAGATTTGCTTACCTTTTATCCGACTATAAAATCCAGTATAACACTAGCAATTGATGGGGATGGAAATATAAGTGATAATGCTTCAAGAGAACTTTTTACAATTCGAAGAAGTATTATTTCTTTACAAAACAGGCTGAGAAGTAAATTAAATGAGCTTTTAAATTCTAAGGCTTCTATGCTTACGGAAAGCTTGATTATAATGAGAAATAATAGAATGTGTTTACCTGTGAAGATTGAATATAAAAATACCTTTAAAGGTATCGTTCATGATATTTCCTCCTCAAATACAACCTGCTATATTGAGCCTGAGGCAACCATAGAAACAGCCAATCAAATTGATAGCTATCTAGCTATGGAAAAAAAGGAAATAGAAACAATTTTAAAGAATTTGAGCCTGCTGGTAGGAGCAGAGGCTGAAGGATTGAAGCAGGACTTAGAAATTTTAACTCAGCTAGATGTAATTTTTGCAAAGGCACTAATGGGGCGTGATTTAGACTACCAGGAGGTCAAAATCACAGATAAGCAATATTTCAATTTGAAACGTGCAAAGCATCCACTAATTGATTCAAATACGGTTGTTCCTATTGATATTGAGCTTGGAAGTACACATAATACCATCATTATTACAGGACCAAATACAGGAGGCAAAACAGTCGCCTTGAAAACAGTTGGCTTGTTACATGCAATGATGATGTGTGGACTAATGCTTCCTTGTAGTAGTGAATCCACATTGAGCGTCTTTTCTGAGATTTTAGTGGATATTGGTGATGAGCAATCCATTGCTCAATCCTTATCTACCTTCTCTGCACATATGAAAAAAATGAATGAGATTTTAAATGCTACAACCTTCCAATCCTTGGTTTTATTAGATGAGCTTGGAAGTGGTACGGATCCTAAGGAGGGCAGTAGTCTCGCTATTGCAATGATTGATTATTTAAAGCACCGTGGTGCTAGAATCTTAGTTACAACACACTACAGTGATTTAAAATCCTATGCGTACAGAGAAAAGGATGTCTTAAATGCCTCTGTTGAATTTAATACAAACACCTTACTTCCAACCTATAGATTGCTCATTGGTGTTCCTGGCAAATCAAATGCGATTGAAATTGCGAGTCGTTTAGGGATTCCAGATGAGATTATAAGTGCTTCAAAAGGGTATATGCAAAGTATAAATCCCTCTGAGTCTTCCAAGCTAATGGATAATATGGAAGAAGAAATTACAAAATTAAGGGCTCAAGAGGAGGAACTATCGCATAAAATAGAAATGTACGATAGTTTAAATCAGAAGCTTTCTTTAGAAAAGATGAATTTGACAAAGCAAAGAGACAAAATTTTAGAAGCATCTCATGCAGAAGCTCAAAAAATTATAGAAAAAACAACAGAAGAAGCAAAGGAAATCCTTAAGGAATTAAAAGAAAAAACGAGTGGTGAATATAAGGATCATGAGCTTGCCACCTTAAAGCATCAGCTTAAGAAGCTGGGTGCTAAAGAGGATAGCGATGAATTATTTGATGAGACTTTAGCTGTTGGAGATTATGTCTTTATTAAATCCTATGAGCAGTATGGTACAATCACTAAGCTTAAAAAAGATAAGTTTACGGTGCAAATGGGACAATTTAGTATGGATTTTGCTAAAAAGGATTTAGTTAAAGCTACAAAGCCTAAGGAAAAACCACAAAAAAAGACAAGAATGAGTGGATATAACCCATCCTCCCATGCTAGCTTATCCTTAGATTTGAGAGGAAAAAGATACGAAGAGGTCAAGGACCTGATGGATAGCTATATTGATCAAGCCATATTAGGAAACCTAGAAAGTGTATCCATTATTCATGGGTTTGGTACCGGTGCTATCCGAAAGGCCGTTTGGGAATATTTAAAGAACTGTCCATATGTGAAAAGTTATCGCTATGGTCAAGAAGGGGAAGGCTTAAATGGTGTAACTGTCGTTAAATTAAAATAAGGACGGATACCATTGATTTACGAATATAACGGTTCAAATTTAGCTGATGGATTATACTATTTTTATGCATCCTGGAATTCTAAATGTAACATTCTTGCAGAGCGAATTACAAAGCTAAATATGGAATTTAAAAATTTAACAATATATAAGGTGAATACTACAAAGTATACACAATTAAAGAAGGATTTAAAAATAAATAAAATACCTTCCTATTTATTGATACAAAACCAACAGGTAATAGCTAGGAAGGATGGAAATTTTGACTATATAACACTTAAAAAATGGTTAAATGAAAGGATTTAGATAGGTATGGAATATGTATTGATCATAGGTCATGATATGGATTATTCAAGATTTAATTTTAAGAATAAATATGTCATTGGTGTAGATGAAGGTGCTTATCAAGCAATAAAGAACGGCATAAAATTAGATGTAGCAATTGGCGACTTTGATTCTATTGATCAAGAAAAATTGGAATTGATTCAATCTCAAACAAAAGTAATTCAATTACCAGATAAAAAGAATGATACTGACACAAGGGCAGCACTTAAGCTTTGTAAGGATGCTTCTAGAATTATTATCTTAGGTGGTATTCAGGGAAAAAGAATTGAGCATTTTATTGCGAATCTAATGCTGATGGAAACCTATAAGCATGTAGAAATGCTAGATAATAACTCTCATATGTATATTATGGACTCATCCTTTAGTATTAAGAAAACAGAATATAAATTTATATCCTTTTTTGCCTTGTCTGAAACTATAATTACATTAGAAGGCTTTAAATATCCTCTAAGCAATTATGATTTGAAGAATACGGATCCATTAACTATTTCTAATGAGCTTGCAGGAGAAAGAGGAATTGTAACTTTAAAGGGTGGAAGAGTTTTAGTCATTCAGTCTAAGGAAGATGTAAAATAGTATGAAAAAATTTGCAAGCTATCTCTTGCCCTCCTTAGTAGCTACTGTATTTATGAGTATGTATGCTATGATTGATGGGATTTTCATCGGTCAGAAAATTGGGGATGCAGGACTAGCCGCTATCAATATTGTTTGGCCAGTCACAGCCCTTTTACAATCCGTGGGTTCTGCCTTAGGCTTGTCTGCAGGGATACTCATTCAGAAAAAAACTGCTCTGGAAGAACATAAAAAAGCCAGCCAAATTAAGCTTACTGTATTGCTTCTAGGCAGTATCCTTGCCATTCTTTTTGGACTAATCTTTTATTTTGTGCGTGTGCCATTACTGCATGCCTTAGGTACTACAGAAGCCTCATTTTCCTATGCCATAGCTTATCTAAAAATGATTTTAACAGGATCCATTTTTCAAATATTAGGAACGATGCTCATTCCTTTACTAAAAAATTCTGGCAAGGTTAAGCTAGCAGCCACAGCCTCCTTAGCCTCTATGGCTACAAATCTTATTTTAGACTATGTTATGATTTATGTCCTAAATATGGAGCTTATGGGGGCTGCCTTAGCATCTGTTTTGGCTCAGGTTGCAGGTGCCGCTGTTTGTCTAGGAGCCTATTTTAAAGAATTAAAGGGCATAAATTTCCAAAAAGAAATGGTTGTAGAAATATTTAAGACAAGCCTAGCTCCTTTTATACTTGCCTATTCTTACTCCATAGTTATTTTGATCACTAATATTGCTTGTACACATTATGGTGGAGATGAAGCAGTAGCGGCTTATACGCTTTTATCCTATATTGCATATATTCTCATGGCGGTAAGCTGTGCTGTAGGAGATTCCATACAGCCGTTATTTTCGTTTCAAGCAGCTAAAAAAGAATTTAAGCAAAACCGTAAAATGCTAAAGCTGTGTATGGGAATAAGCTTAGGAATGATTGTTATTTTTGATATTTTATTAATTGTGCTTAGACGAGAGCTAGGGTATTTATATAATTTATCTGATACAGCTTATTCCTATTATGCATCAGGATTACCCTATTACCTATTGGGTGGAATCCTAATATCCATTCTAAAGGTGATTTCAAGCTACTTATATGCGATTGATTCTAAGCTTTTTGCCAATATTTTGGTTTTATTAGAGCCTTTTATTGTTGTTCCAATCGTATTGGCTATATTTAGTATTTCTTTACAGCTTCTAGGAATTTGGATTTCTTATTTTGTAGGACAAGCGATTTTACTAAGCGTAGCAGGGATATTGCTATACTTGCAAGAAAAAATACATTTCAAAATGCAACTAGTATAAAAGACTAGATAATACTATTTTAATATCTAATAATTAAGATAACATAGTTATGATAAGTGGTTAAATGAACTAATTGCAATTTGAAAAATATTTCGACAGCAATGTAATATATAAAACTAGTTGATTTTGTTTTATGAAACGAAAATTTATTTTAAGATTATTGCAATCGGTTTTTGAAAACCAATTGTACTTTGAATTATTTTACTTCAATATCACAAATCGAGAATTAAAAGAATAGTCATTTGCTTGTCTCGATGGATAGGAGTGTGAATCTAAATGGATGGATTTTTTATCGTAGATAAACCAAAGGGGATTACTTCACAGGGAGCAGTTCTAAGAATAAAGAAGAAGTTTCAGTTGAAAAAGTGTGGACATACGGGTACTTTGGATCCTGATGCTACAGGAGTGCTTGTGGTAGCTTGTGGGGAGGCAACGAAGCTTATTCGCTTACTAGATGAAAAAGATAAGGAATATGAAACCACTATTGTCTTTGGTCTTGACTCTAATACGCTTGATTGTTATGGAACAATCACAAAAGAAGAACAGATGAGCTTTACTCTTCTAGAACTTGATAATGCCTTAGTGAAGATGAAGCTACAAACTTTACAAATTCCACCTATGGTATCTGCCATAAAAGTGGCTGGAAAGAAGCTTTATGAGTATGAACGGGAGCATAAAACAGTAAATATAGAGCCGAGAAAGGTTCAAATCAAGCGAATTGAACGTATTTCAGACTTAAGAACAGTTGATAATCATTTAGAGGTAGATATTCGAATCTTATGTTCTAAGGGTTTTTACGTGCGTAGTTTTGCTAGAGATTTAGGACAAGCATTAGGCGGATGTGCAATTTTAAAGGACTTAAGAAGACTGAAAAGTGGCCAATTTTATATTGAAAATTCCATCCTTTTAGATAGTTTAGAGGAAAAGCATCTTTATTCTATTGAAAAAATCTTTTCAAAGCTTGCTCGTTTAGAAGTTAATGATTATATTGCCAAGCTTGTAAAAAATGGTGTTATGCTAGATGAACGTCAAATAATCACAAAAGAACCATTTTATATTACGCATAATGGTGTTATAATAAGTATATATGAGGTTGTTGGTGAAAATCAATATAAGCCAGTCGTAATTTTTAAAGAAAACTGAGGTGTTTTGTTATGAAAACAATACATATTAAGGATAATGATCATGAGCTAATTACAGATTCTCTTTGTGCAGCTATCGGCAATTTTGATGGTGTACATCTAGGTCATCAAAAGCTGATAGAAGAATGTAAAAGACACGGATATAAATCTGCTGTTTTAACCTTTTATCCACATCCGTCTGTATTCTTAAAGAAGATTCCAGATTATAAGCTTATTACTCCCATTGAACATAAGGCAGATATTTTAGCGCATATGGGAATTGATTATTTGATAATTATAGAATTCAATGATGATATTGCTAAGATAAGTAAAGAAAGCTTTATCCTGTGGATGAAACGCTTGAATATCAAATCCTGTGTTTGTGGCTATGATTTTACCTTTGGAAGAAAAGCTGAAGGAACTATCATTGATTTAGCAAAGGAATTTGAGTTTTATGAGGTAAAAAAATTCATATTTGATGATGTAAGAGTTTCCTCAACCTATATAAGAGAACTATTATCTTTGGGGGATGTTTCTAAGGTCAATCGTATGCTAGGAAGAACATTTTCTATTCGTGGTAAAGTAAATTATGGTACTCAAAATGGTCGTTTAATAGGTTTTCCTACAGCAAATGTGGATTATAAGAACTATTTTTTACCTGCAAATGGAGTATATTTTGTGACTGTACAGATTGATCATGTTTTATATTATGGAATGTGTAATATTGGAAATAACCCTACCTTTAATTATTCTTATATTAGAAAGCTAGAGGTTAATGTTTTTGGCTTGGATGCAGATATATATGATGCTCAAATAGAAGTCTTTTTCCATGAGAAAATTAGGGATGAGGTAGCATTTCCATCCAAAGAGGCTTTGGTTTTACAGTTACAAAAGGATCGTAATAAATGCTATTTACTTTCTGCAGATATGAATTTTACAAAGTAAGATTAGGTTTTCCTAATCTTTTTTTATGAAAAATTAAGGGTTTATTGTGTTATTTCTTGAAAAAATATGCTTTTTATAT
>CAMWKG010000041.1 GCA_947174785.1 uncultured Mollicutes bacterium
AGAAGCCCTTATAGGGGAGCGTAAAAACCGCACGTTAGACGTGCGGATTGTTATTGAAAGATTTACATTCTTTTAATCATAAGCAATATACTAAAATTTAAATTATATTAGAATAGAATTTTTTTAAAAGAGATTATATAATGATGGATATAGGGATTTAGTTTTAGGATTTGTATATTTATTAAGAAATTATTTATTTGGGAGGGATAAAGAATGAGCATTTTAAAACCAAAACTATTGTGTCTTTTATTATCCTTTATTTATATGCTATTGATGTTTGCAATTATCGCTGTACCTGAAATATTTTATGAAAAAGCCACTTATAATGTATATAATGTTTCTCACGCAATTTATCTTTTTGTTCTTTTTCTCGTTTTAATAATATATTCTCTTATTGCTCAAAAAAAGAATTGGATATGTACTCATAAACAAAGAGATAAGATGATAAATTATATTTTCTTAGGATTGGCTTCAGTTCTAATGATTATAGATATACTTATAGTCTTTATAGCTATGATAGTTGCAAACAAAACAATTATGGGGCTTTTAAATTTCATAGTCTGCTTTGTTTTAATAGAAATGCTTTGTATTACGATACTATCTATTATTCGTATTCGAAGAATGAATCTAATTTCTAAAAAAGATTTTCAATATAAAGAGAGAACAGGAACTAAATATATAGGTGCCGCCTTTAATCTCTCATTTATATATACTTTTTCTTTCTTTATTTTAAATACGGCAATTGAAGAAAGTTATTCGGATACAATCCTTCATACAGCTTTTCTAATTTTCTTTTACATAAATCTTTTTGTTATATGTTTGATTTGGTTTGTTTATAGCCTATGTATGGAAAAAAATAAATTAGATTTAATTTATAAAAAAGAAAACAAAATTGTAAATATTATTTTTACTTGTATTCTTTCGATTTTATTTTTTGTAAATATAATATTGTTAATCATTTGTTTCCTAAATTGGAAAGTAGGATTTTATAATGTTATGTTTGTTGATTCGATCTTTATACTGATGGTTGTAATGCTATTATCCATTATGAATACAATAAAGATTGCTAGAAAATCAAAATAACTCAAAAAAAGTGGGCTGTAAATCCTAGTTTTTAAGAATAGGATTTTACAGCCCATTTTCAATTGTCAGTTGAAATGATTTCAACTATGATTTGATTGTAAGATATTTATTTATTGAATATAATATAAATCACTTAATCATAGTGATTTTTTGTATATGATTATGTTCATCAAGAATAATTTTCTTGCGGTTATATTTTTGGAAGTTCTTTATCGCTTCATCAAAGTCATTGCCTTCATAAGCTGTCATATGGATTTCTTTTAGCATATCCTTAGCAGAATATTCTAGTTTCAATCCCTTTACGATATAATGATTAGAAGGAGTAATAATGAGTCCGTATTCATCAAGTATATATACCTCCATAAGCTTTCCTAAAGCATTCTCTATTGAGAATTCCTTTGAAAGCTTGGCTTGATAAATTGTCTTATTTCCTTCAAAATCCACAATGAACAAAAGATTTTCTGCATGAATGGTTTTATGCTTTGGTGCACCAGAAATGAATAAGTAGATGGCAACACCAATAAATAAGGCAGCTCCAATAAATAAACCAATGATAGTTAGAAGTAATTTAGAATCATAATTTAGAACTGTGATAATTCCATAGATAAGAAGCATAAGACCTAGGCTTCCTGAAATGATAGCTAAAATCCATCTAGGAAAAGAGGTTCCTTCTTTATTATTTAAATTTCTTTCAAACTCTTTTAATCTTCTAGATTTGAAAAGAGTTATACCATCTAAGACAATCATCATAGAGGCCACATAGCCTATTAATACACCAAAGATACTACCAATGACCTCAAGTATAGTAATGAGATCTAAAGTATATGGTGTGACAAAAATTAGGACATATCCTAATATTTCTCCTAAACAGAATAAGGAGATTACTATAGCATTCCAAACTCTTTTATTTCTTAAAGGTAAAACGCGAATAATAAACATAATAATGTAATTAGAAATAAAAGTAGATATTGCAAGAGAAATAATATTCATAATCAACCAACTCCTATATGAGAGTATTATATCATAATTATATTCTATTGTAAAATTTTAGTTGCAAAATAAATAAGCTATTGACATAATACAGTTGGTACAGTATAATACAGAATGTAAAAAGAGGTGTAAATATGATTGAACTAAAGAATGTGAGTAAATTTTATACCAATAATGGTGTAGTTACACTTGGTTTAAGAAATATTGATTTAAAATTAAATGCAGGAGAAATCGTAGCAATTACAGGTGATTCTGGTAGTGGTAAATCTACTCTGTTAAATGTTATCACAGCAGTGGATACCTACGAAGAAGGAGAAATTTATTTTGAAGGAAATGAAACCTCCTACTTTAATCAAAACGATATGGATATGTTTAGAAAGAATAATGTTTCTTTCATTTTCCAAAACTATAACATTATTGATTCTTATACAGTATTAGAAAATGTAATGCTTCCTTTGTTGTTAGCAGGAAAATCTCATGAGGTTGCAAAAGCAGAAGCAAAAGAAATTATAGAGAAGGTTGGTCTTTCTAAAAGAATTCATCACCGTGGAACAAAACTTTCTGGTGGTGAAAAACAGCGCTGCGTCATAGCAAGAGCTTTGGCTAGTGATTCTAAAATTTTAGCATGTGATGAACCAACAGGAAATCTTGATAGCAAAACAGGTGATGAAATCATAAAGCTTATTGCAGAGGTTGCAAAGGACAAGCTTGTTTTAATTGTTACCCATAACTATAATCAAATTAGTGAAATTGCAACAAGAAGAATTAAGGTTTCTGATGGAGAAATTATAGAAGATGTCTATTTGAAAGAGGAAAATCAAGAAGAAGAGCATAACGATTTAGCATTAGAGGATAAGAAAGTAAATAAGGTTACATATTTAAGACTTGCCTTACAAAATATACTTTCGACTCCTAAAAAAACTATATTTACTCTTTTGGTTTTTATGGTTATTTCTTTTATTACATTAATTCTTTGTTTAATGATGTTGGAACAGTCTTTTAGAACGAATTATGATGAAAATTATTCTTATAACCTTAGAACAAAGGATAGATTGATTGTATATGATAAGAATCATAAGCCTTTAAACAAAGAGGATTTTGAAGGCTTGAATTATAAGGAAATATATTATAATGCTTTTTATGAAGAGGAATCTATAGCTATCACAACAGATTTGGGAGCCTATTTTTCTTCTCCAGTTGTTAACCTTACCTATACCAATTTGAATTATAAAATTATTGCTGGTCAAGAAAAAACAAAGGATGGAGAATATGTTTTAGTGTTCCCAGAAGATTCAGGATATTATGATATTATTAGAGAAGAGGGCATAGAGTTTGGACTTTTTGAAAATAAATCTAAGCATGAAATGATTGGAAAAATAGTAGGCTTTGCTACAGCAAAGGATATTAATGCTGTTTATTTACAATGCTATTCTTCCTATGATGAACGCCTTTTGGAAGCCGTAGAAAAAAACTATTGGTATCATCGTTATTATTATATGGATGGTAAGCAATATGATTTACCTTATGCAAGTTCTTCTAGGACCTATATATCCTGTCCTAAGGCATATGAAGGAGAAGATATTTCTTTTGTCTATTTGTTAAAAGGCATTTATGAAGTGCCATGGGATATAGAGGTTGTCTATGAAGATAAAGAAATTATGCCAACGCTGCATTTAAATTCTGATTCACACCCGGATGTAAGTAATATGGAAATATATGAAGCAGTAATTTACACAGATTCTGTTCATGAGGTTAAAAGCCAGTTAGAACATGCAGGCTATAGAGTAACTGTTCCTAGTGAAGTGAAGGTAAAAGCTTCAGTGTTAAACTTAATTACATTATACTTGTTTTTAACCTTAACCATTATGGCTTTAATCTGTTTGTTCTTTATTTCCTATGTTATTCTTGCAAGAGTATATGCATCAAAAAACAAAGACTATGGTGTATTAAGAACTTTAGGTATGGTTAAGAAACAGCTAGGTAGAATTGTTATTTTAGAAGTAATTGCTATAGGATGTATTGCAACTTTATTATCTTTAATTCTATTCATTATTTTATACCATACTACAACCGCATTCTCTATGGGAGATTATATGAATTTTGGAATCCTGTTATTGTATTTTATATTAATGCTATTGTTTTCATATTTTATCGCAAGACGCTTCAATCGTCGATTATACAAGTTTAGTGTAAATACGACTGTAAAAGGGGAGGTGGCTAGAAATGATTAAGATTAAGAATTTAAATAAATATTATAATAAGGGTAAGGATAATGAAATTCATGTTATTCATGATGTAACTTTAGAATTACCTGATACAGGACTTATTTCATTTCTTGGAACCTCTGGATCAGGAAAAACTACTCTTTTAAATGTAATTGGTGGTCTTGACCGTGCCAAAGGAAGCATAACCTATGACTCTATGTCTATGGAAAATTATAAGATGGGACAAATTGATAAATTCCGTAGTAAAGAAATTGGATATGTATTTCAAAACTATAACTTATTATTAGAAGAAACAGTTTATAGCAATTTAGAAATTGCGTTAGAAATGATTGGCGTTTTCGATAAAGAAGAACAAGAAAAAAGAATTGAATATACACTGAATGCAGTAGGGATGTATAAATATCGTAAAAAACGTGCTTATGCATTATCTGGTGGTCAGCAACAAAGAGTTTCTATTGCTAGAGCCTTAGTAAAACAGGCTAGAATTATTATTGCTGATGAGCCAACAGGTAATTTGGATAGTGAAAACACAATAGAGGTTATGAATATTTTGAAGAAGATTTCAAAAACCTCACTAGTTTTAGTTGTAACACATAACGAGGAGGTTGCAAACTTCTATTCAGATGAGGTCATCCAAATTAAAGATGGTTCTATTATTAGCACTTATAAAAATGAAGGTGGTCAGGCTCTTAAAACAGAACAAGCCAATACGATTTATCTAAAGGATATGGAATTAAAGGAACAACAAGGAGAACATGTTTCCTTGAAGTATTATTCTACTAAAGAAGCTAAACCTTTAGAACTTCGTATCATTGAAAAGAATGGTACATATTATATATCTGCAAGTGAAAAGCTAAAGCTACTTGAGGATACCAATATTAAGGTGGTAGATAGTCATTATCAAGCCTTAAAACAAGAAGCCTTAGAACAATTTGAATATGATACCTCTTGGTTTAGTCAAGGTAAGGGAAAAGAGAATATCTTCAAAAAAATGCTAAAGGGATTAGCTACTAGCTTTAATAAGATGCGTTTTTCAAAAAGAAGAGCGAAATTTCTATATGCTTCCTTTTTCATCATAGGCTTACTTCTTGCTATATGTGTATTTGGTTTTTCTAATTATTATATTATAGATGATTCTGATATAAGAGTAGATAAAAAATATGATGTTTTAACTACAGATGAAATTTATAAGGGCAGTAGAGATTTTATTGATGCCACCTATAGTGTTATGCCGTATGTGAAAAATATCAATTCTGGTTATAATAAGTATTATACCTTTCATCAAAGAATTAATTATGTAGAATCTATTGATTATCGGTTTGATTTTCAAGTTATAAGCTACATGGGAAACGAAGACTTAAAAATTCTTTCTGGTCAAACTCCACAAAAGGGTGAAATTCTTCTTAGTAAAAGAATTGCAGATGATTTCATGAAGGAGAATGGCGAATTCTTTAGAAGCTACGATGAACTGCTTGGTTTTAAAATCGATTCCTATATTGTATCTGGTATTGTAGACAATCCTTATGCGGTAGCCTATTTAGATGATGAAACCTATATGAAAAGATATGAAAGTTCTCCACGATATTTTTCTCTAAGAAACTATAAAATAGAAAAGAAATACTCCACCTATGATATCGTTGCAGGAAGAGATTTGACTGATGAGGACTTGGGCAAAAACTTCATATTAATACCTTCAAATTATTTCTTGTATAAGGAGTTGGGAGATGAGCTTTTAAATCAAGAGATTAATTTTTTGGGTAACAAAGTTTATACTATTGTTGGAGTGTTCAAATTGAAAAATTATACGAGTGATGTAACATATGATTTCATATCGAATGATAAAGAAATAAATTATAGTGCTACTTTTACTCAAAACAACAGCTACGTATATAAGGATTATCAAATCGTAGAAGGCAAGGACGCTACCAGCTTCGATGAATGTATTGCTTCTGTCTATTCAGACTACAAGGTTGGAGATGTCATTAAAGACTTGAATGGTTCATCTACAACATTTAAGGTGGTTGGTCTATTTTATGGTGAAAATGATATTATCTCTATACCTGTACTTTATTCTAGAGAAGTAGTTATTTTATCAAATGATATCTACAGCTGGTTAGTATTTGATGATAAGGCTAATATTAAAGAAATACAGGCAACCCTAGAAAGTCAAGGCTTTTATGCAAAGAATATTTATGATTATTACTATGATCAATTATCTAGTTCACAAAAAGAAAACCTATTAGTTTTTGGTATAATGTCTTTAGTTTTAATTATTGCTATTAGCGTATTTATCTATTTTATGATGAGAAGTAGAATGATTGCAGATATTTATCCAATAGGAGTTTATAGAAGTATAGGAGCTTCAAGGATGAGAATTCTTTTAAGATTTGTTAGTGATATTTTTGTAACAATTTCTTTAACAGCTCTTATTGGCTATGTCTTAACAACCTTTATCTTCGATACGATTGCTGCAAATGTCAATAATACATTATCAATGAATGCATTAAAAAGTAGTTATTTATTTGGTTTCTTGGGAGTAGTCATTTTATATGCTTTAAACTTTATCTTTGGCTTACTTCCAATATTTATGCTGATGAGAAAAACGCCAGCAGAGATTATTGCCAAATATGATATATAATAGAAAATGGGTAACATATGTTACCTATTTTTTAATAGATATGGTATACTAGAATAAAGGACAAATCTTTTTCATTTAGAACAAGAAATGAGTATTAATTCGTTATAGAATATAGATGGTAGAAAGGAGAATGTCTATGGAATGGAGTATATGTATTAAGGAAGCAATTCATTATATGGAAGAGAACCTACTAGAAGCGATCGGTCCGGTAGAAGTATCCAATCATGTTGGAATATCATCCATGTATTTATCTTTAGGCTTTCAAATTTTAACAGGCTATACACTAGCAGAATATATTAGAAATAGAAGATTGTATGAGGCTGGAAAAGAACTGAGTTTGAATAAAATCAAGGTCATAGATATTGCATATAAATATGGCTATGAAACCCCTGAAAGCTTTACGAAGGCTTTTACAAGATTTCATGGGATTACTCCACTTGAGGCTAAAAAGAATCCCAAGTATCTAAAAGAATTTCTACCTCTACATATAGAAATCAATATTAAAGGAGGAAATTATATGGAGTATATTGTAGAAAAGAGAAGTAGTTTTAAATTGATTGGCTTTGCTAAGGAGGTACCTTTTGAAAATTCTTATAAAGAAATCCCACTATTTTGGGATGAAGTGTACCAAAAATATTCAAGTGTGTTATGGGCTGGGAAAAAGCCTTCTACAGCTCTTGAACAAGCAATCCTAGCTAACCATATTGGCGAATTTGGATTATGCTGTGCAGAAGAAACTTCACCAGGGAAGTTTAAATACTATATTGCAGGCTATTATGAAGGTGGGGATATTCCTTTAGGCTTAGAGGTGGTTGAAATCCCTGAATTAGAATGGGCAAGGTTTAAATGTGTCGGGCCAATGCCAAAGGCGCTTCAGGATGTTAATACAAAAATTTTTAAGGAATGGTTACCTGGCAATAAGGATTATGAAATCTATGGTAAGTATGACATAGAGTGGTATAGTAGTGAAAAGAACCCACAAGCAGAAGACTATCAGTCTGAAATTTGGATTCCTATAAAGAGAAAATAATATCAGCTTAGATTAAATTATCTTTAGCACTTAAATTCTACCTTCTTCATATACTAGCATTAGGGAGGTATGTATAATGAATGAAGTCCGTGAAATTGTTACTAAGGCAGTAGTAGCTAAAGGTAAAAAGGCTATGCATATAACGCACAGTATTAATACAACTAAGCATCCCTATTCAGTATTAGGATGCTGGATTATTAATCATGAGTTTGAAGCAACTAGAAATAATGACCTTGTAGACATCAATGGCGAATTTGAGGTTAATATTTGGTATTCTACTGAAGAAAATTCAAGAACCGATGTATTAAGAGAAAAGGTTGCCTATAAAAAGGATATAAAGGTCAAAAGAATCGTAAACGAATATTTAAAAAATAGCGATGATGTATTAGCTAAAATATTGAAGCATCCAACTGTAACGAATGCTAAAATCATTGATAACGAAATCAAACTAGATATTGATTTAGAAATTTTAGCAGAAGTTATTGGTGAAACAAAGATGCAGGTTACTGTATTTACGCCAGTAGTTAACGACGATGACGACATCGATGATTTAGATATCGAAATTAACGAAGATTTTTTAAATGATAAGTAGTAGAATCCTAAAGGAGTTTATATGACTCCTTTTATTTTTGATTTGTAAAATAAAAAAAGGACTTGTAAAAGTCTTGGATATAGCTTATAATCAAAATAGATAGAAACCTTACAAAGTGGGGCTTCCATCTCTCTTACGAATTTGTATAAAGAAATAGAAGCCTTTAACCCTTGCAAAGTTATGAAGGCTCTTTTTCTTTATACGGGTACATTTTTATGAATTATCCACTTATGTCCTACTGATATTATTTATCTTTCGTATTTAAAATGGCATAGACTATCATTAATATGAAAATCACGATTAAAATTGTTTCCATATATGAAAGCCCCTTTCCTAAGAATCTGTAAGAAAGAGGGAGCCCCACAATTTCATTATACATATTTAAATATAGTTTACAATGCTCTTTTTATTTTTTATATTAAATGGAATGAAATATAAAAATCTCTTGTTATTTTCCATAAGATAAGATATAATCATTTCAATAAACAGAGAAGAGAAATCGCGTAAAGTGCTCTACTTATCGGATATAGGTATTGACGAACACAAGACTTGTGGCGGTGATTTCCTCTAATCCGCTGTAGATAGTATAGTGGATCTCTTTAAAGGAGGTCTTTTCTTTATGAAATTTTTAAAATTAATTTTGTATTATAAAGTTTCTATCATTGTATTTATTCTTGTGTTTTTTCTTGCAGGATTTTTTATTACGGAATCTTTATATAATGCGAATCAAGCAAAATATATCTATTGTTTTACTTCAGATAGTGATGATGTTTCTTTAATTGCTGATGTGGATTTTTATGATGATGTTTTTAAGCAAATAGAAGAAAATAATAAAAAAGCTGAAACAGATTCAAACTATAAGAAAATTAGTTATGCTAAAATTGATTATAAGGCTATGCTGAAGGCTTCTAAACTGCTTAAAAAAGAGAATAGGTTTGAGTTTCAAATTCAAAAGAAGTATTTTCCTAATATAGTAAGCTCTGCTACAGGGAAAGTAAACGCAAGTGAAAATCGCATTAAGAACTATTTTAATTTGATATTAAGTTATACAGACTATGAAGCTACTTTCCAAGAGGTGAGATTAGAACAGAATGTGAATCCTTGGACGGTAGGAGGAATTAGTGCAGGAGGGTGTACAATCATTCTATTTCTTTTATTACTAGGATATTGTTTATATAACAAAGAAAGTATAGAAGTAGAAGATAATCAAGTAGTTTATAAATCCATCTTTCATAAATCCTATTGGAAGGATTCTATAGGATTTATCAATAATGTCAAAAAAATGTGTACAATCAGTATTTTATTTGCTTGCATGATATTATGTAAATTTCTTCCAATCCCCTCTGGGTTTGGAAGCTTAGGAATTAGCTTTACTTATTTATTTTTTGGAATCATTTGTTGGATTTATGGACCTTTATGTGGCATATTTATCGGCTTTTGTTCAGATATCTTAGGATATTTTATTAATCCAGGGGGAATCTTTTTTATGGGCTATACCTTGGATGCAATGCTTGCAGGCTTTATGTATGGAATCTGTTTTTATAAGAAAAGAATTACCTTTGCAAATTGTTTCATTGCAAGAGCATTTGTAAATTTATTTATTAATGTAGGACTAGGCTCTTTATGGTGGAAGATGATCTATAATTTAGATTGGGATGCTTATCTTACTTATATGTCTTTAACATCCTTACCTAAAAATATTTTATATCTTTTACCACAAAGTATTTTACTCTTTATTCTATTTAAAGCAATAAGTAAACCCCTTGCCTCCTTTGGACTGATTGACCAAAGGGTTAGTGAAAATATAAGTCTATTTTAAAAAAGACTTTTTGTAGCAAAATTTTGGTAAAAATGTTTAAAAAATAATTGACAGTTGTGTTATAGTTTGATATAATTTAAAAGCATGTGTATGGATATCCATATATATGGAGTGGGAGGATTCATAAGAATGAATCTGTTGAACCACATCATTGAAAGAAGGAGGAAACAATTATGGCAAAGAAGGTTGTAAAGGTTGTAAAGTTACAAATTCCAGCCGGCAAAGCTAATCCAGCTCCACCAGTAGGTCCAGCACTAGGACAAGCAGGTGTAAATATTCCAGGCTTTTGTTCTCAATTCAATGACCAGACAAAGGATAAAATGGGATATACGCTACCAGTAGTAATCTCTGTTTATGAGGACCGTTCTTTTACGTTTATCGTAAAGACTCCACCAGCTTCAGATTTATTAATGAAGGCTGCAGGAATTAGTAAGGGTTCTGAGAATTCAAAGAAGCATACTGTAGCAAAGATATCTAGACAGAAGGCAAGAGAAATTGCCGAGATGAAGATGCCTGACTTAAATGCAAACGATATTGAAGCAGCTACTAATATAATTGCTGGAACTGCTAGAAATATGGGCATTGTCGTTGAAGACTAATTTCTTAAGGTTGTTAATAACAGCCTAAATTTGTGGGAGGAATTCCCGCTTATACCACATTTTAGGAGGAATAATATGAAGAGAGGAAAAAAATACGTTGAAGCTGCAAAGCTTGTAGATCGTACTAAGGCTTATCCTGTTACTGAAGCATTAGGATTAGCTTGTAAGACATCTACTGCTAAGTTCGACGCATCTGTGGATGTTGCTTTCCGTTTAAACATTGATCCACGTAAAGCAGAACAAAACATTCGTGGTGCTATCGTATTACCAAATGGAACTGGAAAAACTCGTAAGGTTTTAGTTGTATGCCGTGGTGCAAAACAAGCTGAAGCTAAAGAGGCTGGAGCAGATTTCGTTGGTGATTCTGATATGATCGTTAAAATCAATCAAGGATGGTTTGATTTTGATGTTATCGTTGCAACACCAGATATGATGGGTGAGCTTGGTCGTTTAGGTAGAGTTTTAGGACCTAAGGGCTTAATGCCAAATCCTAAGACAGGAACAGTAACTATGAACGTTGCACAAGCAGTTAAGGAAATTAAAGCTGGTAAGGTTGAATATCGTCCAGACAAGGTTGGTAATATTCAAATGCCTATCGGTAAGGTATCCTTTGGTGCTGAAAAGCTTCAAGAGAATTTAAAGGCAGTGTATGACGCACTTATGAAAGTTCGTCCTTCCACTGTAAAGGGCGCTTATATGAAGAATGTATCTGTTGCATCTACTATGGGCCCTGGCGTTAAGGTTGATCCTGATTCAATCGCCAAATTATAAGTAAAGAACCGAAGACAGTAGGTGTGCGAAAGCACTTAATTTCTACCGAGGTATGCGAAGAATAAGAGTTTATGATGACTTCTCGCCCTCGGTGAGGAGTTTTTTCATTAAATTTATTATAGGAGGTAAATCGATGAAAGAAGTTTTGTTACAAAAACAAAAAGAAGTAGCAGAAGTAAGCGAAAAGATGAAGAGTTCTGCATCTGTGGTTGCTTTTAAGTACCAAGGCTTAACTGTAGAAGCTTTTCAGAATTTACGTAAAAGTATGCGTGAATTAGGCTGTGAAATTTCAGTTATTAAAAATAACATTTCTCGCCGTGCTGCAAAAGAATGTGGCTACGATTTAGATGATGCATTAGTTGGACCTATTGCTCTTGCATTTTCTAAGGATGATGTTGTTGCTCCATCAAAAGTACTTTTTAAAGTCGCAGGAGAAAACGACAAGATTCAAGTTGTTAAAGGTGTAGTTGATGGAGATGTATTTTCATTTGAACAATTAAAGACATTATCACAATTACCATCATACGAGACATTGTTAACTCAATTGGCTGCTGGTATGTTAGGAACATTAAGCCAGTTAGCTATAGGTTTAAATATGTTAGTTGAAAAAGGTCAAGAAGCTTAATTTATTAAATAAAAACGGAGGAAAAAGAAAATGGCTAAATTAACAAAAGAAGTATTTATTGAAGCATTAAAGGAAATGACTATTCTTGAAATCAAAGAATTAGTTGACGCTATGAAGGAAGAGTTTGGTATCGACCCAACTGCTGTTGCTGCTGCTCCAGCTGCAGGTGCAGGTGCTGCTCCAGCTGCTGCTGAACAAACTGAATTTGATGTAATCTTAACTAATGCAGGTGCTGCTAAGTTAGGTGTTATCAAAGTAGTTAAGGAAGTAACTGGTTTAGGCTTAAAAGAGTCTAAAGACTTAGTTGATGGCGCACCAAAACCTGTTAAGGAAAAGGTTTCTAAGGCTGAAGCTGATGAATTAAAGGCTAAGTTAGAAGCTGCAGGCGCTACTGTAGAAGTTAAGTAATTTATAGGATTTTAAGGAATTAGACCTGAGTAAATTCTCAGGTCTATTTACTTATATAAAGGAGTGATATTTATGGGAAATAATTATCATTATTATCAGGAAAATCAAGAGGGATTGCATTCTAATCCTACAGCATTTGATTTTCATTTTAGGAATGAGCATTTTAAATTTCATACGGATGATGGTGTGTTTTCTAAGAATTATATTGATTATGGTTCTTTTGTAATGCTCAAAAGCTTTCAGCCTAATAATTTATCTGGACCAATTCTAGATATGGGAGCTGGCTATGGGCCTATTGGAATCGTATTATCAAGATTATATAGAAAAGAAATACATATGTGTGAAATCAATGAACGTGCGTATGCTTTATTAAATCAGAATATAAAAGAAAATAAAATTGAAAATGTTTACTCCTATCATTCCAACCTTTTTGAGGCCTTGAGTACAGATTTAAGATTTTCTAGTGTAGTAACGAACCCACCAATTCGTGCTGGGAAACAAGTCGTTTATGCTATATATGATGGTGCGTTTGAACGATTATTGCCTTTAGGAGAATTGTGGGTAGTTATTCAAAAGAAGCAGGGAGCTCCATCCTCTAAGGAATATCTAACAACACTTTTTGGCAATTGTGAAATTATGGATAGAGACAAGGGATATTATATACTTAAATCAGTAAAGCAGAGTTAATTTGATATAATTAGCAATTTGTGATAAAATATATAATATAAAACAAAGGAGCGAGATGTAAAGATGAAGACAATATTAGTCACAGGAGGAGCAGGGTATATAGGCTCCCATACAGTATTAGCATTATTAGAGAAGGGCTATGAGGTAATAG
>CAMWKG010000042.1 GCA_947174785.1 uncultured Mollicutes bacterium
CTCTCCATTAATTGTTTGTATTCTGTCTCAAATTCACCTAAATGAATCTGGCTTTCTTTATTTCGTCGTTTCTTTCGTCATATATAGTTTTCAAAGACTAAAAATTTGCGCATCTTTTTTGACACGCTTAATCATTATATAATTAATCTGTATTCTTGTCAAGCAAATTGAAATATACAAATTAATTAAGATGGTGGTTGGGGACGGTTTCGAACCGCCGAACCCTAAGGAGCAGATTTACAGTCTGCCGCGTTTAGCCTCTTCGCTACCCAACCATGTATAAGATTAAGCCCTTATCGCATAAGTGCTTTTACATTATACCGCAGACAAAAAAAGAAATCAAGAACTTTTTTCAAATTTTTTTGTTTTTTTTAAAAAGCTTTTTTTGATTTCTTTTAATCTGTTTTTTTTATTTCTTAATTCTTTTATCTAACTCATATGAAGCTAACATAATGATTCGTTTACATCCACAACATTCTAGTTTGATGTCAGCACCTACACGAAGAATTCTCCACTGACTTGATCCACAAACATGTGGCTTTTTAGTTTGTATAATTTCATCTAAAGCATACATTACAAAGGCTTCTCCTTAATCTTATTAAAATTACGTGGGAATTTAAAAGGTGTGGTTTTTATCTTTTGAATTATTAGAATTTGTCTTCGCTCTTCCTCATCTGGAAGAGTAAACTCAACAACTTCTTGAATTTTTCCGCCTAATTGTTCTATAGCTTTTTTAGCTTCTAGTAGTTCCTCTTTCCCTGAAGAACCCTTCATCGCTACAAACAAGCCTCCAACTTTGGTTAAAGGCAAACACAATTCTGCAAGTACATTAAGTCTAGCTACAGCTCTAGCAGTAACCACATCAAAAAATTCTCTTTTTTCTTTTGCAAAGTCTTCCGCTCTTGCATGAATTGCTTTTACATTAGAGATTTCTAACTTTTGAATCAAGTCATTTAAAAAGGTTATCCTTTTGTTTAATGCATCAATGATAGTCACACTAACTTTCTCAAAAACTATTGCTAGAGGAACAGAAGGAAAACCAGCTCCACTACCAACATCGCATAATGTATATCCTGATTCATTATCTAGAACCCTTGCAAGTTCTAAAGAATCTAAGAAATGCTTTCGGTAAACTTCCTCTTTTTCAGTTATAGCTGTAAGATTCATTACTTGATTAACTTCTATAAGCTTCTGATAATATACTTCAAATTGTTTTGTTTTCCTTTCATCTAGAACAATCCCTAATTTTTCTAGTTCGTTATGAAAGTTCATAAAAATTATTCCTCTATTTTTTGTTCAAAATCTTCTTGCTCTGGATTCAACTTTACATTGTTTTTTATTTTATTTCCAGCAACCTGTGGAATATAAACAACAACCTGTGAATCTTTAGTTTTAATAATTAACTTATCTGGATTTCTATTACCTACGATGGCAGCACCAATAGCGCCTCCTAAAAAAGCACCCCAAAAGGAGCTTGACTTACTAGCGCCTTGAACATGAAAATCAACAATTTCACTTGTTGGAATTGTAAGCTTTTTATCCTCTGCAAATGAAGAATTTTTAGGCTCATACTTGAAGCGGTCAATAATTAATTTATCATTTACTAATTCCACAGTTTTTGTTGGCATTATAACTACTATTAATCCTAACCCAAGCATGAATGCTGCAAGAATAAATAATAATACACATAATATTAAATAATCCTCTTCTTCTGGATTAGTTAGTAATATAGCGCCTAATGCTATAAAGATAACTCCCATTATTATACAAACAATACCTGCTGCTTTTGATGTCTTATACAATTTCATATTTAACTCTTCCTTTCTTTTTGTATATGATCTATTTTTTAAAATTTTCTATATAAACCACTAACACCGAAATGTCAGCTGGGTTTACACCGCTAATTCTTGAAGCCTGTCCTATCGTTAATGGACGAATTTTCTTTAATTTTTCTCTTGCTTCAATAGCTATGTTATCAACCAAATCATAGTCAATATCACCTGGTATTTTTTTCATATCATAGCTTCTCATTTTTTGAGCCTGTAATAATGCTTTTGAAATATATCCTTCATATTTAATATCAATTTCAACCTGTTCCAATACCTCATTGGGATTAGGATATGCTACTTCTAATTCAGGATATAACTTTAAAACAGTTATATAAGATACCTCTGGACGTTTTAATAAAGTATATAAAGAAGTTCCCTCTAAAATTGGAGAAGAATTTATCTCTCTTAAGATGCCATTTGCCTTTTCCGTTGGTTTAATCTTAATTTCCTTAAAATCACACAAAAGCTTTTCTATACAAGTTTTTTTGCTGATTAGTCTTGAATAGGTATCCTCATTTATCAAACCTGATTCATACCCATATTCTCGCAATCTCAAATCTGCATTATCATGACGTAATAACAAACGATATTCCGCTCTAGAGGTAAGCAAACGATAAGGCTCATTGGTCCCTTTAGTCACTAAATCATCTATCATAACACCTATATATGCTTCATCTCTTGAAAGAATCAATGGCTCTTTATTTTTAATTTTTCTTCCTGCGTTGATTCCTGCAATTAACCCTTGACCAGCTGCTTCCTCATAGCCTGAGGTTCCGTTAATTTGACCAGCAGTAAATAGATTTTCTATTTTCTTAGTTTCTAGGCTTGGTTTAATATCTAATGGATTAATTGCATCATATTCTATTGCATAAGCATAACGGATGATTTCACAATTTTCTAAGCCGGGTAGCATTCGTATCATTTTATCCTGAATCTCAACTGGCATAGATGTAGAAAAACCCTGAATGTATTCCTGATCTAACGATAAAGATTCTGGCTCAAAAAAGATTTGATGTCTTTCCTTATCACTGAATTTAACTACTTTATCCTCTATTGAAGGACAGTATCTTGGCCCTATTCCCTCTACAACTCCACCATACATTGCAGATTCTTTTAAATTTGCCATGATTAAGGAATGAATTTCTTTTGTCGTATATGTTAAATAGCATGGTACTCTTTTGTTTAAAATAGAATTATATCCTTCATCAAAACTATATCTCCAGGTAATATCATCACCAGGCTCTAGTTTTGTTTTTGAAAAATCAATAGTAGAAGCTTTAATACGAGGAGGTGTTCCTGTTTTTAAACGTTGGATTTCAAACCCCAATCTCTTTAAGGCAGCGGATAAGCCTTTAGAGGTTTTTTGACCATCCGGGCCTTCCTTAGAGGTCCAGTGTCCACGCAAAATTCTACTATCCAAATAAGTTCCTGTTGTAAGTATAACAGCCTTAGCTTCTATACTTTTTCCGTTTTCTAGAATTACTCCTCTTATCTGATTATCTTCCACAATAAGATCTTCTACATACATTTCTAACAAATCTAAGTTTTCTGTTTGTTCTAAATGCTTCTTCATCGTCGCCATATAAAGTAGCTTATCTTCTTGGAAACGTAATGCTCTTACAGCAGGTCCCTTTGAGCTATTCAGCATTTTTGTTTGAATTTGGCATAAATCCGCATTTTTACCCATGTATCCACCAAGGGCATCGATTTCGCGAACAACTACACCCTTAGCAGGTCCACCAATAGATGGATTACAAGGCATTGAACCAACCATATTTAAATTGCCTGTAATTAAAAGGGTATTTAGTCCCATTTTACTTGTAGCCAAGCATGCCTCACAGCCAGCATGTCCACCACCAACAACAATGACATCGTACAAGGGTATTCAGCTCCTATCCTCTTAATTATATCATTTTTCAAGCATACAAGCAACAAAAAGAAAATGGGCAGGTGGCCCATTATTTCATTACTATTTTATAGATACTCTCCATAGGAAATTTCTTTTTCGGCAGAAAGATAATTTGCTTATTTAAAACATCTATTTTTTGTATCACACCACTAAAGCTATTCGTTCTACCATTTTCCAAGTAAGAAATCGTAACTGCTCGATTCTGACTATAGCAATCAAATAAAATATAGTTCATTTCTTGTCTTTCATCTTCACTTAAAACTGGAAGCTCATAAATAAGCTTTTTCCTATCTTCTTGTTCTATTTTTTCCTTAAGCCCTTTTAAAGAATCAAAGGGTAGATATTTAGATGCTCGACGTTCTTTATCATTCACTGTTATGTCCTCCAATTTGATGATTTCTTTGGTATAAGGTAGATTCCTTTCGAACTGCAGTACCTATCACTAAATAATTTTTACCATGCTTCTGCCAAACCGTTTGTATAGATTTTGTTAATCTATCATACTTTTCATTTTGTTCAAAGAATAAAGTATTATAGCCTTTATCCTTTTCTATAATCCCTGATAATGATATTCCAATTCTTCTAATCTCTCCAGATTTGATTCTTTCATATTCCTTTTGTAATTCTTTTTTGATTTCAAAATAATCATCTGTATAATAATCTAAGGTAAATGACTTATGATAAGAATCTATATGCTTACTATATCCTATATAAAAGGAAATATGTCTAACCATCATATTCTTAGAGATCAGATCCATACATAATAAAAATAACATTTCAATTAAAGGTGTCCACGCTTCTGTTTTTGTATAGTCTCTAAATAAAATTTGATTTCTTGAAAAGCTTTTAGAAAGAGGTTCATATGCTTTAATATCTGCAATGGTAGTTGTATCTATTCCCCAGGCATGCTCATATAGATCCTCCCCAATAACACCAAATTCCTTTTTTAAAATACTTACCTCCATCATTGCAATATCATGTAAGGTATAGGCCCCAAGCTTATGTAATCTTTTTGCCAAACCAGAACCAATTTGCCAGATGTCCTTTAAATTTTTATGGTGCCATAAGGTTTTATAAAATTCATTTAAAGATAAGTAATGATAATAGGGAGGCTTCTTTTTCGCTAAAAGATCTAAAGATAGCTTTGCTAAATATAGATTATCTCCAGCCCCACATGTAGCAATAATTCCAAGTTCCTTTTGAATGTTCTCCATAATGCGATATGCAATATCAGAAACACTATCATAAAGATGAATATAGGGCTCTATATTTAAAAATGCTTCATCAATACTATACGTGTGGATATCCTCTGCCGCTACATATCTTAGGAATATTCTATGAATCAAAACAGCATATTCCATATACTTCTTCATTCTCGGCTTAGCGATTATATAAGATATGTTGTCAGGTATCTTATAAAGCCTTCCTCGATTGCTGATGCCTTTTTGCTTAAGATACGGACTAACCGCTAAGCATAACGCCCCTTTCCCTCTTGCTTCATCAGCCACAACCAACGGCGTAGTCATAGGATTTAATCCGCGTTCTGCACATTCTACTGATGCAAAAAAGCATTTCATATCAATACATAAAAACATACAATCACGCTCCTACCAGTTTTATTGTAAAACCAAATCATACATTATTTATGTTTCATTTATATTTTTCTCTTTAAAATCAAAATTATAAAAAGAAAAAATCAAGCATTAGCTTGATTCCTTTAGTTCCTTTTTATGCTGTAAATGAATTCCAATGTGGCCTATTCCCAAAATCAAAGTGGCTGCTAGTAGAAAAATATTCTTTCCATAAATACTTAATAACAGCATTGCTAAAATAGGCAGAGTTGCTCCTGCAACAGGAATTCCAAGTATACTGCTATAAAAATCCTTAAGTGTTCTTTCACTTGTAAAGTACCTTATCCAATAGATTTCATAAAGTATCATTATGAGAAAAGCAAATAATAAAAATAGACTCCAATAGGAAATTTCTTTTATGTTGAAATCTTCAAACATTAAAACTAAAAAGGTAACTAAAACCTCTCCAATTCTTTCAAACCATACCAAAATCTTATTTTCTTTAGAGACAACTGCATCATAATTCTGTGGTTTAAATTTTGCCCATATGATGTTTGGTATGAAAAGCATAAGAAGAAAAATCAACCCTATATAGGAAAAACCAAAATGTAAATGTTGCAAAACTATCCCTCCAACATCCTTATTTTTTTAATCCAGTCCTCTTCTATAGATTTAGCAGACAATTCTACCCAACCATCTATAAAGCCAGCCCTTCTAGCAAGCCTTTTAGAAGCTAAATTACTCCATGCACAGCAATAAAACGGACACTTCCCTAGCTTTAAAATTTCTTCTGATAAACGAACAACAAGCGCAGTTCCAATCCCCTTTTTTTGAAATTGTGGTAAAACATCAACACCAATTTGCCACATATCCTTTCCATCACTAGAACATCCTGCAACACCAACGATTTGATTATCTATCCTACATACAACAGCCATCACATCATGTCTTCTTCCCTTGATGGTTCCACAAAGAGCCATATCAAAGCCTAAACCATATAAAGCTTCTATTTGTTCTTTGCATAAAATCTCGAGTGGATAGGAATTATCTGCCTTTACGTTCTTATTAGCATCTAATAAAAAGTATTGCGCAAGATGAGCAACGGTAAAACCATATTTTTCTAATTCATTATTCAAATGAAAAATATTAGGCGCATCAAATACTCGAAACAAATCATGTCTACAACGCTTAGCATATGCGGATGCAAAATCATAAATCCTAGAATCTGCACTTATAAATAACTGCGTACCAAAATAAACAAAATTTAAAAATGGAGTTCCGCTTAAATACCCCATAGACTCATCTGTGAATGGAATGGATTTTTGAATGTAAATCTCTTCGGTAGGAAATTCCTTTAAACTATAATCTTTTAAAAATTGCGCTTTAGCAACCTTTAAGTAATCCATACAATACTCCTTTAGGTGAAAAAATAACTAGTAAAAAACCAGTTATTTTCTTCATTGATTCTATTATTTTACAACATCTAAAAATTCATTATAAATAACTTCTTCTGTAAAGCCATATGCTTCAGCAATATATTTTAATGGCATAGACTTACCATATTCATCAATACCATGAACCTTAGATGCATATTTATACCAACACATGCTAGAGCCCATTTCCACAGCCATCCTCTTTGTGATTCTGCGAGGTATAATCTTATTTTTATACTCTTCGCTTTGTCTTTCAAACAAGTCCATAGAAGGCATTGAAACTACTCTAACAAAAATATCTTCGTTTTCTAAACGCTTAGCAACCTTTAGACATAGAGCAAGCTCAGAACCACATGTGATAAATAATGCACCTGGTGTTCCTTTTGGTTCAAATGCAATATACGCCCCTTTAGACACGCCATCAAAATCTGTGCAATCTAAAACCTCAAGATTTTGTCTAGAAGAAACAATTACTGTAGGATTATCCTTCATCTCCATAGATAGCAATAATGCAGAAGCCATTTCCTTTGCATCAGCAGGACGAAATACATGAATATCTGGCATACTTCTAAACATTGCCAATTGCTCTACTGGTTGGTGTGTTGGACCATCCTCTCCTACGCAAACGGAATCATGAGAAAAGAAAAATAAGGATGGTAAATGCATAATTGCTGCCAAACGAATTGCTGGCTTCATATAATCACTAAATACAAAGAAGCCTGCACAAAATCCTCTTAAGCCTCCATGAAGTGTAATACCATTCGTGATTGCAGCCATAGCATGCTCGCGAACACCAAACTTAATATTTCTACCTGATGGATTCACTTTACTAAAAATTCCACCAGCACCCTTTACCATTGTAGAAGGTGTTAAATCTGCAGAGCCTCCCATAAGATTAGGTAGCTTAGAAGATAACCAGTCAAGCACCTTTCCCATAACTACACGGGTAGATACACTGCTCCCAACTGCAAACTCTGGTAACCTCTCATAATTATCTATTTTTAAATCATCAAACATATATTGATTTAAAAGCTCATAATCCTCTGGATATTTTTTTGCATATTCAGACATTAAATAATTCCAGTTAGAATTTGCCTGACTACCACGCACTGCTATAGAAGAATGGAAATAATCACTAACTGCTTGAGAAACAGTAAATGCCATTTGACGAGAATTCAAGTTATCCTTAAGGATAGCCAACTCATCTTCTGTCAAAGGCTTTCCATGTACAGAGGACTCTCCGCTTGTAGGAGCACCATACCCAATCTCAGTCTTAATTTCTATTAATGTAGGTTTATTAGACTGTTTTGCTAGCTTAATTGCTTCATCTATTTCTTCTACATTATTTCCATCTTCAACTCTAAGGTAATTCCAATTCATAGCTTTCACTTTATTCGCAATAGAATCTGATGCAGCAAGTGAAACAGAACCATCTAATTGGATATCATTTGAATCATATAAAACAATAAGCTTATTTAAACGAAGGTGCCCAGCTAAAGACATTGCCTCCATAGAAATACCTTCCTGTAAATCTCCATCACCACAAAGCACATAGGTGTTATGATTAATAATTTCACAATGCTGCTTATTAAATTTAGCAGCCAAATGTGCTTCGGCAATAGCTAATCCTACAGAAGTAGAAATTCCTTGTCCTAAAGGTCCAGTAGTCATCTCTACACCTGGAGTATGTCCATACTCAGGGTGACCTGGTGTCAAGCTATTCTTCTGTCTAAAGTTTGCCAATTCCTTCATTGGAATATCAAATCCTGAAAAATGAAGCATCAAATAAAGTAAAGCAGATCCATGTCCTGCTGATAAAACAAAACGATCACGGTCAAACCACTTTTCATCATTAGAATCAATATTTATATGTCTTGTAAATAGTGTATGTATAATTGGAGCTGCTCCTAATACAATTCCTGGATGACCACTTTTAGCTTTGGTAATCATCTCAGCACCAATTACACGTAATGCTGTTATACATTCCTCATCAATATAATTATTCATTCTTTTCAGCCTCTTCAACTACTTCTTTTTCTACAGTTTCTTCGACAACCTCTACTTCTTCAGCTTGAGATGCAGGAAGCTCTTCAGCACTATCTTCCTCAAGCTCTTCTTCCTCTTCTGGATATAGACTGTCATAATAACTATCCATGTAATTCTTTTGGCGTTCTAGCATATCATCAAATGCTTTAGCTCCGCCTAAGGATTTTTTAATTAATTCTACACTAGCAGCATTTGCATCAAAAATTTTCTTACGAGTTAAACGATTGCAAAATAACATCGCAACAAAAGCTATTACAACAACTGCAATCATTAAATAAATTCCAACTTTATCTATAAATGAAAATCCAATACAGCCACCAACAGCAACTACTGTTACAGGTAAAATTACATATCTTGACATTTTACGAGAAATTGTTTCACACGTATCCCAAAAGTCTACCCATATCTTATTAATCGCTTGAGAGTATAATGGTTTCAATTCATTATAATATCCATCTTCGATAAAAAGACGATAGTTCACACCATCTACAGAAGACCAAACAGCAAATTTCCCTTTATTAATAAATTCCTCTTTTACCTGAGGATAAGGCTCCATCATAAACACTTCTATTTTTCTTCCATCAAATTCCTGTACATCTACAGGTTCTGCTCCATTAGCAATTACAAATAATTTTGGATTAATTCTCATATCACATTTTCCTTTCTAGGTTATATAAATTATTATATCATAGCAAACTTCACTTTAAAAGAAAAACTGTGAAATAAATCACAGTTCCTTTAAAAAAAGATATCAAAGAAGGCATAAATTATATTATTCCGATAAAAGAACTTAGATAATCTAAATGTATCTTCGTTTAGTTTTAAATCTACATCTAAAAACTTTTGACAGCCTGCAAAAAATTCAAAATGACCTAATAATCGCATAATTGCAAATGCTACATATACCATCATCATCAACAAACAAAAATAAAGAACCATTCCCAAAATACCATCAATTGTTCTTATAATAGCATTTCCTCTTAAAATAGTCGTTAAGATTTTCAAAAAAATCGCTGCTATAAATACACCCACAAATAAAATCAAAAAGCTAATAATAACTGTGATAATGTGGGAAAAGAAATGCGAAATGTTTGTGGCAATCACTTCTACAGTTGCACCATCAGTAATATTTGCTGCAAACATATTTGCCAAAAATCTTGGGATTTTCATAGAAACCAAAACATCTGCAATAGTGGCATCCTTTCCTCCAGCATTTTGAAAGATTTCAGTTTCCAAGACGTTATTCTTTATATTTTCAAAAATAGGCTTATATATGATTCCTGAGGATTCAAATGCACTAGCTAGCTGTGTACAAAAAACAAATGCTACTGCCAAAGCTACAAATAGACCAACGATTCCTATAGCTTTTTTTAAGAAACCTTTTTTATAGCCAATAAATAAACTCAATATCATAAGTAATATTAGGACAATATCTATAATGCCACAAATTTTCAAATCCACCAAAATCACATCCCATCATATTTAATATGCTCTTATTATGCCACAATAATTTATTTTTTTCAATAAAAGAAACCTATTTCTTTTTTTAATAAAAAAAGTTATAATAGGAAACAGGTGATAAAAGATGGATAAAATCAAACAAATTCAAAAAAAATTATTGCAAAACGAAATTGATGCCTATATTGTTCCAACTGCTGATGAGCATAATAGCGAATACCTAAGTGATTATTACAAAACAAGAGCCTTCCTTTCAGACTTCACAGGTTCAGCTGGGACACTCGTTATAATGCAAAAAAAGGCTTTCCTTTGGACAGATGGAAGATATTATATTCAGGCTAGCAAACAACTAGAGGGTAAGAACATAATGCTAATGAAACAGGGAACACCAGGAGTTCCATCTATTGAAGATTTTTTAGCAACTAATTTAAAGGAAAACAGTACTATCGCCTTTGAGGGAAAGGTTATGCCTACTTCTTTTGTATTAAAGCTGCTTGAAAAAGCTCCAAATGTAAAATTAAATCCAGACATTGATTTAGTATCAAACATTTGGGAGGAACGCCCTCGCTTGCCTTTTTCCTTCCTATATAAGCTAGAAGAATTTTTCTCAGGAAAAAGTTATAAAGAAAAGCTAAATGAAATAAGACAGAAAATGCACGAATACCAGGCAGACATCCATATTCTTTCTAGTCTTGAGGATCAAGCTTGGCTTTATAATTTACGTGCAAATGACATCCCACATACACCTGTTTTCTTAGCATTTACAATTATCGATGAAGAAGGTAGCCATTTATTCATTGATACAAAAAAAATTGATAAAATTATAGAAAAGTATTTAAAGGAAAATGAAATTGTTGTTCATGAATATGTTGATTTTTATTCATATCTTTCCACTATAGAAAATAAATCTATTCTATTAGATTTAAATAAAGCAAACTATGATGAGGTAATTACTATACCAAATACCAACCC
>CAMWKG010000043.1 GCA_947174785.1 uncultured Mollicutes bacterium
CTTTTTACCATTGCAGCATTATTCAAAAAGACTTTAATAAATGGATAGATAATAGAATGAAAGGATAGTGTAAAAATGGAAAAAGAAAAAATAGATTATGATTATTTGCTATCTAATGTTCAAACGCAAATAAATAATTTTGATAATAAGGCTAATATATTACTTGCCATAGTAAGTATTACTTTTACATTAAGCCTTCTTCTTTTAGAGAGTATTACTGGATTATCTGATACAAGAAGATTACTTTGTATCATATTTCTTTCTTTATATTTATTAAGTTCTTTAATCACTTTAACATTTTTAATCTTAGTAATTTTTCCTAGAAAAAGTAAAAAAGGCAAAGTTGATGTGAATTATTATAGAGCTGTAGCTAGACTATCAAAACAAGATTTTGTGGATTTATTGAATAATGATAAGTATGATTATATCGGTAGCTTACAAAATCAAATTTATGTTAATTCAGTTATTTGTAATAGAAAGCATAAATGGTTAGTTGCAGCAATATGGTCCTTACTTCCATTAATTGCTTTATTAATAACAAATTTATATCTAATAATAATATAATATTTGTTCTATGGCTTCTGCATTAGACTAATATAAATTGGGAGGTACAGCAGTGTCAATTAATTTTCTAAAGAATTTTTCTTTTCCAAGAGCAATAAGCAATCAAAAGGCAAATTCTAATCCATGTCCAGACCAGATTGTTGGACAACTATCAAATGGAGTATTCACATCATCAAACAGAGAAAACATTGATTACTCTATCAAAAACAATAATTATACTATTCAAAACAAACTCACTAACCCAATTGTTATTATTCTTGAAAGTCCCCATAAAAATGAGTATGATCCTATTACTCGTTCTGCACTTGGTCCAGCAATGGGAAAAACAGGAGAAAACTTTAAAAAATATTTTGCTTCACTAATAGTTAAATCTAAAATATATCAATCAATTGCAACTTTACATTGTGATATTGTTTTGGTTAATGCTATACAATACCAATGTAGCCTTGGAATGTCATTGAATAATACTACGAATGCTAAGTCCCGTGATGATAACTTCAACACATGTTTTGACAACAATAATACAAATGATTTAAAAGATCGATTAATAGCCATCGCCCCAATTGCTACAATAAATTTATGTACAGCCCAATTCCGAGCAAAAATTATGAATAAATGTAGTAACTTTTCCAACTATACAGATGGAAATCATCCTTCATCTTGGTGGTGGAAAACCAAAAGAAAAATAAATTAAGATTGGTATCGCAGCAGTCTTTGAAATATTTTTAATCTATTTTGAACGTTATCGAAAATATATTGATGAATCAATATAAAATCATAAGTGAATAATATCTTCTCATTCAAAATAGGTTATTTCAATTTGTTGTGCAAAGGTACTTTATAGTTAGCAATAAAATTATAAAATGTTGTCCAAAAAGTTGTCCATCAAAATAGACTGATTTAATTTGATTTGAAATAATTTTCTACTTCTATCAACATATGGCAGACCGAATAAAATTCGATATAGATGGTTTCAAACCATACTGGGTATAACTCCAAAACCTTTAGTGTGGGTTCGAATCCTACTACCCCTGCCATTTATGATAAAATTAGGAGAGTTTATACTCTCTTTTTTGTTTGCACAAACATTGGTTGAATAAGCTTATCATTAAAAAAATATTTAATGTTAAAAATAATTTCCTTCACACTACTGAACATTTTCTTATATAAACGCAAGTATATAAAAGAAAAAGCAAATACCTTTAAACCTATAAAGAGGTTTTAGTATTTGCTTATTTTGATTTAACAAATTGAATGATATAATTCAAAAAGAGTATCAACTAAAATTATAAAATGTTGAACAATGTATATATTAAGCAAACAAAATGCATAACTAGTGTTGCTAAAAGATAAATATAAAATATTATAATCACATTTCTTCTTAGATTTAACTCTAGATTTAAATGAATTAGAGACTATTAAAAATTTACTTTATTAAAAACCAAATGATTATTTTTGATATTACATTCATAGGTATAAATGATTTCAGCATTTTTGTATTTTATTCTATACAAAGAAGCATTTTCTAAATGTGTATCATTTAATATTTCAAAAACTATTCCATCTTTTGCAAACGAAATGTTAACATCGCCATATGATTTAGTAATTACTTTTTTGGGTTTAGCATCTTTTAATATAGTATTAAGTAATTCTAACTGTTTATACAAATATGATTTCTCTATATTTGTTTGACTTCTATATTTTCTAACACTCATTTCCTTACGATTATAATCTAAGTATAAATCATTAAAACTCAACAAAACATTGTTTCTGTTTCTTACTCTGAAATTAGTTTCAATTTCAAAATTGATTCTTTCGTTTTCAAATTCAAATGATAACTCAAATCTATCTTCAACTATACCTAATCCTCTTACAAAATCAATTTTAGAGAATTTCATTTTTTTTAATAAATTTTCAAAATCTAAATTTTCATTAATCTCTTTCATTTTGTCTCCTTATATTGTGTAAAATGTAACATATTCCCATTTTAATACTTTATAACCTCATGAATTATAACTATATTTTACTACAATTGTTCCCGTATTGCCTATAATTCTTTTAGTATTTTTTAACCTTTCATAAATAAAACTAATATTATTAATGTTATCTACTCTATGATTTTCTTCATATACATATTTTAATTTATTCCCCTTTAATTAAAAATGTAATTAAGAAATGGATACCAAAAATCAGTGCACAAATTGTAGTTGGGATAAATAGACATAGAATTCCTAATATTAAATACAAGCTATCTTCTGTTAAAATAGTGCCAACAAGTCCAGCAAGCAATAGCAATGCTCCAATCCATCCAATAATTTGCCAAACAACTATAAATATACGCCTGAATTTAGAATTATCAATCCCATATACGGTTAAATTTTTATAGATTTTATCAGGTATTATTTCGGTAATCATCAATACGTTATCTTTAAATTTACATTTAATTTTATCTAAACTGATTAAGTATTGGTACTCCACTTCTAAAAAATCATATCCTGTTTTATATATTTTCTCTAGATTATTTTCAGAATACTGTACAATCAATGCATACCTTATATTCCATTTCTTTTTATTATACATCATCGTTTTATAGTCAACAATTTGGCATGTACCATCTATGCCATATTGAATAATTCTTTTGAGTTTGAAATACCTTAAGCAATATCTAATATTTCCAACCATACCAACCAGGAAAATAGGCATAAGTAATACCATTACTGCAATGATAGCAACAACATATTTTTCTTCAGTATTTCCATTAAATAAAATGGTAAAAAAAGCAATTATCATTGCAAAGCATATCATAGCAATCATTAAATTTTTTTTAGGAAATTTTTTATTGTAATTATGCATTGCCTATCCTCCTATTTCAATAGTATTATACAATGGTTTTATTATTTTTTAAAGTATTAATGTCTGGTTCATCTAGATGCATACCCTTGTAATCTTTGGATGAGTCCGATTGTTTATAGACAATTTATTGGAAATGAATTATAATAGTTTTGAGTTTTATAACTTACTATATTACGTAGTTATATGAAAACTAAAAGAAAAGTTTTCTTCTTTGAATCACATATTTTGGAATGGTGAATCTATATGAAAAAAGAGATTATAACTGAAAAACGCTATACTTTAGCAACAAGAAATATAACATTAGAAAAATTGATCGTGACAGGTGGAGTTATTGCCCTAATGATTGTTTGGGCATGTTTTACTGAGGATAAGCGCTTATTATTCATACCACTCTTCTTTTTGATAGTGTGCGTATGTATTTTTATTTCGCTTATGTTTAAGTGGCTAACTGAACCCAAAATAGCGATAGAAGCTGATTGCAATGGCATCTATTTTTACTATCGAAAACATAAAGAAATATTTGTCAAATATAATGATATAGTAAATGTTTCACATTCAGGCTTAAGAAACATTTATGGTAGAATTGTGATTACTACTAAAGACAATAAATACAAATCGATTGAAACAGAACAACGTGATGATGTACTATTTAACAAAATAAAGAATTTAGTAGAAGCTGAAGACAAGGAAAAATATTTAATTCATATCGAAATAAAAAAGAAATGACCAATGGAGATTGGATGTTTTGATATAAATAAAGCTGAAAAAGGAGAGTGCTAGCTCTCCTTCTTTTATTTAAAATAAATCTCTCCTATAGATAATTTTTGTTTTATTGCGGATAAACAATATTATATTATGGCTTTGATTCTTCTACATACATCTTCAACACTTGTCTGTCCCGAGATAACATGAATGTCATGTGGCACCTTATCAAAACAACCATGCTTTCTTTCTAGCATAGCTGCTACTGGTATTGGTAAATTGCCATGCATTCGGCTAGCAAATCGTGTTTTTATAATCTCTAAATCTGCTGTTACCAAGACACGAATACTTCCCTCTGGCAAGAACGACAAGTGTTCTTCTTCTGAAATTACATAGATAATATTTTCGCCATGGATTGCTTCATTAAGCTTGGCTTGAAATGCCTGCTTTGCAGCAACTTCATTCTTTTCTAAGCGAAGATAATCCTTTCCTGTATAAACTTTTGCATTTAGGCTTTCTTTCAATTTTTCTGCAAGAGTGGATTTACCTGTACAGCTCTCACCAATAATTGCAATTACCATTGTAATCCTTTCTCCTATCCATTGTTTTTAATTCGCCAATACGCACTTGCATTTCTACCTAGAAGGCGTTCACTCACCATATCGCGACGAATAGTACAAAAATCATCATAGAAATCGGCTATAATAATATTGACCTCTCGTTCAGAATACATCTTATCATATTCAAATGCTTCAGCAATAACTTCTAAAATAACCCGTTCCTTTTTTAACTGAGTAGGAATAGATTTTAATTTTCCGTATTCAAAAAAGGCATCTATTACCTTTTGTCTATAATCTGCATCTCTTTGTGCCTGTTCCTGTGCCTCATCAGATTCTTGCTGTAATATTTCTAGCATACTGATTTGAAAGATATCTTTATTTAAAGAATACATCATATAATATTGGTTTTTGTATGCAGTCACAGCATTAGCATCCAATAGTTTTTTTAGATGAAAAGAAATTGTAGGTGGAGTAAGACCTAATCGTTCTGCTAGTCGTTCAACATACATGTCCTCAATAGCAAGGGATTTTAAGATTTGTATCCTGGACTTGTCTGCTAAGCATTTGAATAGGCTGATTGCTTTTTCTTCGGTCATATCGCTTCCTCCTCTATTTGCATAAACATATTTTTGATTTCTTCTATGGTATCCAGCTTGATAGTTTCAATATGCATTTTTTCAACATCACCATTTGTTTTAGACTTATCATAAGATGCAGTCCAGCTCATTGGGATTTGTTCAAGCCTTTGTAAGAAAAATTTCTTCTTTGCTAAATCATCCTTTCCACAAAGCTTTTCAGCAACAGAAAGAACTGTTTTGAAAATCTCATAGACATTTGCACGGACTTTTTCAAAATTTCCTTCGTCCTTACGTCCATCCTCAACAAGTAGCTCGCTACGCTTTTTACATGCTGCAATCTGTTCATCAAGATAGGACTCAAATTTTTTTTGCTTTTCATTCATACTCTTTTCCTCCTATCCTATAACTATTACACCACGTCCAACAAAATCAATGTGATCCGTAGCCTCGTTTGTACCACCAAACATAGTATTTGCTCCAACTGCAATATGAAAGGTACCATACATTTTTTCATCTAAAACCGTGTAGCCACACAAATCTGTCACATTAGGATTCATACCAAAGCCAAGCTCACAAACCACTCTGTTTCCCTGTGGTTGCTTCTCAAAGTATTGTACAATTTCAGGCTGATTGCTATGAATTATTCTTCCATCCTTTATGGTTAGCTGAACATGCTCATATCGAATTTCATCAAGAAAGAAAGTTTCAAAATAAACTGTACCTTGTGTTTTATCTTCAACTGGGGCGATGTAAATTTCTCCACATGGAAGGTCCCCATCTCCAGCATCAATATGCCACACTCTATCCGTAAGTTCAAAGGAGAGCTCACAATCTTTTCCAGTACGAAGGAGCACCTTTTTTACTCCATTGAAACGTTCCTTTTCCTGTTTACAAGCCTCATATATAGCGGTATAATCCACATCATAAGCTCTTTCCATACGCTGAATATACTCTTGTGGATCAAGACCAGATTCTTCTGCGTTTGCTATTGTAGGAATTCTGATTTGCGTAAATCTTTTACAATTCATAAGCTTTGAGAATAACTGTGCCATATACTTGCGATAAAGATCGAATTGCCCCACAGCTATTTCATATCCGAGAATAACAGGACGATAAGCAAAAACATCAAGCACTGCATCAAATGAATCAAATAGATTAAAATACTTATCATTAAAGCAGCTTTCTTTTGCTACAAGGAAAATATCTCGGTTTATAGAACGGGATTGTTGTAACAGTACAGGTGTTGCTCCCATTTCTGCTACAGCTACCATAAAACTATTTGCTATTTCTTTATCTTCATCTTCTCCCCAAAAATGAATAAGAATTATTTCACCTGCAGATACACCACTGGCTTTAACCATTTTGGATATTGTTTTTCTGTCCATATTAACTCAAACCTCCAGTTTGATTTAATTATACTCTAACAAAATCAAAAATGCAAGTTTAATTAGATAATTATAAAATCAAATTTATTTTTAGAAGGCATCTGTTTATAAAAAAACGAAAACAAATAGATAAAAAGGAGAGCCAACGCTCTCCTTGTTTTACTATTATAATTTTATTGCTTCAAAGCTCTTAGGTGTTGCATTTAAACTCTAAGTTTTTCTAGTAAAGTCATACTTCACTATTATCGAATTTATGAGGACAAAATCTTCGCTTTAATTTATCAATTTGATTTAAATAGCGAGGATCTTCTGAAGATAAGAACTCACTTCTCAACAAAGAGAAACCTATTTTATCACTATATTCTTTAAATATGGCATCGATTTTTTTCAAAAAGATTTCAATATCAATCTCTTGATTCTTTTTACGCAAACTAAAATATTGAAGTAGTTTATCAGGATAATATGCTTTTAATTCTCGTTCATCACTGCATTTTACACTACACCTATCAATATGTGTATTATAAGCCGATTCAAAGAGTTTGAATAATTCTTCTGCACCAAAGACAAGATTTCCATCAATTATAGTTCCCATAGTATACTTATCACTAAAATCAAAATTACTATCATCTAGCTTAACTTGATCTGGTAATTTTTTGTTTTTAGAAACAATATAGAAATCTGCATAACAGCCTTCTTTTATTTGACCTAAGCGATTCGGATTTAAAGTTTGAGCTGGATTATAAGTTATCATATTAAATATCCTGTCATTTAATTCTTTCTTATTTACATTACAACGGTTTAACGCAAACTGTCTTGCAAATAAGCATTCATCCCATATATGCTTAGAACCACTTGGTGCCCAATCCGAACCAAGACATAATAAATTTTTATCTATTCTTGAATCTAAAAAATTAGGTGTATCGTCATATAATAATAAATTAGAAACAGGAGACCATACCAATCTTATCTTGCAGTCATTGATGAACCTAATGTTTTCAATATTCTCTAAATCAATGCCACATCCATGAATAATTGTCAATCTTGATGCTGCAACCTTTTCCACATAATTAGGGATTCTTTGTAATAAAGTTTTTAAAGTTTCAAATTCTTTTTTAGAATACTGATCCATACCAAGACCTTTTTTTTCATCTTCTCCTGCTAATAAATTTCCTGCTCTACCTTCTGCCAAATGAACAATATATCCACCTGTAGATCTTTTAATGTCTTCAATACTACACTGTTTTAAGAACTCTATATATTTAGTAATGGGAACATTACCATTAGAAGACTTATAAGGATATGCGAACCATTGACTTGTTATTTGATGAGGATAATACAACTTATTTGTATTCGCTGCAATATCTGGGCGGAAAAAATCAATAATGCTATCTACAAATTGGCTTGGTAATAATCCTAAATCTCTCGGTACACCTGTGCTTCTTAATAATAAATGCTGTGAACGTAGACTTTGATCATCAAATAATTCTGTCGGTTCTTGAAGTACTGTTGTTCCTCCACTTAGGGCTTGAATTTCAGCCAAATATTGAAGCATAATCTCAATCCCAGAAATTTCAAATTCTTTTGTAACATTTTTATCAGAAATATAGCTTCGTAAACCTTTAATTATCTTCTGATATTCTGAACAATTTATATGTCTCCATTCATGTCGATTATCCCATGGCTCATATATTGGTCTTTCCCATATAGGCATTAAATTGTAGTCAATGTGATTATGGATATCAATTAAACCAGGATAGATATGAAAGCTAGAATCTAATTGTATACAAAAAGTATCCTGACCTAGCTTCTGTTTTGCTTGAGCAGTTGTCAATACATCTGGCATAATTTTTTTAATTATTCCCTCTTCATAAAGAATCGTTCCTCTTTCTTCTTTATAGCTGCCATCATTACACCTTTGGACATAATATCCACCAACTAAAGCAGTTTTACGCTGATTCACCTTTAAAATCATTTTCTTACCTCCTCTACCTTATCTTTAAAAACAATTTTTGACAATTCTATTTTATCTAATTCAAACAAAAAAGGATATAAAAATCGCACGACAAGAATCGACAAAAGAAAACTATAAAACTTTTTATATTTTCAGTTTTGCTTTAAGCCTTGATATTTTTCTCATAGAAAATTTCTTCTTTTGTTTATTCTAATATAATGATATAATTGAGAAAGAAATCAAACAAATAAAAAAGAGGAAGTACTCTGGTTTTATGAAATAAATAACAATTTTGAAAAGAGTTGATTTATATGAAAATAGTTACCTATGGAAATAAAGAAAATGAAAAAATACTACTACTTCATCCTATGTTTACAAGTGCTAGCTTTTTTGACTTTGCTATAGAGAAGTTGAGTGATAAATATCATTTAATCATTCCAACATATAGCGGTCATTATGAAAACACAACTTATGAATCTATGGAAAATGAAGAAAAAACCATTAATGATTTTTTAAGGGAAAACCAGATTGACGGTCTAAAAGCGATTATAGGATTTTCTTTGGGTGCAAATATTGCTTTTCATTATTTTTGTCATAATCAAGAAAAAGTAAGTCAGGTTATTGTTGATAGTGCACCTATCTTTAAATTTCCTAAATTCGTAAAAAGGCATTTTTATAAGAAATATAGAAAATGCTTATTACAAATAAAAGCACATCCAGAAAATACAGTTAATGAACTAAACAAATGCTTTAACGGAATGGGCGAAGCTCAGCAATTTATAGCACCAACAATATCATTAGAAAGCCTAAAGAATTTAATAGAAAGCTGTTATAATATGGATACTCCAAAATTAAATGCTGAGTCACAGAAAAAAATAACCTTTGTATACGGAACAAAGGATATTGCAAGACTTTGTTTACCTAGAATTAAAAAATATAAAAATAGTCAGTTTATGAAATTAAAATCATTTGGTCATTGTAGTTATTTTAGAGAAAATACAGATGCGTATATAAAAAATTTGATTAAATAAATTTTTCCAAAGAATGAGGTGTTTACAATGAAGTTTTATATAGGTTCAAGCCTAAAGAATTACAATTTAGTGAATTCGTATTCAAAAGTATTAAAGGACTATGGATGGATTCGGACCTATGATTGGGTGAAAAATGTGAATCAGGATACATCTTTAGAAAACTTAAAGAACTATGCTCAATTAGAATTTCAGGGTATCCTTGATTCGGATATTGTCATTATATTGTTACCAGCAGAAAAAGGAGCACATATAGAATTTGGAATGGCTGTCGCCCTAAATAAAAAAATAGTTTTATGCTCTTCTTCTAATGAAGATTTCAGTTTGGAAAATACAGTTGTATTTTATGAGATGCCAAATGTTATTAAATTGATGGGAACAATAGATGAAAATTTAAAAAGCATAGTAAAGGTAGGGGAATCAAAATGAAGCAAAAGCTTAAAAATTTATTAGATATTATGCATGAATATAATACAAGTGATTTAGCATATCATACGTTTGGCGTTACAAATGAAACTATCTTTGATGCATTAGTGATTGCACCTGGATGGAAGCCTACTAAAATCATTACTGATCCAACCTTTCATACAAAAGTATTAGCTGAAAATAACTATGATTCTAGCTATTTAGTTGAAAAAGAAGGACTGAAGATTCTTTGGATTCAGTGCTCTTCTTCTGCAGCAAATCTTATGGATCATTTAATGATTTGCTCAGAGCTTCATTTTAAAAAGCTTATATTTGTCGGAGCAGTTGGAAGCTTAAATAAACAATTCAATATTGGAGATATTTGTACACCAAGCTATTGTATATCTGGAGTGTTTGCTAATGCTTATTTATGTGAAAAGCTTTGTGACTATAAGCCTTTTGAAAAGGTATACCCTAAGCAAGATTATATTAACGAAATAGTTTCATTAGCTAAACAAAATGGATATACTTTAAAGCAAGGATCTGTTTATTGTACAGATTCCATTGCTTTAGAGTATGCTCATTTAGAAGAAATAAAAAGCTTCCATCCTGATTTAATAGAAATGGAAACAAGTACCTTTTATCTTTTAGCTGATTTATTAGAAGTAGATGCGATAGCTTTGCTAGTCGTTTCTGATAACTCTGCATTAAAACAGCCTTTAATAGGCAGAAATGAAGAAATGCAAACAAAATATAATTATGGTAGAAAAGGTATCATTCCAGACTTGATTTACAAAATCGCAAAAGGAAAGAATTAAAGTACAAAAGGAGAGCTGATGCTCTCCTTTTTATAATATTAACTTATTTCTTTTTGAAAATTTTTTGTTTAATCCAAGAAAAGGATGGAACTAGGAACTTTAATCCTTTATTCTTTTTAGACCAAACAATATACATAATACTATATGTTAATATAAGAACTATGAAAACTCCTGCAATACTTACACCAATAATTAAACCTATTGGAGTTGAATTTGAAAGCTTAGGTATTTCTCTTGTGTTCTTGTGTCCACAAATACATACTTGTTCTTCAAGCCCTGGTTCGCTTGTCGTAGCTTCTTTTACTACTTGCCAGTCTCCATAAGTATGAGGTGCCTCTTCACTCTTGTCT
>CAMWKG010000044.1 GCA_947174785.1 uncultured Mollicutes bacterium
ACACAAGGCTCTTCGTCGGCAGCGTCAGATGTGGATACGCGACAGCTTCCATATTGCACCCCATATTAATATAATCCTTCTATCTTTCTTTTCTTCAGTTTGAGTTTTCATCAAACATTTTACATATTCAATTGTTGCTTTGACTGTTGGAAGAGCTTTTATCCCTGTTTCATTAAAAGATCCACTATGATAGCCACATAGATTAAAAAAAGCAATTTTCCCAAAAGCAGATTTTTTAATTTCTTCATTTTTAAATTCAATATCAAATACTTCATTCCACCATTTTGCAGTTGCATTAACTTTATTATTTTTGCTGATTTTATTTATTTTGGTATCATTTATGTTCAAATTTAATTCTTTTACCAAAAGCTTTGCTCTTAAATCAAAGTTTTTATCCAACCAATTGATTTTAGTTTTAGATGATTCTTCTAAAGTATTTTTTAGTTCATCATAAAATAAACTACTTTCTAGTTCATCGACAAATGGTTCATAACTTGGATTGAGTCCCAAAACTATATAATCTGGATCTTTAATATTTCCCCAAAAAGGAAGTGGCACTACATGTGTTTTGTAGTTATCAAAAAAACTTTGTGGTACTTTACCTGGGGCTTTATCATTTTGAGAGATGTATCTTTTTGTAATATCATATCCATTAGGACTTTCATCAAATGTACCTGCCCATGCATCATATAACTTATCCAACGTTTTTTTTTGTAATTCATCCATAGGCTCTTCTTGTGTATTATTTTCATCCATACAACCATTCTCCTTCATAATTAACTATGATTTCCTACTATTCTTTTTGCATTATCTAATACTTGTTTTCTCAATGATGTTGGTTCAAGTAGTTTTACTTCTTCTCCATACTGCATTAGCCAATAAAGTAATGCATGCTCATTGCATCTCACATAAGCAAAAATTTCATCATTTTCTTTTACTATTTTAGCTTTATCATAAAACCAATCATAAACATAGACAATAGATTCAGGCCCTTTGATTTCTAATTTAGCACTGATTACATTTCCACCAAATAAATAGATATGCTCATTAATATATTTATCTATAGAAAAGCTTGGTAGCTTAGATTTAAAATTAGCAAATGGTATTACATCTTCATCTTCAATCCGAATATCTTCAATATAGTCTATTCTATAAGGAGATAGTGGTCCATATTCTTCTTTATAACAACCTAAACAATAATATCTTCCTAGATTATTTACTAAGAAATAAGGACTTAATACATATCTAAATCCTTGATATTTATAAACCTTTTTCCCATTATCATCAAAGCCAATATAGTTAAAGGATACCTTTTTCTTTTTTTCTATTGCTTCTGATAATATCTCTATATTTAAAAATATTTGCTTATTCAATGATTTACTTACTTGTTCATTCTTATATAAGGAAATGGCCTTTTCTTTCAAATGTAGGCTTGAATTACTTAATATTTTATCGATTAATTCTTTTGTATTTTCTTTAGATATTGTATGAGAAGAGTATATAGCATCTGCTAGATAATACATTTCTGTTTCTGAAAATAATCTATCGATCATAGCATAGCCCTTACTAGATTTAACAATATCATAATCAAATTCAATTAAAGTGCTAATATTTCTTGAAACACTTTTTCTTTCAAGAGATAATCCATAATCCTGATAAACATAATCCATTATTTCTTTTTGAGTTAGATAGTGATCCTTGTCTGTATAATTTTGTAATACTTTTAAAATACATAAAATAGATTCTTTTTTTGAAGGCACTGTTATCATCTTCCTTTTAATAACATTTTATCATATTATAGATAAACATGCAAAAGATATTGTACATTTTTTGGTACACATATAAATGTTTTATAAAGTTCCATACATGTAAGATTATAGGAATCAAAAAGAAAAACATTCAGATGCTTTAATGTATTTGAATGTTCATTCTATTTTCTTTTAAACTTAGAATCAAAATCATAGATAACTTCTTTAAATTCATAATCATTGCTTGTCCATTATTATAACTCTTTCGGTATATAATAAATCTTTTCGTCAGTCCAGCCGATACCTTCTTTGTGCAAGGTTTTATGAAGTGTTGCTTCGTAAATAAATCCGCAGCTCTCTACTGTTTTTAATGAAGCTGTGTTGACAGTAGAGACGCCCGCTCTTATAGCATTAAATTTCATAGTTTTCTTGCTATAGACATCATCTCGAACCGTTTCTTTAGGTTCATACAACTTATCTGCCAAAGCTACGTTTACCAACGTTTTTACTGCTTCTTTACAATAGCCTTGCTTGCGGTATTCTTTGAATATGTAGTATTCTAATAAGCCTGTTGCTGATACTTCTTTAAGTGTCAATCCAACATAACCGATTGCATTATGTGTATGCTTTTCTTCAATCATAAAAAACAATGGCATTTGTCTGTCAGCAAATATTCTTATATATTCACCTGTTGGATTAAACCCACAAAACATTATAAAGTCGCCATCGTGCTTATAGTGATATGCAAGAAGTTTGCTATCGTCTTCAGTCACAGCACGTAAAATAAGCCTTTCACTTTTAATTGGTTTGTTTACATTTGTTTTTTCTATTATTGTACCTGATACCTTTATTCTTTTCTTAATAAAAGCAAGTTCATCATACGAGAAATCTGTTTCATAAACTTCTACATTATCAGAATAAAAACGTAAGCCATTCCATAAAGCAATTTTATAGTTTTCATTTCCTGCATTAAATAAAGTTTTAAATATTATTAAATCTTTTTCATATTGTTCCAAATCACAGTCCTTATCACGTTTCTTTATTCTACAGTTCAAGTAATCTGGGCAATCATTCGGATGTTCGGCATAAATACCATTACGTAAAAACTCAATTGCCTCATCTTCTATTTGACTTTTTGCTTCATATATATCCTTCATAATTTACCTCCAAATATTTCTAATTATCATTCATTTTTCAAATTTAACAAATCATATTTTAATATTACATTTTTTCTCACCAAAGTCAAGAAAAATACATAATATCACATTTCTTTATAATCTTATTCTTCTATATCTTCATCATCCAGTTCTTCTAGATGCTCTAGTTTACATCTATTCTCTATAAGTTTAGATAGTTTTGAATCATTAACACTAAACTGCCACCAGATAAAGATGATAATTCCAACTATAATTACAGTTTCAATGATAACTGCTGTAATCAACAAATCAATAATATTCATAAGTTTACTCCTACCATTTCTTTTCTATGCCATCTACATAATGCCAATATATTCTGTCATTGTTGTTTGGCTTTGCTTCAGAAAAATAATAGACATCTTGAATATATCTTCGATGCATCCAAAATATATCTTTACTATCCATACCTAATTCATAGTAAACATTTAAACTATAACATCTCAAAAACGCACAATCCATTATATATGTAACAGTTTTAGGAATTATAATTTTTTCTAATTCAACACAATCTTCAAAGGCACAAAAATATATTTGTTTTGTTTGACTATGCAATTTACAACTTTTAATATCTTTATCTTTAGCTGCAATAAGCGTGTGATAAGGATTTGCTTCATCCCCTAAATATAATCCATTATCAAATTTGCTATAATTCAATTTAGTACAGTCTTCAAAATTGTCCCATCCTAAATTACATGTTGGAGGAAAATGAATCTTCCTAAGATTTTCACATCCTTTGAAAACAAGATTTCCAATGAACTCTACGGTACTAGGTATGATGATGCTTTCCAAGCTTTTGCAATCCTTAAAGGCATAATCTCCAATATATTTTGTATTCTGATTTATAATACAAGATGTAATATCTTTATCTACAGTTTTAACAAATAAGAAATAAGGATTCGTTTCATTTCCTAAATATAATCCATTATCAAATTTGTTATAATTCAATTTGGTACAGTCTTCAAAGGTTTCTAAAATAAAAAGTATACTATTAGGAATTTGAATACTCTCTAAATTTTTACATCTTGAAAATGCAGCATTTAGAATATTTTCAAGTCCCTCTTCTAACTCAATATGCTTCAAACTTTTACAATTATCAAATGCAAACCCCTCAATACTTTTTACGCTTTTTGGTATAGAAACACTATCCAAAAAGATGCAGTTTGCAAATGCTGCCGTTTCAATTTCTTTTACTCCATTAGAGATAAAAACACTTTTCATTTTACAATTCTTGAAGGCTTCTTCTCCAATACAAGTTATACCAGAAGGAACATTTATATGGAGATCATTTCCACTATATTTAACTAACCTACCTTCTTCTATTATAAAATCTTCATTTACATATAATAAATCATTTACTTCCATACTATATATCCTCATATTAAACAATCTTAGTCTAAAACTTTTGATATCTAAGTTTTGACACTATGATTATACTAGTTTTAAAATACATCGTTGTCCCTTTTTTGGTACAAGAAAAAATGTGATATTTTATCAAGTATATGATTTTCTTTCACTCGGTGAAAGTTCCGACCCCCTCTTCGGTTGCAGGAGGGGTTTGAATATTCACCAGGTGAAACTTCCAAAACAAAATAAAGGAAATTTTTTCTAGAATACTCTTATTTTCATGAATTTTTGGTGTGAATTTGATTTTGTTCAATTCTGCTTAATCTTGCATAATTCTGCAAAATTAAGTAAAAAAGTGCATAAAAAAACAAGTAATCACATTGTATTACTTGTGTTCTCTTAAAATGGTAGGGGAGATGGGAGTCGAACCCACACGCTTTAAGGGCGGTTGATTTTGAGTCAACTATGTCTACCATTTCATCACTCCCCCATATATAAAGGTAGTTTCCTACCTTTTTTTCTTTTTATATTTTTCTATGGCAGCAAGGTAAATTGCCTCTACATTAGCTGCATAGTGTTCCTTGGAATACTTCTCACAGGATTTTCTTGTGTTAGACTTTATATTATTTAAAGTTGTTGGAGCCTTTTGGATTTCCTCCATTTTTAGAATCAAATCATCTTCTCCATCAAAATATATTCCATTATAATAATTTTCAATAACATCCTCTATACATTCATCCTTTTGAACAAGTAATGGTAAAGATGATGCTAAAGATTCTATATAGGTTAAGCCTTGCGTTTCTGATCTGGAAGCATTCACAAAAATATCACAAATATGATAATATTTAGGAACCACTTCATTTTCTACAAAGTTAGTAAAATATACCTTGTCATCAATTCTTAAAACCTTAGTGTATTCTTGAAGCTCTTGGAACTGTGGTCCACCACCTACAATGAGTAGTACGGCATTATCCTTATATTCTAGCTTTGCAAAAGCATGCAATATAGTTTTAATATCCTTTTCTGGGGAGGTTCTTCCAATGTATCCAAAGACAAATTTATCTTCAGGTATATTAAGCTTCTTCTTAAGTTCTATTTTTTCTTCTTCTGTATAACTTGTTTCATAAAAGCGTTCAAGCTCAATGCCTGTTGGAACAACACGAATATCTCCACGCATATAGTATTTAGGTGCTAGTTTTAATACCTTTTTAGTTGGAACAATTTGAATTGTTGCTACCTTAGAGGTTGAGCCTACAAATTTCTTTGCTAGAACCTTAAACATAATATTATGAAAATGCTTATCAAAGAATGGAGAAACATATTTCAAATAATCCTCATAGAGAGTATGCAATGTATATACTAGAGGAATCCCTAATTTTTTGCTTGCCATTTTAGCCATCTTAGCAGCATTATATTCTGTATGAGTATGAATAACATCCAATTTATAAGATGCAATCTGCTTTAAATAGCGTTTTGGGTGCCTGGTACGTCTATAATCCTTCAAATCCTCAAATGGCCAAGGTACACCTGGAAAATTAATAAAATTAAAATTTTTTAATTCTTCACATGTAAATACCTTTTCTTCATCTAAGCTTGAAAAAATATATACCTCATGACCTAAATCCGTTAAGCCCTCATATAACATTTTTATTGAAGTGACCACACCACTAATATATGGATAAAACTGGTCAGTAAAAATACCAATTCTCATACTACCATTGCCCCTAGCTAACATTTTGTTCTCTAAAAAACTATCGTGCTTTAATATTGTACACCATTTTAGCACTAAAATTCAAGAGGTTATTTACATTTCATCGACATATTCTATGCCTAATAGACGTAACCCCTCATTAATAACCGTTCTGGTAGCAAATGCAAGTGCAAAATTCGAGTTTCTAACTTGTTCATCTTCCACATTTATTTTTTCTATAGAATAGAATTTATTAAAGCTTTGAGCAAGTCCTAAAAGATACTTAGCAACAACGCTTGGAGCTCTTTCAATTGCAGCACGCTCTATGGTTGCCTTAAATAATGAAATTTGTTTTACAAGCTCGAAATAATGAGGCTTTTCAAATACCTCAATATTACAGTTATCTACATTAAAATCCTTGTGTTTCAAGATAGATGCGATTCTTACTCCTGTATACTGTAAATATGGTCCTGTTTGGCCTTCAAATTTTACTGCTTGTTCTAGGTTGAATTCTATATCTAAGCTTCTATGATTCTTCAAATCTCCAAATACGATTGCTGCTATTCCTACAGCCTTAGCAATTTCTTCTTTGTTTTTAAGGTCTGGGTTTTTATTTGAAACCAAATCATAAGCTAATTGGATTGCCTTCATAAGAACATCATAAAGCTTAACAACACCACCCTTACGAGTAGACATTTTCTTGCCATCTGTTAGATATAAACCAAAGTTAATGTGCTCAATGCTATCAGCAAAATCATATCCCATTTTAGTAATTACTGCTCTAAGCTGATTGAAATGAAGTTTTTGCTCATTACCAACCACATAAAGAATTTGATTGAATTGATATTCTTTTTTTCTGTAGAATACCGCAGCTAAATCACGTGTAATATAGAGTGATCCCCCATCACTTCTTTTAATTAATGCAGGGGGCATCTCCTCTCCTAAGTCCACAATCTGAGCACCTTGATCTTCCTTTAAAAGATGTTTACTTTTAAGTTCTTCTACAATTGGATCCATTTTATCATTATAAAATGCCTCACCATTATAAGAATCGAAGGTGATTCCCAAAAGATTATAAATTTGAGCAGATTCCTTTAAGGACTCCTCTCTAATCCAGCGCCATAATTCTAAATATTCAGGATCAGCCAACTCCATTTTACGGAAAGCTTCTCTTGCTTCATCCTCTAAGCTTGCATCCTTAAGAGCTTCTTCATGGAAGCGTACATATAGAGTGGTTAGCTCATTAATTGGGTCCTTTAAAATTTGCTCATAATTTCCCCATTTTTTATAAGCTACAATCATCTTACCAAATTGTGTACCCCAATCTCCTAAATAATTGATAGAATAGGTGTTATAGCCACATTTGTTTAAAATCAAACGAATAGAATTTCCTATCATTGTAGAACGCAAGTGACCTATAGAAAAGCTTTTGGCAATATTAGGTGCAGAGTAATCAAGTGTAATATTCTGCCCTTTTCCAATTGTTGATGTTCCATAGGAATCCTTTTCAAATACAACTTTAGTCAAAACTTCTTTCGCTAAAAGTTTTTTATCAATGGTCAAATTGATAAAGGCACCAACATTAGTTATAGAAAGGATTGCGTGAGAAGCACTCTTTACCACTGGTATTGCTTCTGCAATGATTTCTGGCATTGGTCTTCTTAGGGATTTTACTACACTGAACATAGGAATAGAAATATCACCTAGTTCTCTATTTTTAGGTTCTTCAACCACGATAGATATATCTTGTTGATGATTTTCCTTATAATATTGTTCTAAAGTTAATTTGATTTTCTCTTTAATTGCTTCTATCATAAAAATTTAACCTCCTTAAATGGAATAAAAACTGAGATGAATCATCTCAGTCCTTGTTTTTTATCTTATGCTTTTTATTTAGAAAATGCTTTATTAATAATTAATTCCCAATTATAAGAACCATCTTCTTCTAATGTAGTGGAATTAAATACCAATTCACCATTTCTATACACATAGAATGCAGGAGTTTTTAATAGATCTACCTCATCTACACCCTCTAATACATCAGCATTAAATACATCCTCGTCCTTTTCAAGGTCTGCTAAGAATTCAACATCATCCTTATCCTCTTGCTTATCAACTTTTTCAGATGAATATAAATAAACTACCTTAACCTCACGTCGCTGTGCTTCTGTATCAATTGCAGATAAATATTGTAGGATAATACTATCGCTTAGACTACCATATAAAACATAAGTATATCTAGGATTCTCTTCTGTACCTTTAGCATCAGACTTTATTTCTGAAGACACTTTCTTTATAGATGCCTTACGAATCACACTATCCTCATCTAAAGTAGTAAAGGAAGTATTATTTGTAGAATTGTATGTTGTTATTGCAGTATTAAATTCTTCCAATCTCTTCTCACCTGCAGATGGGATGGATAAGCATACTGTAGTAACAATCATTGCAACTAAAATAAGCACTAAAATTATTAATTCCTTACGTAATACAAATTGAGTTTTATTTCTTCTTACACTTCTAGCCATATTAGATTAAATCCTTTCTTTAATTAAGAATTAAATTATTACGAACATACGCATATTTTATTATATCAAAACTAATAATAATACGCAAGTAAAAAAGAATAAATTATTTATTTTTTTCTTTTGAAAAACGCTTGAGAAAACGCTTTACCTATGGTAAAATGGAGGTAGTAATAATTAATAAAGTATACAGAGGTGATTTCATGAGAGTTTTATTTTGCGCTAGTGAAAGTGCTCCTTATGCAAAAACAGGTGGTTTAGCAGATGTTATTGGTGCTTTACCAAAGGCATTAAAGGAACAAGGCTGTGATGCTAGAGTCATTATGCCATACTATAAAAAAATAAAAGAGAAAAACATAGCCAGCTATCGTGGTTATGCCTATGTTAAAATTGCAGAACGTATGGAATACGTAGGTGTATTTTCAGCTGAACATGAAGGCGTAGAATTTTATTTTATCGATAGTGATCGTTATTTTAATCGAGATGGATTATATGGCTATGGAGATGATGGAGAACGTTTTGCTTTCTTCTGCTTTGCTATATTAGAGGCAATTAAAGTCATTGACTTTTTCCCTGATGTCATTCATTTGAATGACTGGCAAACTGGTCTAATTCCTTATATTTTAAAAGCAAATTATCATTTTTATCCTGAATACAACCGTATTAAAACAGTCTATAGTATCCACAATATCCAATATCAAGGAAATTTCCCTATGGATATGATGCGCATTCTATTTATGCCTTATTCTTCTTCTTTAGAATTTGGTGGATGCATCAATTATATGAAGGCAGGTAT
>CAMWKG010000045.1 GCA_947174785.1 uncultured Mollicutes bacterium
GCTGAAGCTGTAAAATGAACCCATAAGAAATATGTCATGGAAAACATCCCTTCAGTATGGAGTAGACTTCTCTAACCCACAAAGCGTATTTCACCTTGCAAATATATTATAAGTTAAGGATTTTCTATGACCAAGAAAAATCGACTGGATAAAATATTGTTTTTTTTCTAAGAGAAAATGAGGTTTTCAGTTCAAAGGAAAGAAAAAAACTTTGTTAATATTGTATTTTAATTAGATATTTTGTATCTTTCTTTATTTTTTTTGTGATTTGGTGTAAAATGGTTATATGTGTTTAGGAGGAACTTATGTATGAATGAGTGGAATTTAGGATTAATTTATAACAATTATGCAGATTTCTTGAAGGAATTAGAGGAATTTCCAAAGGAAATCAAACTGGCAGAAGCCTTAAGAGGTAAACTAAACTCTTTAGAGGGTATGCTAGAATATGAACGTGTAATGAAGCGAATTGATGAAAGAATAGAAAAATTATTTTGTTATGCTTCCATGAAGTACGATTTAAATCAAAAGGATAGTAAAGCAAGTGAGGATTATCAAAAGGTATATCAGATGTTTAATGAGCTACTTAGTAAAACAGCATTTATTAATCCAGAACTTTTAGCAAATGATAAAGCTAAGCTTTTTGAATATTTAAAGAATGAAAAATTGAAGAAGTATCAGTATAAGCTGGATCAACTCTTTAGAAGTCAAGATTTTTATCTAGATGCTAAAAGTGAGGAGCTTATGGCAAATTATGGTGAAGCAACCGGTGGCTTTAATAGATTATATGATAAGCTAGCTGTTTCTGATAGACAAAGCGTAGAGGTTACTCTTTCTACTGGAGAGGTATTGTCCTTAAATGAATCTAATTTTCAGTACTATTTAGGAATTCTTCCAAATCAAGAGGATAGAAGAATTGTGTTTGAGGCAATCTATAATTTTTATGAGCATCATAAAAATACCTTTGCAGCTATTTATGATGGCATTATGCAGACTGAGCTTGCTGATGTGAAAAATAGAGGATATGCTTCAATTTTAGAAAGTCACTTATATTATAATGCTATTCCTAAAGAGGTGTTCTTATCTTTAATTGATACTGCAAGAACACATAGTGAGCCTTTAAAAAAGTATTATGCTTTACGTAAAAAATACTTTAAATTAGATACTCTTCATACTTATGATCGTTTCTTAAGCTTTGCTGAAAGTAATGAAGTATATACCTATGAAGCCGCAAAGACTATGGTTTTGGATGCATGTAAGACGTTAGGAGAAGATTATTATGAACATGCTTGTAAAGCATTAGAGGATGGTAGAGTTTCTGTTTATACTAAGGATGGAAAAAGAACAGGAGCTTATTCTACAGGTCTTTATAAAGAAGGAACTTTCATTTTATTAAATCATAATGATAACCTAGATAGTGCTTTTACTGTAGCTCATGAGGCAGGACATTCTATTCATAGCTTATATGCTAATGAGCATCAGGATGAGGTAAATGCAAACTATACCATCTTTGTTGCAGAAATAGCATCTACCTTTAATGAACAATTGTTTTTAGATTATGTAATGCAGCATTCACAAAGTAGAAATGAAAAGATTGTTGTTTTACAACAGGCTATAGATAATATTGTTTCTACCTTCTATAGACAAACCTTATTTGCTAATTATGAATACTTAGCACATAAGATGGTAGAGGATAAAAAACCTATTTCTGCTGATGCTTTAAGTGGAATTATGACTGAACTATACAAGGACTATTATGGTATAGATTTAAATAACGAGCCATTAAAGAATAATGTATGGGCTTATATCCCTCACTTTTTCCATACTCCATTTTATGTTTACCAATATGCAACAAGCTTTGCTGCTAGCTTAGCTATTTATGAAGAAGTTAAGAGAAATCCTAAATCCTTAGAAAAATATCTTGCTATGCTATCTATGGGTGGATCAAATTATCCAGTAGAAATTGTTAAAACGGCAGGCGTGGATTTAACAAAAACAGATGCATTTTTAGCTGTTGTAAATCGTTTAGAAGAATTAACAAGCCAGTTAAAAAAGCTTTTAGAGGAGTGATACTGTGGAAGAACGTTCCATTCCCTTATTGGGTGAAGAAACTATAGAGTATCTAAAACAAGCTCATATTGCAGTTTTTGGTTTAGGTGGTGTGGGTGGTTATGTAGTAGAAGCCTTAGCAAGGCAAGGTGTAGGAAGCTTGAGTATTATTGATTTTGATGTTATTACTCCATCAAATAAAAATAGACAAATCCTAGCATTAGAATCTACTATAGGACATACCAAAATAGAAGCTTGTGGAAGCCGCATCTTAGACATCAATCCAAATGCAAAGGTGTATGCTTATCATTTGAAAGTGGATGAAAAGACCATTGAACAAATTGATTTTCAACCATTTGATTATGTTGTGGATTGTATTGATGATATAGTCGGAAAGCTTGCAATCATAAAGAAGGCAAAGGAATATGGAAAGAAAATTATTTCCTCCTGTGGCACAGCAAATAAACTGGATCCTACCAAATTTCAGATTAAGGATATCTCTAAAACTTCAATGTGTCCTCTTGCTAAAAAACTACGCTTAGAGCTTAAGAAATTAGATATAGAGGATGTAGAGGTTTTATATTCTTTAGAAGAACCCATCGTAAAAGAATTTGATACTTTGCCATCTGTTTCTTTTGTTCCTAGTATTGCAGGACTGATGATTGCAGGGCATATCATTTTAAAGCTTCAAGAGGAAGTGAAGAAAAACCGGATTCATCTTGTCTTAGAAGGAGGCGGTATGAAGGGAGTGTATACTGCAGGTGTGCTAGACTTCCTTTTAGAGCAAAGCCTTGATTTTGATGCAGTCTATGCAGTTTCAGCTGGTGCTTGTGTAGGAGCTAGCTATATTTCTAAGCAAATTACCCGAGGCTATCATTCCTTAGTGGATTATGTAGATAATCCTGCCTGTGTTTCAAAGCGTAGCTTAACCAAGACAGGGAACTATTTTAACAAGGAATTTATTTACTATAAAATTCCAAATGAATTAATACCTTATGACTACGAAACGGCAAATCATAATCCACACAGACTTTATGCTACCGTGACTAATGTGGAAACGGGTAAGGCAGAGTATTATCCTTGCTTAGATTATAGGAGTGATATTGAATATATATGTGCCTCTTCAAGTCTCCCTATGCTTGCTGAGATACAATGGCTCAAGGGACAAGGCTATCTTGATGGCGGAATTGCAGATTCTATTCCTTATTTAGAAGCAAAAAAGAATGCGAAAAAATGTGTAGTAGTTATGACTAAGCCTAAAGGATATCTCTGTCAAAAACAGAATCCTATTCTTGCCAAAGCTATACAATTAAAATATAGAAAATATCCTAAGCTTTTAAAAGCCTTAGAAAACAGACATATTCATTATAATAAAATTGTGAATCTTATGGAAAAGGATGAAAATGTATTTATCATTCGTCCATCTGTTTCTCTTACAATTGATCGCTTAGAAAAGGATAAGAAGAAGCTAGAAGAAGCTTATCAGTTAGGCTATCAGGATGCAAAAGCTTCCTATGAGGATTTAAAAAAATTTTTAAGCAAATAAAAAAACCTCAAATTTTGAGGTTTTTTTCTATATGTAAAATTCAAAATTAAGAGATGTTTTATGAATTACTTATCACAAATACATAATTCACAGCCACATTCAGTAGCTAAACGTTGTCCTGCCTTTACACAGGATTCTTTAGTGTTATAGTGAGTATCTAATACTTCACCATATTGGTTTTCGATTTCCCAGTTGTTTTGTTCCTTACAAGGTCTACAGGTAATCTTATCCTTCATTTTTTCACTTCCTTACACTAATAGTTTGTCACAACCAGGATAAGTTAATATGGAAATAATTAGTAATTTAAATAAATATAGTCTAAAAATAAGAGATATTTTTAAAAAGACAATGAATCTTTTGTTTTATTACAAATCTATATTTTTGCTAGATAAGGTTGTATTTTTTGTCCGAAATTAGTATAATTATATAGTAACACTTTAAGAAAAGGGTGGGCTTATGATAGATTTATTAGAAATCAAAGACCCTTCATTCATAAAGAATATGTCCATTAAAGAACTTAAAGAGCTTGCAGGACAGATAAGAGAGTTTTTAGTTGATACAATTTCAAAGACTGGCGGACACTTAAGTAGCAATTTAGGCGTTGTTGAAATAACAATCGCAATGTATTATGTTTTTGACCCAGAAAAGGATAAATTCTTATTTGATGTAGGACATCAATCCTATGTACATAAGATTTTGACAGGTCGAGCTAAGGATTTCTCTCATCTAAGACAGTATGGTGGCATGAGTGGATATATTAGAAGGGAGGAGTCTAAATACGATGTTTGGGAATCTGGACATTCTTCTACAACCATTTCTGCAATGGCAGGTATGCTGCTTGCAAGTGAGGATAAGGATGAAAAGGTTATAAGTTTAATTGGAGATTCCTCTATTATGAATGGTGTTGCTTTTGAGGGAATGAATTTTTTAGGCTCTCAAAAAAAATTAGCACCTATTGTTATTTTAAATGATAATAAAATGGGAATTTCTAAGTCTGTGGGAGCCTTATCTAAAGCTTTTTCAAGACTTAGAGGGACTCGTCTATGGCGTGGATTTAAGCGTGTGTTGAACTTTATTTTTCCAACCTTTATTACCAATTGGTTTCATCAAGTGAAACGGGGTGTGAAGGCTTTTATTCAACAGGATAATATATTTGAGGATTTAGGCTTTGATTATTATGGACCAATTAAGGGAAATGATTTGAGAGCATGTATAAAGGCTTTGCAAAGAGTGAAGAAGAATACTGAACCAGTGTTGCTTCATGTTATTACCAAAAAAGGTAAAGGCTATGCACCTTCTGAATTAGATGAAGAGGGCAGCTTCCATGGTGTTTCTCCATTTGATAAGAATACTGGAAAGTCATTAAAGGTACCGTCTATAAATGAGCATTCTTATTCAGATTTGGTGACACACTACTTAACTAAGAAACGAGAAGATGAGCCTTTCTTTGTAGTAACGCCTGCGATGAAGGCAGGTTCTAAACTTGAAAAATTTGCAAATAGCTATCCTGATGATTTTTATGATGTAGGTATTGCTGAAGAGCATGCAGCTGATATGGCTGCAGGAATAGCACTTCAAAATAAGAGAGTCGTTTTATTATATTATTCCACATTTTCTCAGCGTGCTTTTGATGAAATTTTAAATGATATTGCAAGACAAAATTTACCGGTTATTATAGGAATTGATCGTGCAGGGGTAGTTGGAGAAGATGGATCTACCCATCAAGGCATTTATGATATAGCCATGTTTGGTTTAATGCCAAATGTGAAGATTGCAATGCCGAAGGATGCAGAAGAACTTATTGGTATTTTCAATTATGCATTTACAGAATCCAGCCCCTTTGTTATTCGATATCCTAGAGGAAATGTCATTACGGATTTAGACTTCTTAAACAACAAAATCATGATTTCTCCTAGCTGGGAATATTTAAAAACAGGTCATAAGAAGTGCGTTATTTCCTATGGACCAGACCTACTTCGAATTCAAAAGATAATTGAAAGAGAAAATTTAGATTGTTCCATTGTAAATGCAAGATATATTCGTCCTTTAGACATAAAGCTGTTAGAACATATTTTATCTAATCATAAAAAGATTATTATTATTGAACAAGTTACTGTCAGAGGAAGCTTATATCAAGATATAGTACTCTATGCTTATCAAAATAAGCATAAAACTAAAATTGAATCTATATCCTTTGAAGAAAACATATCTATTTCACATGGTAAAATAGAGGATGTATTAGATCATTATGGAATGTCTAATGAGGATATTATAAATAAAATACGAGTGGATTGATTAGTCCACTCGTTTTAAGTATTCAATGATTTCATCCACTATATAATCTGGGGTAGAAGCACCAGAGGTAATTGAAACAGATGTAATGCCTTCTAAAGAAATTGTTTTTAAATCCTCCACATCTTCAATTAGAAGTGTAGGAATAGAAATGGATTGGCATGCAAGTGCAAGTTTTTTAGTGTTAGATGAGGCTTTATCTCCAACCACCAAGCACAAATCTACCTTCTCTTGATTTAAGCAAGCCTGTTGTCTTACAGTAGTTGCTTTACAGATTTTATTGTCTATGATGACATCAGGAAATTTCTTTTGAATTTCCTGATATATTTTTTCTGTTTCAAATAAGGATAAAGTGGTTTGATTTGTAACATAAACTTTTGAAGAAGATATATTTTTCAAATCTTTGGCATTCTCGATCAATTGAATAGAAGAAGATATTCCTAAAATACCTTCACATTCAGGATGCCCTTTTGTTCCTATATAAAGGCATGTATAGCCTAATGATAAATATTTTTTCATTTGCTGTTGTACAAGAAGAACATTGCCACAGGTCGTATCTACTATGGTTAAACCTTTGGCCTTAGCTTTTTCATAAACGATAGGTGAAACACCATGAGCTGAAAAAATGACCGTTCCAGAAGAAATCTGATTCATTAGTTCACTTCTAGATTTGCCCTTTTCCTCGATTAAAATAGCTCCCTTTTTCTTTAAATCACTAATAACATTTTGATTATGAATAATGGAACCTAATAGATAGATTGGTCTTGGATAGGTAGGAGAAGAAAGTACTTCATAAGCAATCTTTAAAGCATTTTTTACACCACTACAATATCCTTGTGGAGTGAGCTTACTTATTTTCATTTAAACCACCAAATCTTCTATTTCTAGATTGATAGCTTAAAATAGCTTTTTCTAGTTCTTTTTCATCAAAATCAGGCCATAAGGTATCTGTAAAATAGAGTTCTGCATAGCCTAATTGCCAAAGAAGATAATTGCTGATACGTACCTCTCCACTTGTACGAATGAGTAAATCTAGCTTTGGATAATCTTTTGTGAATAAATGTTTTTCAATCAATTCAGGAGTAATGTCATCTACTTTAAGTTTATTTTCCTTGACTAATGTAGCTATTTCCTTCGTAGCAGTAGTTATCTCATCATAGGAACCATAATCGACACATAGGGTAAGGGTAAGACCCGTATGCTCTTTAGTGATTTCTTCAATTTCCTCTAAAATATGAAGAAGTGCTGTAGGAATTCTATCACGTCTTCCAATAAAACATACTCTATATTTAGATTTTAAAATTTTATCTTTATATCTTTTAAAGTATCTAATAGGTGCATTCATTATATAATTTACTTCCTCAGCTGGTCTATTCCAGTTTTCAGTAGAAAAACAAAACATTGTTAAATACTTTATTCCGATCTTATCGCATGCCTTTGCCACATCAACAATATTAAAAGCTCCTTTACGATGCCCGAATGTTCTAGGAAGAAGTCTTTTCTTTGCCCATCTACCATTGCCATCTAATATCATAGCAACATGCATAGGAATTTTGTTAGGATCAATATTCATAGTTAAATCCTCCTTTATAGTAGTATACCATAAAAAAGAATTGAAGAAAATATGCCTTTCATACATTCTTTTTAAGATTTTAAGATAAACTATACTTAAGGAGGATTTTTTATGAAATTTTATTATTGTGATACTTGTAATAGTATATTTACCTTTGTAAATAAACCAACGGAACACATCAGTTGTTGTGGTGAGCCATTAAAAGAACTTGTTCCAAACTCTACATCTGCATCTGTAGAAAAGCATGTCCCTGTAGTTGAAAGAGTAAATGATCATATTATTGTAAAGGTAGGAAAAGAAGCACATCCTATGCTTCCAGAGCACTATATTGAATGGATAGTAGTTGAAACCACGCAGGGCTATCAGCTTAAAAACTTAAAGCCTGGAGATGCACCTATGGCGGAGTTTAATTTAGCAAGAAATGAAGAAATACTTACAGCGTATGCATATTGTAATATTCATAAATTGTGGAAGAATTAAAAGAAGATGAAAATTAAGATGTCATTCTAAAATTTTAGGATGACATTTTTTTATTTTTATCCTTGATTCATACTTGGTAAAATTTGTAATAAAAACTGATGATTCTATGCTTAAATTGGCAGATAATTTATCTTGAAAAAAATGATTGTATACTATAGTATAAAAATCTAATTTTAGGCTAGATTTACCATATTTTTACAGATAGCACAAAAGACATATTTTTCTTGACAAAACGATACAAAAAGAGATATAATAGAAAATGAGATAGTATGCAAAAATTATGTTTTAAAATGTTTTAAATCGAGGTGTTTTATATAATGAAAAACCTTAAAATAAGAATAATTAAATTGAGTATAATTGTTGTTGCTTTTTTGGCATTTTTATTATATGCTTTAAACCCTGCCAATGATAATTTAAGTGTTTCAGCGGCTGTGGCAACACCTCCTGCTGCACCATCTGTCACTTGGTCACAGGTTGGTCTTTATCAAAGAGCTGGTGGTAGTAGCTTAGCAACTGCTTATACCACTGCTGGGATGAGCACAACAATTAATACTGGATATGGAAATGTTGTCACTACTGTTGATACAACTTCTGATCCTAATAGCATAACAGCTAATGCTACAAAAACAAAATCGGGTACAGGTGTAGTTACTTATACCTATGTCACTTGGAAATCAGAGGTTGTGATTCCAGCTAAAACGGAATTTACTGTCACATATAAGCCTAACATATGGCTCCGTGAATATTGTAGTAGTAGTTCTGGAACTGGAAGTGGTTGGCTGGTATTTTATGATTTAGGAGATACAGATGTATCAGATCAGATTACCTTCAACTTTAATTCTCCAGGAACATATCCTGCAGGTGTAACTCCATATCATCTTTCAGTAAAAAGAGCTGGAAATGTGAATAAAACACCTGAAATAACAAGAACATATTCAAATAATACGCTAGATGATGTGACCTATACAGAATATTGGGGAATGAATTCGGGAGATAGTGCGGGTTCATCATATAAATATACATACAATAATACTACCACTATGACGGCTACTTCAGCATTCTCTAAATTCTTAGGACCAGAAAAGCCATCTACATCTGTTCAATCTAAAGTATATAATGGTAGTCTTCAGGATTTTTTAATCACTGA
>CAMWKG010000046.1 GCA_947174785.1 uncultured Mollicutes bacterium
CCTTTTCTATTCATTATTTTACTTAAATATTCAATTTTTATCAATAGTTTAAGACATTTTTCTTGATAATGACAAATAAATTTGATAAAATTTTTAAAGTAGAATGATTTTCACAAGGATTGGTTATATGAAAAAGAATAAAAAACGAATTCAATATTATAAAGATATGAAAAGTGATGATTTTTCTGGAACAAATATAAAAGTAAAACCATTACCTGATAATTATAAATATACACATCGAAATCCATTTTGGTTTCTTATTGCAAATTTTGTTTATTTTGTAGTCGCAAAGCCTTTATTTTGGTTCATCACAAAAGTATGCTGCCATCAAAAAAATGCAAATAAAAAAGTGATGAAAGCAGCTAAAAAAACAGGTGCCATTATTTATGGCAATCATACGACCTTACTTGCAGATGCTTTTGTACCAAACTTAATTTTCTCCTTTAGAAGAAACTATATCGTCGTATCCCCTGAAACTACTTCTATTTGGGGGATTAGAACATTACTTGGTATGTTAGGAGCAATGCCTTTAACTGAAAAATTGACATTGAAGAAAAAATTCATAAAGGCTCTTCGCCAGCATTTAAGCAAAAAGAAATTAATTACAATTTATCCAGAGGCTCATATTTGGCCCTATTATACAAAAATAAGACCATTTGATGATGCAAGCTTCAAATATGCAGCATTATTTGATAAGCCTGTATTTGCACTTACAAATTGCTATCAAAAGCGTAAGTTTGGGAAGAAACCAAAAATTGTTACCTACTACGATGGTCCCTTCTATCCTAAGCCTGAACTAAATACGAAGGAAAATGCTGCCTATCTAAGAGATTTAGTTTATCAAGCTATGGTTGACCGAACAGAAAAATACTCAACCTATTCTTATATTGAATACATTCAAATTAAAGATGAAGAAAAGTAAAACCATTGCAAATCTGCAATGGTCTTTTTTTAATCTAATATATGATATAAGAAATATGGAGTTTGCTCTAACCAACTTGGCCAGTCATGAGGACGATCATATCCCCAATAATCAAACCATGCAGGTACTGAGTGACGGCTAAATTCAAAGTCTAATGCCCTTGTATCAGCAAGACATTCTTCTTCCCAAGCTCCTTGTCCAACACAAATGATAATTCTAGCTCTTCGATATAAATCTAAGTATGGATGATTCATATCCATACAGCGCATAGAATCAAGTGGAGAATTTAAGAAGGTTAAATCATCTGCATAATCCTTAAAGAAAAATCCAGAATGGTAAATTCCAGATAGTGCTAATACAGCATCAAAAATATCTGGCTTTCTCATAAAGAAATTCATAGCATGATATGCTCCCATAGAACAACCAAAGGCGAGTATTCCTGAGGCAACTCCTCCGCCATTTCCATAGGTGTTAATCTCATAAACACGGTGTACAATCTCGCTGATGATATAATTAAAATATGCCTCTTGTGCTTCAATTCTCCATCTAGGATTTTTATTCATATCACTCCAGGATTCCCAATCTATAGAATCCACACAAAAGACTTGAATTTTTCCTTGATCTATATACCAACGCATTGCTTCAATAAGACCTCGATTTTCATAATCATAGAATCTTCCATTTTGACTAGGAAAGGCAATACAAGGCTTTCCTGCATGACCAAACACCTTGTATTCCATATCTCTTCCTAAAGTTGGGCTATATTCTCTAAAGTATTCTACCTTCATATACTACCTCTTCTAATAATTAAATGTATTGATTTAAAATAGCCTCAAGCCATTCCTGACGTCCTGATGCATTTTCAATTTGATCATGCTTTAAAGCATATTCACTTAATTCTTCTAAAGTTACTTTCTTATCAGCAATTTTCTTACCAATACCTGTTTTATAAGAAGCGTAGCGTTCTTCCTTAAAGCTTTCAAAAACCTTATCCTCTACTAGCTTTGCAGCAATACGCAATCCTCTTGCAAAGGTATCCATACCAGCAATATAAGAGATAAATAAATCTTCATCTGTGAAACTCTGACGACGAACCTTTGCATCAAAGTTTAAGCCTCCTGTGCCTAAACCACCATTTAATAAAACCTCATACATCGCCAAGATGGCATCATATAAATTGGTAGGGAATTGGTCTGTATCCCAGCCTAATAACATATCTCCTTGATTAGCATCAATTGAGCCTAATACACCATTGATTCTAGCAACATTGAGCTCATGATTAAAGGTATGAATTGCTAAAGTAGCATGGTTTGCCTCAATATTCATTTTAAAATCTTTTTCTAGACCATAGGTTCTTAAGAAGCCTAATACAGTTTGAACATCAAAGTCATACTGATGCTTCGTTGGTTCCTTTGGTTTAGGTTCAATTAATAGCTGTGCATTTAAGCCAATCTTTTTATTGTAATCTCTTGCAAGAGATAAAAGGGTAGCATAATGATCAAGCTCTTGTTTAACATCTGTGTTTAATAAAGTATCATAGCCCTCTCTTCCACCCCAGAAAACATAGTTTTTACCACCTAGCTTCTTTGTGGTATCCATAGCCTTTTTGATTTGAGCTGCTGCATATGCAAATACATCTGCATTAGGGCTAGTACCAGCACCTGCTAAATATCTTTTATGATTAAAGCAATTTGCAGTTCCCCATAAACATTTGATATTGGTGCCCTTCATCTTTTCTACCACATAATCAGAAACCTTATCTAAAGCTTCATTAGATTCCTTTAAGGTAGGCATTTCAGGTGCCAAATCACGATCATGGAAACAGAAATACTCAATGCCAAGCTTATCCATAAATTCAAAGCCTGCATCTACCTTTTGATAGGCCTCCTGTAAAGGGTCAGCATCCTCAAAGGTTCTTACCATCGTATTAGACCCAAACTGGTCAGAGCCCTTAGCACATAAAGTATGCCACCAGCTCATCGCAAACCTTAAATGCTCATGCATAGGTTTTCCTAAAATCACTTCATCCTTATTATAATACTTAAATGCGAGAGGGTTTGTTGACTTTGGTCCCTCATATGCAATTTTTCCTACTTTAAAATATTCTTTCATCTTTTCTTCCTCCTATATTTCAAAAGCTTTTTTATAATATTTTTTTAAACTTAGATAAGCATCCTTATAAAGCTCATATCCTTTAGAATAGGATAAAGTCCACTCAGGGTTAGGCTCTGTAACATCTAACACCTTAATAATTCTATCTGTTGCCACCTTAATAGATGGATAAATATGATCTGCAACCATTGCTAAAATAGCTACGCCTAAGGCTCCACCCTCATCCTGAACAATGCGTTCAATAGGTGTATCAAAGGTTGAGGCTAAAATAGTTCTCCAAAGTGTTCCCTTTGCCCCACCACCTGAGGCTCTAATATGATATTCTTGTTTAGGGAGTAAACAATAACAATCCTTTAAACTATAACTGACTCCTTCTAATACAGCTCTTATTATATCAGAATCCTTAGTATTTTGTCTAATTCCAATAAAGGTCCCTGATGCATAAGGATCTAGATGTGGAGTTCTTTCTCCATTTAAATAAGGTAAATAAATCAATCCATTTGCAAGTGGCTTTGAAATACTAGCCTTATCATTTAATGCAGGATACCCCATATCCTCAAATAACGTTTCCTTTAACCACTTATAGGAAAGTCCACAACCATTGGTAACTCCCATAATATGATAGGTATCAGGAACTGCATGCATAAATACCTGTAAAGGGTTGTCCAAAATATCTTCCTTATGAATTGGCGAAAAAACTACGCCTGAAGATCCTAAAACCAAGCTTAAATCACCACGTTCAATTATGCCATTTCCAATTGCAGCTGCTGCTTGATCTCCGGCACCACCTACCACAAAACAGTTCTCACTTAAGCCTAATTCTTTTGCTAACTCCTTTTTTATGTAACCACTAATTTCACTAGATTCTAAAAGTTTGGGAAGCTTGTCCAAAGATAAATCCATATAATCTAAAATATCTTTAGAAAAACTTTTATGATGAATATCTAACATCTGCATCCCTGAAGCATCAGAATATTCAGTAGAAAAGCTCCCCGTTAAAACATATCTCACATAATCCTTTGGAAGCATAATTTTATCTATCTTTTTATAAATCTCAGGTTCATTTCTTTTTACCCATAAAAGCTTAGATAAAGTGAACGAAGGAATAACCGTATTACCGGTTATTAACCTCATCCTTTCATTACCAAAATTATGAACCAATTCCTCTGCTTCATTAATGGCTCGATTATCACACCATATAATGCTTGGCCTTAAAACCTGATTATTCTTATCAAGTAATACTAATCCATGCATTTGTCCAGATAATCCTATTCCTGAAATGAGATATCCTTCCTTGGTGACTTTTTTTATCGTTTCCTTTGTTGCAGTAAACCAATCTGTTGGATTTTCTTCTGCATACCCAGGCTTTGGAACCATCATTTCATAGGCGTAGGACTTGGAGGTCATAACTTCACCTAATTCGTTAAAACAAACTGTTTTAGTACCGCTCGTTCCAATATCAATTCCTAAATAATACTTCATACTCTACCTCATATTTTTTTCTTTTTTCGTTCACTATGGGCAACACTATTTGCAGGTACACTCGCTGTGATAAAGGCATTGCTTCCAATTGTCACATTCGGACCTATCACAGTGTCTCCTCCAAAAATAGATGCTTCTGAATAAATGGTAACATGGTCTAATATTGTTGGATGCCTTTTGGCTCCCTTCAGCTTATGACCATCCCTTAAGGATAAAGCACCTAAAGTTACACCTTGATATATTTTCACATAATTTCCGATACTGGTTGTTTCTCCTATGACAATTCCTGTACCATGGTCAATAAAGAAATGGTGTCCAATACGAGCAGAGGGATGAATATCAATTCCAGTTCGACTATGGGCCTCTTCACTTAAAATTCTTGGTAATAAAGGAATGGCTAAATTCGCCAGCTCATGAGCAACACGATACATAAAGATTGCATAAAAGCCAGGATAGCATAAAATGATTTCCGTCTTAGAATTTGACGCTGGATCTCCTTCAAAGATAGCCTCTAAATCCATACATAAAGCTTCATCTATTAGAGGTAGCTTTTCCACAAATGCTTCAACTAAATTATTTGTATCTAGCTCTATTTTAAGCATTTGTTCAATACTATGAATCAGTAGTGTTAAATTCTTTTTTAAAGCATTTAGTTTTAATTCAAAATAGGTATTTTTATCTAATATTTCATCACTATAGCCTGGAAATAAAATTCCCCAGGTAGATTTAATAAATTCTTCTACAACATCCTTTTTTAGCATTTGCATTTCATTCAAATTCTCTTTTTTTAAAGAAAGCCAACTCTCTACTGTTTGACTCATTTGTCCAACTCCCATATCTATTTACTATTATATAATGTTTTAGATAAAAAAGAAACCATAGAAAAGAAAATTCCTCAAAAATTGAGGAATTAATAAACGCCTAATGCAAGCATAGCCTTTGAAACCTTTTCAAATCCTGCTATATTAGCTCCTGTAAGTGTATCAAATGGATTGCCTAAGCTTACTGCAGTATTGTATGTGTTATGGAAAATATTTATCATAATATCTTTTAGCTTTGCATCAACCTCTTCAAAGCTCCAGCTAAGTCTAGCTGAATTTTGACACATCTCTAAGCCTGATGTTGCAACGCCACCAGCATTTGCAGCCTTTGCAGGACCATATACAATTTTATGCTCCATAAAGTATTTGGCAGCCTCTAAGGTAGAAGGCATATTAGCACCCTCACATACTGCGATAACACCATTCTTTACTAATGCTTTAGCATCATCTAAATCAAGTTCATTTTGAGTTGCACAAGGTAGAGCTATATCACAAGGAATCTGCCATATACCTTTTGAACCCTCGTGATAGGTAGCTGTTGAAACCTGTTCTGCATATTCTTTGATTCTACCTCTTCTAATCTCCTTAATCTCTTGGATTACATTCAATTGAATACCAGCTGCATCATAAACATAGCCATTAGAATCACTCATAGCAACCACCTTAGCTCCAAGCTCTGCTGCCTTCTTACAAGCGTAGATTGCCACATTTCCAGAACCGGATATAACCACAGTTTTTCCCTTAAAGGAATCCTTTCTCATTACCTTTAATGCTTCTTCTGTAAAGTAGCACAGTCCATATCCTGTTGCCTCAGTACGAGCTAAGGATCCACCATATGGTATTCCTTTTCCAGTTAAAACACCAACTGTTTTATTTTGAATCCTCTTATACTGACCATATAAATATCCTATTTCTCTTCCACCAACACCAATATCTCCCGCAGGAACGTCAGTGTCCTCTCCAATATGGCGATATAGTTCTGTCATAAATGCTTGACAGAAACTCATAATTTCATGGTCTGATTTACCCTTAGGATCAAAATCAGAACCACCTTTACCTCCACCCATAGGAAGTGAAGTTAAGGAATTCTTTAAAACTTGTTCTAATCCTAAAAATTTAATAATGGAAGCATTTACGCTTGGATGGAAACGAAGACCTCCTTTATAAGGTCCTATACTGGAATTATATTGTACACGGTAGCCCCTATTTACTTGAACCGCACCATTATCATCTACCCAGGCAACTCTAAATTGAACAAAGCGTTCAGGCTCTACAAAGCGCTCTAAGATTTTGTTTTGTTCTAATTCTGGATGTTTTATAACATAAGGCTCTAAGGATTCCAAAATTTCTAAAGCTGCTTGTAGAAATTCCTTTTCATGTGCATTTTTCTTTTGTAAATCCTCATATACTCTTTTTACATATTCTGTTTGAAACATTAAATAACAAGTCCTTTCTATTAAACGTTTATTCTATAATATCATTAAAACACTAAAAAATCCATAAATAAATTTAGGATAATAAAAAAATGAAGAAATATTATAGGCCATTAAAACTAAACAATCTTCATTACCATTTCATTTTATGTTTTTATGATATGAAATAATTCTTTTTCACACTATCTTTTTATTGCCAATTGTGATATAATAAATCTATGAGAGATAATATTGTGAGTTTTGTTTTACAACTTCAAAAAAAACACTAAAGGCTTATCCGAAAGGGTAAGCCTTTATTATTTCTCAAAAAGAAAGGATGTTACTATGTTAAATAACAAAAACAATTACGATTTAATCAAATTCGAAGATGGTGAGTTCTCTTTAGATGTTAATGTGAG
>CAMWKG010000047.1 GCA_947174785.1 uncultured Mollicutes bacterium
TGATGGGAAGGATGAAGGGAAGAAGGCTGGTATTCTTTTAGGGAAGAAGCAAGGTCTATCTCGTGGTAAGAAGGAAGCTAATATAGCTACTGCTAAACGACTGAAGGAACTGGGAGTATCGGATGAAATTATTTCTATTGGTACGGGATTGAGTGTAGAAAAGATAAAAAAATTGTAATCATTATGATAAGCTTTTTCATTCTTATACGTTATTTCAATTTGCCTAGAAACATTGAAGAGATTCACATATTATAAATATGGGAGTGATTAAGTTTGAAAACTTTAGAAATTAACTCTCAAGCATTTGTATTAGATAGTGATATAGAAAAAGGATTTTTAAAGGGTTCCATTTGGGAAAACTTGTTTTCTGGCTATAAATTCATATTGACAGATGTTCATGATTTAACTGAAGAAGAACAATATCTATTTATGCTTCAGGTTTATACTTTTGCATCAATTGAATTATCTTTATATATTTGTACTCATCCAGATAATAAGGAAGCTATCGAAACCTTAAAGAAGGTTAATTTAGAAAAGAGTAAGGTTTGTGACTTTATTGAAACCAAATATGGTGCATTAAAGTCCTGCTCTGTGATTTTTGATGGTTTCTTGGAAAGAAAGAGTACTTGGGAGGTAACAAAATAATGTGGACTTATGAGAAGAAGCTTGAATTCCCTGTTCATATAAGCAAAAGAAATTTGTGGTTTGCAAAAGAATTAATAACAGCCATTGGGGGACCGGGAGGAGAACTAGCTGCGGCAATTCGTTATTTCATCCAAGCTCCAACTATGCCAGATAAAATTGGTCAAAATTTACTGGTTGAGATAGGTACAGAAGAACTTGCCCATGTAGAAATTCTTGTTGCTATGATGAAAGGGTTAACTGCAGGCGCTACCTTAGAAGAGGTAAAGAAGTATGGCTTTGAAGGAGTATATGCAGATCACGGACTTGGAGTTTATCCAACTGATGCAGGAGCAAATCCATTTACAGTTTCTTATCTTGCTTCAACAGGTAATCCAGTAAGTGACTTAAATGAAGATTTAGCTGCAGAAGCAAAGGCTAGAGCTGGCTATGAGCATTTAATGGATTTAACAGATGATCCTGAAATTTTAGCACCTCTTTCTTTCTTAAGACAAAGAGAAATCATTCACTATCAAAGATTTGCTGAGGCGTTAAAGCATTATCAAGAAATGCTAAAAGAGTATCAAGGATAGAAGCTTTTTAAAAGCTTTTTTTATTTTGTGCAATTCTAAGTTTTGTTCTTTATAATAGCCATATTTTTAGTCTTCTAACAGAGAGATAAAAATAAAAACCTCATAAATAAATGAGGTTGAAGGTTGCTTAGGCAGCTTTTTTCTTTCTGAAACTATTTTCTGTTCCATTTAATAGTCTTTTATAATTTTTAATATGCTTAATTATAATCATACCTGCTAATATTGTATAAAGAATAGAAAGAACAAGGCTAGGCTTAGCTATAAAATATAATCCAAAATTTGTAACATCCTTAACACCAAAGGCAAATAAAAGCCATGTTGTAAGAATGACAGTGAAAGTAGCTCCTGTAGAAGCTAAGGACACATATTTTGTTGTATAGAATATAAGTGCAAATATAATTAGACAAGCAATAGCTGGGATGGGTGTTAAAAATAATACAACACCTAAAGAAGTAGCAACTGCCTTGCCGCCTTTAAAGTTTAAGAAAATAGAGAAGGAGTGTCCTATAATTGCAGGTGCACCATATAAAAACATATCAATTTCTTTAGGGCTTATCCAAACATTAGTCGCTTCTAAAATCTTTATAATTATTAATACTAAAGTTCCTTTTAAAACATCACAGAAGAAGACAAGAAAGCCTACTTTTTTTCCTAGAACTCTGATAGCATTTGTTGTGCCTATATTTTTACTTCCGTATTCGCGGATATCTTTTTTACAAATCAGTTTTCCTAATACTACACCAAAGGGGATAGAACCAATGAGATAGGATAGAATAATAAATAAAATGCTAATAACTATATCTAATGCTTGCATAGTGTCTTTATAGCTCTTAGGAGCTATCCTCCTTAGCACTATTATAAACTTTTTTTTGTTTTAAGTCAAAGAAAATGCGCTTCGAATTCTTGAGAAAAATGTAATTTTATGGTAATATATATATAATATTGAAAAAAGGGTGATTTTAATGGCAGCTAATACTTACAATGACGACTCCATAACCGTTCTAGAAGGTCTAGAACATGTTCGTAAGCGTCCTGGTATGTATATTGGTTCCACAGATGAACGTGGACTACACCATTTAGTTTGGGAAATAGTTGATAATGCAATTGATGAGGCATTATCCGGATATGGTAGAGAAATTGTTTTGACAATTAATCATGATAACTCCATTACTGTTTCTGATCAAGGACGTGGTGTTCCTTGTGGAAAACATGCAACTGGAAAGAATACAATGGAAATCATATATACTAAGCTTAATGCTGGTGGTAAATTTGGTGGTAACGGATATAAAACCTCAGGTGGTCTACATGGTGTAGGTGGTTCTGTAGTAAACGCACTATCTACATTTATGGAGGTTACCTCTATGCGTGAAGGAAAAATCCATAGAATGCGTTTTGAAAAGGGTGGCTCTAAAGTGGGTCCTTTAGAGATTTTAGGCGATACCAAAAAGACTGGTACTACTGTAACCTTTAAGCCAGATCCAGAGGTTTTTTCAACAACACTTTACAATTATGATACAATAAAGACAAGATTAAGAGAAAGTGCATTTTTAATTAAAAACCTAAAGATGGTTTTAATCGATAAAAGAAGTGGTAAATCAGATACCTTTATGTATGAAAATGGTATTTCTGAATATGTAACGTTTCTAGATGCAAATAAGCATCCAGCACATCCAGTTGCATATTTTGAAGGTACCTATGAAACAATTGAGGTAGAGGTGGCACTACAGTTTGTAGATACCTATAGTGAAACAATTGTTTCTTTTGTTAACAATGTTCGTACTTCAGATGGTGGTTCTCATGAAACAGGCTTTAAGTCTGCTTTAACAAGAGCCTTCAATGACTATGCAAAAAAATTCAATTTATTAGGTCGAATTCAAGCATTGGATGGAACAGATATTCGTGCTGGTATGACTGCAGTTGTATCTGTAAGAATTACAGAAAACCTTCTTGAATTTGAAGGACAAACTAAGGGTAAGCTTGGAACACCTTTAGCTAAAACAGCTGTGGATACTGTTCTTTATGATAAGCTATCTTTTTATTTGATTGAAAATAAGAGCCTATCAGAGGCAATCGTTAAAAAGGCAATCAAGGAAGCAGAGGCTAGAGAAGAAGCACGTAAGGCTAGAAATCAAGCTCGTTTAGATAAGAAAGATAAGAAGGAAATGAATCTTTCTACAAAGCTGGCTCCTACAAGCGAAAAGAATAAAGAAATTAATGAATTATATTTAGTAGAGGGAGATTCTGCGGGTGGTTCTGCAAAACAGGGACGTGACCGTAGATATCAGGCCATTTTACCTTTACGTGGTAAGGTATTAAATACTGAGCGTGCTTCTGCAGATGCAGTACTGAAAAACGAAGAAATTGCAACTATGATTTATACTATAGGTGCAGATTATGGTAGTGATTTTGATTTGAAGAAATGTAATTATAAAAAGATTATTATCATGACCGATGCCGATGATGATGGAGCCCATATTCAGGTTCTACTTTTAACATTCTTCTTTAGATATATGCGCCCATTGATAGAAGATGGAAGAGTGTATATTGCTTGTCCGCCACTTTTTAAGATTACAAAGCGTGGCAAGAAAGAAGAAATCATTTATGCTTGGACAAATGAAGAAAAGGATCAAATCTTATCTAAGTGCAATACTCAAACACTTGTTCAGCGTTACAAAGGTCTTGGTGAAATGAATGCAGAACAGCTTTGGGATACAACTATGAATCCTGAAACAAGAAGCTTAATTCAAGTAAAGCTAGAGGATTTAACTGAGGCAGAGGCTGAAATTGACATCTTAATGGGAAATGATGCAATGCGTCGTAGAGATTGGCTCGAAAACCATGTACAGTTCACTTTAGAGGAAGTATAGGAGGGTATTATGGCTAAGAATATTAAAGATAAATTAGATAAATTTCTGGCAGAAACCTTCCAAGAATCTAAATTAGAGGATGTAGTTGGAGACCGCTTTGGTAGATATTCAAAATACATTATTCAAGAGCGTGCCATTCCTGATATTAGAGATGGTTTAAAGCCAGTTCAAAGACGTATTTTATATGCGATGAATGAATTGAAAATTACAGCTAATGCTCCTTATAAAAAGTCAGCACGTATCACAGGTGAGGTTATGGGTAAGTACCATCCTCATGGAGATTCCTCAATTTATGAGGCATTAGTACGTATGAGTCAAAATTGGAAGATGGGAGTTACTCTAATCGATATGCATGGTAACAATGGTAGCATGGATGGTGATGGTCCAGCTGCTATGCGTTATACAGAAGCACGTATGAGTAAGAATGCTGAATTCTTACTAAAGGATATTGATAAGAACACAGTCCCTTTCATTCCTAACTTTGATGAGGAAGAAGTAGAGCCTACTGTTTTACCTGCTAAATTTCCAAACCTTTTAGTCAATGGTTGTATGGGTATTTCCTCAGGTTATGCTACCTATATTCCTACACATAATTTTAATGAGGTCATCAATGCCACTATCGCAAGATTGCAAAATCCTGAAATGACTTTAGATGATTTATTAGAGATTATGCCAGGTCCAGATTTTCCTACTGGTGGCATCATCTTAGGAACAGAGGGCATTAGAGAAGCTTTTCTTACAGGCGCAGGTGCTGTTATTGTTCGTTCAAAATATATTTTAGAGGACATGGGGAATGGCTGTAAGCGTGTAGTTATTACAGAAATCCCTTATGATACGATTAAATCCAAAACAGTAGAAAAAATTGAACAGCTTCGTATGGATGGAAAAATTCCTGATGTAGCAGAGGTTAGAGATGAATCTGGTCGTGATGGATTAAGAATTGCAATTGATTTAAAGAAAAATGCAAATATTTCTGCCATTATGGCATATCTATTTAAAAATACAGATTTACAGGTATCTGTAAATTATAATATGGTATCTATTTGTGAACGTAGACCAATGCGTTTGGGTGTTATTCCAATTTTAGATGCATATATCAACCACTATAAAGAGGTTGTTACCAATCGTACGAATTTTGATTTGATAAAGGCACGTAAAAGACTTCATATTGTTGAGGGCTTAGTTAAGATGATTTCTGTATTAGATGAGGTTATTAAGACTATCCGTGCTAGTAAGAATAAAGCAGATTCTAAGTTAAACTTAATCAAACAATTTGATTTTACAGAAGAACAAGCCGAAGCTATTGTAATGATGCAATTATATAAACTATCCAATCAAGATATTACGATTTTGATGGAAGAGGATAAGGAGCTTCATGAAAGCATTGAGCTTTATGAGAAAATCTTAAGCTCAGAGCGAGAACTTGTAAAGGTTATTATCAAAGAATTATCCGAGGTTGGTAAGACTGTAATAGTAGAGCGAAGAACAAAGATAGATAAGGAAGCCTCTACAACAATTAAATTTGATGAAGCAGATTTGATTTCCAAAGAACAGGTTATGATTTCTATTTCCCGTGATGGTTATATGAAACGTGCATCTATAAAGGCTTTTAATGCTGCAAAATCTAATGGTCTAAAAGAAAATGATGCTGTACTTTATTTAGGAGAAGTTTCCACATTAGACACATTGCTTATCTTTACATCTCTAGGTAATTTCATTTATTTACCAGTTCATAAAATCGCAGAATGTAAGTTTAAGGATGTTGGTACTTATATTAATAGTGTAGTAGCTATTGCTCCAAAGGAAAGGTTGATTCGTTGCTTTGTTATTTCTAAGTTTAATACAGGCGAAACAGTATTACTTTGTACTGCAAAGGGTGCAATGAAGCAAACTCTACTTTCTGAATTTAATGTAAATCGTTATACGAAGCCAGTTCGTGCAATGAAATTAAGCGCTGATGATAAACTTGTATCCGCAGATATTATTGATAATCCATTAGAAATTTTAGTATTTACTAAGAATTGTGAGGGATTACGTTTTAGAGCAAGTGAAATCTCCTTATATGGTTGTAATGCAGGTGGTGTAAAGGCCATTAATCTTAGACCAAAGGATTTGGTTGTATCTGCCTTTTATGCAAACAAGGAAGATGACTTCTTGTTATTATCTACACGCTACACACTAAAAAGAATGCGTGTTACGGATATTGTAATTACGAGACGAGCTAGAGCAGGATCAACTGTAATCAAGCCAGTAAAAACAAATCCTATTTATTTAGTAGATGCAGCTAAGATGACACCAAATCAATTTAGAGAAAACGTTAGAGTAGATATACGTTATTTAAATGGTAATGATGGAATAGAAGCTCGTTCATTAAAATATAATGTATCAGATACAGGAAGAAGCATTCAAATTGCTGACCTAACGAAGCCAGAGGCATTATGGTTACCTAAACCATCTAAGCCTGACGATATCGTTTCAGGAGATTACCTTATTGAGGAACGTCAGACTTTGTTTAATTTAGATGATGGTGCAGAAAATGAAAAGCCTTTAATGTCAACAAAAAAGCAAGATAACATATTAGATGAGCTGGATAAAATTTTAGCAACAGAGTTTCAAAAGGAAGTTAAAGTAGAAGAAACAAAAGAAGAAATTTCCTTTCATAATCCATTAAAATCTGTACAACCTACAAAGAAGTCTGAGAAACCTAAGCATAACCCTATTAATCTATGGGATATACCTGTTGAAGAGGAAATAGAAGAAACCCACAATGAAGAAAATGCTCTTGAAGAGGAACTTCCTCAAGAAAAAATGAATGAAAATGATTCTCAGGATTTGAGGGAATTAACAAATGAGAAAGTCCAAGAAGAAGTTTTAGATGAACCTGTAAGCTTTGAAGAAAGTCTTCCCCAAGAGGAGTTAGAAGAAACACCTCTAGAAGAACCATGGGAATTACCAAGTGAAGAGGTAGAGGAAGTAGCTTTAGATGAACCTGTAGGCTTAGAAGA
>CAMWKG010000048.1 GCA_947174785.1 uncultured Mollicutes bacterium
GATATTATGATGGGAAGGATGAGGGAAAGAAGGCTGGTATTCTTTTAGGGAAGAAAAAGAATGCCCTAGCTACTGCCAAGCGTCTTAAGGCCATGGGCTTTACAGATGAGGTTATTGCCGAAGGAACTGGCTTGAGTGTGGAGAAGGTAAGAAAAATATAATGGTGAATTGTCTTTTTTGAAAAGTGTATTGTGTATAATATCTTTCCTATTTGCTAAATATAACTAGTGTATTAAGTAAGAGGGGATATTATGTCTAAAACGATATGGCAAAAGGAAAGAATGTCTACATATGAATCTTTAAGAAACGACATTAGTACAGAGGTGCTGGTTATAGGCGGTGGAATATGTGGAGTTTTAACTGCTTATTATCTTTCAAAGTATTTTAAGGTTGTGTTAGTGGAAGCAGACCAGATTGCCAGTTCAAGAACTGGTAAAACCACGGCAGTTATTACGGCGTTACAAGATGTCTATTATAAAGATTTAATTAAAAGATTTGGAAAGACTACGGCCAGGCTTTATTTGGAAGCCAATTTAAATGCGATTGAAGAGTATGACAAGCTTTCATCTATTTATGAGTTTGACTTTGAAAGGGTTAATTCTTATAAATATTTTAAGAATAACCAATCCAAGCTAGAAGATGAATATCTTTCTATTAAAAGTTTGGGATATACTCCAAGTATAGAAGATGATTATGCAATTTGTTTTTCTAATCAAGCACAAATGAATCCGTTAAAATTGATTTCGAATTTATTAGATAATTTTACTATTTATGAGAATACCAAAATTGTTAAAATTAAAAATCAGATTGCATATACAGATAAAAACCACATAAAGGCTAAGCATATTATAGTTGCGACTGGCTATCCATTTTTAAGGTTAAAAGGGTTATATCCTCTAAAATTAACACAGAAGAAATCTTACGTTGCAGTAATAGAGGATATAAATAAGGATAAGGATTTTAACGCCATTGGGTGTGAAGAAGGAGATTTATATTTTAGAACCTACAAAAATCAACTTATCATTGGTGGTAATGATCAAAAGACAGGCAAAACCATTGAGGGTTTTTGGCCTGTTTTACAGTATATAGAAAAGAACCAATCAGATAAAAGAATTTCCTATCAATGGATAAATCAAGACTGCATCACATTAGATGGACTACCTTATATTGGAAAATATTTTAAAAATCAAGAGGTATATGTGGCGACTGGATTTAATCTTTGGGGAATGACAGGATCTATGATTGCTGCTCAAATATTTAAAGATACGTTATTAGGTAAAACCAATCCGTATTTAAAAATTTTTGAGCCATCTCGTAAAAGTCCAATAATTCCTTTACTAATTAATGTTAAAACAGCCTTAGTTAATCTTGTAAAGTTGAAAAAAAGATGTTTACATTTAGGCTGTGGATTATATTATAACAAAGAAGAGGGAACATATGAATGCCCATGTCATGGATCAAAATATGATAAAGAAGGAAATGTCTTATTTAATCCATCAAATAAAAATAAGTAATAAAAAAGGAATGTGAAATTCACATTCCTTTTTCCTTTAACTCTTTAATTCTTCACGAACGAATTCATACAAATTTGCTGCATCTGCTTTTTTAGTAGAAACTTCAAAAGACACAACTCTAACAATAACATTCTTATTTCCGAATTCTATAGTGATTTCATCACCTATTTTTAATTCTTTAGAAGGTTTTGCAGGAATACCGTTGACTAGAATACGTTCATTGAGTGCAACCTCTTTAGCTAGGGTTCTGCGTTTAATTAAACGAGAAACCTTTAAAAACTTATCTACTCTCATTCTTCAGTTGGTTTGTCCTCAGCAGAAGGAACAGGATTTGATGATTCTTCAGTATCAGCTGGAGTTGCAGTATTTTCAGCAGGAGAAGAAGCTTCTTTAGCTTCAGCCTCTTTTGCTGCAGCATAATCATCATAACGTTTTAAATGACCTGTAGCTTCAATTTCATCAATATCAGGTTTGGTTAATGTTTCGACCTTTAATAAATAATCAGCAATTGTATTTAATAGAGGAAGGTTATCAGAAATCACTTGTTTAGCTTTTGCATAGCATTCCTCAATAATTCTTCTAACCTCTTTATCTATTTCTAATGCAATTTGATCAGAGAAGTTCTTTTCCTTTAAGTAGTCACGTCCTAAGAATACGTTACCTGAAGGTTGTTCATATTGAACAGGACCTAAAGAAGACATACCATATTCTGTAACCATAGAACGTGCAAGACGAGTTGCATGTTGGAAATCGTTATGAGCTCCGGTAGTTACATCTGAGAAGACTAATTCTTCAGCAACTCTACCACCTAAATATCCAATAATGCTTTCTAAGATTTCTGTCTTGGATCTTGTATAAGTTTCTTCCTTTGGCATCATTAGGTTATATCCACCAGCTTGACCACGTGGAATAATAGTAACCTTTTGAACAACAGAGGCATTTTCTAAACGCAAACCGATTACAGCATGACCTGCTTCATGGAAGGCAACAAGCTTCCGTTCACGTTCTGTATATTTTTTAGATTTTTTAGCAGGCCCCATAATTACACGGTCAATTGCTTCATCAATATCTGTAGTAATAATAACCTTACGATTGTTACGAGCAGCAAGCAATGCAGCTTCGTTCAATAAATTTTCAATATCGGCTCCGCTGAAGCCTGGAATTCTTTGAGCTATCTCATCAAGCTTGATAGAAGAGTCCAAGTGCTTATTTCTTGCATGAACCTTAAGAATAGCAGTACGTCCTGTTACATCAGGATTGCTAATTGTGATTTGTCTATCAAATCGGCCTGGACGAAGAAGAGCAGGGTCTAATACATCTGGACGGTTAGTTGCAGCCATAATGATAATACCTAGGTTTCCTGTAAAACCATCCATTTCTACTAGTAATTGGTTTAGGGTCTGTTCACGTTCATCATGGCCACCACCCATACCAGCACCACGCTGACGTCCTACAGCATCAATTTCATCAATAAATATAATACAAGGTGCATGTTCCTTTGCAGTTTTAAACATATCACGTACACGAGAAGCACCAACACCTACAAACATTTCTACGAAGTCTGAGCCAGAAATAGAGAAGAATGGAACATTTGCTTCTCCGGCAACTGCCTTTGCAAGTAATGTCTTACCTGTTCCAGGAGGACCTACTAATAAAACTCCCTTAGGAATTCTAGCTCCTATTTCGGAATATTTTCTAGGGTTCTTTAAGAAGTCTATTATTTCTACTAATTCCTCTTTTTCCTCATCACAGCCAGCAACATCGTCAAAGGTTACACTTTTACCACGCGTAAGACGAGCTGTTGACTTTCCAAAGTCAAATGCTTTGCCATTCCCCTGACTTCTAAATAAGAAGATAAAGAAGCCAATCATAATGACATAAGGAATCAAGCTAATTATTAAAGATAAGAAAATATTTGTTTCTAGCTTATAAAGACGAATACTTAGAGCATTTTCTCCAGAAGTAATTTCATTAAATTGTTGAATTGTTACATAACAAGTAAAGCTTTTTCCATCTTTAAATTTACCTGAAATAATATAAATTGTTTCATTATTAGATCCACTTGCAGGTTGTGCTTTAACCGTACTAGAGTCAATTGGATTTTGTGTATCTACAATAGCTGTTTCTAATTCAGTGTAGCTCAACTGTTTTGGGTTAGGCTGCATTAGATATCTAACAAAAAGAAAGATACCTACAATGGCAATAATAACAATGAGTGGAAATTTCCAATCAAATCTCTTGCCTGGACCTTGTTGTTGATTTTGTTTTTGATTATTATCTTGCATAGTTCCTCCTACTTGGAATAAACCTCTTCCTTTAATACTCCGATATAAGGTAAATTCCGATATTTCTCATTGTAGTCTAGTCCATATCCAACGACAAACTCATTAGGAACAAGACCCCCTACATAATCAGCTTCTATTGGTGCAACTCTTCCTTCAGGTTTGTCAAGAAGAACACAAAGCTTAACACTCTTTGCCCCTCTAGCTTTTAGAAGTTGAACAACTGCATTCAATGTTCTGCCTGTATCTAATATATCATCAATGACAATAATATCCTTATCCTCTACATTTGTATCTAAATCATGATTGATTCTTACGTTGCCTGTAGATTTTGTACCTGCATACGAAGAAACATCCATATACCCAACTGTGCAATATAAATCGACATGCTTTAATAGGTCTACCATAAAAGGATTACACCCCTTTAAAAGTCCTATGAAAAGAGGCTCTTTATTCTTGTAATCCGTAGTAATTTGGTTACCTAATCTTGTTAACATTTCTTCAATTTGCTCAGCTGAGACACTAATTTTTTTTATATCATTTTTCATATGCTACTTCCTCACAAACAAGAAATATATCGCTTTTATCCTTTTGATTATGGACAGCTTGGCTTTTTGCCAAATCATATATCCAAAGTAAATTCCCATCTCTATCAAAAACTAAAGGGATTTGATCTCTTTTGGATAGCGGAATTTTTTTATCAATTAAGATTCGAGCAACTTTTTTATTCCCATAACTCATATTTATAAAGTCGCCCTCTTTTTTGTTACGGATAAAAAAAGGCAACTTTAAATCATTATACCATAATTTCAAATACTTTTCATTATTTTGTGGTATTTTTTTTGAAAAATAAAACTTATATTGATTTAATATCAATTTAGTATCTTCCAAAGCTAATTCTTCATAATATGAACAAGAATCCTCAATCTTTTTTATATAGGCTCTGCCATATTCTATTACGAAAGAATAAGAATCTTTTAAATGATAAATACAATTTTTATTTTGTTCAATTAATTGAACACATTTAATAATAATATCAAAGCTTTTTTCTAGCTGATATCTTTCAAATAATAAGCATAGAATATCTTTTTTTAAAGCCACATCTAATTTTATAAAAGAAGATGCTTCAATACTATTGTTTAATTTATCTAAATAATTTATACTTTGTTTTCTAATAAAATTAAAGGATTCCTTTGTTTGCGTAGAAAACTCTTGCATTTTTTCTAAATAATTAATGTTTTCTTTTTCAAGTAAAGGAAGAATATGGTGTCTTATTCGATTTCTTAAATAATCATCAGAAGAATTGGATATATCTTCGAAGTATAAAAGATTGTGTTCTTTAGCATAAGTATAAATTTCTTCCTTTGATACACAAAGAAGAGGTCTTATCAAGGAATAGTCTTTTTCTTGTTGAATGATTGAAATTCCAGCATATCCATAAAGATTAGAACCAGTAATCAAGCGCATTAAAATAGTTTCAGCCTGATCATTAAGATGATGTGCTGTAGCAATCAAAGTGGTATGATATTTTTTAGCAAGCTGCTTGAAAAAAGTATAACGTGCATCATGTGCACTATTTTGAAAGTTGTCTGCCCCATTATCATAAAAATCTAATAACTCAAAAGGAATATTGAATTCTTTTGCAAGGTTTTCCATTGCTGCCTGTTCGACTGCAGACTGTTCTCGCTTATGATGATTTACATGTGCTAAAACAAGAGGATAATTTAAACTATGCAATATGTGTAGTAGACAAACAGAGTCAACCCCTCCCGAAACAGCACATATGATTGGATTTGTGGTTGGAATTAAATTTTGTTCTTTAATGAATTTTTGAACTTTAGTCTGCATGTTTTCACCACCTCAAATATCTTCATTATTATACCATAATACTAAAGATATTTTAAGGTGTTTATTTGATTTCCTTTAATCTTTCATTTAAATATTCAGGTAATTCCTCTAAAAACTTGTATTTAGATATGCCAATAGAAATAGAAGAGTTTTTGATTGTGGTTTGAGCTACAAACCTATTAGCATCCTTACATAATAGAAGACCAATCGTTGGATTATCCTCCTCTGTCTTTTCTAATTCATCAATCGCATTTACATAAAAGACAAGCTGTCCATAGTCTTTTGGATGAAATTTACCAATTTTCACTTCAATCACAACGTAAGCGTGTAGCTTCGTATGATAAAGAAGTAAATCAATCTTGTAGATTTCATTATCCTCTACCTTAATTTCAAATTCTTTTCCAACTAAGCTAAATCCATTTCCTAATTCTTTTAAGACATCTAGAATATGATCCAACATCTTGTTTTTTAAATCCATTTCATTCTTTATATGATTAGGATCAATGAAATCAAAGACATAAGTATCTTTGAATAATTCACATGTTAAATCAGAATCTTTATTATCAATGATATTAGGAGAAGTAGTAGGTTGAAGAAGACTTCGTTCATAAGCCTTAAGCTTAAACTGGTTTAATACCATACTTCTGGACCAACCATTCTTATGAGTTTCATTAATATACCATAATATTTCTTCATGTGAGTTAGATTTGGAAATTATTTCATCTAAAGTAATCCATGGAATTTGGGCCGCAACTTGAGGCCCAATTTTCATATCTTTAAAAATTCTAGAAAACCTAGCCATTCTCTTTAAATTGCGTGCTGAATATCCAGTGCCATATTCCTTCAAATCATTAGCTAATCTTTCAATATACTTACTTCCCCAAGCTTTTCTTTGGTTAATAATAGTACCTATTTCATAGTAGGTAAGAATCATTGTACTATTCACAACAACCATAGCTCTATACTGGTTAGCTTTGATAGTCTCTTTGATTTTTTCTAAATCCTCAACATAGTTTTTTTCTAAAGTGTTAGACATACTAATTTATCTCCTTTAATCTTTTATTTAAGTATTCAGGTAACTCTTCTAAGAACTTATATTTA
>CAMWKG010000049.1 GCA_947174785.1 uncultured Mollicutes bacterium
TTATATAATTACATTATTTATATCCAAGTAAATGATTTTTGGGATAATTAAACAGTTATTTTATTTTTCTTTTAATAATGGAAGTAAGTTATTCATAATAAACCTAAATTTAAATGAACGATTTTTATGTACTTGTACTTCTGCAATAGATTTACCATCGTATTTTAAAGTGGTACTTTCATTCCACTCATCATAATTTTTTGTAAATGCAAATTTTTCTTTTTTAAAATCCATATTAATGTATAAAGTACCATCAATTAGATGATAAACAAATTTATTTTCTTTTGGAAATATCCATAAAATATGATCTGCATCCAGCAAAAAATTTAAAAAAATAGGAACTACTTTTTCTGTCTTTTCACAGATAAGATGCTTTATATCATTCTGATCAACTATCTGCTTACCATATATTTTCGAAAAATAAATATTTAATTTTTCAAATCCTGCTTGTCCAATAATCCTAGGAGCAACTTTATCTCCATTAATATTTGTTCGAATAGATAATGTTGAATAATCAGAAAGAATAAAATTATAAGGTACGATGTTTCCTTTAGAATCCAATTCAAGAGTAGTACATTTAACAGGTGTTAAATCTATTTGGCCAAAAATACTAGAAACTATATTATCTATATAATCTTTTAATCTATCATCATAATTTGCATAAAAAGTATTGATCAACCTGTCTGAACTTACTTTAATATTGAATTTTTCACATATTGATTTTTGAATCATAAAACCAAAAAGTGCATTGTTGTACATTTTATTCCTCCTCGATGGTGCCCTCATCTTTGAGATCTGACATTGTAATAGATCTTATTTCCTCTTCACACAATTTTATTAAGTCTTCATCTTTAAATACATCTAGAGCATATAAACTTAATATATTATTCAATGATTTACCTAAAAGAGTTCTTTTTTCATTTGGTATTTTATCATTTGTATTTTTAATTGCTGTTAATGCAGCTAAAACAATTTTTGGGTTTCGACTATACTTACGTTCCATTATTTGATTGACAACATCTTGATTTTCGAAAGCAACCTTTGTTAGTGCATAAGGATTTTCACTTTCTGGAAGATATGTTATATAAGTATACCAAAAAAATCTTAATAGTGTGTTTCTTGTAAAAGATTGAGAACTATTTGCAAAAAAGAATTTTTCTAGTATTCTTCTCTCCTTTCCATTATAAGGCCATCTTGCTACCATATATTCATAATATACATCATGAGCTAAAAATGATACAAATCTTTCATCACTCAAAATTCCAAGTGAAATATTATATTTCAAAACAAAATCTTTATGAAGCTTTACAGCATTATTAAAATCTATTTCCCATTGACGTAATTGGTTTTCTTTTGACGCTATAGTTTTGTCTAATTCAGGATAGTCAACATTCATATCTAAATTATACAAACCCACATCATAATTCTCTATTAAATTTCTTACAAAAGCTTTTGATTCACTGTATTTTGATATATTTACTTTTATATTTGTTTTTAATTCACTTAACAATGAATCTGTAAACATTTTTAATATCATTCTGTGTCACCACCATTTCTTATGTCATTAAAAGCATCTTGCAAAAGAGTATCTAATACAATATGAGTGTACTCAATAATATCATCAACACTAAAAGACTCTACACTAGAAAGATGTATGCTCTTCTCTTTTCCAATCTTGTTTACAATTGCAATACACCATTTCAAGTCCTTTACACTTTCATAGTCTTGCATTATTGTAATAATTGCCAATTGAATAGCAGGATATACAAATGTTGAATATAAAATTTTATTAAATGATGCATTCATTTGCAATGATTCATAAAAGGAGTCATATATATTGGGAAGAACTTTAATGTCTATTGTGTCATTTTCAAATGCTATAATAAATGGCACTCCTTTTGCTATTTCTGAAGAATCTTTTATTTTTGATATAGTAAATATACTACCCACCTTAGAACTGGTAGGCAATTCAATAGACAGTAAATTTCCATAACCTAATATTTGATATCTCTTCACAATAAAATCATCATCAAAAAAGGAAAACGATCTATCCATAGATTCATCATAAGAAAAAGAAAAATCTTTTTTAGCAATTATCATAGGTATTATTTCAACATTATAATTAGGCGATAACCACTCTAAAGGAATACGCATTATATTCTCTCTTTTTAATTTTCCTATATTTCGAAAAGTTCTTTGAGTTACTTTTATTTGCAAAGATGCTTTTCCCTCCTCTAATAGTTTTTCTATGAATGCATTCTTTATCTCGTAAGAAAATTTTAATTCAAGATATTTCTTATCAGATGAAATATTAGTTGAACACTGAACTCTAAAAAAAGACTCATTATAGTCCCCTCCATTTTCTAATAAAATAGGATAAGGAAAATTTCTCTCTTCAATCAACTTCATTTTTTACTCCTCCCAATAAACAACAGGTTTAATACAACATCTTATAGACTCATCAAAAGTAAGCTTTATTTTCATAACTCCATCGCATTTAACATCAGAAATAACGTGCCTTTTAAATGGCAAACTATCACCCAAATTCATATCATATGCAGATGTAATACTTGGTAATAAACCATTTTCATTACCATCTTCATCTATTGCACATATTTTTATTTTAAAAGCCTTATTACTTTCTGTAATCTCAAATACAACAATAGCTTCATTTCCTGATAATTTAACTGCAGGTCCCAATTCATATGAAGCGATGTAAGTTTTAACAAAACCTTTTTTTTCAGAGTCTTTATCTTCAACTTGGGTTTGATGGTCCTTGGGATTGGGATTAGGAATTCCACTTCCTCCAGCGCCAGATCCCTCTGGGATTACTTGCGTTACACCATCATCTTCTTTAATGACATTGGTTTTTTTAGCTACTCTTGCCTTTGCCTGAATCTGAGATTTAATTTTAATTACTTTTGGTTCAATATTTTGTGGATTGTATTTCTTTTCTTCTGTACTAGGCATTTGAATATAGTCTTCCATACCTGACAATGTAAATTTATCTTCAGAAACAATTTTCGTGAAGTTTCTAGCATGATTCCTTATCCAGTCATAAAAAGTATTTAAACGTTTTTGCTTGTCTTCAGTTGACCCATATTCTTCTTTAGTAGCCCTACTTGGATCAAAATCCGTATGGCTAGGGTCTTCAATGCTTTTTAAAAATTCAACACCATCTTCACCTTTGACAATAACTACCCCAGCAAACTTTTGATTGGCATTTCTGACTTCTATTTTACGAATAAACATACCATTTTTTCGAATAATAGCGACATTTTTCCCTTTTGTATTATTATCTTTATAAAGCCATAAATTAATTTCACCATAGTCTTTTAAATTTTCAATAATTGGTTCAGCCTTATCTAGGGCTTCTAAATATTGCTGAGTAGCTATTAATGAATCACTTTTTTCCAAAGAATTACTTTCGTAGAAATTATTAAGAGAACTAAAAACTTTCTCCAAATTGGCTTGATTAACTTCTGTCCCATTAACTATTACCTCAAGTTTTCCTTCACGAATAGCTATAAAGAAATTACATATTATTGATTCAATTAGATACCATTTAACATATCCTTCAGAAATATATGCAACATCAGGTTCTAAAATATATACATCTGTTCCAGCAGCTTCTCTATCAAACATCTTAGAAATGTTATTAATCTCATCATCCAAAACTGGGTATACATTATCTTTGGAAACACAGCCAAAATATCCTTTATAATACTTTTTCTTTTCCGAAACGTAACTTACATACTGTCTTGACACTCCTTGCATTGCACGATTCCCAAAAATATCTTTTGTGTTATAAAAAACTGTTCTAACATTTGACATAGCATAGGCAGCACCTTTACCTAAACCATGACTGCCTAAAGAGTCCGAACTATCTTTACCAGTATCTCCTTCGTTATAAACTAATTTTTTCCATCTACTGTCTTCCTCATCTAATCCTTTACTACCAGTGATTCCTTTAGTATTGTAATCTGATATTTTTAAAACCTTCATTTCATTTTTACGTAAAAGTTTTATCTCGCGCTTTGAGATATTATAAGCATTGTTTTGCTTGGATTTTCTTTCACAATAATTAATAGTACCTTCAATATGTTCTATTAAGCCTTCAACTGAAGGTAAATCCTTCATTTCCATATCAAACAATTCAAATTTGACTACTAAAGGATCTTGAATTCTGTCATCTTTAGCATCAATTGAATTTTGAACCATTTCTCTTGCAAACTTTCTAAATTTTTCTGCTCCTTCATTGTTATTTTTAAATGTTTCTGTTCCATGATCACTAAAATCTTCGCCAAGAGATGCATCTACACTAAAAAACCATTCTTTTTCCATAATAACCTCCTAAAAATCTGATTCAAATCCAAAAGAACCAACTTGAACTTGTTTTTTTGAATATTTTTTTTTGAAACGATCATATTCATAATCCAATAATAAATCCTTACAAAATGCCTTCAAAAACTTTAAAAATCGCTCAAAAGTTGTTATAAAATCTTGTTCCAACAATTCACGACTGTTATATAAAATGTATTTATAAAGATCGATAGCAAAAAAAGATGTATGTTGTTTTACATAGAATTCTACTTTTCGCATAATAATTTCTGAGTTTTTCATTTGACTTATCAGCCATAGGTAAACATCATCCAAATAAATAATATCAGAATTTTGTTGGACAATAACCGAAAGAGATGTTTTATTTACTTTATATTTATCAAGTAATTCAACATTTGCTACTGGTTCAAATGAATTTTTAATATGTTCAAATATTAGTACTGCCTTACTTGCAGCAGTATCTCTTGTAGAAATCATTAATGTATTACCGCCAAAATTAAACATATCCGCATAATGCTCTTTCATAAAATAATATACCATAGAGGGAGTCGTAAAATCTGGTAGTTGATTTTTATAACATTTACAAATTTCTTCAGAACTAACTATCTTATGTTCTTTAATATAATCTTTTATTTCTTCCATAACATTCACTGGAATTTTTTGCAAAATATCCCCAGAACTATACTTAGAGTTCCCAATATTAATGCTTCCTTGTCTTGTCAATATAGATATCAAGTTTCGCTTATTAAAATCAACGATGTCTACAAAGCGAAATAACGACAATTTTAGATTCTCGATATTATCATCTGAAAAATCAATATAGTTGAACCTTTTAATATAAGATAATAATTTATCTGCAGTTTTGATGCTTTTATAAATACAATTAGTATTAGCGTTTATTTTAAAATAGTCTAAAAAATAATTTTTATATTCTAAATTCATTATAGTATCATCAAATTCATTATAAAAAAGAATTCCTAACTTGTCTAAATTCTCACTAACATCATTAAATTTTCTCATATTCTCATCAAAAACTTTATTCTTGACATAGTAAATTTCTCTATCTATTCGTAATACTTTAAAATCCATTTTTCTGCTTATTACATTCAAGAAGATAGCATAATATCTGTCAGATAAACTTGTTGTGTTTTTGCTTCCAACATAATAATCATCTAAAAAAAATCGCTTGCATTTATTTTTTGTAAATATCGAGTTGACTTTTTTTAGTGTTTTTGCTTCAAGCTGTCTAATCCTTTCTCTTGTTAAAGATAATTCTTTTCCTATTTCTTCTAAAGTGAAACCTAATGTTCTGCGTTCTATAATATAC
>CAMWKG010000050.1 GCA_947174785.1 uncultured Mollicutes bacterium
TGACTGTTAATCAAGGTGTCGTAGGTTCGAGTCCTACTGCGGGCGCCATTTAAATTTGGCCTTAGTTAAGGCTTTTTTAATTTTAAGGAGGATAAGTATTTTATGGATATAGATGTTTTTCTTAAGAATTATATGAATCATATTAAATATGCAGAGGACAATGATGGATATGAAATAGCTTTTCCTTTTAAGCTTTATAACGATGATCATATCAGCTCTTGTCATATTAAAGAAGAATCAACAGGACTTTTTATAGTTTCAGATAATGGTAATGTCTTTAAATATTTTGAGAACAATGGAATCAATTTGAATGCTTATCAAAAGCAAGTGAATAAGATTTGTGATATGTTTGATTTATATATAGAAGATGGCTATGTGAAAAAAGTTCTAGGTGAATATGAAACAAATCAGACATTTGTACAGCTTACTAATTTTTTTATTGGAATTTCTCATCTTGCCACAATGAATCGCTTTGATTAACAGCTTATAATAGAAATTATAAATTGAACTTTTTTACATCTTATTTTAATTTTTTTATCAAAATTGTTAAAATTTACTTGATTTCTTTTCTGTTTTGAATATAATAAGTAAGTGCAAGTAAATATTGGAGGTTTAGCTCAGTTGGGAGAGCATCTGCCTTACAAGCAGAGGGTCGGCGGTTCGAGCCCGTCAACCTCCACCATCTAAGTGCCGAAATAGCTCAATTGGTAGAGCAACTGACTTGTAATCAGTAGGTTGAGGGTTCGATTCCTTTTTTCGGCACCATCTTTTTTTATATTTAACACCAGAAAAATGGTGTTTTTTTTATTTGATTTGTGGTATGATATTATATGAGGTGAACACAATGCGTAAAACAAAGATTATATGTACTTTAGGTCCAGCATGCGATTCAGAAGATATTTTAAAAGAAATGATTCAAAATGGTTTGGACTGTGCAAGATTTAATTTTTCTCATGGAACTCATGAGGAACAAAAGGTTCGTATGGATAGAGTAAAAAAGGTTCGTCAGGAATTAGGCATTCCACTTCCTATTTTACTTGATACAAAAGGACCAGAGATTAGAGTTCGTTTGTTTAAAAATAAGAAGGTTGAATTAAAGAAAGGACAAGAATTTACTTTTTGTTCAGACTATGATTTAATTGGAGATGAAACTAAGGTAGGATTAACTTATCCTGATTTAGCAGTTTATGTAAATCAACCTGGAGTTAAGATTTTGGCTGATGATGGAAAAGTTTCCTTTGAAGTTTTGCGAGTAGAAGGAAAGAATGTTGTCTGTAAGGTGTTAAATGATGCTTCCCTTTCTGATCGCAAATCTATTAACATTCCTAATGTTATTGTAGATATGCCATATATTTCAGAAGTAGACCGTTCAGATATTATATTTGGTATTCAAGAATGTGTAGATTATATTGCTGCATCCTTTGTCAGAAGAAAAGAAGATGTATTAGAATTAAGAAAGCTTTTAGATGAATATGATACTTCAGGTAAGATAAGAATCATTTCTAAGATTGAAAATACTGAGGGTATTCAAAAGATGGATGAAATTATTGAGGTTTCTGATGGTATAATGGTTGCTCGTGGAGATATGGGCGTAGAAGTGCCATTTAAGATGCTTCCATCTATTCAAAAGGAAATGATTGATAAATGCTATAAAGCAGGAAAACTAGTGGTTACTGCAACTCAGATGCTTGATTCAATGCAAACAAATCCAAGACCTACACGTGCAGAAGTAAGTGATGTTGCAAATGCAATTTATGATAAGACTACAGCTATTATGCTATCCGGCGAATCAGCTGCTGGTAAGTATCCAATTGAGTCTGTAACAACAATGAAGGATATTGCAACATTCACTGAAAGTAAGATGGATTTCAAGAAAATCTTTGTTGAAAACCAATTGAACTTAGGAGAAGACTTCTTATCTACAATTTGTAATGCTGCTGTTAGTGCTGCAAATCAAGTAGATGCTAAAGCAATCATTTGTGTTACAGCAAATGGTCTTACTGCATTTAAGGTTTCTGCTTATCGCCCAGCATGCCCTATTATTGCAGTAACAGTAAATGAAAAAGCTTGTCGTCAGTTAAACCTTGCTTGGAATGTATATCCTGTATATGCTGAAAAGAAGGAATCTATTGATGAATTATTTACATATGCAATAGAAAAAGCTTTAGAAACCGATGTTGTTCATAAAGGGGATAAGGTTATTATCACTGGTGCTTCAGCAGTGGGAAATGCTATAACTGATACAATAAAATTACATATATTATAAAAACCCATACCAAAAAAATCTCCCTTCATATATTATTATTGTAGCAACTGCTACGAAGGGAGATTTAATTATGTGTGGACATGAACACGATCATGATTGTAGAGGAGAAGGAAGACAAGAAATCTTAGTAGGTAATACTACTTTCAAGTATGAATTGAATCAAATCAATGAAAATACTTATGATTTAGTTGCAACACCTTGCAATGTTCCTACATCTGTATACTGTATAGCAAGAATCTCAGTTAGAGAAAACTGCTGTAATAATATGGAATACTACCAAGCATTTATCAATACAGATCCAGTAGAAATCATTCAGGATTGTAACTTATGCGATATCATCGCTCGTTCTATAGCTGCTTACTTTGACAATACACCTACGGTTAACACTGGCAATAACTGCCCTAATCGTAGAAATTCCTTTGGATTCTTCTAATACAATCTATGTATGCTAGAGGGGAATTCCCCCTCTGGCCTTACATATAAATCAACCCTATGAGACTGGATTTATCAGTCTTTATTTTTTCTTTAAAAAAGTTTAAAAAGTACTTGCATTCCTATATGCATTGTGTTAAAATATACAAGCGTGAAAAAAGATTTTCACTTTATCTTATACATCGGAAAGTAGCTTAGCTTGGTAGAGCGCCTGGTTTGGGACCAGGAGGTCGCAGGTTCAAATCCTGTCTTTCCGACCAGTTTATAAGCAAGCGTAGTTTAATGGTAGAACCTTAGCCTTCCAAGCTAATGACGAGGGTTCGATTCCCTTCGCTTGCTCCATTTTTTTATATTTAAATATTTATTAAAATGATAGGGATAACAATCCTATTTTTTTATTGTTTAATGAGGTACATTTATGACTAAACAGGAAATATTAGAAATTTTAGAAAAATACAACATTACTTCGTTTTATACATATAAAGAATTAGAAACTACAAATGGAACGGATTATCGATTAAATATATTTATTGATAATGCATATGTGCTTCGCATAAATGGTAGTAGTATTACAGAAACAAGATTAGAATCCATATCTAGGTTATGCGAACGCTATCGGAAGATTGGTGTGCTTACTCCTAGAATATATCCTTCTAAAGAGGGAACATATCTTACTAAATACAATTCTTATGTATGCTACTTATCTGAATATTTAGATTATAAAACAGAAGAAGAGTTAGATAATGCTTGTGATCACAATCTGATTCAAAAGGAAGTGTGGAGAAGTATTGGGAGATTATCTCAAGCTTATTCCAATGTTGATTTGTCTGATGTTTATTCAATGTGGAGTATTATTGATTTAGCTCCTCTTGATATAGAAATCGATGAGAAGCAGGAAAATCTTAATACGTTTGTTTCTGCTTTAAAAACAAGCGGAGAAACAGAACTTGCTAATCAGCTATCTCTTTTTAATGAAAAGAATAGAGAAGCAATTAAGAAGGTATATAAGCAATTACCTCGATGTGTGATTCAAGGGGATTTAAATTGGACAAACATTTTAGTAGAAGATAATCATTTTAAAGGTTTGATTGATTTTAATATGAGTGGAACAGAGGTAAATATTAATCATTTTTGTGCAGAAACAAACGTAGAAATTAGTATAGAGGAGTTCAAAAAATATTCAGCATTAGAACTATATAAAATGGTAATTGAAGAACAGGATAAAAACTTAGCTGTTATATTTGAAGAATATTTGATGAGTGATCTTGAAAAAGAGATTTTAGAAAATTATCGTAACATTGTTTTAATTTCTCAATATCCTAATGTAATGGAGTATTTAGAATTTTTAAAAGTAGATCGAAGCAAGCTTATTGAATTTATCCGTTACATTATTCAAAGATAAAAAAATACTGCCTTTATGTAAGCAGTATTTTTTAATATTTAAATAAAGGGACAAATTGCTAATCCTAGTAAGGCAGCAACGACAATAATCATAATAGCATTTAACTTTTTTTTAGTTATTTTTAGATAAACAAAATATATAATTGTTAATATGGAAAATATTATAATGGAAGCAATGTTTACATGGAAAGAAGTAAGAGATTCATATCCTATGCATTGAATGAGTGAGATAATACCAGTAGATAAAATTAATCCTATGACTACAGCCTTAATTCCTGTCAATGCTCGAGCAACAAATTTATTTTTAATAAACTTCTTTAAAATAGAAGCAACTAATAAAATGATGATAAACGAAGGAAGAACGACACCGAGTGTAGCAACTGCAGCTCCTCCAATTCCAGCTTTAGAGGATCCTACAAAGGTAGCCATATTAATGGCAATAGGACCTGGTGTAGATTCGCATACACCGATGAAGTCCATAAATTGTTCTTCAGTTAACCAACCATAGTTTAGTACCACTTCTTTAATGAGTGGTATCATTGCATATCCACCGCCAAAAGTGAATAATCCAATTTTAAAGAATTCTAGAAAGAGTTGTAGATAAATCATTTGACTTCATCTCTCTTTCTTTTTAAATGGTCTTGTATTGTGAGAATGATTATTCCAACTACTCCTCCTATGATGATTAGATAAATAGAAGAGAAGTTCTTAGAAAATAATTCTAATACAATCATTAAAGTAAGAACAATAAAAAACAAACTAACCTGCCAAATGCTTCTTGGCATTTTTTTTAATAGATTCAGTCCAGCCTTCAATATTAAAAAAGCAACAGCACATTTGATTCCTACGAATGCATAAGCAACATATTGGTTTTCTAAAAATTTATTTAAGAATAAAGAAATAATAAATATTATAATAAAAGAAGGGAGTACCACTCCTAATGTAGCTAATATGCTACCTAATATTTTTCCTTTTTGGAAACCTATGTAAGTGGCCATATTAATAGCAACAGGACCTGGTGTAGATTCAGATATTGCGAATACTTCTAATAACTCATCATTAGATAGCCATTCTTTTTTTTCTACAACACTTTCTTTAATCTGCGACATCATTGCATAACCACCACCAAAGGTAGTAGCGCCCAGTTTAAAGAAGGTCAAAAACAAGTCTAAATAGATATTCATCCTTTATCCCTCTTTCACAATTTCATTTAAAAATTATATCATGATATGAATATTTATACAATTAAAAATTGTAATATAATGTGATAAGAAAAATTTGATTTAAGAGAAAATTAAAAGCAAAACGAAAATTTCAGTTTGCCTTAAAAGACAAAAATGAATTGCAAAAATGAAATTTTTTCCGTGTTCCTTTTATAAGCAAGAATAAAAAAACAAAGAATATGAAAAAAAATATCAGAAATGTTATAATTTTTTTTATTTTTTGTAGAAAAAAGTTTGTGATTAGTTTATAATAGGATTGTAT
>CAMWKG010000051.1 GCA_947174785.1 uncultured Mollicutes bacterium
ACAAAATATAAGATTACTGCAGAAGAGGCAGGAGAATATGTAATCAAGGTAAAGGCTATTTCAAAAAATCAGGAAGAATATACAAATAGTGCGTATTCAAATCCTGTTACTTATACGATTGCTGCTAAAGAACCAACTTTACTTGCAACACCTCTTATCACTTTAAAGGATAATATTGTTTCTTGGGAAGCAGTGGAAAATGCAGATGCTTATATTGTTTTGTTCAATGGAACAGCATTAGAAGAACAAACAGAAACTGCTTATACCATAGATGCAAAAGAGGATGGAGATTATGAGGTTGCAGTAAAAGCAATTTCACATCAATCTACCCTATACACAGATAGTGAATTGTCTGAACCAGTAGTTTATCATTATGAAGCACCTTTTGAAAAGGTCCCTGCAACATTATTTGTTGTAGGAGATTCAACACTTGCAAGCTTCTCTGATGCCTATTATTACCCAAGATATGGCTATGGTACTCAGCTATCAAATTATTTTGATGCAGCGATTACAGTGAAGAATCTAGCTCTATCTGGAAGAAGCTCAAAGAGCTTTATTACAGAAACAAACTATGCGACCTTAAAGAACAGTCTTAAGGCTGGTGATTATCTATTAATTGGCTTTGGTCATAATGATGAAAAAAGTGATGATGCAGCCCGCTTTACAGATGCATCTAAACCATTAACAGATTCAAGTTCTTTCCAATACAGCTTATATGAATACTATATCAAGCTTGCCATAGAAAAGGGAGCAATTCCAATTTTATGTACTCCTATTGTTCGTGCAGACAAGAATAATAATTATACTGCATCTAATGGACATATAACATCCACTGGAGATTATGCAGAGGCTATTGTAAAGCTTGGTCTAGAGAAAAATGTTACTGTTGTTAATCTAAGAGACCTAACTAAAGCAAAATATTCTTCCCTTGGCTACAATGAAGCAATTTACTATCATGCTATGACTTCTGGTAAAAAAGAAGGAACAGATGTTGTAGTGGATACAAATTCAGTAGATACAACACATTTAAATATTTATGGTGCAAAGTATGTTGCATATTTAGTAGCATCTGAATTGAAAAAGACAAAGAACATTTTAGGTAAATATGTTTTAGCAGAAATAACAGAACCAACAAAAGAAAAGGATTTAGTTAAAAATCCATCCTATACCTTTATGGATTATGCTTCACCAAATTTGGCTTCTTATAAAACACAAGCACCTTCTCATTATAAAACAACAACAGAAGGATGGTATGGAACGGCATTTGGTGACTGTGGTGGAGATCCTTCCTCCTCAGGAAATGGATATCGAGCTAAGGAAAATGCAGGTGTATTTGAGGTTGGACAAAGTGGTTCCACTTCAAGAGGTAAATTTGCAAGTGCAGGAGATGGTTTTGCCTTTCTTTTCCAACAACTTTCTAAAGAAAAGAATTTTGAAATTACCGCAACAGCAAAAGTCATTCAGACGGCTTCAATAAAACAAGCAGGCTTTGGTTTAATGCTAAGAGATGATTGTTATATTAATCAGTCTGCAAAAACAGAAACAATTACCTCAAACTATCTAACAGCTGGCTTTGTCACAAAAGATGCAAGTATGAACGCTTTAGTTTATAGAGAAAATTCTACTTTGGTAAACAATAAAAATAATATTTCATCTTTATATGCTGTAGATGATACGGCTGAGTTTAAAATTGTACGTTTAGGTCAATCTATCACAACTACCATTATTTATAAGGGTGTAACCTATACAGAAACATATTATGACTTCGATTTATTCTCTGTAGATACAAACTATATGTATATTGGTATGTATGCTACAAGAGGAACGGTTGTAGAATTTAGTAATGTAGACCTAGTAATTACAGGTACATCTCAAGGAGCTTAAACCATAAGAAATAAGAGCACATTTCAAAATGTGTTCTTTTTTTTAATTTTAGAAAACATTTTTTAAAAATTTTTATATTTTTTGGTAATTATTTATATGAGGTGAAAAAAATGAATATGAAAGATTTAAGAATGGACGATCGTCCACGAGAAAGGATTGTAAAATTAGGAGCTAAAGCATTATCTGACACTGAATTGCTAGCCATTTTAATTGGAAGTGGAACACAGGAGCATACTGTGCTTGATGTAGCTAGTAGTATTCTAAAGAAGTATAGCTTGCCAGAATTAAAGGAGTTAACATATTCCAGCCTACTCAAAATCAAAGGTATAAAAAAGGCAAAGGCCTGCCAGCTTTTAGCTTGTTTTGAGCTTGCTAGAAGAGGGGCAATAAAAGAAAAGAATATTCCTAGCCTAGAAACGTCTGAGGATATTTACAATTATATTTATCATGAAATATATTTAGAATCCAGTGAAATCATTATTGCAATTCTTTTAGATTGTAAGCTAAGACCATTAAATACTTTAGTGGAACGTGGTAATAGCTCTCACAAGATTGAAATTCCAGCTAGAGGAATTGTGCAAAAAGCTTTAGAATTAAAGGCATATGGAATTGTGTTAGTCCATAATCATCCTTCTGGTGATGTGAATGCCTCTTTAGCAGACATAGAGGCAACTCAGGAATTAAAGCAGATTTTAATGCCTTTAGATATTTTACTTTTAGATCACCTTGTGGTATCCTCAAGAGATTATTTTTCTATGAATGAACATGGTCTACTTTCTATTGGTATGGAATATAATTTGTTAGGTGATACTCTTGAAAAAAATACTCATTAAGATGATTATGTTAGGCTTATTTGTTGCAAGCTATCTTTTTATTCAACCAGTACAGAAATTTTTAGATAAAGAAATTAATACTGTAGCTATCACAAATTTTTTAGCCGAGAATTTGTATAAGGATGAAGAAAATGTTGCAAGTGTCCCTATGGTGGTAAAAGATTATATTGTAGAAGAGAATAAGCTATACATTTTCCCTTTAAATCAGGAGGTCAGTCTTCCTATAGATGTTATGATTGTTTCTGTAGATGATGGGATAGTTGAAGTAGTCAATTTAGATGCAAGATACAAAATCAGTCATATTTCTAAACGAACAGGAAATTTATATCAGTACATTCATAGCCTAAATTCTTTTGGCGTAACTGATGATTTTTTTGTTGTAGAAGGAGAAGATCTTACAACAATATCTGGAAGATTGAGTATTTATTATGAAAAGGTTTAAAATTGATTATAGCTTCCTAATTTTAGTCTGTATTATTTCCTTATCTCCTAAGCAAGCTATTATTGTGAAATTATTTTTATGTCTTTTTATTCATGAACTTGGGCATTTATTTTTTATCTATATTTTTAAATATAAAATAGAAAGATTGAAGCTTTCTATTTTTGGATTTTTTCTTAAGCTTGAAAACACAAAGGAAGAATTTTATAAAGATTTTATTATATATTTTGGTGGCATTTTGTTTAATTTTGTTTCCTATCTCATCATTCCAGATGAAACAATGCGAAAAATTAATTTGATTCTTATTGTATTTAATAGCCTACCAATTTATCCGTTAGATGGATTTAATATAATAAAGACTTTTGCATCCTATATTCTACCTTATCGATTTGTTTTAAAGCTAATGAGTACCTTAAGCTTATTGTGTGGTGTAGGGGCTATAGGCATTAGTATCTATTATAAAATGGATGTTTTCATCATAGTCAATGCAGCCTATCTTTTTTTTCTAAGTGTAGAATATTATGTAAAAGAACAAACACTTTACCAAAAATTTTTATTAGATAAGCAGATATATAAAAAGAAGTATCCTCTGAAAAAAATTCAATTCCATACAAACTATCAGCATTATTTTTATAAATACCACACCATTCAAATGTCTATTGGAGATAAGTTTTTTACTGAAGAAGAACTCCTTGCTATACAAAAAAGTGTGTAATGATATTTTTTTGATAAAAGTTCTTTGAAAATCAGTCTATTTTGTGTATAATAAAAACGATATGCGATTGGAGTGGTAAAGATGGAAAGATTCGACAGCTTTGAATTCTTGAAAAAAATTGCTTATGAACGTACAGGTGGAAGCGAAGAAGAGCTTAAAACAGCTAATCTAATTATTACAGAATGTCATAAATTTCAGGTTGAAGCTCATCTAGAAGAATTTTTAATTGATGGTTATGAAATTAAAAAAGCAATGCTAGAGACGATCGATGGAGCTTATGAGGTTACTGGAGTAGGTATGAGTGGATCTACACCTATAGAAGGAATTATAGGGGAACTTGTTGTTATTGAATCTGATGAGCAGCTTAAGCATCTTGATTCTTTGGAAGGAAAGATAGCTTATGTAAGCTCTAGAATGATGATTAAGACTTATAAACAATTATGTGAAAAGAAGGCCTCTGCTTTTATTTGTACTAGTGGATCTTTGTACGATGATATTGCAAATTCAGATTTAGAGAAGATGATGATAAGAGAACGTCACTATCAGCATGGTAAGATTCCAGGTGTATGTATGCGCATGATTGATGCACAAAAGCTTTTATTATCTAGTCCTAAAGAAGTGAAAATCACCTTACAACAGGATGAATTTAAGCTTACCTCACATAATGTAATTGCTACAATTCCTGGAACAGTAAAGAAAAATGAAATTGTATGCTTTACCGCTCACTACGATTCCGTTCCTTTTTCAACAGGTGCATATGACAATGGTACTGGTACAACAACGATATTAGAAGCACTTGCTTATTTTTCAAAGCACCGTCCTTCTAGAACCTTAAAATTTATTTGGTGTGGTTCAGAAGAAATGGGACTTTTAGGCTCTAAGGCATTTACTGATACTCATCAAGAAGAATTATTGGATTATAAGCTATGTATTAATGTTGATATGACAGGTGTTGTTATTGGGAAAGATATTGCATGCTGTACTTCAGAGATGTCTTTAGTGAATTACATAAATTATATGGGATGTGAAGTAGGCTTTCCTATCACTGCAAAGCAAGGGGTTTACTCTTCAGATTCTACACCATTTGCAGATCATGGTGTCCCTGCCCTTTCCTTTGCAAGACTTGCTCCTAGGGGCGGAGCTGAAATCCATAGTCGTAAGGACATAATAGATTTCCTAGATCAGGAAAATTACTATAGAACTGCAGAATTTATCATCCAATTTGCGCAACGTATGATAGAAAGTACCTTCTTCCCAGTAGATGCCACTATCCCTGAGGAAATGAAAAAAGAATTGGATATTTACTTAGGTAGAAAAGAAAGAGAAGAAAAATAAAATAGTACGATTTGATTTAAACTATAGGGTAATGAAAACCTTATAGTTTTTATTTTTTTAACTTTTTTTAAAATAAAATAAAAAAATAGATGATTCTTGGTAATTATTTATATGAAGCCAAAAAAGAGCTTCATAGGAGGTAATACCA
>CAMWKG010000052.1 GCA_947174785.1 uncultured Mollicutes bacterium
TTTTTCTTTTTCGTCGTTTTCTTCGTCATATATAGTTTTCAAAGACTAAAAATTACACACTTATCGCATAAGTGCTTTTACATTATACCGCAGACAAAAAAAGAAATCAAGAACTTTTTTCAAAATTTTTTTGTTTTTTTATATCTTTTTTTATTTTATTTTCGATATCTTTTTATATGGATATGATTTTTTATGATAATTTGGATATTTCCACAATCTTTTGTCATATATACATTAGAAGTTCTATTCAATCTTTCAACTATGCTTTGATTGGGAAGTCCATAGCTGTTATTTTCTGCTACAGATATTATAGAATAATTAGGAGAAACTAAATCTAAGAAATCTATAGTTGAGGAGGTGCTAGAACCATGATGCGCTACCTTTAAGATATCACTATCTAAATAGTTATCATACTTCAAGATTAAATCCTTTTCCTCTGCTTCTGTCATATCTCCCGTTAATAAAAAATCATATCCCGCTAATTTGAATTTTAATACAACAGAATTTGCATTGGAATCACCAAGGTCGTGAATTGGTCCAAGGACATGAAAATCTATTTCCTTTACACGAAACAAATCACCGCTTTTGATCGATTTTTTATTTACTTTAAGACTGAGAATTTTAGATTCATCTTCATAAGGAGAATATAACAAGCTTTCCACTTTAAAATTTTCTAAGACATCTTCTATTGTCCCCATATGATCCTTATCGAAATGGGTTAACACAACATAATCTAGTTTTTTAACACCTATGCTTGTTAAATAGTCTACTGTTCCGTTATAACTATCTACTAACACATTGCCTTGATCATAGGGTAATTCTATTAAAATAGAATCACCTTGACCAACATCTATAAATGTAACCTTATAAAAGGGATTTGATAATCTTAAAGACAAAATGATTACTATATAAATAGGTATATATAATAGAGTGTACTTTTTCACATTTTTTGCTAAGCAAATTAAAATATATATAAATATGAGATAGTAGACAACTATCCAAAAAATAGAAAGATTAGGGACGGATAAAGGATAGGCATATTGTGTCATCAGCAGTAATGCTTGATCTAGAAATTGAAAGGCTGCCTCATAGACACTACAAGGAAATATTAATATGATTAAAACGAATGGAAACACATATTTACCAAAAAGGTATCCTATAATAAAAGATAATAATATACCTAAAAATGAAATCTGATTTGTTTGATTTATCAAAAATGGAAATATAGAAAAAATGCAGATTAAGGAAGATTGAAAAGCTCTTGTGAAAGTACCTTTATTACTTATGTAATCCTTCATAAATACCCAAATAAAACTTATGATAAAGCTTAATATAAAACCTGTTTGAAATGCTTTAAGAGGAAAAACTAAAACCATTCCGATAAAGCTTATCGATAGTATATCTAGCTTTGCGTACTCGATTTGTCCTTTTTTATTCCACAGACCTAAAGCTAAAAATAGAAATGCTCGCAAACAAGAAACAGGGTAGCCAATAAAAACAACGTAAATTCCTAATATAAATAGAGCTATCTTTTCACCTTTTATATGAAAGAATTTTCTAAAAAATTGAAGCAAAACTGTATATAAAAAAGTAATATGAAGACCACTTATTGCTAGTAAATGGGAAATATATAGAATAGAGTATGCTGTCTTTACCTCTTTTTCTAAATCAGAAATGCCAAAAAACAATGCTTTTACATAAGCAAAGCTTTTTGGCTCTAGACGTGATTCAAAATGCTGTAATACAAAAAATCGTAGTCTTGCTATAGTCCATCTTGAGCCTATAACCTGATATTGTACTAGTTTTCCTCGATTGGTTATTCCTTTAGCTTGGTAATATGCCTTCGCATCAAAGTCGCCATCAAAGGAAGCTTCATTTAGAGGATAAACCTTTATTTTAGCAGAAATTCTATCGCCCGGAATCAAATCCTTTATACTAGAAAAAATGATAATTTTCGTTTGTCCTTGAATAATAATCTCTTTTTCCTTGACATCAAGTACCTCATAAATATCCTCATACTCGTTTGTTTCTAATTCCTTTAATCTTATTTTTGCAAAATAATAAGATAGAATTATACAAAGTAAAATTAAACCAATAGGAAATATATATTTTGTCTTCTTTATTATAAAAATAAGATAACTTCCTAGAACAAGATAAAAGAAAGGATGATATAAAGATAAAAGCAACAATACTACAGCAAACAAAAAGAAATGTAGTTCATTACAATATGGCTTGGTTTTTAATCTCATCTTTAACATTTTCTGGTACACCCACAATCTTAAAAAATATATCCCAAGTTTCAATTTTTCCGTTTGATTTAATGTAATCTAGAATTTTCTGTGCTCTTTTTTCTCCGATTTGAGGAAGCTTTTTTAATTCATTTACAGTTGCTTGATTAATAAAAATCTTTTCATTTGGAGAATAGAAATTTCCTACATCATAAGTTGGAATATGTATAGAGATACTAGAAGAAATGATTTCACTAGTATCAAATCCAGAAATATTGCTAAATTCATTAAGATTATTTCTTATCCTCAAAAATAATACACCATATGATATTGGCTTAGCATATTGCAATTCCATAGGACGAACAACTTCTCCTTCTATTTGAATTATGAAAGATTCATTTTCTGAAAAAGAATTTTCAATTTTGACTTCCTCTTTCTGCTTAAAATTAAAAATCAAGTTTCCAACCAAAATAATCATAACCAATAGCAAGACTCCAATCCATTCTTTTCCTTTATACAAAAAAATCACTCCTTTTTTCCCTACATATAAATAATTACCAAAAACTAATTATTTTTTATAATAAAGTTTTAAAAAAAACAAAAAACTTTACATAAAGTAAAGCCAAAAAAAAGAAACCATAAAGATACAAGGTATCTCTATGGTCCCCTATCTAAGAATCCACTTATTAGTAAATCCATACACGATCACGTTATTTATTTAAACTATGTAGTATATTATCCCCAATTTACTCTAAATGTAAGATTTACTTTGTAGATGAATTTAGAAAACTTCAGGGAGCGAGTTTGGGAGATGATATTTTCCTTGAAGTAATCTAAACTCACTATTTATAAATGAATTCGTAAGATAGCTTTGAATTACAATTTGGGTCAAAATAAGTCACTGCCTCAGTCCGCCCATCATCTATCACATAAAAGTATGCAGTCTTTGTTTGTGCAAAAATCCATACTCCACTTTTATAGGAATATTTATAATAACCAAGTAAGGCTACGGCATGATCTCCACCAAAGGTCTTACTTCCAGATACTCCCATGAATACTGCTTTTCCTGCCTGTAATAATTCCATAACATCTGAAAAATTTGTAGAGGTGTCTGCATAAATCGTTCCTGCAACATATTGTGTTGTAATGAAGGTGAATATTCCCTTTGCCTGTGATGTCGTAAGTCCACTTTCAGGTGTATACTTCTTTGCCTCTACTGCATAATATCTTGCATAATAGTAAAGTTCTGGCATTATTTCCAGTTTTCCCTCTCTATTAGTGGTCCAATAAGAATCTATCCCTACTCCTCCAACTCCAGTTCCATATGCAGCATAGTTTGGATCTTGTTTAATTTCTTCTCTTATATCTCTTGTAACTGTCTTTAATGGAAGCTTTGGAAAATATCCCATTTGTCTCCAACTAGACATTACATTGAACGCAGCTGTAATCGCACAGTTTGCCTCAGACTCTGTATAATTATAAGTATATCCTCCATCTTTGGAAACCTTCTTGACAAAATAACTTGTTGAAAACATATCAGTAGGAATATATCTACCAGTAAAAAAAGCATCTGTATAGGAACTTTCTAAATTATAAGATGGATATCTATCAGCCATATATTCCGTAAAATTATATATATCTCCTTCTCCTGTAGTCCATTGTCCATTATACTTATAGACCTTCTCAGCTTCTCTAGTTTCTTTTATATACTTTTGATAGGATGTTCCATCATGATATAAGAATCCATCAACCACACTATAATATGTGAAATCTACATTCTTAAGATATTCTATATCCCCTTTTGTCTCTATAGCGTGTAAGTTGAATGTAAAT
>CAMWKG010000053.1 GCA_947174785.1 uncultured Mollicutes bacterium
TTAGAAGAGTTACCTGAATACTTAAATAAAAGATTAAAGGAGTAAAAATAAAAAGACCATTGAATATTCAATAGTCCTTTGTTGTTACTAGTCTTTTACGAATGGTAATAAAGCCATATGACGAGCACGCTTAATAGCGATTGCTAACTTTCTTTGATATTTAGCAGATGTACCAGTAATACGACGAGGTAAAATTTTGCCTCTATCTGTTACAAACTTTCTTAATAAATCTACATCTTTAAAATCAATATGCTCAATATGGTTTTGTGTAAAATAACAAACCTTTTTACGACCACGACGTTCGCCACGATCTGGTTTACGATTTTGTTGCATAATCAATTCCTCCTTTTAGTTTTAGAATGGTAAATCATCGTCAGCTACATCCATATTAAAGCTTTGTGGAGCTTCTGGTTCTGGCTGAGATGTAGGTGTACCTGCATTGTAGGTGCCACCATAGCTAGGGTTATTATACCCTTGGTAATTATTGTTTGGTTGTTGATAGCCTTGATTTGGCTGATATGATGTAGGTTGTGCGTTAGGATCTCTTGGTGTTAGATTTTCTACACGCTCAACAATAACATCTGTAGTATATCTCATTTGATTATCTTGTCCTTGATAAGAACCTGTTTGAATTCTACCTTCTACTGAGAGCAAATATCCTTTTCTAATAAAACGAGATATGAAATCAGCTTGTTGTCCAAAGGCAACACATCCAATAAAATCAGCTTGTCTATTTCCGTTAGCATCTCTACTTCCAACACGGTCAATAGCAACTGTAAATCTCAAATTAGACATACCTGATTGTGTATAACGAATTTCAGGGTCTTTGGTAATTCTACCAATTAACATTACTTTATTCATAGTTAACTCCTGATCTTATTCTCCGTCAACAACTACTATATGACGAATAATGTTTTCATTATAACCTGCGATACGATCAAATTCAGTAAGAGCCTTAGGAGTAGCTTCTACTAACATCCAAACATAATATCCCTTACGAGAATGTTCGATTTCATAAGCTAATTCTCTTAAACCCCATTCCTTACATTCTAAAACCTTAGATTGATTGTTGGTAAAAATGTTACTTACATTTGCAACCTCGGCTTTAATTGCCTCTTGATCTAAAGTCGCACGAAGAATATACATAACTTCATACTTTTTCATATTCTTTCAACCTCCTTATGGACTTTTGGCCTAGCATAGCTTCTAGGCAAGGGCATTTCTTCAAAAATGCGTGATAATTATAGCATACCTTTTTGTAATCTGCAAGATAATTTGAATAATTTTTATTTTAAAATTTTACAAAAAAATGGAAGTTGAAAAAGACTTCCATTTTATACGATTATGCAGATTTATTTAATTCTATATAGAACAGGTTAGCACCATCTGCTTTTGAGATGGTATGTTCTCCCGAATTTAAGGAGACTGTAATAATTCCATTGCTTGCAGAATGCTTTGTTCCATCGACCTTGATTGTTGCAGAAGACTCTACAAATACTAAAACTAAAGTCATAGAAGCACTTATACTGAAAGTGATTGTTGTGCTACTTTCTAGCTTTAAGCATTGCGTAAGGGTTAATCCCTTATAGGTTACAGTTCCTTTAGAAGTAGATAGGTTACCAGTAATTGTAAATAGACTGCTATCCTTTCCATCTGTAGTAAAGTTATGTACGATACTATCTGAAACAACTGGTGGATTTGCTTCTCCTGTTTCAGGCTTTTTCTCTCCTTCATCTCCACCATCACCAGGAGTTACATTACCTAATGTACCTTCAATACCTAATACACGAACCAATGTAGACTTATAAGATAAAACCTTATTACTTAATTCAGGAATAATCTCATAGTTACGGTCTTGAGTAGCATTATCAAAATTCCATTTTAAATCTCCACCATTTACTCTACCAGCATATTTGATTACCTTTTCTCTTGCTACTTCTGGTGTATCTACATTATATGTGTACATAAGGCTTGAATTCGTATCAAAATTATTATAGGTTGAACCACCAGATAAAGCTTTAACAGAACTAGGAACTTGTTCCCCTCTTGAGGTAGCAACATAGGCATCAAAGCTTGTTGAATTCTCTTGATAAGAAATAACTTTACAATCAGAACCACCCTCAATATGATTTCCAAATGCCTTAATGATACCACCAGTTTCCCCACTGAAGGTTCCCTTATCTGCTAATGCATCGGTTCCTTGTGCGGCACTCATCATTGGGTTTTTACAATTTCTAAAATAATTATTTTCAACAAATGCTGATGCAGAAGTTGTTACACCTACACCATATTTTGCATTTCCATCAAAGTAATTGTTATATATATGTACAGTGCAAGTACGAATACGTGGATGTCTAGAATCAGAATGGTCATACCAATTGTGATGATAAGTAATATAGTTATCTTCTTTTTCTGACTTCATTCCTTGTAAATTACATTTGCCAGAATCCCAGAAATGGTTATAAGAAATGGTAACATTCGTTGATATCTTAGTATCTACTGAACCATCTCCTTTAGCCTTATCTCCTGAACCCTTCTTACCATAATATATGTCTAAGTTATGAACCCAAATATTACAGTTATCTGTATCAATAGAAATTCCATCATCCATTTGATTCATAACTGCAAAATTTCTAAACTCCACATTACCACAGTTACGAGCCAAGAATCCAAAACCATATAAAGTTGTATCCTCTCCAACACCTTCAATCGTAAGATTTAATTCAGAGAAGGCAGCTTTCCCTTTAACTTGAAGTCCTTCAGAAGAACTTCCTATAGCATCTAAATCAGTTACTTTTATTAACCCTAAGAAACGAATGCATAATGGCTGTGTTGAGTTTTCCTTTTGCTTTCCATCTAAAATACCTTGAATTCCTGTTAATTTAGTAGAAACCCCATTTATATTTAAATCGCAAGAAACTGTTTTTGCATTATTTGCTGTTACATAGACAACAACTGCATCACTCTTCAATGTTCCATCATCGTTATATGCACCTGAAGCCGTTTTAAATTTAGAATTCTGAGAAAAAGCAAATCCGCTTCTTTCATGTGCTACAACACTTACACTTTCCGTTGCGATAGAATTTAATTCTTGATCATTTTGTACAGGAACTGCTTTAACAACATAATTACCTGCTGCCAAGCCTAAAATGTCTGCACGATATTTATTTGGATATTCTCGAATAAGCTGTTGATCAATTTTTCTATAAGCAGAATCTGCTTCACTTGCTTTTTTATAATAAACATGATAATCTGTGCAATTAGCAAACGTTTGCCATTCTAGGTAAGCTCCCTCTAAATATCCTTCTGCTTTATCAAGCACAAAATCGTTTTGGCCTACCCATTTTGCATACAAGGTAACATCCTCTGTTAATACCATACCAGGAGTAGCTTTAGTATTAAAGCTTGTATCTAAATACCAGCCTGCAAAAACATATCCACTAGCTGCAAGAGTTGGTAACTCCTCTGGAAGAGCTACAGCTTCTTTAATATTTGTTGGCTGCTCGCCTTTACCATTTATATTATAACTAATGCTAAATTTTTCAGGAATAGGTTCAACATTCTCTTCCCACTTAGCATATAAGATTGTGTTTTCTTCTATTGCTTTACCAGCTGTTGCAGGTGTAATACAGCTTTCTTCTAAATACCAGCCAATGAAATGCCATCCTTCTACATCCTCTACTTTTGGTAGTGGATTTGGTAA